>DATLXH010000060.1:0-17846 GCA_035576005.1 Thermoanaerobaculia bacterium | reverse complement strand
GCCGCGAAGCGGCGTATCCCTCTCCCCGGCGGGGAGAGGGAAGCGAGCGAAGCGAAGCAGGGAGAGGGGCGTGAAAGTCTCGCCAGTCCGTCGGAAAGGGCGAGGTCATCGTATCTCTCGCGGCCCCTCTCCCGGTCGCTTACGCGACCACCCTCTCCCCGCCGGGGAGAGGGATTCGCCCCTTCGGAACGCGAGTCCACGCCGGGTGTCATCACCTCTTCATCAGCGTTCACCGCTGTCCTCTCGCTCGGGATGACACGCTGCGCTCGTTGATAGAGGCGCTGTGAGAAATGCGGGCTAGACCATCGCGGTCACCGACGAAACCGGACCGTCGTCGCTGGTCACGACCATGTGATCGAAGCGCAGCACCATCACCGTACGATCGTCATCGGCGGGGCGATCGCCGGCATGAAGCGCAATCGCTTCGAGAATCCTGGTCTGAACGTTAGCAGGAGTTTCGTGGCTCAAGGTCGACAGGATGCTCTCGAGCTTATCGAATCCGAACGGGTCTCCGAGTCCATCCTGCGCTTCAATGATTCCGTCCGAGAGATAAACCATCATGTCCCCTTCCTCGAGCACGTCAGTCACCGTATGACTTTGAATCGTGCTGCGGACGCCCAGCGGAAGAGAGGGGCTTTCGATTGCGTACGGCAAGGTATCTTTCCGCAGTCGGTAGGGATAGAGATGACCTGCATTCGTATGCCGGATCGTCCCTTTGGCCAGGTCGAAAATCGTGAATCCGAGACTCATGAAAGCCCGCTTTTCGGTGGAACGATGGACGAGCTGATTGAGCCGTCGAAACATCGCTTCCTCGTCAGCTCCCTCTTCGACCAGAGTGGTCATCGCCGCTTTGACCATGGCCATGACCAGACCGGTGGACAAACCGTGGCCACTGACATCACCGATTGCGACTGCAAGCCGTGTCTCGTCGAGGTTGAAAACATCGTAATAGTCGCCACCGACAGCTGCCGTCGGCTCGAAGTGCGCGGAGAACGACACGCCTCGAAACCGAGGACCCTCCCGTGGCAGCAGATTCCGCTGAATCGAGGCGGCAATGTCGATCTCACTCTGGAGACGTTCCTTTTCTGCGACCTTCGTCAAGAGAGAAGCGATCGACTCCGTCATCCGATCAAATGACTGCGCCATCTGCCCCAGCTGATTGTGTGGACGCATCTTGATGCGGTAGGAGAAATCTCCCCGTTCGACAGCATGAGTCCCTTTCTCGATCCGGTTGACCGCCCTGGAGATCGAAAAGATCAGCACCGCCGCAAACATTGCCGCGAAGAGGTAGATCATCAACAGCATTCCGCCAGTGGCGACGATCGCTCCGACAAAGAAGTTGAAGTAGTCGGACGAAGTGAAATAGAAATCACGGAGGTTCGAGAGCGGATTCGAGATCAGAGTGAACAGACGAATCCGCGAGTCGGTCCTTCCGCTTTCCCAGTCGACCAGCGGAGGGCTGACATCGAACCAGACCACCTTTCCCCAGGACCACGCGCGCCGGAGAAACTTGCCTATGTCTTCATCGCTATCATCGATTTCGAAACCCTCGCCCGCGTTGGTGCTCCACTCTCCTCCCTTCCTGCCCTGGACCCGGATTCCCTTTGGTTTCTTTCGACCATGCGAGGCCTCCGCTCGTCTCAGAGCGAGCATCATCCCGTTCTTGCTCTCGAGAGCTGTGACCCACTCGCCGGCCAGAGGAAGTACGAGCACGACCTGCTTCCGTTTGGACGATGTGTCGTAGCGCTTTGATGATACGAAGAAGGTCTCACGACCTTTCGCGACCATCCCCGAGAAGGGCTCCGTGAGCAGCCACGAAGGCAGCTCCCCTTTCTTCAAACTCGAGGTTTCATACAGCTTCGTACTCTTCGGCAAGTCGTCGGCGGTCTGGCCCCGAATCGCGTAGAGGAGATTGTGCTCGTCGAGTTTGGCGAGAGTTTCGTGCTGCTCCGTCCTCAGCGCGGTCTGGCTCAGGACCCCCGCGACGAGATAGCTGACGAAGACCATGAGAATCGCAAATAGAGCGAACGGGAGCACTCCGGTGAGAAAGTAACTGAGCGCAAGTCGACTGCCGACGCGCCAGAAAAGGCGCCGCAGAACAAAACGGATCGCCGACGTGATCCAGTAAAACGAGATGGCCAGCAGGACCAGCCAGCCGAAAAAGGAAAGAATACTTAGCGCGGGAAGCTCTCGATCAAAGCTCGAGAGCCCCTGCTCCACCTGGCGCACGATGATGACGATCGCAAGAGCAACCGCCCATACGAGGATGGTTCTTTTTCTTGAGCGAGTCATCCTTGGGCTTTCATCACTCGATTCCAGCTCCTGAAGCGCCTAAGATAGCAGCGCCGGTGCACATAGCAGAAACGTCGCGTTCATGACCATATACGGAGAACATGTCTCTGAGTTCCGACCGCGGCCTGGCGCGGCCGCCCTACTGCTGGTGAGCTCCTCCGCCGTCATTCTTTCAGCCTTCGCTTCCAGTCTCTTCCTCTCACTGGGCGAGTTTTTTGCGCTTCGCTCGTGGGGAAGCTCGTCGTGGTTCATTCACGCCCCGCTCGCCCGCCAGCCTCTGATTTCAGCCGCGGCTCTCACCCCGTTCGATCTGCCGCTGTCATTACTCCTCTCTGCGGCTTTGCTGGGCCTCACGCTTCTCCTTTTCTATTTCGCTCCGATCGAGCGGAGCCTCGCAACGCGGCTTGGCTTCGATACGGCCATGCTTGCCGTGATCGCTACCGGTGTCCTCCCGCAAGCGATGGAGCTGATCCTCCCGCTCACGATGCGAACCGGGCTTGGTGCCCGTGTCCCCGTCGCCGCTCTGACTCTCGTTGCAATCAGCATTTTTTTCGTCGTCAGAATCGAGCGACGCATCGTGGAGACATTACAGAACCTCTTCACAGTCGAGACTCCGATGGAGCGAGCGCGACTCTGGCTTCTGCGCCTGCCGGCACCCTTTCTGGCGCTGTTGGCTCTCGCCATGGCAAATCGCGATTTCACCTTCGCTTCAGCCTGCGCTGTGACCCTGGTCGTGACTCTCCTGGAGAATCTGGCGCACCGCCCTCGGGACCACTATCAGGAACTTCTACGCCCGCAGATGCGAGAGGCCGCGGCGACACTTCCGGTTTTCGCGCTGGCGACTCTCGCTCTCTCAATCTGGATGTTTGGTGGGCCGGCAACACGCATCGAGCCGCGAGCTCTCGTCATGAAAGCGGACCGGACGCGCCTGGAGCCTGTCTCGCGACTGGAAATTGCGAAACGGAAGGCGACGGTGAAACCTGAGGGACCTGAAGAAGAAAAGAAGATCGAGATCAACTGGTCGAAGCGACCGTGAGGCGTCCCTCGAAACGTCCAAACGACAGTATCGCGTGACAGACAAGAGTGTCTGTCCTACACGCGCATGTAGGACAGACACTCCTGTCTGTCACGCGACACTCTTGTTTATGGCAAAGGACCAAGCGCTCCCTTCGGGTCGCCTCAGATCTCGCGCAGCGCTCTGGTGATCGGCATGCGAGCGGCGCTGATGGCAGGAAGGATTCCACCGATCACACCAGCCACGACCGCCAGTGCCAGAGCAAACAGAGCGACGCCAGGAGTGATCCGGAAGTTGAACGCCACTTCCGAGAAGGTCCGGAAGTTCGTGGTGCCTGTGGAGATTCCGTTGACCGGCAGCGCCATGAGAATTCCGGCCAGTCCACCCAGTAGCGAAATGAATGCAGCCTCGATCACCACGGTAAGCAGAATCGCCCTGCGTCCGAAGCCGAGGGCACGCAACGTCGCGAGCTCACGCTTCCGTGAGGCGACGGCTGAGAACATCGTGTTCATCGAACCGAGGACCGCTCCGATGACCATGAAAACGGTGACGAACGAAACGAGAATTGTGATTCCGACCAGCCCCTGCGTCTGGTCTGCGTAGTACTTGTACTCACTCTTGGCCTGAAGCTTGAGCCGGTTGTCGCCTTTGATGGTGGCCGCAATCGAACTGAATGCGGCAGCGTCAGTCGGTCGGACAAGAAGTAGCGAATAGGCCTCGCGCTTCCGTACCTGTCCGAGATAGTCGGCGTCTGCCCAGATCTCTGAGTCGAAACTCGTTCCCTTTGCGTCGAAGATCCCGACCACAGTCCATTGTTGCGGGCCGAACTGAAACGAGCTTCCGAGCTCCGTGCCTACGAAGCGATCTCGTATCTTTCGCGCCACGATGACCTCGTTGACTCCTGGACGGAACATCCTTCCCTCGATGAGCTTGACGTAAGGACGAATGGCAAAGGCCTTGGGAGTGACCCCGCGAACGTTCACGTTCGAGCCTTTCGGATCGTCGCGCTTCGGGAGTTTGAAGATGATGACGAGCTCGGGAGAAATGATCGGCTCGCCCGCTGAATCCTTCTGCACCCCGGGCAGCGAACGAATGATGCGGTACGCATCTTTGTTCACCCAACTGGTCGCCTCAGTCTCCGCTCCTTCGCGCAGAACGATCAGGTTTTCCTTTGAACCTGAGGAGACGATGGCCGTCTGAACTCCGTTGTAGAGCGCGATCATCGAGATCATCACTCCGATGACGACGCCAATCCCGAGGATGGTCATGAGTGTGGACATGCGACGGCTGGTGAGATTTCCGATGTTGTATTTGAGCGGGATTGCCATGTCTGCTGATTCCTTAATAGAGGAAGTGAGGGAGGTTGGAGCGCCGGCTTCCAGCCGGCCGTACCGCCGGCATCTTGCCGGCTGCTTTCATCACAGCGCGGCCGGCTGGAAGCCAGCGGTACGGCCGCCTGGAAGGCGGCGCTCCGTGCTCAAACCACTTTCCTCAGACCGTCCACAACGCGAAGATTGGCTGATCGATACGCGGGAAAGCCGCCGGCGATCAGCCCCACGGCAACCGACACTGCGAGGCATGTGGCGGTAGTGGCATTGTCGACTCCGAAGTTCACGAGGAAGCCCTGCGTCACCGCCGTCATATTCACGCCCTTGTAGAACAGTCTGGCGCCGAGCGTACCGAGAAGACCGCCCGCCAGTGCCAGCAGCATGAACTCGGTGAGCATCAACGTCAGAACCAGACCTTTCTCGAAACCGATTGCTTTGAGAACAGCGATCTCGCCGACTCTCTCTCGGGCCGACATACTCATGGTGATCGCAGCCAGCAGCACGACCATGACAATGGCGCAGACACTGACGCTGGTGAAGAGAAGCTTGATGTTTCCGATCATGGAGATGAAGTTCTTCTGGAACTCTTTTTCCGTGAAGGTCTCGGTTGGGAATTCGGTGTTCTTGAAGGTTGCATCAACCTGGTCGCTCAACTGCGCCATATCGAACCCTTTGGCCACCTTGATCCAGAACGTTCCGACCTGCCCTACATCTCCAGTCGCCTGCTCGAAGTAGTCCATATGAAAGTACAGGGCCGAAGTGTTCACCGGATGCTGGTAAGCACCGCGGACCGTCAACTCGGGGTTGAATGGAAAGATGGTTCCGGTGAGGACAACCTTGTCGCCAATCTTCCAACCGAAACGCTTCATCAGCTCCGGCCCGACGAGCGCACCACGCCGATCGCTCTTGAAAGCCGCCAGCTCGCCAGCGTTGATTTTGTAATCCTCGAAGACGGTCTCCATGCGATCGTGATCGACCGCGAAGTTCGCGAAGAAGTTTTTCTGATCTTTGTAGTAAGCGCCGATCCATTGGAGCTTCGCGACGTCGACCACGCCAGGCATCTGCCGGATCTTCGCCTCCTGAGAATAAGGAAGCATGTTTGCGAGAGAGATCGCCGACTGAACCGCCAGCCGATTCTGACCAGCCCCGATTTCTGAAGCCTGATCGAAGTTCGCCAGGATTGAGAGCAGCGTCGCCACGAAAAAGAAGATCACCGCCATGAGCCCCACCGTGAGGAGGGAACGGATCTTGTTGCGAAACAAGTTCTTGAGGATCAGCGACGAGTACTTCATCACTCTACGCTCGCAGCCTGCGTAGTCTGACCATACCCACCCTCGGCAAGCACTCCCTTGTCGAGATGGAGAATGTGCTGGGCCCTCGATGCGGCCTTCGGATCATGCGTGACCATGATGATCGTCTTGCCAAACTCACGATTGAGGCGTTCCAGCAGGGTCAACGTCTCTTCCGCGTTCTTTGAATCGAGATCTCCCGTCGGCTCATCGGCAACGAGGATCGTAGGATCGGTGACAATCGCGCGCGCGATTGCCACGCGCTGCTCCTGACCTCCTGACAGTTGTCGCGGGTAATGACTCATCCGATCCCCCAGCCCGACAATCGACAGTGCCGTCTCGACATGTTCCTTCCGCTGCTTCTTGCTCAGCTTCGTGAGCAACAGGGGAAGCTCGACGTTCTCGGCGGCCGACAGGACAGGGATGAGGTTGTAGAGCTGAAAAATGAATCCGACGTGATCGGCCCGCCATTTCGCGAGTTGCGACTCGTTGAAGTTCGAGATCACTCGCCCTTCAACGGAGATGCTGCCGCTGGTTGGGCGATCAATCCCTGCGATCAGATTCAATAGAGTCGTTTTTCCAGAACCCGACGGGCCCATCAGCGCAAGGAAGTCCCCTTTCGGGACCGATACCGTGATCCCGTTCAGGACCGGGACCTGAAACTTGTCGCGCTGATAAACCTTACGAACGTTATCGATTTCAACTAAAGCTGCCATGTTTACTCCAGCCCTGCATGCACCGCCGTGGTCCTGTCTGTTTTCCCCTCACCCCGCAGGAGAGGGGTCAGGGGTAAAGGTCTTACACTCAAACTAGTGGAGTGTATTCGATGAATTGGTACCAGATGGCGACGGGAGCGGCGACGTGGGCGAGGCGCGGCGACGCAGGAATAGTGGTGACTATGCTGAGGAGTCGCAACGAAGCTCACGACGGCGAGACCAAGCCAGGTGGTACCAATTCATCGAATACACTCCACTAGGACGCGCGAATGCTACATGATCAGCTCTGTGCAAGCTTCACCGGCTGTCCATCTTCCAATCCACTGACGTTCGATGTGACGATCTTGTCACCATCCCGCAGTCCGCTCATCACCTCGACGCGGTTCTCACGCGTAGCTCCCAGAGTCACTTCACGAAGATCTACCCGCGACTCACCGTCGACCACAGCTACCCGACTCCCACTCTCCGACGCAATAACCGCCGTCGTTGGAATCCAGAGTTTTGGCCTCTCCTGCAGCTCCGCGTTGGTTCGCTCCTGCTGCAGAAACGAAACCCCCGCACTCATCTCCGGAAGTAACCGAGCAGATGGGTTCTCGATCGTAATCTTGACCTTGACGACGCCCTTGGCGCGATCGGCTGTCGGGACGATCTGGCGGAGTCTTCCCTTCCACTTCTGTCCCGGAAACGCATCCACCGTCACTTCAGCAGGCTGACCCTCGCGCAACTGTCCAAGGTTGCTCTCATTGATATCCGCCTCGAGCTCGAGGGTCCGCAGATCGGTGAGCATACCAATCGATCCGCCCCCGGTCGTCGAGCCCGGCACGGAGCCCATGCTCAGAGGCGAGATCACTTCCCCGATCTCGACATTTTTGGATGTGATCGTTCCATCGAACGGAGCGGTGATCGCCGCGTCTTTGAGCACTAGCGTCGCCTGATCGAGCCGCGCGCGCGCGACCTGCATCTGCGATCCGGCACTATCAAACAGAGATTTCGCAACGATACCGGCGCGCCAGAGAGAACGCTGCCTGCCGTACTCACGCGCCGCCTCATCGTAAGCCGCCCTGGCCTCGGCGACCTGCGCCCTGGTCTGATCGCTATCAAGAACAGCGAGCACGTCTCCCGCGCGAACCTTCGAGCCTGTATCAAAATTGAGCTTGATGATTTTCCCCGACACTTTGGGACTGATCGAAGATTGCCGCTCGGCAACGAGATAGCCGGTTGCTGCGAGCGTTGGAGCATTGACCGACATGATGCTTGCGCGCACCGTCATCGTCTCGACAGCGGGGGCTCGCCGCGGCACGATGACCTTGCGATACCCCCCAAACGCGATCGCCGCAACAACAACGAGGGCCACGGCCCAAAGCAACAGCCGTTTCCAGTTCGCGGTCTGGTAATCGTCGTTCTTGAGATTCCGGTCGATTCGAAGGGAGGCGAGATCGCCTGCGGGAGGTGAAGTCATGCTGGGAAGGTCCGTACAGTAATCAATTCGCGCTCGATCTAGGGTGAATTCTGGCAGCGGATCCTGCCGCACTAAGCACGATCAGCGGTGATTCCATTCCGGCTTACGTTTCTCGAGAAACGCGTTGAGCCCCTCGGTCGCATCGTCGCTATTCATCAGTTCATCAAGATAAAGTTTCTCGATTTCTGCGAGCTTCCGCTCGAACCCGTCGCTCTGACCTTTACGGAAAGCGAGTTTCGCGAATCGCAAAGCGGCGGCACTTTTGGTCGTGAGCTTACTGAGCCATTCCGACGAGCCTGCCTCGAAGTCAGCCGCAGCACAAACTTTATTCACGATCCCGAGGCCGGCCGCGGTCGCTGCGTCGATCGGCTCGCCTGTGAGCAACAACTCTAAACCTCGACGCGGTGGCAATTGACTCGACAACTGAATCGCGGCCACCGGAGGGAAGACTCCGAGCTTGATCTCTGGCTGTCCAAAGCTCGCGCGATCTGAAGCAATCACGAAGTCGCAGGCCAGGGCGAGCTCACATCCTCCGCCGAGAGCCACACCGTTCACGAGCGCGACGGTCACGATCTCGAGCTTGTCGAGAATGCGGAAGCAGTCGTGAAACGACGCGAGCATCGTCTTGACGCGGTCCCCGAGGTGATCGCTTACACTTGCGCCCGCCGAGAAGGCTTTCGGTCCGCTACCGGTGATCACGAGGAGATGTCTGTCCTTCCCCACCCGCCCGAGAGCGTCGCGCAGCTCGTTCAGCATCTCGAGATCGAGAATGTTAAGCGGCGGGTCGTTGAGTGTGATTCGATACGAATCCGCCCGCGTCTCGAAATGGATTTTCGCCATGCCCGCGGATGATATAGGAACGGGTCGAGGCGAGTGAGAACGAGGTTAACCCGCCCGCATTTCTCACAGACCTTTGTCGCTATTCACTGCCGCAGGCAGTGTCATGCCGAGCGGGTTAACAGCGTGAGGACGCTGGGAAGAGGTGATGACCCGGCGGGGCTCGCTCCCGGAGGGGGCGAATCCCTCTCCCCGGCGGGGAGAGGGTGGTCGCGTAAGCGACCGGGAGAGGGGCCGCGAGAGATACGAAGACTTCGCCCTTTTCGAAGGACTCCCGAGACTTTCACGCCCCTCTCCCTGCTTCGCTCCGCTCGCTTCCCTCTCCCCGCCGGGGAGAGGGATTACGCCGCTTCGCGGCTCAACGACGTTACCTCGCCGCCCGCATGCGGCGGAGAAATTTTTCAGGCGCTTCGAAGCCGGTGAGACGCTGTTCTCTTATCTCGAATCCGCGCGAGTCGATGAATACGATTGTCGGCACCCCCACGATCTGATATCGCTCGGTCAGCTCTCGGACTCCGCGATCCTCAGAGCTGGAGAGGTCGGCCTTCAGGCGTACGAATTTCGCCCCTTCGCTCATGACATCCGAGTCATTGAAGGTCTTTGCGTCGAGCTCCTTGCAGGGCAGACACCAGTCGGCGTAGAAGTCGATGATGATCGGCTTCGACTCCTCTTTTGCTTTGATCACGGCATTGTCGGAATGCGGGACCCAGGTCATCCCATCTCGACTCCGCTGCAGAACGAACCAGGTGCCCGCACCCAGTAGAAGCACGGCGCAAACGACACGGATGACATTCCCGCCGCCCTTCAAACTTCTCCCTCCGGTCGCCAGAAGAAAAAGTCCTCCAGCGACGAGGCTTCCTCCGATACTCCAGCGAAAGTACTCCTCGTCGATCAGAGGACGCAGGAAATAGATAGCCATCGCAATCAAGACGAATCCCATCGCCTTTTTGACCTGCACCATCCAGAGCCCCGAGCGTGGGATCGTCGCCGCGCCGGACGAGAAAATACCGAGCAGAAGATAGGGAACCCCCAGACCGAGAGCCAGCACGAAGAAGAGTAGAAACCCGAGGTAGGGATTTCCGGTCTGGCTGATCAGCGCGATCAGGGAGATGACGAATGGTCCAACGCACGGGGCGGCGACGATGCCGATCAGCAGGCCCATCGTCAACGAGCCCGCGTAACCACCTCTGGCCCCCGCTCGATCACTGATGAAGTGCGGGACTCGGATCTCGAAGAGGCCGAACATCGAGGCCGCCATCGTCAGCATGAGCAACGCGAAAAACACGAGCACAGCAGGTTGCTGTAGCCATGATCCGAAAAGACGGCCCGAGAAGGCCGAGAACACGCCGAGTGCCGAGTATGTAAGCGCAATCCCGAGCACGTAACACGAAGAAAGAAGGATTCGCTGTCGGCGGCGCCCTTCGCTTTGCGAGCTGAAAAAGGCGATCGTGATCGGGATCAGCGGATAGACACAAGGCGTTAGATTCAACGCCAGGCCGAGAACGAAGACGGCGAGAAGGGTCAGCGGCAATCCCCGCGAAGCGAACGTCCCCTGAATGTCGGAGCTGAACACCCCGCGAGACCGGCCGGCCTGATCGAGCGGAACGAAAGAACCGTCAGCCGCGGCGGGAACAGTCGACTGCGTTGCGGGGGCGGCGATGACGGTCCCGGGAAAGGGAGAGTCGATCACGACCTGTTTCGGAGGGAGGCAGATCCGGTCGTTGCAGGCCTGGTACGACAACGTAGCCTTGACCGTTCCGACCGCGGACAGGATCGTTGCGGCGAAGGGAATCGTGAGTTTCCCTTCGTAGACCGCCAGCTCCTTTCCATCACTGAATCCGAAGGACTGAAGCTTGTGAGCGGGGTATCGGATCTCCCCGACTTTCAACGCCGTCGAGTCAATCTTCAGTACAGTCGGAATGGCATAGGAATCCAGTGGAGTCGAGGAATTGATGTGCCACCCTTCTTTGATGGTGGCATCGACCCGTCCTGCTACCCTGTCGGCCGATGGCTGCTCGAACGAGAGCTCGAGAGTCACGAGCGACTCCTCGGTTCGCAGTCCCGTGATCGGAGAGGGAAGCTCGATACCCTGACCCGGAACGGAGAACGTTGGGAGCAGCAGGGTTACCGGAAGGATGAGGGAGCGAACGCAGAGGGAGAGACGTTGCCCGAAGGACAAAGAACGAAGAGCTGAGCTCTTTCTCCGTTCTGCTCTCTCCGTTTCAGGTTCTACGTTCGGCTTCTGCTTCAGAGTCAGTTCCCTGCGGCACTCAACTTTTCAAGTTGAGAGACATACGATTCAACATCCCGGACCAGAGGTGAGGTCGGGTAATTTCTTCTGAAGTTTCGGAACTCGGCAAGCGCGGTCTTGTACTTGCCCTGGTCGAGATACAGTTGCCCGAGAAGAAATCGACTTCTCACGAACATCTCGCCTTTCGTTTGAACGGCCGAAAAATTCTTGAGCGTCTTCAATGTTGCGTCGTACTTGTCCTGACTCAATTGGCTGACGGCCAGCTGGTAGTAAGCCTCATCGCGCACCGCGGCCGGGACGCCTTTCTCGGACAACAGCTTCACCAGCCGTCCTTCGGCTCGCGCAAAGCCGCGACGAACAATGAGCTCGGTAGCCACATCGACGCGTGCCTGAAAGTCAGTCGCCTTGTTCATCTTCTTCTCGAACACCGAATACTGTTGTCGTACCGCGGCGAGCCGCTCGGCGAACTGCGCGGCGGGGGCGTAACCCATCAGGACCCCGGCTACCAGCATGTCGGGGGTCAGGACTAGAAACGTCGGAAGAGACGTGATGTTGAAATCACTCCCGAGCCGACTCCCCTCTCCCCGGTCCTCGGTGTCCACGCGAAGCAGAACCATATCCTTCGTGGCGAGTTGAAACTTCTCAGAGGGGAATACCTCCTGCTCCATTTTGTGGCACCAGCCGCACCACTCGGCGAACAGGTCGACGAAAATGAGCTGATTCTTCTGCTTCGCTTCTTTCTGGGCGGCGGCTACGTTCTTCAGCCAGGGCCGCGCGAGTAGAGGCTCAGTGAGTGACAACAGGGCAATGATTGCCAGTGCAATACGCTTCACACGACCTCCGTGCCGCCTCAAACGAACCCTTTCCGACCCCTATTCCGAAGTATCCGTTTCGTCACGTCAACGTGATTGCGCGCGGGTTGACGCCGCTTTGATAAAGGCCGTGAAAAGCGACAGCGCCGAGCCTTCCTCCTGCATGTCCTCGGGGTGCCATTGAACGCCAACGTAAAACGGATGGTCAGGGTCTTCCACCGCCTCGACCACACCATCGGGCGCGACGGCCGAAACTGTCAGGCCACTCCCCGCAGTTCGAACCGACTGGTGATGCGAGGAGTTCACGCTCAGTGAAGCATCGGAAATGATGGAAGCGAGCCGCGATCCCGATGTGATCGCGATGTCGTGCCGGACCCGGTCCGTCGGAGCGCTCGCGTGCTGGATGTCGGTTTTGATCTCGGACTCAATGTCCTGGACGAGCGTCCCACCTGCAGCGACAGTCATCATCTGCAGACCGAGACAGATTCCGAGCGTCGGTACACCTCCGAGACGCGTTGCCTTCGCGAGCGCAAGCTCGTTGCTCTGTCGGCGTCTGTCCATCACCGATATTGTCGGATGCGCCTCCTCTCCGTAGACCGACGGATCACAGTCCGCGCCTCCCGCGAGCAGAACTCCGTCGAGTACTCCGATCAGCTCATCAATGTTCTCAGGTTGCGGAGGAATCAACAGCGGGATAGCGCCTGCCTGACGGACCGCGTTCGCGTACGTCAGGTACGAGAATGCTCGCTCGCGATCCGCAGTGTTGAGTCCGCTGGTCACATCCGCTCCGATTCCAATCAAGGGCTTGGTCATTGAAGTTAGAGCTCTCCCGTTTTCATTCTTCGCAGATCATCAACCTACCGAAGTGTTGAGGGGAGTCTCGGGGACGAGAGCAACGCCTCGAACTCTTTCCATTTCCTTTCCTCGCCCCCGGACCCGGCTTTCGATTCCATGTACCGGCGGATCAGATCCTCGCCGAGGTTGTAGTTGATGACGTAGCTGCGATAGTCATCGAAAAATCTGGTGCTTCGCGCTGCGTCGCCACGCGTCATCATCGAATACTTTGTCTGGAACTCTGTCGCAGCTTCAGCGTCAATCGTCCCGTTGAGATACTGACGTGCAGCCTCGTTACGGGCGTACTTGAGCTCGGTCAGAAGATTCTGAACCACAAAGAAACTCTCGGCACGCGAAGGATCGAGACCAGCGAGTGGGAAAAGCACATCCCTCGCGAACTTCAACCGATCATCTGCAGGAAACGCCAGCTCGACTCCATAATTTGCGCTTCCCTCGGCAATCAGCGACTGAGGAGTGAACAGTGGATAGACCGTGAACTCGACCCAGCCTCGATCACGCACCAGCCGCTGCTCCAGCAGAGCGTTATAGACGTGATGTCCCGGATACCCCTCGTGAACGGCCAGGTGAATGATCTTGTCGATTGAGATCGGGAGGTCGGTATTGACCTGAATCACGGAGTAGCTGTTGCCCTTGTACCAGTTGTACGCGCTCCACGATTTCCCTGTCACGTACTCCACGGCGAACGTCTCACGCGCAGGAAGGTCGATGTGCCGGAGCGTACGCCGCCGCGCCTCCGCGATTGCGGCGGTGAAAACCGTGTCGACCTTTTCCTTCGGTATCGTGAAGTCTTTGCGGAACGCTTCATATCGCGCCGCGAGCGGGCCCTCGCCAGGGAGGAGCACCGCGAGCCTCGCCAGCACGGCATCGAATTTAGAGGTCGGCACCCGAGGCGGCTGGGCGTCGTAGAGAGCCTGCGCTTCCTCCTCGAATGTGAATTTCTTTCCGCCCAACATCTCCGTTCGAGCAATGAGCGCCCGGAGCTGGGTGCGCAGATACACGCGCCGAAGGTTGACCAGCTGCTCGGTTCCCTTCACGCTGGTGTGGTCGATGTCGGACACCAGAAGCTCGGCGTCCTGCCGGATCGTCGCAAGCGGCTTTTTTTCAGCTTTGACTTGCTCCCGCCACTCGGGAGGACCGTAGTAAGCGTCGACGTAGCTCGCATCGTGCTCGCCGAGAGCCAGGACCAGTCGAACGTAAGACCGCGCTACATCGTCGAGGCTCGAGGACTTTGTCGTCGGGGCTGTCATGACGCTGTGCTGGCACCCAGTGCCGGCTGAGAGAACCAGAAGGGAAAATGCGATGGGCAGGACATGTTTGAAATAGCGGGCATTCGTCATGCCGGTATTCAATCACAGCAACTCGTCGGTCATTCCTGGGCCCGCATTTCTCGCAGACCTTCGCCGTAAGGCGGCGGAGAGTGTCGCGTGCTAAACCTTAGAAACTAGAGTCGGCAGCCTACCGTTGCCTGCGCGACTCCGGCTATCAACGGGCTCAACCTGTGACTCCGCGAATTCGCTCGGCGCCGCGCATGTAAGGGCGGAGCACCTCAGGCACGAGCACTGAACCGTCCTCCTGCTGATAGTTCTCCAGCACCGCCACGAGAGTCCTGCCGATCGGAAGCCCCGACCCGTTGAGCGTATGCACGTATCCATTCCTTCGCCCCTCTCCGCGGAAGCGAATGTTGGCCCGCCTCGCCTGAAAGTCGAGAAAGTTGGTGCATGAGGAGATCTCCCGAAACGTCTGCTGACCCGGCAGCCAGACCTCGATGTCATAGGTCTTGGCCGAACCGAATCCCATGTCTCCCGTCGAGAGTGTCATGACGCGGTAGTGCAGCCCCAGAGCCTGCAGGATTGCTTCCGCGTCCCGCGTGAGACGCTCGAGCTCCTCCCACGAGCTCTCGGGCAGTGAGAACTTGACGAGCTCGACCTTTTCGAACTGATGCTGGCGGATGAGACCTCGCGTGTCCTTTCCGTACGATCCCGCTTCACTCCGGAAGCATGGCGTATACGCACAGTAAGAGCGCGTGAGCTCTAACGCTTCGAGAACTTCGTCGCGATGAAGATTCGTCACAGGAACTTCTGCTGTCGGCGCGAGATAGAACTCCCGATCGCCTTCCAGCTTGAACAGATCTTCCTCGAACTTCGGGAGCTGCCCCGTGCCACGGAGAGAGTCGGAGTTGACGATGAAGGGCGGCAGAATCTCGGTATAGCCATGATCAGCGTGACGATCGAGCATGAACGAGATGAGCGCGCGATTCAGCTTCGCTCCCATGCCCATGAGCACGGAGAACCTCGCGCCCGTGATCTTTCCCGCACGCTCGAAGTCGAGAATCCCGAGTCGCTCTCCGATGTCCCAGTGCGCCTGGGGCGCGAAAGAGAACACCGGCGGTTCGCCCCAGCTCCGTTCGATGCGATTGGAAGTTTCATCCCTGCCAACGGGAACAGATTCGTGGGGGACATTCGGAAACTGGAGCTCAGCACTCTCGAGCGACGCGTCAACTTCGAGCAGTCGCGCGTCGAGACGTCTGATCTCGTCACCGACCTGCTTCATCTCATCGATCCGCGTCGCAGCGTCACCGCCGCTCTTCTTGAGCTTTGCGATTTCCTGCGACGCCAGATTGCGTTGGTTCTTCAATCCTTCAACCGCTACGAGAAGTTTTCGACGCTCCATCTCGAGCTCGAGATACGCATCGAGGTCGATCTGCGCTCCTCGACTCTCGAGGGCCCGGCGATAAGCGTCAGAAGATTCGCGAAGATACTCTCTGGACAACATGGCCCGGCATGATACAGAAGCGGACCTGTTCCAGGGAGCCGTACCTAGCCCGCATTTCTCACAGACCTTTATCGTGAGACGACGGATAGCGGCCTGTCTGCTTCGTTGCACGGCGATTTCGCTCCTTGACATAGTGTCGACTATGCCTTCGTCGCAAAATCGCCGTGCGCCTCGCATCCAAGCCACTCTCCGCCGTCTCACGACAAAGGTCTGTGAGAAATGCGGGCTATCGCGCGGCGCGGCGTCGAGACTTCGCGACCGTGAGGTCGCCGCTCACCACGAGTGCAAATCCCTGACGGGCTCCCTGGCCGAGCGTGCGGGCGGTGACGGTGACTCTGTACGCTCCGGCAGCAGCGGTGTCGAGTCCCACGACTTCCACGTTGTTCAACCGGTCCGGCTGACCCGGATGCAACGTCTCGTTCCCGCGCCGGATCGTACCGTCGGGCATCGTCACAATCAGATCGAGATCATTGACGAGAACGGGAGTCGGGTCGGTCGCTCCTCGAGCGGTGCCGGCAGGATCGATCCAGACGAGCGCAGCTTTCAAACGTGTTCCCGCCCGAACGTTCAACGTAATCGAGAACGATTCTGCCGATGCTAACCCGTTCTCGCTGCGTCGATCAACGACGTGCAGTTTCGAGCGCTCCCCGGCGAAGTACAGGACATCATCGAGCACGGGGAAGCCGAAGCCCTGCGCGCCAGATGGCGCAGGTGCGATTGTTACCTGCCCCCCTGCGGATACCTTATATAGAACGGATCGAGTCCCGGCGATTAAGGTTGCCTTCAACAGCGCTGAGGTTGGCGTGAGCCGGTCGGACGCGCTCCTCGCACCGCTCGGGTAAAAGCCTTCAGTGAAGTACTGCCGGACGAGCGCGGCTGCGCCGGCAATGAAGGGCGACGCGTACGACGTACCGCCCTGTATGGACGCGTCGCAATTTCGATCTGTAACGCTTGGCGCCGACGGCGACGGAACGTAGACGCTGTATGCATCAGGGGCTTCCACCATCGCCGGGCCGACGAGGTCCGGCTTGATTCTCCCGTCACGCGTCGGCCCTGCGCCGCTGAAACGAAAGAGCGTTTCATCGCCGCTTGCCTGAGAGTCGCCGGTCCCTCCCACCTGCAGCACATTCTTCGCGGTTCCCGGGCTCGAGACTGTGGAAGCAGAGTCTCCCGCATTTCCAGCATTGAAGACGATGAGCATCTCAGGATGCGCTGCGGCGAACAGATCAACATCGCGTGCCGTCGCTGAATAGTTTGCCGTCGGCGGAACCGAGAAGCGATTCACACCCTGCCGATCGCCCCATGAGTTCGAATGAATGCGTGCGCCCTGCTGATAGGCCTGCTCGAACGCGGCAGACAATTTCGTGATCGGACATCCAAGGGATGGAAACTGCGAGCAGGAGTCGCCATTTACGTAACCGGCATCCTGAATGATCAGTTTCGCCGCTGGAGCCACGCCGTCGCCGGCATCGTGAACGAGTGGAGTGAAGCGATCGCCCGCGGCTGCACCTGCCGTGCGCGTTCCGTGATTCACGTTGTCGTAGTCGAGCGGATCCGCAGGATCATCGCAGCCCGGCACGCCCGGGTATTGGTCGCACGAGAAAAGGAAGTTGTAGGCGACGACCTTCCTGCGAGAAAGATCGATGTTGCCGCGCGCGAACCCTCCCGCCGGAGTTCCTGTGTTGATCGGAGGTGGGGAGTTGTCGGCTTCGGCGAACGCGCAATTGTCGTAGTCGAGTCCGCTGTCGAGGACCGCGATCAGCTGGTTCTGGCCGTAGAGACCGCGGGCGTGAATGCTGAGAGAACCCGTCGGTGATCCCGACTGCAGGGTGAATATCGAGAGCGCATCACCGCTCATCGGCGTCGCGAGCAGGAGCATTCCTATCGATATAAATAAGTTTTTCACCTCCGACCGTAACGAGAAGACCCAGGGGTCGATTCCGCATTGGGCCGCAGTGGATTCACGCGTCCGATTCTCTCCGCCCGGCAAGGCACGAGCGATCCTGTCAAACATCACCCCGCCTGACATTGGAATGTCAGGCCACAAGCCCGCATTTCTCACAGACCTTTGTCGTGAGACGGCGGAGAGTGGCTTGGATGCGAGGCGCACGGCGATTTTGCGACGAAGGCATAGTCGACACTATGTCAAGGAGCGAAATTGCCGTGCAACGAACGAGACAGGCCGCTATCCGTCGTCTCACGGCGAAGGTCTGTGAGAAA
>DATLXH010000059.1:0-2025 GCA_035576005.1 Thermoanaerobaculia bacterium | reverse complement strand
TGGCTTGGATGCGAGGCGCACGGCGATTTTGCGACGAAGGCATAGTCGACACTATGTCAAGGAGCGAAATTGCCGTGCAACGAACGAGACAGGCCGCTATCCGTCGTCTCACGGCGAAGGTCTGTGAGAAATGCGGGCTAGGCGGACAGCGCAGAATGGTATGAAGAAGGGGAGCTAGTGGAGTGTATTTGATGAATTGGTACCAGATGGCGACGGGATCGGTGACGTGGGCGAGGCGCGGCGACGCAGGAATCGTGGTGACTATGCTGAGGAGTCGCAACGAAGCTCACGAAGGCGAGACGAAGCCAGGTGGTACCAATTCATCGAGTTCACTCCACCAGATGGCAGTTTGGAAATGAAGTTCTACATTGAGCTCGCCGCAGTCATCGTCGTTCTGTCCCTGCTCGCGGCCTGGCTGGGTCGCGGCTACGCGCGAAGACTCATCAAACGGGATGGCATTCGGGTCGATAAATTCAAGCTCAAGAGCCGGCACGCTGACATCGAGCGCGAGGTGTTTGGAAGCGAGGCTGTCGTATCAGCCGTAAAGAATTACGCGACGGAGCACCGTGTATCGGTCGACGTTGCGCGCCGCCGCGCGGGAATGTATTTATCCGAGATCGTACCGAAGTTCAATCTGCTTGCTTACTACCGCTTCGGCGCACCGATCGCACGCACGCTGCTCAATTTTCTCTACCGGGTGGTCGTGGAGCGAGGGCCGATTGAGGACTTCAATCGAAGTGCTCCTAAAGACGCGGTGGTCGTCTACGTAATCAATCACCGCTCGAATGTCGACTACCTTCTGGTCGCGCACATGCTCTTCAAATTCATCTCACTCTCCTATGCTGTGGGGGAGTGGGCCAGAGTCTGGCCGCTCAATCATCTCTTCAAGTGGTTCGGTGGATATTTCGTCCGCCGCCGTTATCGCGAGCCGCTCTACCACGCCGTGCTCAGCACGTTCGTCCAGACGATCACCCGGCACGGCGTCACGCAGGGAATCTTCATCGAGGGGGGACTCAGCAGAGACGGCGCATTTCTCAAGCCGAAGCTCGGCATGCTCGACTACCTGGTCACAGCAAAGCGGGACCCGGCGTTCAAGGCTCCGCTTTTCCTGGTCCCGACGGCCGTGAACTACGACCGTACATTGGAGGACCGGAACCTGACCGAAGAACTGCTCGGAATGGAGGACCGCTCGACGCGCGGAGAGAAGTTACAGACCACCTTCGAATTCTTATTCAAGAACTCCCTCCGAAGCATGATGCGACGCTTCAAGCGATATGGCTACGCGATCGTTTCGTTCGGCGAGCCGATCCTCGTCGATGATGTCATCCGCGATCACCCGACCCTGCTCTCGGCCGGCTTCGAAGAGCGCAAGCCCGCGCTGCATCTACTGGCCGCCGCAGTCATGACCTCGATCTCGAATGTCCTTCCACCGACACCGGTCTCCATGGCCGCGACCATTTTCTCCCGTCATGCTGCGACGGAGGCTGTCTCCGACGCGACCCTGAGCGCGGGAATGGGAAGTTTGAGGGACGAGTGGGCTGGAAGAGTCTGGCTCCTTCGGGAAACGGATGGCGAAGGATTGTGGGCTGCTGCCAGAGAACTTCTACTCCTTCGCCATCTGGTGCAGCGGGTGGAGGGTGGGTGGCAGTGGGCGCCGAATCAAATTCTGCTCCGCGACTACTATGCGAACTCGACGCGCTCGTTCGAGGAAATCGCAAAGCGCGGCTGGCCCCAGCGCGTCGATGGGGGAGAGCCGATAGCCGAAGGCGTCCATACCGAAGCGCTGAGCTGAGCTCAGCGCTCCCGACGTTATCCCGAGCCAGAGAACAGCGCCGAACGCTGATGAAGAGGTGAGGACACCCGGCGTGGACTCGCGCCCCGGGAGGGGCGAATCCCTCTCCCCGGCTGGGAGAGGGTGGTCGCGTAAGCGACCGGGAGGTGCGCCCGAAAGCGCACGCGAGCAGAAGGGTGAAAGTCCTTTCTGGTCAAACGTTCATTGACTGAAGCTGACCGTAACTGCGTCGT
>DATLXH010000058.1:0-41776 GCA_035576005.1 Thermoanaerobaculia bacterium | reverse complement strand
CTTCGTTCTCTTTGTCCGTTGCTGCCGCTGCTTCTGATACGCTTTCTTCATGGCGGTTCTCCTTTTTGTTCCCACCCGGATCCTAAATCCGGTCGAGGGAACCGCCACTTCAAATTTCAACTACAGTCGGGACATCGTCATCCTTAGTGACCTTGGCCTTTGTTGGGCTGAGCTTCAACTCACGGGGCGCGTAAACCGCGAACAGCTTCCGTTCCGTCTTGAGATAGCCGTCGTTCTTCATGTCGCCCTTGGCGCCCCACGGAGCGACAGGAACAAAATCAGAAGCGTAGCGCAAAGACATGACCCTCTCGAAGAACGACTGGAACTCCGTAGCCCGCCGCTCCTGGTACACGCGCGACAACTGCAGCGAGTAAAATGATCTGGAAAGGTAGTCGAGGGCCATGCTCGGCGTCGAGAGTGTACCCCCTTGCGCGCCGAAAACCTTGGCACACTCGAGACACGAGTGCTAACGCCGGGGTAAAAGTCCCGTCATCGGGCCTAGACGGGAACGCAGCTCGGAAGAGATCGCCCATCCAACGATCTTGCGACTCCACACATCGAGTACGACTGCGAGGTAGACTCGCTATCGAAGTTGCTCGAGGACGAGTTTGACAGGTAGCCCGTCGCCCAGACCCGCAACCAACCGCCCCATCGCGAGCTGGGAGCTCATCCCGCTGAGCGGCCTACTCCCCAAAGCGCTGGTGATAAGGCCGGCTAAGGAGATCAACCTTCTCGGCCCGTGACATGCGCGCGCTGACGAGCTCTGCTTTCTTCGTGTGAAGGTGATGCTACCTTCGGGGACAACCTGATTTAACCAAGGATGGGCGTGACGAGCACCTTGGCTCGCCGGCCTTAGCAACTATGTGATGGACGGATCGAGCCGAGAGAGGGCCACCGCGTTTTGAGCAAAATACAAATCGAGACGCCGGGTACGCACGGCTTCGGTGGCGGATAGGCGCACCTCCCGCTCTTCTGCGCTACGGTCGTGTGCACGTCGGCGGTGGATCGCGATGGTTATGGCGAGGC
The DNA here is from genome assembly GCA_035576005.1 of Thermoanaerobaculia bacterium. Lineage (GTDB taxonomy): Bacteria > Acidobacteriota > Thermoanaerobaculia > Gp7-AA8 > Gp7-AA8 > DATLXH01. Next base: position 40,750 of record DATLXH010000058.1, on the reverse strand, counting down.
GGGAGGCGACAGTTCGGGAAGGGAGAAGACACCCCTGAATGGCACGGGTATCCGTACCTCCCTGTGCAAAGACACCGACAGCATCGCAGCGAGGAGCACCAGCTTTGACGTCATGTAAACTCCGAGAATCCGACCATCATCGCCCGATCCGTCATGGCTGCTGTTCTCGACTCGGTGGCTGATTGCGAAATGAATCATAAAGTCTACGCGATGTTCCTGGTTTTAGACTGCCGATCAATTGTCCTTACTGAACGATTTCCTGTCCGATCGGACTTCGTCCGCCTGAGAGTCGACGGGTCGATGCCCAAAGCGGCTGAACGCGTCGCCAGAGCGGACACAATCTTTTTGCCTTTTGAGATCAACGGTTACTTGGGGTGTCCGGTCACACGTACATGGTCAGGGTGAGCGAACAATCCGGTAGACGTGGATCGAACCTGTAGCTCGACGTCATTCCCAGCTTCAAGGCCTATCACATTGACCGTATCGACAGCGACGGAGATGTCGACAACGCTTCCTAATGAAAAAGCCACAGCCGGCGGAAAGCTCTCGACCGGCTTTACTCTTTCTACGTCGAGCCAGATGCGCCGGAAACCAACCCTGTGCGGATCGACGGTAATTTTCCGCACTTTTCCACACAGTTCAGACCAGTTTTCGATGCTTTGCACCATATCTCGGTAGTCGCCGCGGAATGATCTCGGAAAATTTAAGTACCAGGGCTGCTGATGCGGTGAGAGGGCACTATGTTAGCGAGCCCTCCCTGGTTGGCTTATCTTTGCGAGTAACCGTCCGCCGCCGCGCTGTTGAGTCAGGTGTGACAGAGAGCCTTACTGACATGTCTCGAGAGGAAGCGGGGATGGCGGTCACTGCCACTGACGTTGCCATCCCAGAATATGACCTCGAAGATGGGTTGGACTCTGCGTCGAAGTTACTGTTTCGAGAGTTATCGGGATAAGGATCTCCGGCGTCGCCACGGTTGGCCGCGCGTTCGAGATCCCGTCGTCCGTCGGCCTGCAGCAACGCAACCTTGTAATGGCTGTCGTTGGTATTGGACGTGATGGAGTCATCGATGTGCCATATCAGCAGGCCGGAGCTCGGCAGGCCTCGGTCAAAGCCCTCTCTCTGACGATTCTCCACGAGGAAGTACTCGGACGCCATGGTTCCGTCCTTCCACATCCGGTAAATCGTACGGCTCTTGCCGACGTCAGAAATCGTAACCTGTGCATTGCGTTTCTGAACCACGACGTCAACCCACCCCTGTGTTGCCTTGCACCAGGCGGACGGTTGAGAGGGTACGTCACCGGGGCGAAAGGCTTCTACACCCGCTCCGTTCCAGCTTCCCCCGCCCATGAGGCACCAATTCCCGACTCCTTCGGAGGAGCCGTCGGTGTCATAGAGGTCAGGCCAGCCGAAAACTAGATGACCGAGCTCGTGCGCGCATACACCAACGCGTGCGTCCTCCGGCACCGTCAGGTAGGCATAGATCCTGGTGCCGTCGGGGGCGGAAATCGCACCAGTCGGTAGAACCCACTTATGGGACCAGATGTCGCTCTTGTTGTTCGTTTCCTCTGCAGCTCGACCAGCGTGGACGACGATGAACGCATCGACCAATCCATTGCCGTCATTGTCGAGGGATTGATCAACTTCCGCCATCGCTGCGGTCGCCGCGTCGAAAGCCATTGTTTGTGCATTGGGAGCGATGCGTCCGGTGCCGGAGCTGTTGTTGGCGTATTCCGACAGGTTTCGGGGAAGGGTGTACGGACCTACGATTTCCCCTTTGATGCTGACTAATCCGCCGGAAGCTTCGGAGAAGAAGTCAGCGACGCTGTTCGTGCCGGCGGTGAAGAAGAGCGTCTCAAATTCCGATTTGGAACGGGTGATCTGAGCATCTGGAAACTGCACGAGCACGACGATCACCCGGAGGTCGCCTCGAAGTGGTGCGCGACTTGCGGCGGCTGCCCCCATGATTGCCGATGAGGTGCCGAGCTCGAAATCCTCAGGGGGTAGGATGGTGCCGTCGTCGAAACCCAATATCTTCGGCTTGTGCAGCGATAGTGATGCGGCGGCAGTGGACTCGCCCGCGCTGGCCCGCAGTGTGTTCAGCTCTGCGCGAAGCATGGCGGCAACTTCTGGGTGGGGTGCCACTCGGCAGAGTGAATCCATTGAGTGAGGACGCATTGTCAATTTCTGTACGTTCGTCATATTTCCTCCGTCCTTGGTACCGACTCCGAATTTCCGACCAATTAGGATCAGGTCGCCTACTAGCCACAGAATTTTGTTGGTTCCGAACTTCTCTGCTTACGATCTGTTGATTCCGAGGGCACTACCGGAGGGTCTCACGTCTTACGTTGATAGAGTGCCCCCTGTTGGTCACACCTCTGAGTGTTTGTTAGCGGTCTCAAAACTCCGTTACAACCCTTCCTCCGCTAACGCATGGAGCACGGCGAACGGTTCCTTCCCATCAGCTCCAAAGACGATCGCACGCAACGGATCCGCAGTGGCGTTCTGAACGAACGCAGTCGTCCGCGTTTGCCGGCTGGTGCTCTTAATATCTTTGACAACTCGATACCGCACCTCGGGAACAGACAAATCGACAATGAGTGTCGAGCCTCCGCGGAAGTATCCACTTGCACCAGCCGCTTCGACCCATTTCGATTGAGTCAGCATCACGATCACCTGCGGGATGTACCTTCCGTCCGCCGTGAAACGCATAGCGTGACGCAGCTCGTGTACCTCGAACGAGTCTTCGGGCGTGCGGAGGTCCAGACCGAGCTCATCTGCAAAGTCAGGCGACGATTGAAAGACGTCTTTCAGCTGCCTATGGAGCGTCTGCCGCTGGTCTCGTGTCTTACGAAATAGATTCTCTCGGTCGTTGAGGTAAATCGTATCGTCCGCATACTTTTGCAGCCCCTTGATGATCGACTTGTATTGCTCGCTGAACTTCGCAAGATTGACTCGTCCTTGCCAGCGCAACGTATCCACGGAAAGCGTACGCGGTGTGTCAGGGGTGGGTGTATGGAGGTTTTGGGGATAAATCGCTCGTCGCCGGAAAGCCTCCACGAAGGCCACTCGATAGTTGTGGCGATCGTCTCGGGTGATGTCGAAATCGGCTGTGATGAGGGCTCGCAGATACTCGAAGAATGTCACATCGACCGGGGGGAGGTAATCTAACGCCCGTATGCACATCGTGAGAACGTGATCGGCTGACTTCGCCGCCTCGCTTGCGAGCCGCTTCACCAGGTCGGGGTGGATCGCCCCGAGGGGCAGCACACCCGTGCCGCCGGTGTAGATACGGAGCAGATCGGCGATCCGAGACTTATAGATGGCCGCGAACGCGTCGAAGACCGCCGCGACGAGCACAGCCCCGCGTGTGTGCGGAGTGAGCCGCTTCGTTAGGTCGGCTGGATCGGGTGCAAAACGCTTCCAGACACCGTCCTCCATCCTCCCGATGGCGTCGCGGAGCGCTCCGCGTCCTCCCATCGCACGTCCGAACTGCACCGCCAAGCTGCCCAGGATGGATTCCGCTTCAATGTCGCCGCGGGTCCTTGCGATCTCATTCTCCAAGAGTTCCGGGATCGTGAAGTGTTGAAGGAGTGCCACAATATCTGCGAAGGCTTCATGAAAGGCTAGGACATCGAAGTTCGTCGGTTCGTTGAATCGTCGGTACATGCCGTCGAGGATGGCGTGCGTTGTCTCGTGAGCGATGATGTCATGTGAGAGGCACGTGTACACCCGACTTCCCGGCATATGCTCACCGGGAGTGTCTGCGGACGCTTCGAAGTAACCAAACATCAATGCAATCAACTGCGGACTGTAGTAGGCGTTCGCCTGCCGGAGCGCATGCGGGTGAACGGCGAGCTGCGCGACGTACGAACTATCGTCAAATTCATCCTCCGATTTTTTTCTCGGACGCCAGAGCACCGGCCGCCCAAGTGCCTTCTCGAAGTGCGAGATCGTTTTCATCGCCACGGCGTAGACCATCTGCTGGTGAAACTGGGGATTGCCCTCGGAGGGAGCCCAGCCATCCTGTGCGAGAAGCCCCGGATCGTTAAGGTTGATCGGCGGATGAAGCTCGCCCGACGCATCGTGGTCCTCGATCGCGAGATACTCGTTAGCGTTCTCTTCCCAGCGGACGTTCAGCGTCACCTCGTTCATCTCAGCGGTCGACAGGCGCGTTGAGAGACTCGGGTCGACCGCGTACACGCGCAACCGCCTGAAGGCTGGTTCGGAAACCTCAGGTTGTACTACGCGGACCGGAACCTCTTGGCTTCGCGGAGCAGGACCGCCTGCGACAACGGGATACCGCGATTCGACGTGCTTGCGTAACGCCTGAGACGCCCGACTGTCCTCGATGATCGCCTCCATGAATTTGCGCTGCGTGTCTGTGGCGATCTCGGTTGTGTCGTCGGGGTCTGGAACCAGTTCCTGGAGATTCTCGTTCATCATCCAGCGCTGGGCGAGCTCAAGGTTGAACATCAGCTCACGTGGGGTAGGCTCTGTGATGCCGAGACCGGTGAGGAGGCGGAGGAAAGCAAAGGAGTTCCTCGATTTCTCGCTCTTCGGCATGTTAAGCCGTGGCGCCACGTCGAGCGCCGCACGGGCTTGGATCACCCCGTTGCCGAAATACCCTTTTTTGTCCTTCAGCTTGGCGGTACTGTACAGCGCGTGACGGACAGCTTCGACGCGTTGGTAGTTGCGCGGGAGAACCTTCTTGTACTTCTCAAACCAAAGCGCGACTGCGGCGGCGACTTGCGGCGTCGCAGAAGATGTACCCTCGCCGTTCAGGCGAACGATATTTTCGCAGCGGTAGCGCGCCCAGGGGATGTTCGGCGTGTAGGCGGCGAGCGTTTTCTTCATGACCGCGTCAGGACCGAAGCTTCCTTCCAAGGCCCCATCCAAGCCGGTGTAAGGACTGTGGTTCGCCATCACGCCTGTCACGGCGATCACACGCGCGTACCGTGCCGGGTAGACCAGTACCTTAGGGGGCAGCGGACGGGTGCGATTCCCACCCGCGGCGCAAAAGGCGATGCCGGCCTCGTAGAGTTTGTCCACCGCTTCGGCCCAAGCCTGTGATGGCAGCCCGCCCATGCTCATCGTGATGACGTCACAGTCTTTCTCGACTACGTACGAAAGCGCTCTGGCTAGAGCGCTCGTGCGGAGCAGGACGACGCTATCGGCGACCCGAATTGGAACGATCTCTGCTCCTGGCGCGCCGCCCATGACGGCGTCTCCGAACGCGGGCACGGCGCCACCAGCGAGGATGCTCAGCGTCCCGGTTCCGTGTCCGGAGTTATCGAGAAAACGCCGCTCGACGTTCGGATCTTCTGCGCTATGCGGATCTCCGATTTCCGCGAAGTTGCGAGCAAGATCCTCACGGAGTTTCCCTGGCTTCGTGACGTGTGCGTCGTAGTAACCAGTGTCGATGTGGGCGATCCGTGTGAGAGGATCCGTAAACGCTATTGCGGCCCGCGCACTGGCGAGTTGGGTGTACTCATCGCCGAGGTGCCAGGCGAAGGTGTCTGAACCGCCAGCCTTGCCGCGTGTGGTGTCCTGCGGATTCTCCGTACATACGATCTCCGTCGCCCCGAAGCCCTCGACGTCTTGCTCCTCTTCGGACGTGTCGTGATAGACATCATGGACGATGTCGGGTTCGGCAAACACGACGTCCGACGGCGCCACCCCGAGTTGGGCGGCGACACGGCCGTGCGCGAGATCCCACGGCGACGACGCACCCTCTTGCAGGTCAGCAACGAACCACTGGGGAGTCGCGTCGAGCCCGAACGGTAATGTCTTCCCTCGTCGCGTGTCGTACAACGGCCTGAGATCCACGCGCGACCCTTCGGCCGCTTGCAACGCGGTAGAGGGTCGCATTTTGACAAGAATACGATTGGTCTCGGCTGATTCCTTGTCCCTGTATGACATGCCTCTCTCCTCGACGTGACTACTCTTACCGGGTACCGGACCCATAACACGAGTCCCGCAATACAAAGCACGCGATTACTCATCGCGATGCCATCGATCAGGGACTCACCTGAGCTGTAGTGGGTCCGTCATCGCTATTACTATTTCGATCGTGCAAGATTGTTAGCGCGCGCGTGTGCCAAACCTTCTGATGTTGTCCCAAGCGCTCTGTAGCGGTAGCTCCTACCATGTCGCCATTCAGAGTTTCGTTACTCCTCAACCGAAATGATCTGATCCGGTCTCTCCAGCACGATCTGCGGTCGATCGTGGTAGGTGCTGATCGGTCCTTTCACTACGATGCGCTTCCCCGTCAGGCGCTTGGCGAGCGCCATCGCACCACCAAATTTCGTGAAGTCCTTCTTGAATATAACGACGTTCATTCCTTCATATGGGTCGTGGCTGAAGTTGAGGAACAGAATGTTTCCCGTGTTATGAGACCGCGCGATCGTACCGATGACCTCACGCTCGGTGCCGATATAGTCGAAGGCGTCTTCCCAATCGATCCGGATCTGGTCGATGTCGTCGCCTGCGGCGTCGCTGACAGAGGCGAGGGCGACCAAGCCTGATGCCTCACCCACCCAGATCGGGCTTGTCCACGCGTCATCCGGGTTATCGCCAGCCGGATCCTGGGTGACTCGTACGAAATAGTACCCGCCGACTGAGGGAGCGTGGTCGATCGTGAGATTCTCTTGATCGCCAGCGATGTCGATCGTCTCGATAACTTCTGCAAGGTCGCCACCGACGGCGTCGTCATAGAACAGTCGCACACGGTAGGACGCGTTCGGCTCATTCGGATCTTCGATGGCAATGACGAGTGGCATTGTTTCAGCTTCTGTCGAGGCAGCCGTACCTCCCAGGGGCACGCCGTTAGCCGAGAAGTTCACGCGCAGGTTCTCATCTTCGGTAGCGAATGTCCGTCGGTCTTTGAGTGCTGCGAGAATGTCATCCTTCGTGAGCGTGCTCGCCCACACACCGACGCGAGCGGCAGTCGAAGCACCCCAGTTCTTGAAATGGTTATCTTGGCCGACCGAAACACCCACTCGAAAGCCTTCGTTGAGGTATGAACGATAGTCGCGTTCGTGCTTGGCGTCGTGATGCTGCTTCACCATCGTCTCGTTGAATGCCGGTCCGACGATCATCTCAATGAGGGCCACGTAAGGCGCGCTCGCCTCGATGAGGGCGGGAAAGTTCTGATCGTAGTCGTCAAATCCGTAGTCGTTGTTCCGCTCGCTCGCCTTCGTCTTAGGGCTCCGATCCTCGTTGAATCCGGGATGGTTGAACTGGATAAATGCAGTCTCGGGGTGTTCCGGTAGCCATTTTTCATACAGGATTTTGAATTTGCCATTTGGAACCGTGCACTGCTCGTCGGCGTTGATGAGATTGACGTGGTTGCCTGAACTGATGGTAGAGAACTCCTGACCATACAGTCCGATGAACTCCCCATCCTTCGTATGCTTCGCTGCTGTTTTCTTCAACTCTTCGTAAAGTGCAGGTGTGAGGACCAGGCGATCTTTGGCGTCGCCTTTGCCATCCGCGGCCTTGTGGTTATGCTCGGTGACAGCGAAGAAGTCGAGGCCTGCCGCTCTGGCGGCCTTGAACGCGTCATCGGGGTGGCCGCGCCCGTCGGAGAAACTCGTGTGACCGTGAAGCAGCCCATAGAACGGACGATAGGCCGCGTGCGGGCTCGAACGGAAGGCGACAAGGATGACTGCGGCGGCAATAAGGTGACGCAATTGGACCTCCTTTTTGACAGTGCTGTCCGCGGGTGAGACGGACGCTCGAGCATATTTCCCTTTATCGATCTGAGCTGTACCCGTATTAGTACTGACCGCCCGTAAGACGAATCGGCTCCAAAAAGTGCACGTGATGGTGACCCAAGGATGCATTGACGACTCAGATTCGGCAGGGGAATCCCTTAATCGACTCTGATATGGCGCTCTTGCTGACTTGTAGCTCGACTTCCAGGAGTCGTACCTCCGAAATCCGATCTGCGAAAGTGGAGGCAACAGACTCTCTTCGAGTTTGTGCTGTGAAGAAGTGGGAACAGGGATGACATGCAGCTTATCGACACAGTGGTGATGTTAGTGGTGTCATTCCTTGCAGAATGAGAAATGTACGAGGGGAGGGGTAGGGAAATGGCCGTCTCCGTCACTCCCTCGAGTAGATGGAATATCGTGCGGTCTTTTCGGACGGCGCTTCACTAACCGCCGTCTTTAACGCGTACCTGAGCGATTGTTTTCGACTCGAAGTGTTGCTCGGGCGTCCGAACTCGCGCAGCGTTTGGGACTTACCCCTTCAACGCTCACTCGTTCATGCGCATCAATCGCAGGAGTTCCACCATCGACAATCCGGATCGTTAGGAAGTGGAGACTTAGCCAAAAATGGCGACCACCCGATCGATCTCGCGCTGGATTTTTGGATCGAACGTCACTCTCGGCCAACGTCCATCCTCGAACGCGCTAACGGGTATCTTCGCGGAGACGCTGACGAATAGTTGAGCAACCTTCGGAAGGAGATGCACTTGCCGCCTGGTGACGAGAGCGGAGATGCAGCTCCCCGCCACCACGCCTTTTTTCATTGGTGCGAGGGTTAGGGTGACATCGAATAACAGCCCATCTTTGCGGAGTACGATCGTTAGGCCACGGTCATCTTCGAGCAAATTATTGTCATGCTTGACAACCTCGTATCCATTGTCAGCCGCAAGCTGCTCGCACGCCGCAATGAACGCATCCCCCTCATCGTCGGCGAGGTCACCCGGTGCGTTGAGGAGCTGACCAGCCGCGCGGACGTCCTCGGAGGAGACCGATGCAACTCATTGACGTCGGCCTGCTAGACAAAGACCTGGCCGCAAATGATCCGATCGCCATGCGGAGTCGTGACTTTGTCGGCGCGCCCGATCGTTCGAGAACGTGGCTTTCGATCCCATTTCGGAAGCTGATGCCTCGAAGGCGTTCAAGGAACTTGCGCGGTACACACACATGCCGTTCGACTATCCGAATGACTGCTGCCACACGCGAGCGCACCAGATGTGCGGCCTGCTGGCGGATCAAGGAATCGGGAGCGCGAAGTGGTGGCATTTTGCGCCTCCCGATGTGTACGACAATTCAGCGCCCAAGCCGAAACTTCTTGTCGATTACCGCCTCCGTGTCCAAACACCAGGCCACGTTGACGGCAAGACTACATTCGTCATGTGGGGCTGGCACGTCGCGCCAGTCGTTCGAGTCAAAACACTTCTCGGCGTAAAGAAGCGAGTGTTTGATCCGTCAATGTTCGATAGTCCGGTGAGCATCGCGAAGTGGACAGGAGCACAGGAGGTTCTCATGCGGAGCCGAAAGTCCGCGACCGATGACTTTTCGACGTGGCAGAAGGCACCCGTCGCGTCCTCGAACCGACAGGAAGTGGCTGGCGTGTTTTTTACCAGCCGAGACACGCTCGACGCGGCGACAGGCAACTATGCGCAGAAGGATGCGAATAAGCTAGCCGACCCTGATTTTCTTGAGAGCCACATCCGCTTGGGCATTCACCTTTTAACCGCAATCTTCTCTACGACGGACTTGCTGAGGCGTAGACCGTGAGCGAGAGGCGACAGTCGTAGGACGCCGAGGCCGCGTAATGGTTAGTTGTCGGTGTCGGCGGCGACTGTCGAAGTGACATAGAAGCGGAAGTGATTGATCCAAAAATACCTGCCCGTCGCATGTATAACGATACCGCCTGATCGAGTAGACGGCTGAACGACGTTGCGCGGTTTCTGCTCTGATTTTTTCGCGCATTCGAGAGCGCCTAACCCGTGATAGCTTCCCAGAGCGCGTCGTGATCTCGGGTGGAAGGAGATCCCGATCTATGCGTCCCGGGCCCGTGGGGTCGGCCTTGTCGTACTCGACGAAGGGCGTACCGTCTGGCGCCGTTGTGTGGAAAGACGGAACCCACCCCCCTCCGCCCCTGTCGGAGCACCACCTACAGTAGCCCTTCGAATCGAGTGCATCTCCTCCACCAGATGCCTCGGCTGAGGGTTCTGTCGACAATGCGAAGGGGGCCAAGTCGATCATCCGGCCGACGCGGCCCCAGGCGTTCAGAGTGGTACTTCGAAGTGCTCGCCATCCATCTTGTATGACATCCGTCGGTTGCTATCGGCGACGAGGTCGGCCAACAGCGATTCAACTATTTTCATGTGCTTTTTGTAGTGTGACGTATCGGGCGTGCTGTTGAACCAGAAGGTAAAATCGCCATCGGCAGCCATATTGGTCGCGCGTTCCTCCGGCGCGCCGAAGCGCGAGTGCGCGATCGCCTCGATCACCACCGTCTCTGGGTTGCTCGCGAAGCCATTGCCGCAGAAAACGTAGTGATCGGCCGTGATGCGTCGCGCGAAATCTGTGGTCATGTTGTGTTCCGAGCCGTGATGCTGAACTTTCAGGACATTGACATGGAGATTGCCGTCGGCATCGAGTTTGCCGGCGGTCTCAAGGCCGCGGAGGATGTCGTCGGCATGGCCGTCGCCAGTCAGGAGGACTGATTTGCCTTTTTCCTCGACTAGCAGCATCAATGATGCGAGATTCGGAACGGTGACTTCGTGGCGGTTGCCGAGGCGCCGCGCTTTCTTTGGATCGAGTGCTGAAATGTCGAGATCCGGAATGAGGATGCGGTTGGCGAGATCGTTTGCTGCACGCGTCGTGTGCACGATCACTTCCTGAGCGGTGTTCTCCACATCCTTGGCATCCTCTTTCGCCTGACGACGCACCCGCGAGACCGTGGCCTTGCTACTCCTGAGCCACGCGTTCCAAGCGACGCGCTGCTTTTCGAGATCGTCGCGCGATGGACCGATCAGGGTGATCTTGGCCTTGCCCAGGAAGAGCGGCACCGACGCGCCTGGTTCGCGCACGTACATGAGATCACCCTGGTGTTCCGGGTTGACGGCAATGTCGAGCTGGTCTGGGGAGAGACGGAATCGCAGATTGATAGATTGCCGCACGCTCGCGGCGAGGTTACGGTGGTAAGCCGCGACGCGATGGACGCGCACGTCGTTCGCGTCTGCCTGCTGCAGGATGCTGGCGGTTTGCGCGATCGACGCCGCGATCTCCGACGCATTGTCCGGCAGCCAATCCGAAAATGAGTTGTGCCACACCTTCGCGATCGTCGGCGGCTCTGGCGATTCAGGCGGCTGCGCGTCCGGGTCCTGTTCCTTTCGGTACGCGTAGACGCGCCATTCGAAGGTAGCGTCCACGAGGGCCAGCAGGCCTTGGATGTGATCTTCGTCGATGTGCGACAGGTACACGCAGTCAAGGTGCGTTCCCGAGAGGCGCGGCAGCACCGATTCGTTGAACGACGCAGCGAGGCCGCCGTCGATCAGCATCCGCTTCTTGTTGGATTCGAGCAAGAGGCAGTCGCCGTGATCGGAAGGAAAGACGGTGAGTTTCACGGAAGCTCCTTTCGGTCATTGATCGTAGCCGCTTCGCGCAGGCACTCGGCCGGATTGAGCTTGCCAAAACCTGCATCATTGGCCCAGGAGTACGAAGCGCCCGGCAGAGGCGTCGATGTGCGCTGCACGATTCCTTCAATCTGCGCGGCGGTGAGTTCGCCGCGTACGGCGAGCATCAGACCGGCGACACCGCACACGAACGGGCTGGCCATACTTGTTCCGCTCATTCCGACCCACAAATCACTCGCTCCGGCGAAGCCGTTCGCGGCGACAATACTTGTGCCCGGTGCCGCGACATCGGGTTTGGAGCGGCCGTCGCGCGTGGGTCCTTGACTGCTCGTGATGTTGATCTTCTCGCGCGCGAAATCGAGGTTGGCTACCGCCAGCACGCGCAAGCCGCAGGCCAATGACCCGACGGATGAATCATCGACGTTCGAACGCTCAGAAAAATACGAGGGGTAGTAGAACTTGCCAGTGACGGGATCGAACGCGCCGAAGAAATCCCGCTCGATCCAGCCGTGGAAGCGGCCGTCGCGCACGTCTTTGCCGATGAGGCGAACCGTCCACTGGCCGGAGTCGACGCCTTCGACGACGCCGGCGGCGTTGTTGGGAGTTAGGTAGATGGCGATGTAATTCGCGCCGTTCGCAGGGTGGTAAATCTCGTTGTAGACGCTGACGAAAGTCATTCCGACCTTCTTCTCGTGAATGAACTCCCCCGGTGCGACGGGACCGATCACCTGCCCCGAGGGTGACCGAAGCGACACGCTGAAACGATCCTGCGGCGAGTACCAGATTTCGAGCTCGTTCTCCGAGATATCACTGATGCCGTCGCCGACGACGAGCCATTCGATATCGGTATTCAGCCCCGCCGACGGAACCCGTCCGGCCGTATGGATGCGGCCAAAAACCCAGCCAAGATCGTCTGGAGCGGTCTCCGCTTGCTGCCCCGCGTTCCCGGCCGCAACTGAAACGGCTCGGCCGGGGGTCGTCAGCGCGTTGTCGATCCACCGGTTGATGGCGCTGCTGCCATCGTGCGCATGGCCGTTCGTGCCCAGGGAAATGTTGATCGAGAGACGCAACCCTTCCGCTTTCGCCAGTTCGACGAGGTACTCCACCGCGTGGGCGATGCGCGTTGAGTCGTAGAAGTTGCGCCGACGATCGGACACGTCTTCATTCGTAAGCGAGACTAGCACGCCGGCGATCTTCGCTCTGCGGCATATACCCGCGTTACCGGCCGCGATGCTGGCAACATGCGTTCCGTGCGAGCCGAGTTCCGTCTGAGTTTGCTCCTCGAGCCGCCACGCGGGTACTTTCAGCAGCTTGCTCTTGGTGATGGCGCGGTCGAGATCCGTCTTCTGAAACTCATGTCCGTAATTGAGATCGGCATCGCCCACGGTTCCAGGAGGCTTCCCATTCTTTGCACCCTGATCCCAGATGCGTATCCACCGCGTCTGACCTTTGGCGTCGAGAAAGTCAGGATGCGAAAAGTCAAAGCCGCCCACGTCGATGATTCCGATCAGCACTCCCTCGCCAAACTTGTGCGCCTCCGGATCACCCCACATTCGTATCGCCGAATCGGGTGGGGGTACCTGGCCAACAGCGATCTGTGGTAGCGGTGCGTAAAGCGGTTCGCCAAGTTCGATATGCGTGACGTTGCGTGCAGACGCAATCTTCTCGACGTCATCGAGCGGCACAGTCATCGTGCTGAGGGGGCCCCGGCGGATGACGTTTTGTGCGGCCGTTCCCGCGGCTTCGGAAATCGGCTTCCCGTTCGTCGTGTGGACGAACACATTCACGAAGAGCTGTTCTCGGCGAGGCTGCCGCGCCGCAGTCATGCTTCTCGCCGGTTCTAGCGTCGCGGCTAGCGCAGTCGAAGACTGCAGGCACATCGCCGCGGAACGAACCGAACGCGCGTCGTTCTCCGCAAGTGTAGCCTGCTTGAGCATACGCAGCTTGAGATGCAGCTTCCTGTTCGGATTGGACACAAGATCCTCCTAGACTATTCGCGGACGCGAGTCCGAACCTTCCCCGAGCGGGTCTCGGACGGAACCCCGCCTTCTGAGCCCGGTGCGGTCCGATACAGACAACGGCAACGGGATGAGTGCCTTTCGGGGCAAGGTAATGACCGGTCATACTGCCTGCTGTTCATTGGAAAGGAAGCCAGTTTACCAGCGACCAGCGAGTCGGAAAATCGCTTACCGTAGATCGATGTTCAAAAGCCAACGTAAGTCTTTTGCTGGGCGGGAAAGCATGTCGGTTGGGCGCCCTCATGAGTGCGGTGGATCGGACGTAGCGACGCCGGCCCGTTGTTGAACATCCAGAGATTGCGCATTTCGTCTCCCTTCTCTCGTCAGGCGGTTTAGGTTCGCGGTGCCGGTGCAAGGAGTCCAGCGAGCGCCCCGAGCGCGCCGGATCGATCGCCACGATAAATTCGGGAATGTCTTTGTGGAGTTTGGCGGCGATGATCAAGCTCGCGAGCAGTGCGAGCCCGATGATCGTCACGACGAGTCGGTAGACGACGTTGTCCGGTATTGAGAACGCGTCAGCTTGGCGCTCGAGTTCTCGGACGGGATCTTGCTGCATGGCCGTCAGCAGGGTCGGATCGTTTGCAGCTTTTGTCGCAAGTTCACGGTATGGATTCGGCATGTTCGCTCTCCTTCTACATCACTGCGTGGCATTTCAAAGCTTGCTCTGAATGACGACGAACCAGTTCTCCAAGTCGTTGGCCAGTTGGCCTTTGCTATTGAGCTTCACTTCGCTTCGTGGCGCTGTGCGACAGATCCCCCGGATACTGAACGCGCGTGCGGTTCAAGCCTATGCCGCCGCGTACGGACCCGCAAAGCGATGTTCCGCGCCTTCCGACGGATGATGCATTGCAGGCCGGGCCAGTGGAGAGCGAGACGACGTGCTATGACCGCCCCCGAATGTCGTGACGGTTGTTGACGCAAAATGTGTCGGCGGTTCGGGTGGCCTCGTAAGAGCAGCCAGTACGGTGAGAGAGAGGCAATCGCACGCTTGGCGTAGGCAGCCTGCGGTGGTGCATCTGGAGAAGGGCTTGGTCAGCGCGCGGGGGGTGCTGACTCACTCGTCACGGCTCGAAGAACGATCACTGGTATGCGGAGCATTCAACGACCCAAGCGACCGACAACCCATCATGACATGACCCCATATTTTCATGAGGATTGGCCGACGCATTGCATGACTGCAGAAGGTCGGTTTTAGCTCATAACGCTCATGTTGGGCTCTGCACCTAACGTCCTTGTCATTGCGAATGGTCGATTCTATAGGAGACCGCACGATGAGAGTAGCATCCACGAGAATTCCAGTTTTCGGCTTGATAATCGCCCTCTCCGGAGCAACTCTGGTTGCAGACGGGAGACAAGGTTGGACAAAGGTAGTTATCGAGTCAGAAGGCAGACAGTTGGACGCAGAAAATGACATTATCAGTCGGCATTCCGGCGAACTTTTGCGCGCATATGAACAGTATCGCGTTCTACGTTTTCCGAATGCTGCGCTAGCCGCCGTTGATACCGATGCGAAGGCTCGGGGGATTTCCGTGCGTCGGGAGGATCAGTGGGATGACGTCGCGATGCCCCGCGGCCGGGTGGATACACGCAAACCGGTTCTTCCCAGTACTGGGCTTCTTGCCTCATACCCCAGCAATGAAGGATTATATGTTATTCAGTTTGTCGGACCTTTAGTCCCCGAATTCACGAATCTCCTTGCCGACAGAGGGTTAACATACATCTCCTACGTTCCGTACAACGCTGTTTTGGTGACGGGTTCGTCAGAAGCGGTCCGCTCTGCGGGCACGAGTCCCTTTGTTCAATGGACATCTTTGTACCACCCAGCATTTCGTGATCAACCGGAGACCTTAACCGTTTTGCGTGGCGAACGGCGCTACACGGTTCAGTTTGCCAATGTTCCCGGAAGCGAGGCGTCGATCTCACGTTTGCTCGCCTTGAGTCCGAAATCCCCGGAAGTCCTATCCTATGGAAAAGTTTCCAACTACACGTTGGAATTGTCTGCTGCGTCGGTGGCGAGACTGCTCCGCGATCCGTACGTCATTGGAGTAGAAGAACGAGGGATCATTCGCACCTCGGGCGAGCGGGAGTCCCTCGCGCTCACGGGACTCCCGTTGGGAGATCCGTACCGCCCTTGGGTAAACAATAACATCGGCGATCAGAGCAACTATAAGGTCGCTGTCGCCGATTATGGCTATTCAACCGGTAAGAACTTCAACACCCTCTCCAATCATCCAGACGTGGATCCATCGCGGATAACCTGGAAAGATTACGTCGACACATCGGTAGACGGAAGCGCTGAAGACACTGATGGCCATGGAACCGCCGTTGCTGGAATCGCGCTCGGAAACCCCACGGGTTCCCCGTTCCTTATTGAACAATACGAAGCAGGGCTCGGCGTAGCGTTCACCGCAAAGCTCTTCGTGCAGAAGATCATCACGGCCCCCGAGAATCCCGCACTGTGGTTATCGGATGCGAAGCTCGATGGCGCCACCGTCCAAAGTCAAAGTCGGAATGAGTACAGAGAGGACTCGCCAGCGGGCGCGTACACGACCCTCGACCAAGCGTATGATGCCGCCATTCGCACCCACGATCTCCCCCTGACAAATGCAGTGGGCAACATCTATCCCCCGGGCTTTGTTTTACCCAGAATAGATCCGCAACCAGGTCCTAACAGCAACTTCTTCAAAACGTTAGTTCTGAGCCCGGCAACCGCGAAAAATGTCATTAGCGTGGGCGGTAGTGAAAACTATCGACCGAACTCACAGTATGAGAACCTGACGTGTAATCAGGGTGATGCCCAGAAGTGGAACCGAGCCCGGAATTGGGACAACCTCGCATACCTTAGCCGCCGGAATACCAATGATCAGCGAATCAAACCTGAGCTCATAGCTCCCGCCCAACTTGTTTCGTCTTCCTATCGTTCGCCCGGGTTCCCACGTTTTTGCTTTGAGTTCAATGATGTCGGCGGAAACCTTTTCAATGACTACATGCTCGCTTCGGGAACCAGCTTCGCGTCGCCGCAGGTGGCGGGCGCAATCGTGTTGCTGAATCGCCGCTTCCAGAGCCAATTTCCGTCGACTGCCCCAATGTCCGCCGCGATGGCCAAAGCTGCCCTGATCGGGATGAGCCGATCAATGAAACGTGATGCTCCGTCGTTTGCATCGGGAGGGATGGACGGCTACTACAACCCCGAGCCGGGTGCACCCGAGCCGAATGTACCCGAGCCGATCCCAGCGAGACCGAACAATGTTGGACAGGGATACGGCCGGTTGTCACTAGCTGATGCTGTCAATCCTGACTTGGTTCATACATTTCTCCCGGGCACAAGCGCGTCTACCGGCTTCCTAGCGCCCCTTACTGCCAGCGGTACGAGCCGCACAGCGACGTTCACCGCACAGCGATCTGACAAGCCGGTCATTATTACGCTCGCATGGAACGATGAGCCGGGCTTACCTAATAGCACATCCTATCCAGACGCTGCCCCAACCTTGGTGAACAACCTCGACTTGAAAATCATCGGCGGGTGTTCCTTCGGCTATCAAGGTAATCGGTTTTTGACTAATGGAACGGAATATTCAATGAATGTTGGGTGCTTCGGCGGAGTCGCCGACGTGCGAAACAACTCGGAAATCATTGTTTTGCCTGCAGGTGCTGTCACCACATTCGATGTGCGCGTGTTGGCCTATTCGATTAGCACAACGCAACCCTTTTCAATCTATGTACAAAACGCCCTGAAGAACCCATAGGAATCCTCATGTACCGAAAATCCCTTGTGTTTGCGTGTCTCGTCTGGTCCAGTACCGCGTTGGCGCAGCTCCCGCCGGTTATCAGGGGCATTGCTCCCGCTAGCTCACCCGTAACGGGCGGTACCCTCGTCACCATTACAGGTGATCGGCTCCGCGTTGAATGTGCTACAGGCCTGTGCCGAGGCCCGGCGGTGTCCTTCGGAAGTGTTTCTGCCACTGTCGTAGCTAATGACGAGCACTCCATCACGGTCATCGCACCGCCTCATAGCGTCGGTTCCGTCGACATTTTCCTGATGCGGGCCTTCGACGGTCACGCAGCAGCAGTCGCCTCCCAGGCGTTTACGTATCAGCCGAAGACGGGCAAGTTCTCCTATGAAAGATTTCTCATTCCCACCCTGATTCAAGAGCCAGCAGGCCTGCCGGGTGCGTTCGGTTCGCTTTGGCAGACCGTTTTGACCATCTTCGATCCGTACGGCCCTCAGATGCGAGCGACGCAGTCTCCGGACGCCGACTGTGCGATCCCGTGTATCTCCCAAGCGACCGGAATGGCATATGCCACACCTGTTTTCAGCGTCGGTCCTGGCGGCAGCGCATTCCTCTATCTGGAGCGGGCCCCCCAGGCACTTTTTCCCGACGTGTCCGGCGCGGAACAGTTTTTTGCCAACCTGCGAGTGCGGGATCTCTCGAGACAATCGCAGACCGCAGGAACGGAGATCCCCCTTGTACGAGATAGAAATGCGAAGGTCCGTGTGATCAACTTATTGAATGTTCCGACCGACCGGCGTTTTCGCCGAAAGGTCAGAGTCTTCGAGTTCGAAGGAATCAATGGTACTGCTGTGCTGGCGACTCTCTACTCAAAAGCTCCAGGCATCGGACTTCCTCTCGGCACAAAGCGGCTGACGCTTAGCGGCGCCACTATCAATGAGGACGGCTATGTCACACGGCCTGCGGCCGCCGAGTTTGACATCACTCCGGAGGAGTTTCCAATGTTGGTTGGTGAAGACAATATCCGAGTAGAGCTGACCACGACTGCATTCCCCACCACGGCAACTCGCATTTGGGGATACGTAACCATCGTTAATAATGAGACGCAACACGTTACGCTCGTTACGCCACAGTAGCTCATGTGTTAGAAGGTATCGAATAACGACGCCGGACGTCGGCGGCTTTCCGGATACACCGACGATTCGTGACCACGCACGAAATCGTAGAGGCACGAATATGAACTTTTTCTTCGATCCTTCAGTAGTACCCATCGAGGAAAGTACATATTGCCGTAGCACGCCCAGCTACTTAGAATTTCAGAAACACTCCGTTGATTCACCGGGTGCATCGTACACCTACCTGCTCCAGTGGAGTGATCATGCGTATTTCATCGCGGCATGCTGGGGGCATCAATTCGACGAATGGGTACCCCTGCTTCAAGATCGCAAGATGGGAAAGACTTGGTTGGGTGTGGTTAAAGAAACCTACCCTACGCTAGGTCAACTTCTGGAAAATGGTATTGCTGGGCGCTACTCAGAAGGGGCACTTCTAAACATCGAGGACCCTGACGACGGTGAGCGGAAGTGGGTCGTTGGCACGGTGGTAGGGAATCTCTCAGTGACGTCCGTCGAAGAACTCGAACAGGTACTGCTTTCTGACCGCATGATGCAAGCCTATTCAGTTGTGCTTGTATCAAGTTTTATTGGTCTGGAGGAGCTAGCCACACGCACTATTTCCGCCAAAAGCAAGCTTAAAAGTTATGGACGTGCCATGTTCAATGCGCAGGTTGAGTCAATCGAACTTGCCGCTATCTGGGTTCCCAAAATTGTGAATCTCTTTAGCAAATCATAAGAGCTACGCGATTCTGTTCCATCGCACAACCAGCCGTCCTTTCCGCTGAATCAATGACACGCCGTCCTCAGACGCGTGCCATCGTTTCCGCATTTCCCCTAGTTGTGTATTCTCATTTCGGGCAAGCCTCGCCTAATTGCGCCGAGACGAGGAGTTCTGATACCTAGATTCCTAATCAGTTACGCCGATTCTCATCGGCGCAGGTTGCTCACTTTTTCGCAATAAGGTTAGGACTGTATCGTTCCTTGTATCGACGGTCTGGTGAACATGGTGCAGACAAGCCCCTGTTCAAAAATGACGAAGTGGGTGCCAATTCCGGCGTCCGCAGGCCAAAAACACCAAGCGTTTGGGTAGCAGGGGCCTTTTAAGCCCTTGGCCGGCGGGTTCGACGCCTCGCCCATGTGCCAAAGAGAGAAGCGCTTTCAGAAGCGCTTCTCTGGCTGTTGGCGTGCAAGGATCGGCAGCTGGACCGTCTTCCGTAAGAACAGGAGCGCACGAAACGCCCCTGCTCACGCTGTTCGTCGCAGCGCTGCGGCCGAGGTGAGTGGTCTGGGGCTCGGAAACTCGATCTCGCGCAGGCGTCGTTCGACCGTGATCTCCTCGTGATCGGTCCCATCTCCGACGCGAGTGTGGACCGCGTGCGCGGCCGGCGGCCCAACTGCTGTCCTGGAACGAAAAAAAGACCATCAGACTTTTAATCTGATGGTCGTGTGGAAGAGCAACCAGGTCTCGGAACCGATCGTCGATACTGCCCGTAAGGATAAAATGTAAATGATGCCCGAAGAGAATCGAGGAATGCCAATCTGGGGGCCGATGGTCGAGGAGCGGCTCTACGACCCAATAGAAACAGGTCATGGATCTCGTTGGCTTCCGTTTAACGCAGAGGCTGCAGAGCTCGCGGCATGCCTTGAAGCATGCAAGCAGATCATCGAGCTCGAAGCGGTGTTCTCAAAACCAAAGATGCTCGCGCGTGCCTACACACTCCTCGCGACTCCCGTTTACAGCTTGGGACAGCACACCGTAAATCTTCACCGAATGCTCGGGCGGCTGGATCGTTCGAAGTGGGCGCCAAATGACGCCGCGACATTCATAGAAGCTGCGCGTGAGCTTCGAAGGCTGATGAAAGGTCCGCTAAAGGAGCTTCGTGACAAACGCAGCGCGCATCATGACGTGAGCGAGTTCGGCTTGTCTTCAGTTCTTCCAACTCCTGACGCGGACCTGCTGCTGCCTCCTCTCGGCGAAGCTTTGATCATCTTGAGCCTCGCCCTCAATCACAGCGCGACCTTCGGCTATTACCGCATTCCTGACTCCGAGCATCCAAATGAAGTTCAAATCACAATCGAGTACCCATTGGCCACACTCTTCCGCATCGGCGACGACGGAAATCTCAAAGAGATCCTCGCCTTTCATCTCGTCGCCGACCCACGCCATGAATCATCCGCGACCGTCAGGCTCGCAGTCGAGACATACAACAGGCTTGCCGCCAGCGCTTCGCCTGAGCAACCACCGATCGACTTGATCGAACGCGATAATCCGGAACACGGGCCCGACTGGCTGTCTAAGAAACTTCAAACCCGTATTCTGTGATCAACGCCGCACATCGCTCCGCCGGCATCGCTCAGAACGGGTAGCACCGATCGGCGCTGGTGAATGAGTGTAGCGACGCCGACGGAGCGACGTGCTCAGCCTCTGGAGCTTGTCCTTCCACCGTCCTTCCTCGCAAGCAAGCCGAGGCAGCAGCAACAGCGGGCGCTGGTCGCGAGTGAAGACGGACGCGACCCGCGCCCGCGCGGGTGTGCTTGCTCCATCGTTAAGGAACGGGTATAGACAACACGTCCCTCGCTCTTTCACGCCTTCGCTACATGAGCCTTCCGCGCGTGCGCGGAAGCACATCAGATGGAAGAAATGGCTTGCTGCCGCATTAGATTCGATAAAAGAACGTCGATCCGCCTGTCACGCGGAAGGTCGCGGGTTCGAGCCCCGTCAGCCCCGCCATTCGCATCTGGAAGCCGCAATCCTCGCTTTCACGCGAGGGTCGCGGTTCCTCCGTGAGCTTCCGCGTCATTTCAGCGGATGGTCGGCATGCAGCGAGCGAGAAAGGTCGTCGGGACGCTCTTCTTTCCCCCTTCTCCCCATGGTGCACCCACGTACCGCGCGAGCTTCCGCCATAACTCCGATTCCGCGAGCCTCTTCGGATCCGAACACGCTCACGGCGGCAGCACTTTCCTGGACCCTGCGCGACCTCGATCGGCGGCAGTCCGAGTTCATGCGATATGCCGAAGATATTCTCGGCCACACCGCCGACACGCGACGCAACTACAAAGGCACCTACAACAACTTCCGCACGTATCTTCAGAGTTTTCCGCCGAACGAATTCATCCACCGGATCTTCGATATTGAGGGGTGGGTCGGCTGGAACCGTCGGCGCGGAATCGGTGACATTACGCTGAATACCTACTGGCGGCAGCTCCGACCGTTTTTCCGATATCTGGAACAGATCGACGGAATTCAGAATCCATATCAATTCATCAAGCCGCCCCGCGTGACGAGTGTGCTCCCGAAAGCACGATCATTCGAAGAATGTAAGCACATCCTGCTATCCGCAGAACAGTACAGCTGGGCGACCGTCTACGAGCGTTGGCGCGCGGTGGCGATCGTGGGTGTCCTTCTCTACGCCGGGCTTCGCCGACGCGAGGTTCTCGGGCTCCGGGCCCAGGATATTAACGTGAGGTCCTCGACGATCACGGTGTTGTTCGGCAAAGGCGGCAAGCAGCGGACGGTGTACATGGCTCCCGAACTCCGCGACATCATCGTGCGCTACATCCACGAGCGCGAATATCGCCGGTACGCGGGCCCAGGCTTCTTCGCCGCCATGGACACTGGCCAGCCAATCTCGCTGTCGACATTCCGCCGAATCGTGAACGTAGTCCGAAGAGCATCAGGCATCAAGTTTTCGGTTCACAGCCTGCGACACTCGTTCATCACAATGGCATTGCGCAACGGCGTTCCGATTCACGTCGTTCGAGATCTCGCTGGACATTCCAGCATCGTGACGACCGCCGGCTATCTGCGAGTCTTCGACAGTGATAAGCAGCGCGAGATTCGAAAGCTCTCCTTCCTATGACAGTGGGAGCATGCTTTCAAGTGTGGACGCCGCGTTCAGGCGCTGCATCTCTGCCGCAACCTCGCCATCGACCACATGAGAGTAGCGTTGCAGCACGACGATGGATGCATGTCCCAGCTGCTCCATTGCCACACGATCCGGGACGCCTGCTTGTCGCATCAGCGTTGCTGCGGTGTGTCGAAGCATGTGGGAAGCGACGTGTACTCCAGTCTTCGATTCGATCACCGAGAATAGTCGCCGAAGCGTCGTAGGGTGCATGCCGCAGTCATGCGCCGTAGAAAGGAAGAAGTGCTCACGGCTCGCCCCGCGCAACTGTCGAGCAGTCGCGTATCGTGCAAGGCACGCGGCAACGGGATCGGGAAGGTAGACGATGCGGCTCTTGCCTCCATCGCGGCCCTTGCCGTCGAAGACGCTGATCCGCTGCCCGACCAGATCGACATCGCACATGCGAAGGCGAAGAAGCTCGCCGCGACGAAGACCGCAAAGCCCGAGAACCGCGATGACTGCAAGGTTCCGAAGCCGGGCAAACTCACCGCCGATCCATTGGTAGTTAGCGGTGAACATTAGGATCCGGTCGAGTGCGTCGCGTGTCAGGAACCGTGGAAGTGGTCTCCCCGCGCGAGGCGTGGCAACCGCCAACGTGATTGGCACCATCTCGTGCGTCGTCGCGACCCGCTGCACGACGGCGTGTAGCGATCGCCAGTAGTGATTCACCGTCGTGTGATTCGCGCCATGCTGCCGGAGATGCGCGATGAACATCTCGAGTAGCCTGACCTGCCGTTGCGCGTCTCCTCCGAGGAAGTTCTGCGCAGAGCGTGTCAGCTGCAGAAATTCAGTGAAGCGCCGTGCGACATATCGCCAATGCCGCGTTGTCACCTTCGAGAGGCCCTCCGTCGTTTCTGCACGCGTAACCGCGTGCTCGACTGCTTCAACGAAATGTTCGAGGGAAGGGAACTGCATCGGTAATGTCGTCAGGCCGACGATACGCCGTCGTCGATCGCTCAACGGAATCATCGTCATCGGGCTACCTTGGAAATTGGCGCTGTTATCTTGATGCGCCTCCCCTTGAACCTGCGGCCTTTCAGCAGCCAGTAGCAGTCTCCGATCGGCAGGCTCGCGAGATCACTGATTCGGGCATCAATCTCCTCGCTCGGCGTCAGCAGGGGATCAGTCAACTCGTCGTACGGCCGAACCGGTTCGCGCCAGAGGTTTCCTTGCGCTTCGAACAACTCGCTCGCGAGCGCCTTCGCTTCGCTATGCGGCATGCGGAAGAAGAACTGGCGGTAGGCATTCCCCAGTACGTGCGCGCGGAAGCCGGGCGGGAACAGATGAAGATTTTGCGCCGCGAGCGTCACGAACACCCGGTACTTCCGAGCGGCAACGAGCAGGTCCTCGAGCCCGCTGTCGGGTCCCGCGAGGTTGTGTGCCTCGTCGAGAATGATCGAGAACGGCTTTCGCCTCTCCATCGGCATCGCTTCGCGCCTGAGTGCGGCAACCTGGAGAAAGTTCACGAGCAACCGGCCGACCACGTCTGCTGTCGAGGACCCGAGGTAACCGCGCGGCAGGTTCACGAGCAGTGTTTCGCTTCGATCTACGATCTGGAACAGATCCATCGTGGGCGTGGGGCTGCCGAGAAACCGTTGCACTGCGACGGATGACATGAACGGATCGAGCTTGTTCAGCACCGCACCGATGTACATCTCCTCGCGACGGCCAAATCGAGCAAAGTACCCTCGGGTTTCGTCGCTACACGTTGCGAGCAATTCTTGTCGGAGAACCGGCAGAAGAAAGAACGATTTCAGGTCGACGAGCGTCGCCATCGTTCGACTCTCAATACAAGCGCGGAGCGCGTACCGCATCAGCTCCTCCACCTTCACACCCCAGGACCAGCTCGCGAGCTTCTCCGACGCATACAGCCGCTTCAGGACGCCGACGAGAAGATCGACGTGACGACCGACATCGATGTCGGGTATCTGTTTCAGCGGGTTCCACGAGGGCATCGCGTCCGGCTTGGTGAAGTCGAGGAGCGTCACATTCGGCACGTGCCCGTGCTCCGCCCACGCCGCGACGCGGGCAAAGAGATCGCCGTGCAGATCGATCATCACGAAGCCCTGACCAGCCGCGAAGTGAAAGCGCGCGAGCGCTTCCAGGAGGGACGATTTGCCAGTTCCCGTGCCGCCGAGGATCAGGGAGTGCTGGCGGATATCTTCAGGTGTGAGGATCGCATCGACCGTCGTCTTGTCGGGTGCGACGTAATGGCCGAACGTCAGTCCCTGACCACGCCGCTTCAGCATCTCGTGCAGAAAGAGATCGCGCGAGCGGTAGAAATCGACCCAGCCGCGCCGGGTGCGGGCGTGTCGTGTCTCGAACGTCAATGGGAGAAGAAACGACATGACATCAGGAGTAGAAAATAATCCAGAGCGCGAGTCCGAGAGCGGCCAGAAGAACGGCCAACTCGCGAGCGAAGTGCGGCACGACGCGCAGCTGACGCAGGCGAAGCCGAAGATGCTGAAATCGCGTCAGAGGTGGAGGTTCGGCGATGACCACGCCGCGCGCCGGATGATGCCGGATGAGGCGATGACGGTGCAGGCGGCTCAGGTGCCACCGCAAATGTAGCGTGCCGAGCAGGCCGAGCGTCCGTGCCATGTGCCGTGAATCGAGCATCGCGACGTCAGATTCGTCCTGCTCTCTCGCGAGCAGGTACAGGTAACACACGAATGACTTACGGCCGAGGCGAGGCAGCACCTGTACGAACCAGTGCGTCGGAAGGGTGTGCTGGAGCCGGTGATCCGACCCATCGACGTCGATCGCTGCGATTTCCTCACTCTCGATGATCTCAATCTCCACCAGCTCTCGTCCGAAGTCGCTCGTGAGGTGATAGATCACGAGTCGCTCGCGTTCCAGACGCGCGAGCCATCTATTTAGCCGCGATTCGCTTGCGCGCAGAATCCACGAGAGATCGCCGATACGAAGCAGGAGGAATCCGCGTCGCTGCCGAAGTGCCCGCAGCGTGAGAAGCATCAGGCCGGGGTTGTGACCGACCCGCCGCACGATCGTGAAATAGCGCGCCAGATCGACCGCAACACTGCTCGTTCCTTCCGGGAGTGTTCCGCGCGGTGCGACGATGTGCAGCCGCACCTCGCTTCCGCTATCCATGTGTTCCAGCAGTCGCGCGTGCCGCGACGTCAATCGTCCGAAGCAGCGCACGCGCAGACCGAGCCGCTACCACATCATCTCCGAACACGTCGCCTTTCGTTGATGACAGCACGAGCGGCCGGACGAGTGCGAGCCGTGCAGCGATCACTTCGCGAACGGATGTGCATGCGAACTCAGCGCGCTCGACGATGACGAGCCTCGCCTCGCACAATGACTTGCTCTCAGTACCTCGAAGCGGCCGATCTGCCCGAATGCGAACGGCCTGAATGCGGCGCTCGGCACATTCGGCGTCGAGAAACGCAACGCTTGCGTTGAGCACTGCGATGTGGTCCGCGTCAGCGACGAGCAGAAGCCCTTTCCCTTCGTAGAACGCACGCAGAAACCCGATGAGATACGCGCGAATCTCTTTCTGTACCTGGGTCGGCACCGCGTCAGCGTTGGTGAGTGCGCGGTCACCCTGCGGGTCGCTCGAGTGCCGCTCCGGGATCTCGATCGCGAGGTAGTGCCACACGAGATCGCGCACCGTAGCGCTCTCGCCGAAGAGCAGCGCGATCCGAGAGAGCGTATCGACGGTGAAGCGGCGACGACCGCCGCGCATGTGCGTCAGCAGTGAGTGGTGAACGCGGAGCTGCGACGCGAGCTCGGCATCGCTCCACTTCCGCTCCCGCGCGAGGCGATCGAGTTCCCGGATCAGGAGAGGGACATGCGTCATAACAGAATCGGGGAGTGGTGCTGCACTGATTCTGCGACGGGTGATGCGCCTGAGTCCCCGCGACGGGGCGCGATTCAGACGCCGCGTCTACGCCGGCCGAGGCAGATTCCGCCGACAGGGGAGCGCTCTGTGCGGCGACAGCGTGTCACGGAATAGCGAGGGTGATGCGGTCATATCGCGCGCAAGCGGTAACGTTAGAGGTGGCCAGTTGACTGTTTCATTCTATGTTGCAAAACGACACTCGACCAGAGGCGTCACCGCGATCGCCGCTCGCCGCGAACATCAGCAGTGATCGAGCATTTACGGATGACACAGCAGCGCGTCCGGAAGCCGTTCTGCAGCTGCCCGGTATCACTCCTAGCGGTGACGGCCCAGTTGACACTGCTGAGCTACACCCATCCCCAGGGCTACATCTCCCGGTGACACTGACTCCACGTGATGCAGAAGCACTCGTGCAGTTAGCCCGCTTTCGCGTGCTGTCGTTCTCACAGTTCCGACGCCTTGTCTTCCCGAACCGTGATCGCGCCGTTGCCAGCCGGTCGCTGAAGCGGCTCCGCGCGTCAGACAGCGTGACAACGTGGGACGAACCTGTACAGCGCGGGGGAAGCCCGCGGTACATTCTGCCGACAGCGTCAGGGTTGCGCTGGGGACTTGCCGAGCTTCGGAGAACTGCCAATCCGGCGGTGCGGCCGCTGCTGGACGCCATGCTGCCAACAACCTCGCGCCGTCCGCTCGTGTTTGAACCCTGGAAGCGTCCGGCGTTTCTCGATCATCAGAACGAGTGCACGATGCTCGCGGCCGCACTCCTTGAATCAGGTATTCGCCTGGTCTGGATCTCGACCTGGGACCGGCCCTTCCCGAATGCGGTGGGTGGTGTGTCGATGCCGCAGCCAGACTTCGTGGCGCTCATCGAAGAATCTGGATCGCTCCACCTCGTGTTCGGCGAGCATGATCGTGGGCACGAGTCGCTCGCGCACTTTGCCGAAGCGAAGGTCCGCCGATATGCGCAGCTCGCGCGCTTGCCGGTGTTCTGTCGCGACACGTTCGGGTTCTCCACTTTCCGCGTCTGGGTGACGGTTCTCGATGCGCCGCACCAGCGACCGCTCCGACGGCTCCGTGCCCTCTCTGAAGTAGCGCGTGTTGGCGGCGCGTCAGACGTTATGGCATTCAGCCTCGCCGGATGGCTGCATGCGTTTGCGGACCTTCCGATCTGGTTTCACAGCGGATTGGAACCAGATGGAAACACGCCGACGCACGCCCATCACCTTACGAGCGGGTTGATCCACTCGACCGCCGCCGCTGCTGTAGTACCGGACCGGCGAGCGAACCGAGGTACTGCAGCAGGGGATCACGAATCGTCTCCCCGAAGATAATCGCCGTGCGGGAGAGCATTCGTAGCGAGAATTCAGCGCGGTCGCTGAAGACCTTGCGCAGGTGGCCGCGTGAGACACCGAAGTTGTCGGCGAGATCCTGATCAGTCCATCCCTCTTGCTGTGCACGGCGATAGATCTCGCGAGCGAGCGGAGTTGCGAGTTTCACGATGTTCAAAGGGGGAAAAACGTCTATCAGTGTACTGGTGTCGTAAACATTTTCAACACCCGGCAGTAAGCCCGTCAGCGCTTCTGCAGT
The DNA here is from genome assembly GCA_035576005.1 of Thermoanaerobaculia bacterium. GTDB lineage: Bacteria > Acidobacteriota > Thermoanaerobaculia > Gp7-AA8 > Gp7-AA8 > DATLXH01. Next base: position 13,149 of record DATLXH010000058.1, on the reverse strand, counting down.
GGGTTACTTCGTGGATGCGACACGCTGTCGCGATGAAACGTCCAACGCTACGAGTGGGACAGGCAAAGATGGTCGGTGACGCTGCGTCGCAGAGTCGCGTGCCAAGCTCCCGGAATGTTCCATTTCGCTGTTGAATGTAGGCATCCACCAACGAGGTGCACATTCACAACTCGGCGCTAGAACGCACGGTTGCGCCTCCAGCTCGGCGCTCCCGTGCGGGCGATACGCTCTGACACCTCCGCACCCGCCCACCGGCCAGTGGTGACCCTTGATTTGCTGCAGCTCCGATATCACGCGGCACCGTCCGCGCTTCGGATCCAGACTCCTGTCACTTCACGACCGCGTGGTCCGCAGAGATTCCGGTCCTGTATCGCTCGCGCGGGGGCGCTGACGCGCTCTACGAACGAGGAGGACGCAACGTGCGCATCATCACGATTCAAAAACGACCCTACACCGTTATCAACGGCAAAGACTTCGCCGTCTACCGCTGGTTCGAACCGGATCGGCACGGCCCGATCTTCATCCAGGTTGCGGGCCGCACAAGCCTCAGCCGTGAGGATCTGCCGACGGACGACTGGATCGTCGTTCCCGGCCGCGCCGGAACACACCGGCTCGCAACCGCCTGGCGCAAGCAATGGTTCGACTACAAGCCCGATGCGACACGAAGGCTCGCATTCCTGGGAGCGTCGACGGAAGGCTCGCTGTACCTCGCACTTCGATACCTCGCGCGCCGCACTGGCGTCACGGTCGAGGAGCGACAGATCGCAGAAAGCTGCAGCACATTGTTAGGTCAGGACGCTTTACCGTACTACATCCAGAGAAGCCGGGATAACGGCCTCACACCATCCGATCTCGTCACACTCGACATTCCATCCGCCTTCGATCGCGACGACGCATTGCGTCTCCTCTCCCTTTCGTAACCCTCAACCACCAACCAACAGACAAGGAGGATTTCTGTGACCGTCACCGACGCGTCACCCGGCGTGAGCTATGCCGGGCGAGACGCCAACCACGCACTTTCATTCCGTCAGTTCAACGCCTCAAAACACGCGCAGTACTTCACCCCTCTCTGGCTCGCAGATCTGCTGTTCGAGGTCCTGCAGCCGCTCATTCCACCCGAAGGTACGTCGGCGCTTTCGGTTCTCGATCCGACCTGCGGGTCGGGACGCCTGCTCGCGCCGTGGAAGTCGGCAGGAGCGCAGGTGCTCGGTATCGAGCTCGACGCGACCGCAGCGGAACACGCTCGTTACGCGATCGGTCCGCTGCAGGTGCGCGCCGGCGATATTCTCGATTATCGGCATCTGCTGCACGACTTTTCTCTCGTCCTCACGAATCCGCCCTACGGTATTCGTTGGAACCCACCGGACCCTGGTGAACTCTGGACGTGCGAATCTTCGGGCGGATTCATCGAGAGTCAGGCGGCGACAATCGACATCTGTACCCGCGCAATCGCGTGGGGAGGCATTCTCGTCGCGATCATTCCCAGCTCGACGTTCACGAATGCCAAAGACGCCTCGCTCCGGGAGCTGCTGTACCGCAATTACGAAGGACTCCTACAAGCGACGCTTCCGAACATCTTCGACGACGAATACGGGATCAACGTCAAAGTCGATCTCATCGTCGCGCGCCGCCGCGCGCGGGCGCCATATGAGGAGTGGCGCCCGCATATCGTTCGTGTCGATGATCCCGCGCATGCACCTGACGCATTGCGCAGCGCCTTCCGTCGCGTCATCACGGCGGATCACCTCCTTCCGCACTCAACGTCTCCTCCGGTTCCCGTCCTCTCCCGCCTCGTCACCGTCACACCGTCGACCGCAGTCCGCGTTACCGCCAAAGGGCTCCGCGCGGCACCTGATGTCGACGGACTGCTTGCATTTCTCGACGCGACCGTCACCGCCTTCGATCCCGTCCGCGGCATCGAGCACGGCATGGTGTCGGCGACACTCTCACCCGCATCGCTTCTCACGATCGGCCCAGGCGCCGGCGTCGAGACGCTTGCCTGGCTCGGCTTCGACCCCGCGATATCCGAACGCGATCACCAGCAGATCACCCGCCTGCAACGAAAGTTCGCGCTTTTGAAGACTCCTCTCTACCCACCCGAATCCCACCAACGCCTCGCATACATCGAAGACCGCAGCTACACGGCGAAGGAGACCGTTGCTGCGGATGGAGAACCGTGCTTCACGGGCGGACGCAACTATCACTTGCGACCGTCCTGGGTTAGGAACCGCGAGGTCGCTTCCGTCGAATCCGTCTGGGACGAGAAGGAAGGCAAGCAGGTTGAACTCATTACCTCCGTCGATCGCGGCTTTCTCGCCTTTCAGGTCATGACGGAGAGCGGCGAACGCACGTTCAAAGAAGTGGACGCGGCGGACGTCTCGCTCCTCACAACCGCCTTCGATCTTCCCGAGGTTCCAGATCTCGCCGCCACCGTGCCACAGCGTATTGCGCAGCACCGTGTAGAAGTCGCACGCGCAGCTCCGTTTCTGTTCCCGTTTCAATCGGAGGATGTCGCGAGGCTGGCGGTCAAACCTTTCGGGTATCTCGGGTACGAGCAGGGTGGCGGGAAAACCGTCACTGCAGCCGCTTGGGCGAAGACCCGCGGCTTCAAACGGGTGCTCGTCGTCTGCCAGTCCTCGCTCGTTGAGAACTGGATGAACGAGCTCGGACAGTTCGGCTTTCCTGCGAATCGGCTCATCACGCACGCAGCGGTCACCGCGGTGCAAGCCGAGAAGCGCAGCAAAACGCTTCCAGCTGAGACAACGTTCTATGTCACCTCGTTCGAATTTCTCTCGCTGATTGGTCCTCGCACATTCGACGCATGGACGTGCGAAACCTTTACCAAAGACGGCCAGGTGCATCACCGCTCCGACGACAACCGGAAAGCCGCCTGCAACGTCTGTAAACGCTCGTTCGCAGATGTCGTCGTGGCGTGCCCCAAATGTAGCGACGCTGCTGCATGGACGGGCGGTCATTGCAGGGCGTGCGGGTATCAGGCGTGGACTGCAACGAAGGATACGCATCAGTGGCCAGCGTACAAGCGCATTCAGAAACTCTTCGGCGCTGTTCTCGTCGATGAGGCGCAGCTCGCGAAATCGAAGAATACGCTTCGGGGGCGTGCCGTGCGTGCCCTCAAGCCGAAGGGAAAGCTCATCCTCACCGGCACCATCATGAAGGGCTACGCGCACGACATTTTCTGGAACGTCGCGTGGCTCCTCGGCTTCGATAACCCGCTTTTTCCGTATGCCTATCGGGGCGGTACGAAACGCTTCCTCGCAGAATTTTCCACGATTCAGTTCGTCAGCCGTCAGTTCGAAGACACCCTCTCGGAAGGCCGAGGGAAAGTGCTTCCCGAGGTCAGTAACCTCAATCGATTCTGGCGACTCATGGCGTCGTTCTCCATTCGGCGCCGTAAAGACGACATCTATGTACTTCCGCCGAAAGAGCGACGGATCATGCTGCTCAATCTCGACCCCGCACACCGCAGTCTCTACGCCGGATACGCTGAATGGGCGCAGAACGCGATCGCAAAGGCGCTTCGTGAATCAGACGGCAATCCGAACATGGGGATCATCTCCGGCGCGCTCTGGAAACTCCGCTACGCGGCAACGTGTCCCGTCGCGCGAGACTATCTCGACCGCGGCGCGCTCGAAGCCGAGACATGGAACAAGCTCGATAAGATTCGTGAACTCGTTCGTGCCGCTTCCGACCGCGGCGAGAAGACGATCGTCTTCTCCGGTCTTCGCGTCATGGTCGGCGCAATCGTCAATCACCTCCAGAAGCATGGGTTGTCTGTTCTCCCCATCACGGCCGAGGTGCAGGCAAAGAAACGGTTCTCGCTCGTCCAGGAGTTCTCGCGGTCGCCGTCCATGAATGTCATCGTCGCATCGCTCAATTGCCTCAACCGTGGCTTCACGATCACCGCGGCGAATCACGTCATTCTCGTTGATCTCGAGTACTCACCCGAAGCCACTGAACAAGCCGAAGACCGCGTCCACCGTCCCGGCCAAACGAAGCCGGTCTACATCTCATACCTGCTTTCCCGCGAGACCATCGATCAGGTCATGCACGAGATCATCGTGCAGAAATCTCAAGCCATCCGTCACGCCATCGACGGCAAGGCTCGATTCGAAGACGTTGCCGAAATCCTGAAACGTGTCACCGGTGACGTGCAGCTCGAAATCGCGAAGCGCATTCAGCTGCTGCCGGCACTCGCGCCTGACATTGCGCTGCTGCCGTCATCCGATGGCGACCCTGACGTGATTGCGAGCATCGAGAGCGCCGTCGAACTCGATCGCGAACTCGGCCTACGCCTCGTCCCAATGCTCCAGGTGACGCAGCTCTCGCTTTTCGGCGCCCGCTCTTAGTTTCCCTTCTCCCGGCGCGCTTCCTCGCGACCGGATTCCCGCCAACCCGCAGTTCACCACGCAAAGGAGTCCACTATGGACCTTCTCCCGGCGGAGCTTCGCTCTGCCATCAAGTCAACGTATCCCCTCGGAGCCCAGGAGGGGCTCGGCGAGCGCGCAAAGGTGCTCGTCAAGTTTTTCTTCCCCGCCGGCAGATACACGTTTTACGTCACGGAAGGGACATCCACCTTCGCCGCCGAAGACGCACCTCCCGGGGACGATTTTCTCTTCTTCGGATACGCCCTGTCGCCGTTTGGCTCCGACTGCGACGAGTGGGGCTACACCACGCTCTCCGAACTTTCGAGCGTCCACCACCTCGGCCTCTCGATCGAGCGAGACCTGCACCTGCCGTTCGCCTCGCGCACGGTCTCCGAGCTCCTCGCATCCCTATCTCTGTCCGCCTAACGCCGCTTGGCAGCGGCAACTCACACCAATAGGAGATTCTCAGATGGACATCGTCCTGAAACTTCGAGAGCTGCGGACCCGCGCGCAGCTACACCAGAGTGACGTCGCGGGCCGTTCAGGTCTCGGCGTCAAAACGATCAGCTCTTTCGAGAGTGGTTCGCGAATCAGCACCATGAAGGTCTCGCAACTCGAGCGGATTCTCGCGGTCTACGGCGTCACACTCGCGCAGTTCTTTTCACGTTCGCTGGAACACGATCTGGCGCCGTGGGAAACGGTAGGGGACCCTCTCGACGAAATCGCCCTACGCATTGAATCGCTGCCGCCCCCCATGCGCGAGATCGCAGTCGCGCGCATCACAGGACTGCTGGATGGCTTCGAAGCCTCCGAAGGTCACCGCCGAATGGCAGTGGGAAGCACCGCTGCCACTCACGCTCACATCCAGTAGTAAGGGAACTCACGAAAGGAGCATACACATGCACTACCCAAACCGCAGAGTCCATCTTCCACTGGACACCTGTCTCCGACTCAGCCGGATCCATCGTGGATCAGGCATACCCCTCTGCAAGCTCATAAACGGAATTCTGATCGACTATGTCGACGAAGACGATGCCGCACCCCGGCGCGGCATTCACGCCGTAAACACGCGATCCTGGAGGCGGAGATGACCTTCCGGATTGCAGACATGCCCCTCGATGAGCAGCCGCGTCGGCGTTTGGCCCTGCACGGCGTGGCGACGCTCTCCGATTCGGAATTGGTCGCGGTGGTACTTTCAGCTGGCAGCCGTGGTCGAAACGCGCTCGACTCCGCTCGCTCCGTGCTGGCCGACGGGCTCACATCGCTTTCGCGTCGTGAGTGGCGGACGTACTCCAAGACTTCGGGCATCGGCGAGACGAACGCAGCAAAGCTTGCCGCCGCGTTTGAGCTCGGACGGCGCGCCGTCAGTCGAGACCTGCCGGTTGCCGACCCGGTGCGCGACCCTGAAATGCTCGCTCGGTCGTTGCTGGCCCGGTTCGGTCACTTCGTGCAAGAGCGTCTCGGTGCGGTCTACCTCGACTCGAAGAACCGAATTATTCGAGAGCGCGAGATCTACATCGGAACGCTGAATTCGGCGACCGTCTCTACTCGGGATGTTCTCCGGCACGCGCTCGACGAGCACGCGGCGAGCGTCATCGTGTTTCACAACCATCCTTCCGGTGACCCGGCTCCCTCTGCCGAAGACCTGATGTTCACCAGGAAACTCGTGGAAGCTGGCAAACTTCTCGGCGTCGACGTACTCGATCATTTGATCCTCGGCGCTAGCCGATACATCTCGCTGAAGCAGCGAGGCGCGATGTAAGTTTTCAACGCGGGGCCGTTTGGTCCCGCGTTTTTTGTTACGAGATTGCATCGGTTGGCCTCGCCGGGCAAACCGTGACAGGCATCTCTTTCAACACTTACGACGGTCACGTATGGTGGGCTCGAGTCGGCAAAGCCCCCGCTGGATCGGGCGCAGTTTCGCCGGCGGGTGCATCCATGGCAGCGATCGAGGAGAGCGTCGAGTCGGAAGAGGATTCTGACGTTGCTCCGGTGCCTCAGCATCGGTCCTCGAGGCAGATCAGACCGGACCGACCGTCCCCGCTCGGACAGTCTCATCACGGACTGGGATGACTGCTTCCTCGGTGACGAGCGCGGACAACAAGCGCTACTACTTCTACAGCCCCGAGCTCAACCTGATATCGGAAACCGCAACGACTACATCAGCAACTCCGCCCGTCGCTTATGACTACGTCTGGTTCAACGGCGAACCGCTCGCGCAGATCAATCATGCAAGTGGCGAAGTGTCCTATTACTTCAACGACCACCTTGGGACGCCAATCCTCCAGACCAATCAAGCGGCACAGGTAGTCTGGCGCGCGGAGTACGAGCCTTACGGGCAAGTCTTCTCACTGCGCGCAGGGGAGGGACGACATCGGCCGCTTCGCCTTCCGGGGCAGGAAGCCGAACAGTTTGAGTCGGGTCCGAACGGCGTCACGGAGCGCAGCTACAACATCTTTCGATGGTATCGAAGTGGGTGGGGGCGGTACACCACAGCCGATCCTATCGGGCTGCGTGGGGACGTCAACCTCTACCGTTATGCGAATGACAATCCAAACGCGTTCGTCGATCGAACTGGTCTTAAGTGTTCTAAATCATGTCCTGATTGTCCGGGCGGCACGTGGATCACATACGGCCTTGACCTTGGATTCACCCTGAAGCTTGGCTTCGCTGGCTTCGGTGGAAGTATGGGTTTTTTCAACGCAAGGTGTTTGTCGTCCCAAAAACGATGCACATACTTCGTGATGTGCTCGAAGCTATTCGGTGCGGGTGCCTACATTGGTCTCAACGGTGGCGTTGGCGGAAGTTTCAACGCGAAATGCGCGAGTGATATTGAAGGCATTCAGTGGGGCGTTGAAGTCGACGCAGCAAAGGAGGTTGGAGGCTCTTTCTCGACAGATGTGTCTCCGAGCGGCAGTTGGGGAATGAAGGGTGGTGGTGGTTTAGGTGAAGGTCTATCGGGAACATTCAACCTTTGCGAAGTGAAAGGTATCACCTGCAATTAGTGGGTAACTATGGACATCGATATCGCAGTGTGGCTTGCCGGACTCGTTTTCGTGTTGCTCACATGGCTTCTGATGGCGACTGGGTGGGGTTTTGTTGATCGTGTCGACAAGGAGGGTTTTGTGTTTCGGAGTCTACTCCGAACAACCAGATTCATCCGTTGGGAAAGCCTCGTTGCATCTGTTCAACACTCCACGTCGGTCCTACCGCGAGTTATTGTCCGACTCAGCGATCGGCGTTTTAGTTCGCTACATACATCATTCGCGATTCTTCTCCGCCAGCGTGAGTCTGACCGAGAGTTCCTGAACGCAATCCAGAATCAGTTCAAGGTCGTGCCCGTCGAAAATATACAGGACCTGAAAAGATGGTAATGCGTCCCACGCCGATTCGCCGTGAGGTCGGGTCCTCGAGGCACATGCGAAGCGAAAGACGGGTCCCACGCCTCGTGGCTGAACAAGGCTCTGAACCGAGGGGTCACAGCTTAATTTCTGTTCCTGGTCGCACTACTTTCCAGAAGCATTGAGAAATCGCTTCCCAGTTTTACGAGCTACGATTCGAAATCAAGGTACAAGGCGCGATGCGTACGTAACCGTGATAGAGCACAAGTCGAAACAGCGTGCAGCTGCAGGGCTTGTCGTCGCCGACGGGCTACTTGTCCTTCGCCGCGTTTTCCATTCGGCACGCTGAATGCGGTGACGCTGTCGCGCCACGTGAGAGGAGGTAGCAGATGAAGGAAGCTCAAGACGACCCCGAATCGTTGCGCAAGCACATGCTGCACACGTACGTCAGCTCGCGTATCGGTGTCGCTGCGATCGGAGGGTTGTTGCCGATCGCGCTGTCTGTGCCGGTGTGGCTCCGCCGCGAGATGCTCCTGGAATCGATCAGCGAGTATTACTACTCGTTCATGGGCGATGTCTTCGTCGGTGCGCTCATCGCGGTTGGCATATCCCTTTTTCTGTACAAGGGTTTCGGTAGCCGCGAGAACTACGCATTAAACGCTGCAGGAATCTTCGCGGTGATGGTCGCTCTATTTCCCATGCGCCTGGCGTCCGAGCTAGGCGGCCAGTTGCGCTCGCGAGTGCACTACACCTCAGCGATACTTCTATTTTTGTGCCTCGGCTACGTCTGCATCTATCGTGCTGGAGACACGTTGTCGCCCTCACTAGTCCCTGACCGGAAACGAGCGGCGAGGTTGTACTACACATACCGAGTATTGGGGATTCTGATGTTTACGCTGCCGGTGAGCGCTATTTTCTTTGGTCGCTGGTGGAAGTATTTCGCCGAGACAGTGTCGGTATTAACTTTTGCCATGTACTGGGCGATCAAAACTGTAGAGCTGCGGCGGAGCGGAGCGGATGTCCTCGCCGCCGAAGGTAGGCTTTCGGCCCGCGAAGCTGTGGGTCCCGGCGCCGAGAGACACGTTGCACCCAGCGGGGAACATGACGGCATTGGACGCCTTCACGTTGTGTAAGATCCTCGGTGGCGGGTACCCGGGGGGTACTCTCTATAGCGGGGCCTTAACGGTCGGAGCTTCAGTCAGATGTGGAAAGGCGAAATTTAAAGTCAGGAACACACGGAATGCGGTCTTGTGGGACCGTTCGATAATCTCGGTTGTACGTATGTCGCGGACGACCTGAGTCTGGTCAGGAACCAGGGTCGGGCTATACATGGTCAATCGCCCCGGCTCAATGACGCCTAGAAAACTGCCATCAGCACGAAGGGTGAGTGTGCGCTGAAGTCGCGGCGGCAATGGAGATGCTCCTGCGCGAACAACGAGAAGAATTGGTCTTCCCTGCGACTCGACAACAGCTTCGGGCCGCGAACCGGGAGGCGCCGAATCAGTTATCAGGTCGAGGTACGGAACATGTCCAAGATGCGGCCGAACATCCAGAGTGACGACGCTTTCGCGCGAAGCGCCAAAGGCCTCAAGCTGTGCCGCGATATCTGCCCGGCTGTCATGATCGGTTGAGCAGACGCAGCTTCGCGAACGCGCGGACATGCAGTCCGTGCCACTCCCGACCCTTCGCAATCGTTCGACGGAGTATCTTCATATCAGCACAGGGAGTTGTGCACTCGTACTTGTGCAGGCGCATGGTCCGCCACCCAGAGAGCAACCATCTTAAACGCGGGAGTCGACATTCTACGACCGTAGCCGGTCCGCGGCGCCCGAGACGTATTTCTTGCGAAGCGAAGCCGCAGCCGTTGTACCGCTGCGCGCTTGTCCTCGTCCCAGACCGCCGTGTACAGCGCTGTGATAGAGATGTCGGCGTGGCCTGCGAGAGACTGCACCACGTGGATCGTACCCTGCACCGCCAGCTCATATCACGAGGAGCCGAGTGGTGCACGCTGTAGAACCTCTCTCCGTTGTTCTGTGGGTCCTTGCGGGCCCATCGGACCCGTGTTTCCAGTGGGCCCCACCGGGCCGGCCGGACCGATTGGGCCTGGCGCCCCCGGCGGTCCACGAAGCTCGTTGCGGAGTGCCGTGTCGCCGCGAAGCTGCTGGATAACACGAGACATGGAGTCGACCGGCGTACGCACGAGCGACAACATCGCGATTCCGACGGCGCAAAGTAATCCGACGATGAACGCCCTCAGGCCTGCGCGGTAGACGTCTACGAGAAAGTGCGTCGTGTTCTGCGCATCTCGTGCGCTTCTGAGTAGGTCGACGACGAGCACCTTCTTCAGGTCATCCTCCGCGAGTGTGGCTTCACTCGGGTCGAGGCGGGGGATCATGCCGCCGCCCACGGCGATATAGCCGGTCATGAGTGCCGCTGAGGCAAGAAAACAAAGCAGCGGCCCTAGCGCCAGCCATGGCCACTCGAGTCGTACCGCGAACGTCGCGGTGAGTGTCACGAGAAGGCTGACAAGGGTGAGGAGCATCCGCGCCTTGTCATCCACACCCTTCCTGCGCGATTCAACTCGATCCAATTCAGAGGCGGCAGCGTCGCTGAGGGTATCTGAGATCTGCATCGTCGTTGGATCAGGCAAATCCAAAGGAAATTTGTACTTCCGATCTCGTACCTGCTGGAAGCTGCATTCCACCACGCAGAGTCTCAGGAGGATCCAAAAGATGGCGTCGGCCAGCCATGAGAACGCCTTACGCATGAAAGGCATCGTCAAAGTTCTGCCAGAGGTGTGTTACGCCCACGAGATCGAGCCAGGCCCACTGTCCGTTGGGATTGATTTCAAAGAAAACCCACTCGCCGCGCTCGGTGACACCGAAATCCACCGCCGCGAAGCGTAGATCGTACGAGTGGAGAAGCGCACGTACGGCCGCCGCGGTTGCAAGCGGGATCTGCACGACTTCGTAATGGACGTGACGCATGTTGTCCCTGCGGACATCGGGATCGTCGACGTCATCCCGGCGTAGTGCGACGGCAGTTAAGACGTCATCGACGGCCGTGAGGCGGACGTCATACACCTTCTCAATTTCTTCTTGGAAGAGCGTCGGACACGTGCTGAGGACGGGCGATTCCAGCTGGTCGGCTTCAACACGATTCGTGTAGATCGAGGTGTGCGCTCCGTCTTCGCGTTCCAGAAACCCGGACGCGAGAGGCTTCACGATGACGCGACCATTCATCTCGCTCCAGAACCCTCGTAACTCCGCGTTCGATTGCGTGACCAGGGTGCGCGGCGCGGCAAGCCCATATGCCTCCGCTCGCGTTAGCTGCTCGAGCTTGTGAGACGCCGCTACGTTGTTAACCGGGTGGTTCATCCACTTCGCTCGTGGAACGTGCGCGAGAAAACCCTCCAATGCCTCACCCCATTCATTGACGACATGCGCGTGTTCGGCCGCATCGTCTCGCGCCGGGATCGAGACCGGCTTTGGTCGCCTGAGCCAGATATTCTGCACATCATCGGGTGTAAGGACTGCGCCTGAGATCTCGAGTGCCGGCGCCGCATTGGCATATCTCACGCGCACCGTCTGGGCACATGTATCCGTGTTCAGGCGAACGAATGGCGATTGGAGTTTGCCACACAGGTAGTTCGCCGTTTGATCGCCTTCATGGGACACGATCAGGAGCATCAGGCACGAGGAATGGCAAAGTAGCCGGCGCTCGGCGCATCCTGATCCGGCGATTCAGTTGTTTCAGTCATCGTCTGCGTCGCCATCAGCTTCGGATCTTGATCCTGGTCTTCGATCGTGGCGGTGGCGGTTCCTGTCGCGCAGATGATCGAAGCGTTCACCTCTGGATCCTGATCCTGCTCTTCGATGGACTTGGTCATCGTCGACGTCGCACACAGAATATCGGTACCCTCAGTGTCAACATGCGTCTCCTGATATTGGAGCAAAAAGTTTCCTGTCATTGCGGTTGGGTTATTCATCGAGCATGAGTATGCCATCACCCGATGGCGACTTGTTAGTGACGTCGCACCCCGAGAGTGGCGTCACCCAGGTGGCGATCGTTTGGCCGCTCCAGATGACGCCCGGCGGAGGTACTTACCTCGTCGCTCGACGGCGAGTAGCTCCTAGCCGCCGCCGCTGGACGATGTCCCGACTGTAGTTGAAATTGGAAGTGGCGGTTCCCTCGACCGGATTTAGGATCCGGGTGGGAACAAAAAGGAGAACCGCCATGAAGAAAGCGTATCAGAAGCAGCGGCAGCAACGGACAAAGAGAACGAAGAGAGCATCAGAGAGTGAATCGCGAGGGTCTGGGGTAGTGCAGTTGACGCTGGATCGATCGGATGTGCTGCGAGAGATGCAGGAAGGTCTGCACCAGTTCGGAGTCCGGCTGGGAGTCGAGCTCGCGGCTTTATTGATGAACGACGAGGTCGACCGGTTATGCGGGACTCGTTACGAGCATCAGCCCGAGCGAGGCGCGAGCCGGCACGGAAGGCAGCGAGGAGTGATTACCATCGCCGGCCAGAAGATCGGGATCGAGCGGCCGCGCGTACGAACGGCGAGCAGGGAGTTGCCTCTCGAGGTGTACGGGCTTGCACGTCGGGAAGAGGCGATGCCTGCGGCTGCGCTGCGACGCATGGTACGCGGGGTCTCATGTCGCGACTACGAAGGAGTGATCGAGTCGGCCGCCGGTGGATTCGGAGTCAAGCGCTCGAGCGTGAGCCGTGCGTTCATGTCGGCTTCGGTGAAAACGATCGCGGAGCTGAGCGAGCGCAGGCTCGAGGACACGCGGTTCCCGGTGATCTTCATCGATGGGATCTGCTGGGCCGACACGACGATCGTCGTGGCTCTGGGGTTGGCCGAGGACGGCTCCAAGCGGGTGCTGGGGTTCCGCGAGGGGGCAACCGAGAACGGCGAAGTATGTAAGTCGCTGCTCGAAGGGCTGATCGATCGAGGCCTCGATGCGGAACGGAACACTCTGTTCGTGATCGACGGGGGCAAAGCGCTGAGAAAGTCGATCACCAGAGTGTGGGGCACACGCGGGTTGGTGCAACGCTGCCGCGTCCACAAGAAACGAAACATCGAAGCGCACGTGCCTGACCGGCACTGGCCTGAAGTTGCAAGAATGCTCGACAAGGCGTGGGCAGAACTCGAAGTGGAGCGCGCACGCAAGCAGCTCCTGACATTGGCTGCCTACCTCGATCGAATCGCACCGGATGCTGCGAGCAGTCTGCGCGAAGGCCTCGAAGAAACGCTCACCGTAACCCGGCTGCGAATCGATCCTGCATTGGCGACTCACCTGGTCACGACCAATCCGATCGAGTCCGCGTTCTCCAGCGTCCGACGTCTTACGAATCGTGTGAAACGCTGGCGCGGAGGCATGATGAAGCATCGCTGGTGTGCAACAGGATTACTCGA
>DATLXH010000057.1:0-3067 GCA_035576005.1 Thermoanaerobaculia bacterium | reverse complement strand
GCCCTTTTCGAAGGACTGGCGAGACTTTCACGCCCCTCTCCCTGCTTCGCTCCGCTCGCTTCCCTCTCCCCGCCGGGGAGAGGGATTACGCCGCTTCGCGGCTCAACGACGTCAGACAGTGAACCGGTGTCATCAGAAGCCTGGGCGACGACACCCAGGCAAACCCGCATAACCACGAGCTTCCTGGATAGAAAAGAGGGCGCTTGCTCTATTTTCGCGGCCCGGAAATCACAAACCCGCGCCCGGTTCACTCACCGACTGTCGTCCCGCTTCCACCCATCCAAATCGCGTGAGCAGCGAGCCTGCGACCGCGCACAGTCCTGCGAGACGACGGGCTCTTGAGGAACCCGCCGACCGCAGGGACAGTGCGACAGGGCCCGCGAGAACCTCGGCAGCGAAAAGCATCATTGATGCTTTGTCGCTGCGGGCTGCCGCGCGGACGCGACGCGGCTCCTTGCCCTTCGTGATCAACGGCATCAGCGCAAGTCCCATCTCAATCAGCGCGGCGATCGTCGCAAGTCTCGCGAGCGCGCGATTTCGACCCACCCGCATCTCGAGAATCGAAGAGGCGGCGCCAAGCGACGACGCTGCAAAATGAACGGGCAGGATCGCGATGTTGCGTGACCAGATCGGGACGACAGTAGCGCCAAGAAGCACGCCGGTGTAGACGCTCATCATTGCCCCGGCTGCGCCCGCGACCAGACCTGATAGCGTTCCGATCGCGCGGACTGGAGCGCCCCCTCGACCGCGATCCAGCAGTTCGTCGAAAAAAACGGCTGCCGTGGCGGAGGTTGAGAAAGCTACGAGCGTCCAGACGCCGACGGACATCGGACTTTGACGTTTGAACACGCGCAGCATGTTGAGAAAGCGCGCAGGCCTGCCGAGATCTGAAATGAGTAGAGGCAGGGAGATCAAGGCACCCGCAAGCGCGACGCGTCGACCTTCTCTCACCACACGGCGAGGGCCTCGCGTCATCGCTGCCGCGGAGGCAATCGTCGCAGCGGCGCCGGCGGCACCTCCCACGAAAAAATAGAGAGGCACTTCCCATGTCCACGTCGGCGTCTTGAGAAGTGGTAAACCGTAGTATCCATTCTCCGGAGTCGCCGCAGGGAACGGCGCACCCACAGGGCGAATGCCGTCACCAGCAACACGTCCTGTCCGCTCAGCCTCACGACGCAGCTCGTGGAGTCTCCGCTCGCTCGATTCGTCGGGAACGCGTCCCGTCAACGGCTGCTCTCCCGGCCGGCCAGCGTAAAAGCCACCAGCGACGCGCCGATCATGAAGACTGCAGCCGCACCCGCGGACTTCCAACCCGTCGCCACTCGCACGGTAGGGACCTCCGGCGACTCTGGAAGGTTGTAGCTTCGGGGATCCCCTCTCACGATGAAGAACGCGTGTATGCCGCCGACACTCGAATCGACGGGGTCGTAGATCGTCGCGTCATCGAGACCGTTGCGATGTAGCGTTTCGATCCTCTCGTCAGCGACGCGATGCAACCGCTCGAGGTCACCGAAGAGAATGGAGCTCGTTGGACAGGCCTGCGCACACGCGGGTTGCATCCCGGCTTTCTGCCTGTCGTAACAGAACGTGCATTTGAACGCGCGACCATCTCCCACTCTCCGGTCGATCACACCGAAGGGGCAGCTGACTACGCAGTAGCCGCATCCGTTGCAGATGTCAGGCTGCACGAACACCCCTCCGAACTCGGTCCGGACGATCGAGCCCGTCGGACACGCCTCGAGGCACCCCGCATTGTCGCAATGCTTGCAGACATCCGACGAGAACTCCCACGAGAGATGTGGAGAGTTGCCACCGCAGCCGGCCTTTGGTTCGTGCTCGACGAACTTGACGTGTCTCCATGTTGAGGCGCCAAGGGCCAGCGTGTTGTCGTAGGAGAGTCCGCTCCAGTCGAAACCATCGGCCGGAACATCGTTCCACTCTTTACAAGCCACCTCGCACGCCTTGCAGCCAATGCAGAGTGTGGAGTCCGTGAGGAAGCCGGTGACTGCCATGCCCTTTGTCAACCTCGCGATGGTTCGTCAGCCATCCATGGATTTTTCACGGTCGTAGAAGATCGTGTCATGCGGAGCAGATCGCTCGGACTCGGGACGTCCGTTCGTGTAGTAGTAAAAAGAAAGCGACTTGCGCGTCATCCCGGCGGGACAAGTCAGCGGCGCAGGGTGCCCGTGAAGTGATGAATCAGTCGTAGCGAAAATCACGGTTCGATTGAAGGCCGGAGTAATCGAAATGTCTGCCTTCCGACCGCCTGGCGACCAGAGCTCGAGAGCGCCTCCGAAAGAGTCGTTCCAGTTTTTGTTGAGATACACGAGAACGTTGAGCCGGCGATCGAGCTTGAGCTTCGGATGCCAGTTGAAATCGGCGTGGACGTCGAGGAACCCTCCCGGAAGGATCTGATGCAGTCCTCCCCCTCCGAAGTATGGATCGGGAATGAGCCCCTCGATCCCAGTGAGCGTCTCGAGGAACGAGAGGATCGGCGGACTGTTCATTTCCCACAGGAAAGTCTGCGTCCGCCGATTGATCTGGCTCAGCTCATAGTGGAACCCGAGCTTCCTCTCGGTAGCGCTATCGAACTCCTGCCATCGCATCTCCGACGGTGATGGGAACTCCGCGAGGACTACATCGAGCGCATCTTCGGTAAAAAGTCGGTCAATGACGATGTGCGGGAACGGACTCGCCGAAAGGAATGTCGGTCGAAGGGAGGCGGGGTCGATGTTCGTAATCATTGATATGCATGAATCTGAATCGGCGAACATCTTAGCCCGCATTCATGACATTTGCGGGAGTACTGACTGACGTGGTTGAGCCGCGAAGCGGCGTATCCCTCTCCCCGCCGGGGAGAGGGAAGCGAGCGCAGCGAAGCAGGGAGAGGGGCGTGAAAGTCTCGCCAGTCCGTCGGAAAGAGTGAGGTCTTCGTATCTCTCGCGGCCCCTATAGGGGTAGGGAGGGCTGGTAGGCCCCCCCTCCCTCCGAACCGTACGTGCGGATCTCCCGCATACGGCTCTCCGGTTGATGTTTCTCGTGTAGAGAGCGGATGAGCAGATCATGG
>DATLXH010000056.1:0-92329 GCA_035576005.1 Thermoanaerobaculia bacterium | reverse complement strand
TGATCTGCTCATCCGCTCTCTACACGAGAAACATCAACCGGAGAGCCGTATGCGGGAGATCCGCACGTACGGTTCGGAGGGAGGGGGGGCCTACCAGCCCTCCCTACCCCTATAGGGGCCGCGAGAGATACGAAGACCTCGCTCTTTTCGACGGACTGGCGAGACTTTCACGCCCCTCTCCCTGCTTCGCTCCGCTCGCTTCCCTCTCCCCGCCGGGGAGAGGGATAAGCCGCTTCGCGGCTCAACGACGTCAGTCAGTGATCCGGTGTCATCAGAAGCGAGAGAACAGTGCTGAACGCTGGTGAAGAGATGATGGAGCGTCCATCCCTGGGACCGCAGGAGGCGATGCTTGTGGCCGGACATTCCAATGTCCGGCGGGAGTCGCGTCCACCTGCGCTCAGCTGCGACGGGAGTTGTTGACCCGTTTACGCCAGCCGCATAAACTCGGATCGCGAATCGTTTCGCTCAATTGAGCGAGGTCCACCCTCTCGATTCCGGCCACGTCGCGACGATTCGAATCCGCGACGAGTTCCAGCTCCAGGTTCGACAGGACGAGAGAAACAGGAAAACAACATGCCGATTGACTCATTCAACTCGCTCCAGACCTTCAAACTAGAGAACGGAAGCAGCGGTACGTTCCACTCGCTTCCGAAACTCGAGGCCGACGGAGTGGGCAAACTCTCGCGACTGCCTGTCAGCATCAGGATTGTTCTCGAGTCCGTTCTGCGTAATTGCGATGGACGCCGGATTCGGAAAGAGGATGTCCAGACCCTGGCGAACTGGAAGCCGGTAGCGGAGCGCACAGAGGAAATCCCTTTCATGGTCGCGCGGGTCCTGCTGCAGGATTTCACCGGCGTTCCACTCCTGGTCGACCTCGCCGCGATGCGCTCTGCGGTCTCGCGATTCGGAAAAGACCCGGGAATCATCGAGCCCCTCGTGCCAGTGGATCTTGTCGTTGACCACTCCGTGCAGGTTGACTACACGGCAAGCTCCGACGCGCTTCGCCTCAACATGGAGATGGAGTTCAAGCGCAATCGTCAGCGGTATCAGTTCCTCAAGTGGGGGACGAAGGCTTTCAATGGCTTCCAGGTCGTTCCGCCCGGGATCGGAATCGTCCATCAGGTGAATCTCGAACATCTCGCGAAGGGAGTCGTTGAGAAGGACGGTGTCTTCTTCCCGGATACGCTCGTCGGGACCGATTCCCACACTACGATGATCAACGGTCTGGGGATCGTTGCATGGGGTGTTGGGGGGATTGAAGCCGAGGCCGCGATGCTGGGTCAGCCGGTCTATTTTCTGACCCCTGATGTCGTTGGCGTGAACCTCACCGGCGCTCTGAACGAAGGGGTCACTGCGACCGATCTCGTGCTGCGCGTTACGGAGATGCTTCGGAAGACGAAAGTCGTCGGGAAGTTCGTGGAGTACTTCGGCGAGGGCGCCGCATCACTCTCTCTGGCGGATCGTGCAACGATCGCGAACATGGCTCCTGAGTACGGCGCGACGATGGGGTTTTTCCCTGTCGATGAGGAGAGCTGCAAATATCTCGAATTGACGGGGCGTAGTGCGGACCACGTCGACGCTTTCCGAAGTTACTTCAAAGCCCAGAAGATGTTTGGAATGCCGCTGAAGGGAGAAATCGACTACAGCATGATGCTCGAGCTCGATCTTTCGACGGTCCTCGCCAGCGTTTCAGGTCCGAAGCGGCCGCAGGATCGGATTGAGCTCGCCGATTTAAAGGACACGTTCAACGATCTCCTTCAGAAGCCGACGGCGGAGAACGGCTATAACAAGCCTGCCGATGAAGTTTCGCGAGGCGTCAGGACGGCCATCGGCGCGCACTCGGAAGAGACTCCTGTTACCGGGGGAGGCGAGCAGGATCACGCCGCCTCTCCTGTGAAGACCAAGAACACCAGCGAGCTCACCGAGTCGGAAATGATGAACAACCGGCCGACTCCGGACCGTGTCTCGGATGATCTCGAGAAAGAGTTTCCCAAGATGATCGCAAAGCTCCATCACGGTGATGTACTCATCGCGGCGATTACCTCCTGCACGAATACTTCGAACCCGAGCGTGATGCTTGCAGCCGGACTCCTCGCGAAGAAAGCGGTCCAGAAAGGACTCAAGGTCAGCAAGGTCGTCAAGACCTCGCTGGCGCCCGGCTCGCGTGTCGTCACCGACTATTTTCAAAAGAGCGGACTCAATAAGTACCTCGATGCCCTCGGGTTCAATCTGGTCGGTTACGGCTGCACGACCTGCATCGGGAACTCGGGACCTCTCGATCCGCGGGTCGAAGAAGCCATTGTCGAACACGACATCATCGGAGCGAGCGTGCTGAGCGGCAATCGCAACTTCGAGGCACGCGTACACCAGAGCATCAAGGCAAATTTTCTGATGAGCCCTCCGCTCGTCGTTGCGTTCGCGCTGGCGGGGCGGGTCGACATCGATCTGACGACCGAGCCGATCGGGAGAGGGGATGGCGGCAAGGAAATTTTTCTTCGCGACATCTGGCCATCGCTCGAAGAGGTTCGCGACGCGATGCGCTCGTCACTCGATCCTGCGAGCTTCCGTCGTCTCTACAAGGACTTCGAGCGCCAGAATCCTTTGTGGGAAGAGATCCCGGCGAATACCGGTGAGCTCTATGAGTGGGAAGACTCGACATACATCCAGGAGCCGCCCTTTTTCGCGAACTTTGCCATGGAGCCGGGAAAGACGACCGAAATCACGAACGCGAGACCTCTCGCAATCTTTGGGGATTCCGTAACCACCGACCACATCAGCCCTGCCGGCTCGATCAAGGCGAGCTCGCCTGCCGGTCGCTATCTGCAGGAAAAGGGAGTCACCGTCGAAGACTTCAACAGCTACGGTTCCCGCCGCGGCAACGACAAGGTCATGACGAGGGGAACGTTTGCCAACGTCCGGATCCGGAATCTCATGGTTCCCGGAAGCGAGGGAGGGGTGACCGTCCACCAGCCTGAAGGCACTGAGATGCCGATTTTTGACGCGGCTTTAAAGTATCAGGGAAGCGGTACCGCCCTCGTCATCCTGGCGGGGCACGAGTACGGCACGGGGAGCTCCCGGGACTGGGCCGCGAAGGGAGCGGCGCTTCTGGGTGTTCGCGCCGTCATCGCCCGTAGCTTCGAAAGAATCCATCGCAGTAACCTCGTCGGAATGGGTGTACTTCCATGTCAATTTGATGATGGCATCTCGGCTCAGACCCTCGGACTGACTGGCACCGAGACGTTCGATCTGACCGGACTGGGTGGAGCGATCCGCCCGAGGCAGAAGGCCACACTGGTCATACGCCGGCCCGATGGCACGAGCCAGCAGGTGCAGGTGACTGTTAGGATCGACACTCCGATCGAAGTCGACTACTACATCCATGGCGGCATTCTTCCGTACGTATTGCGGCAGCTGATCAGCGGCAGTGAAGCGCCGCTTCCGGCGGCTGTCGGACTGTGAGACAGAGTGAAAGAGAAACGTCACTGGCTCATGAAGTGCGAGCCCGCCGCATACTCGATTGACGATCTGGAGCGCGATGGAACCTCGAGCTGGGAGGGGGTCCGGAACTTTCAGGCGCGGAACACTCTTCGGGATGACATGAAGAAGGGCGACCTGGTTCTTTTCTATGCATCGAACGCTTCTCCCTCGGGAGTAACCGGGATTGCGCGGATCACTCGCGAAGGATTTCCCGATCCTTTCGCTTTCCAGAAGGGGCACGACTATTACGATCCTAAGAGCTCCCCGGAAAAACCACTCTGGTATTCGGTGGAGATCGGATTCGTCGAGCGATTTCCCGAAATCGTCTCCCTGGCAACGCTGAAAGAGACCGCAGGTCTGGAGCAGATGGTTGTGACGCAGCGAGGCTCGCGCCTCTCGGTTCAGCCCGTTACCGGGAAAGAGTTCGCCATCGTCCAGAGCCTGAGCAGAAAAAAATGAGCGCGCGCGCTTTCCCTCTCCCCGGCGGGGAGAGGGAAGTGAGCGAAGCGAGCAGGGTGAGGGGCGTAACAGTCTCGCGATGCCGGTGCGACGGTGGAGGTCACCGTGTGGGAGCTCCCTGACTCGTCACGCACTCGCCCTGTCCAGCCTCGCCTCTCTGAACGAATTTTTCATTTTGCGGGTCTGACCCCAATGGCGCGTATTGGCCTATTGAAAATTCTTCCGCACAGCCGACGGGAGCGCAATGAGGGAACCGGAGCCGAAGTTGTTGGCCGTTGGATAAGTAGGCAGAGGTGCGAGAAAGCCAGTGAGCGTCGTTGGTTCCTGGGGCGTTGACGACGAGAGGTAACAGAACCAAATCGAACTCTGCGCGGGTCTGACCGGAGACGGGGTTCCCGGAAAGAGTTGCCAATAAAGCGAGTAGTAAAGCTGACCTTCCCATGATTTCACCTCCCGCGCGATTCAGTCATAGAACAGATGACGACTTCAGCGGAGCGGCGTATCCCTAGCCTTGGCGGGCACACGCGATTAACTCCGTCTCAACGGCGGGCTACCCGTTTCCGCGAAGCGAGAAAGGTGCGAACGAAAACACGAGACGCTTCACCCTCGATCGCGTTACCTCGATCCCTTGCGTAAGTAAGAGCAAGGAATCCGCGATTGGGGAGCGAAAGCGTGCTGATGTCATACACGCGACTGAATTTCGAGGTGGGAGGGTGCAACTCCATCGACCGGCGATCGGAAACCTCACCGTGAGGTGACACGCGAGCGAAGTGAAGCGTCGGCGGTTTCGTCAAATCGACGTCTTTGAGAGACTCCTCCAACCACAGGAGCTCAAATCCCGAACTGTTCTCGGCAACATGAAGCGAACGCTTGCGCTCTCCGTCCGACACAAGCAATTTGCGCTCTTCGAGCGTTCCGTCGGATCTCATGGTGACCCCCCAGAGCTGCGTTGGCTGGTCAAAAACCGGCTGCGAGAACCAGGTGATGAAGTAGTTGGTGCCGTCAGCGACAACGTCGAAATGCTCGTAGCCACGATGATCCAGAGGAGCGACGCTCAGAGGTGCGGAGTCGAGTAATTCCCCGGACCGGCTGAAACGAACGGAGAGAATCCTTGAGTTCTGAATCCCCGTAGCCAGGTAATGCGATCCGTTCCATCTCACAATCGCCCTCGAGATCTCGCTGTTGATTAACAGACCACCCGGATCCAGCACCTGACCGTCGGAGGTAATTCTTGCAACTCGGAGCCCGGCGTTCGAATCGCCGCCAACCCAACTGACGAGATACTCGCTTCCGTTCCATAGCACGCCGCGCAACGCAGCTCCTGATCCGATCATAAGAGGTACAGGGTCCAGAACTGTTCCGACCTCATCAATTCGCGACGCTACGATTGAGATCTTGCCGTCCGCGTTCAGGACACCGACCGCGATGCTCTGCCGGCCGTTGGAGGAAAGCAGCGGTGCGGAGAACCGGAGCACTGGCGAGAGCGGCACGACGGTTTCACGTCGTTCTTCAACCGAGGCCGTCGGGAACGAAAAGCGGACGCCGGGTGCTTCGTTCCATAGGACAGCAATCCGACGTCCATCATGAGTGATTGATGGCGAGGTCTGATCCTGCGCGACCTGCGAGATCTTCGCGCCGCCGGAATCCGCACGAGGAGTGATCGACCCGTCCATTTTCCGCAACGCAGTGGCGATGACACCCCGCTCACCTGTCCACGCTACGAGTGTGTCCTGCCCGTTAAATGCTATCGATGGATTTTTCTGCATCTCTGGCCCGGTGGCAATCGCGAGCGGTTGAGAATCGAGCAACGTTCCGTCGGACTGCAATCGCCTGCCGTAGATGTCACCATTACTCTCACTCTGAACCCAGACGGCGAGGAGTGCGCTGCCGATCCAGGTGACATCCACGCCCTGCGAAACGGACGTTGCGATGGGGAACGGACCCGACCGGGGCTTGCCGCTGAGATCAACCGCCCGCCCGTACAGTGTGCCCTCCTGAAGATACGTGACCACAAAAGCGTCACCGGCCCAGCTGATCAACGGCAACGAGCCGACAAGGTTCCCTTCCAGGACCTTCTGAACGTCACCCAGCGACCCCGCTTCGTCGATCGAACGAACGTAAAGACCATCGTCCTTTGAAAAGAGCGTCATCGCCACGCCGGCGCCGAACGCCACGTCATAGCTCGACCCCCCTTCAGTTAACGCGAGATCGGCCTGTAACCGGTTGCCATCCTGATCGAGAAGTGCTGCGGCGACTTTGGACCTTGGAACCGGTCCAATCCCAGGCTCGTTCACGTAGGATTGCTGGGTCCAGACCACCACAAACATTCGACCTGTCCAGATGCCCTTCACGACTCCCGGGCAACCCAGCCGTCCGAACGGACTTCGGGTTGGGGGATTCAATGCTATCCCGCCCGATCTCGCTCCCGCTTCGTCCAGCCTGATAGCAGACAAGTCCCCGCATTCGGTTAGAAAAACAAGGGAACTCCCACTTCCATCGATGGGGGTGCCTAACCCGTGTCCCAGACCGATGGTTCGGGCGGTAGGCTGTTTAGGTTGCCCCTGTTTGTCCAGAACTCGCGAGCGGTAGACGTTGACTGCGAATTCAAGCGCGACTCCGCCTTCGCTCCAAACCACAAGAAAATCTTCGCCGGCCGCGGTTACGCGGGGGACACCGTAGCCAGGACTCAAGGAGTAGCGAACCTCAGACACCGGAATCTCATCAGACAGAGGAATAGGGGTTGCCTCAGACTGCCCGATGGCCGCAGGCGCTCCAAGAAGAAAAAGCAGTTGGAGAGTCGAGAGGAGTTTTATACGGTTGCGCATAATAATTATACGGAGAGACACCGAGAAGCGTTTGACGAGATTGCAGATGCGCCCTGGCGGCCCCTGTGACGCTCGGAAGCGATGAAGTTTGTTGTGTGTCCCTAAGCTATTCGATCATGCTAGAATAACATATTCTTATTTTGAACGGCGGAGAGGTCTGGGCCGGCGTCTCAACAGTTGACTGCACAACAGGGATACGACGATATGGTTGTGAACCGCACGTCGCGTGATGCTCGGAGGCTCGTCGGTGGCCCTCAGGTAAACCGATGACCGCCCGAGCCCTGAAACAGAAAGCCTTCTGGTGGTTTCTGTTTCATCTGACCGTCCTCGCGGGAGCTCTTGAGGCGCAGGTTCCTCTTGTCAGTGGACCGAGGCCTCGCGAAATCGCTGTCAGCGAGCCGCGACTTCGCGACGCAGAGTTCTCTCAGACGGGTGCGGCTATCGGCTCCAACGGAGACCAGTTTGTCGCAGCGTGGATTGACAGCCGCACCTACTACTTTTCAAAAGCCATATTCGCAACACGGATCGATGAGAATGGCAAGGTCCTCGATCCAACCGGAATACGCCTGAGCAGCTACGGCGATGCTGGCATTGAGAGTCACCCGAACGTCGGTTCTATCGACGAAAATTTTCTGGTTCGCTGGAGAGGGCCGTGGGACAGAGATATGGGAGTCCTCGTCACCCCCAACGGCGAGCATTCATCTCCTCGCTTGCTGACCACCGGTTTCTACCTGCCCGCCTTTGCTGCCAGCAAGCATGCGTTCCTCGTTGGCTCGGACAGCGCGACCTCGCCGATGGTCCACCTGCTCGACAGCGATCTGCAGCCGCTCGGTCCCCCGATATCAGTGCAAAGGGCAGAGGCAGCCGGGTCGAATGGGAGAGATTTCCTTCTCGCCCATTTCAGACCAGGACGCCTCGTCACGCAGGTTGTGACTCGAAGCGGCGCTGCGCTACCTCCGCGGGAGCTTTCGGTTGCCTCGGGAAGCTCAGGAGACTTCGTCTCCATCTCGTCGAACGGAAACGACTATCTCGTGGTGTGGCAGTCCCCCGATGGTACAAGGAAATCGATCCACGTGACAGCTAACGGGGAAGTCGCCGGGCCCACAGTTCTCCTGCAAGGTCCAGACTACGTCCCGGGAGCTCTTGTTCCACCTCGACGGCCCAGCGTGACGTGGGATGGCAGCGACTACGTTGTTGCTGGATCGATCAGGCTATCTCAGCAGGACGGAGTCTGGACAACGCGCGTGACTTCCGACGGGCAGATCCGATCTAACATGTTCACGTCCCGAGGGGTGCTGCCAGCTCTTGCTCGCCCCGCAATTGCTTCGAACGGTAGGCGCCTGCAGAGCGTGTGGCAGGAAGGGTCGCCTTCGCAATCGAACTTTCCTTCGATCCTTTGGAATGTTCGCACTTCCGGCTCACCGCAATCCCTCGACGCATTCAAAACACCTCAGCCTCTAACGCTCGCCGCACCGCAGCAGAGGAATCTGCGTACCGCGCTGCGAGGCAAAGACATCCTTACAGTCTGGAGTGAGATGGACGAACCGACCGGATCAGTAGCTGTACTCGCAGCGGTCGTGTCGCCGAACGGGGCTCGCAGCGAACCGGTCGATATTACTCGCAGACCACGAATTGAGGAGGACGACTTCATTGTCTCTGCGGTGGGGTCGGACAGTCGAGGCTGGCTAGTCACGTGGATAGATCCGCAGCTGCGACTTCACGCCAGGCATCTCGACCAGATGGGACGTCCCGACGACGAAGAACGTGTGGTCGCCTCGGGTGTCTGCTCAGTGTCCCGGCGTGGCATCGTCTGGAATGGGACCAACCACCTGGTCGCCTTTACCACCTGCCAAACGACGTCCCGTCTGAACTCGGTTCAAATTATTCAACTCTCGAGTAGTGGAGCTCCACTCTCGCCGGCGATGCGCGTACATCCGGACTCGGAACCAGGTTACTCAGCGAGCGTGGCGTGGAATGGGTCACGCTTCTATCTTACGTGGCTGTCTGCGTTCACCAGCTGCCAGGTCACATGCGCGGCTCCACGTCCGGAAGTCAAAGGCATTGCTCTCGATTCGAGCGCGGTTCCATTGGACGCCTCCCCGACAAAGCTTGCCGTTATAGGCAGTAATGGCCCACCAGTGGTTGCCAGCGCACATGATGGAAGGTTCATGGTGCTCTGGAACGGAGAGGGTGCCATTCGCGCTGTGATGCTCAAGGAAAACGGCGATTTGCTGAACCCTGCCGGTCCGATGCTTTTGTTAAATGGCGTTATCGGGGAGGTTGATGCCGTTGCCAGTGGAACCGGATTTGCGGTCGGCTTCGAGCGGATGAGCTCGCCTTCTCAACGGGAGCTATTCGTCGGAAAGACTGCCGGCCTCAGTCCTTATGAATTGACCGACCTTCGCAGGATCGTGACCTCGTTGACGTCCTTCCCTTTGTTTGACTTCTCTCTGCTCAGAACGCCCGTCGGCCTTCCCATCGTGTCGTACATTCGGCTGGCCGAGGAACCTGAGGTAGGAGGAGTCCGGCGAGCGTTCCTGCAGATCCCTGTTGAGCCGCGGGCGCGTTCGGTGCGTCGATGACACCAAGGAACTTTTTAGCTTCACCACTGAGGGGAGTGGTAGCCAGCTCTCTACATTGACCCAAGGGAGAAGCCCATGTCGATAACACGTTCCATCAACAGGATAGTCATCGGAGTTGTTGCCGCGCTGGTCGCGGGCGCAACTCCGGCCGCCGCTCAATCATATTGCCGCGAGCGCGTCATGATCCCGTTGAGCGCTCATCACGTGCCCGGGCTGAACGGCTCACTCTGGCAGACACACCTTGCGATTACGAACCATTCTGCTCGTCCAATTAGCGTCGAGGGGTACGGCATTTGCCAACTGAATCCTTGTCCGTCACCTCACGACATCAGGCCGGACAGCACGATCTTTCCGCGCACCTGGACGCCTTACCTCCAGATCGAGTGCGGGCGTGGATCAGACGTCGCCATTCAACTGCGAGCACAAGACCTTGTCACGGAGTCGGAACATGGGGCACAGCGATCCCGGTCGTCCGTGCGGAAGATGTATTCGATGGCCGTATCATCAGCATTACAGACATTCCGAACAGTACGGAGTTCCGTTCTCTACTTCGTGTGTACGGATTCGACCCCGGACGTGTAGGCAGCGTGTCAATCCGAGTATTCGCAGTGGATGAGACAGTATTTCAAGCCGGCCCGCCCGGGGATCCATTGCTCATTGACTTGCAGCACATGCTGCGCGTCGACCCACTTGCGCCACACACTGGGCCGCCCTATTTTGAGCTGCCCCTTTCGGCGATTCCAGAATTAGAGGGAACTCGCCGTTTGCGCGTGGAAGTGGAAGCGGCGCCAGGTCTGCGACTATGGGCGTTTGTCACGGCGATTCATAACACTACGCAACACCTGACGGCACTGTCGCCGCAGGGAACACTCTCTCGTCACGGTCGTGCCGTCCGTCGTTAGCCCGGGATGCGGGGTCACGAGTTGGATCCACTGGAGAACTCAAATTATGCTGCGAGTACTCGTCACCAGTTTGTGTCTGATCCTTCCAGGATCAGTTGCTCAGGCCCAAGCTCCCTCTTTGATCGGGGTTACTCCCAACAGCGGGTCCACGGCTGGGGGGACCGAAGTCACCGTCAGCGGCGTGAACCTCATACCGCCGTGCCAGATACTATGCCCTACGCTCGCACTAACTCTCCAATTCGGAGACAGAGCCGCGGCATTTACGATCGTCAACAGTACGACCCTTAAGGCTGTGACTCCACCGCATGAGACTGGCACGGTCGATATTGTGTTTAAGAACGGCCCATCCACGATTGCTACGCTCCCAAACGGTTTCACCTACCTTGCGGCAACCGAGGCCGACCAGTACGAAAAGATCCTCGTCCCGCAGGCGTTTTCTTTAACCCCCGGCCGGTTCGGCTCGCTGTGGAAGTCGGAATTTTTCGTTCTGAACCAGTCCGATCGAGCAGTGAGGGTGAAAGGTGCCGACTCCGATATCCAGCCGCTCGGCGACGAATGTACGCGCGAATGCTCTGTCCGTGACGCAATCCCTGCTCGAACGGCGTTCGATCTCCCACTCAAACGGACCCCGCCCGGAGCTCCTCCCGGCGTGATCCTTCACGTTCGAAAGAGCGTGGCGTCCAGCCTCCACTACTCTCTGAGAATTCGAGACTTGTCGAGGCAGGCCGACAGCGCAGGGACTGAGATTCCGGTCGTCCGCGAGCATGAGTTTCGCACGGGCACAGTTCACCTCTTGAATATCCCCACCGACGAGAAGTTTCGTCAGACATTGCGGATCTACACGCCAGGGTCGGAGACCGGCTCCGATGTGCGACTTCTCATCTATCCAATGGATTCAAGCGTCCCTATTGCGGAAGCTACGCTCCGACTAACACGTTCCAACTCGGAACCGTGTGACAGCCTCTTTGTCTGCTATCCGGCGTACGGGGGAGTTGCGTTCTTAACGGAATCTTATCCTGCGATCAAGGCTGTTTCCGCTGTTCGCATCGAGTTACGAGCAGCTTTCCAGAACTTGAAACTTTGGGCATTTGCTTCAATCACGAATAACGAAACACAGCAAGTCACCACGAGCACCCCGCAGTGATTCTGACGCCTTTTAGACTCGTTGACCCCCACCCCGCAACCCAAACCTGTCTTCATAACGTCGAGGAACTTACACCATGAAAAAAATCTTGTTATTCATCATCGCAGCATCGTCTGCAATTTCTGCGGATGCAGGGACCGGCCGAATCAAGAGACATCGCCAGGCTGTGCCAAATTCATATATCGTGGTTCTCAAACCCACCGCCAGAGCGGCAATCGAACTCATCGCAGAGGATATCGAACGCTTCGCAGGTGGGAAAGCTCGTCGCCAACTTGGGAAAACGAGCGATCTTGCGCGATGAGAGGCTCTCTGCGCCAGGCTCACGCAGTTTGTGCTCTTCTCGGATGCCTACTTTGGAGCCCGCTTTTCGGCTCCACAGTGGCGAAGCGGGGACGCGTAGTTGAGCGTGCTCAGCCCAAAACGGCAATCCTCCTGCCGGTTTCCTACCAGCGGGGTGGCATCCTTGAGACTGAGATCCACATTCGCAACCGCGGTCTCACCCCTTTGGAGATCAGCGGTGCGCCCTGCTTTAATACATGCTCGAGAATCATTCGATTAGGTGCTCTGGAGACGCGTGTCGGGCCTGTAATTTCCTTTCATTACACAGTCGGATTACCGGGAACGCTAATATCTACTTCCAATCCCGAGCAGCTAAGCTTCAGTCTACGTCTATTCGACCCGTCGAAGCCGGAAGCCATGGGGACGGACGTGCCAGTCATCCGTGAATCCGAAATGCTCAGCGGGAAGACAGATTTGCTCGGCGTCACACTATCCGAGCGGCTGCAAGTAACCCTTAGGATCTATGGAAGTAAGGTTGGCTCCCGATTCGTGGTGCGAATCTTCGATGATGCGGAAACCATGCGAAAAGTGATGACCGCAACCACTGGCGCTACCGTAACCGACGGCGCACACATCGTCCGCCCTTCCAGTGTTCAGATCGATCAACTCGAAACTTTGCCTGAGTTGGCCGGTCTGAATCGCGTCAGAGTCGAAGTCGAACCCGAGGATCCCGAGGGTAAGTTCTGGACGTTCGTCACGGTCTGGAACAAGCAGACAGGTCAGATCATGACCGTAACGCCACAATAAACTCCGGCCTAATACTTCATCGGTGGACCAGGATGGTTCTCACGAACAACCCGTTCGGCTGCGGCCGTCAAGATTGTTGAGGTCCGTTTGCGGATAGTGACGTTTGCTTGGTGTCTCGTTTTGGTGGAGCCTTGAGCGGGGTGATCGTTGCCTGCCCATCGACCGTTCCGGACCTCCAGGGCGATATCTCCACAGTTTCGGTGTTGTTAATGACTTGGATGGGCCAATGAAGGCAGTTCTTCGTTACGTTGGTGATCGGGTGTCAGCGATCATCGAAACCCGTAGAAAAGTGGACCGACTCCTGGCAGCAACATCATCCGCGCGGTAGCGCGGCGGGTGGGCGGTATGCTGCGGATGGCGGAGAAAAGGAAAAGCTCCGGTGGACGCCGGAGCTTTTTGTTTGTGGGGACGAGCACCAACGAAGGTGCGCAGCCGACACGAGAGATCGGCAGCGTGACACAGCGTTGGCGCGATGTCCAGAGTTCGCCCGCCGGAGGCGAGCTCGATGGGCGATTCATCGAGGGAAGTGGCGGTTGTGCATGCGAGGAACTGTCGGGAGTGTGAGCGGCCGTTCTCGATCTGCTGCGGCTGTGATCGCGGTCATGTGTATGGGAGCGATGACTGCCGTAGCGAGGCGAAGAAGAGGCGTCGTCGCGAGGCCTCGGCCCGCCATCGGAAGACCGCGGCCGGCCGCGAGAACAACGCCCGTCACCAGCGCGAGCACCGCGAACGGCGCCGCCGCGTAAGTGATCCATCTTCCGCGTTCGGCAAGAGGGGTCAGAGCTTCGCATCAACAACTGCGACGACAACTCTACCCACACTAGCCATGCGATCAACAAGCGCGCTCCCCGAGACCGGTGATCAGGCGAGAACGGCGTAAACTACATCAACCCTCTGCTGCAACGCCGAGTTAGCATGAAGCAGTTACTCAGTCTCAGCGATCAGGAACTTCATTCGCATTCACCAGACGATCCGCTGCACTCCGGCGATGGCAGCGGGCGTCACGGACTACCTCTGGACGATGGCAGATCTGGTTGCGCTGGTCGAAGCGAGAGTCGCTGAACACGGGCGCCTGGGCTGCGTGTTAAAATAACTACATGCCACGCTATCTTAGATTCTCACTAGCCTTGCTCATCATCGGAGTCGTCGGTTGTCACGGTAGTCCGACAGAACCGACCGCTCCTGCGCTCCGCGTCGGCAGATGGGCGGGCTCTCAAATCGAGGTTGCGGTTTCCGAAACGCAAGTCGTGTTCACCACCACCACTTGCGTGCGCGGCTACTTCAATCGTCCCACGGTCGGTTTGGACGGAACATTTGTCGCCGATGCTGGCATAGAATCCATGGTGGGTCCGCCGCCTCGGCCTCCACTCCCGCACGCTAGAATCAGCGGAGTCGTGCGTGGTGATACATTGGTTATTACGGCTAGATTTGAGAGCGGGGCGAACATCGGCCCGTTTGCGGCCAGTTACCTCGCGGTAAGTCCTACGTTCTATCCGTGCCCTCCCTGAAGCCTTGTAACATCAAACTGACCCACTACCGGCTTCCGTGACTACTGTCATAAAAGCCCAGAATCGTAGACAGGGGGTCAACGACTTGAATAGAGGTGAGACGGTCATCCGGCCATCAACGCCGCGCGGCGCGGCGGTGGCTTTCCCGAATCGGCCGGAGGAACGCCCGTTTGACTCCTTTCGCCTCAACCGACGGCCGTGAGTAGACCGCCACGATCGACGAACCGATTGCCGAAAGGCGTGGCTCGAGCTGAGTAGAAAGCTCGCTGCTAATAATCGAGGAGAGCTTCGGTGCCACAAATCGGAAGAGCAATTCAATGACAGGGACGCTCGTCGTGGAACGAATACCAATACCAGTGACCTCCTCGGTCTCGTCTGTAGCCGCTCGAGAAATGCCCGCAACAAACTGGTTTCCCGCAGACGTGAGAGTCACAGCGCTCGTGCCTCCCGGCGCGAGCGGAATCCCCGAGAGATCGCGAGGCCTGCCGTCGGGAAAGAGACGGCGTGCGTACACCCCCTGAGAGCTGTTCCATGCGACGAGGTATTCCGACCCGGCGAAGGCCAGAGCAGGGACCGCACGGGCCCGGTCGATCTCGAAACTCTGTGGATCGAGGACAGCACCGTCGCGGTGCACGCGCGTCCCGAAGATTCCGAGCCGCTCGCTCGATATGCAGATGTTGTTACAGGGAGGATCCCTTTCGTTCCAGACAACCAGGAAATCGCGCCCGTCGGATGCGATCATGATTCCCGTGTAAAAACTGCGCGCACGTGCGAGTAAAAGTGGCGCATGATCGAGCAGCGTTCCATCCGCCGACAGCCGCACCGCGTGCGGCGAGCTCAGTCCCCGGGTCCACGCGACCAGGAACGTCGACCCATTCCATGCCACAGCAGGCGCTGAGGAGGAGCCAGAACCCAGCTCAACCGGTTCCGCCAGCATCAGTTGCCCATTCGCGGCGAAACGCCGGGATCTGATTTTCCCGTTCTCGCTCCAGACGGCGATAAAGCTCTCGCCATCGCTGCCCAGTGCCAGTGCTGCGCGAAAGGTTAGCGTCGGAGCGATGATGAAATTTTCGGCGACAATCTTTCCTGATCTGTCGAAGATCGAGCCACGCAGATTTACTTCGCGATCAGACCTGCGCTCGATCCAGGCTACCGCGTATTGCGTTCGCGAGCTTGCGACGACGGCGTCCGTTTGAACCGGAGCGCTCCGCGAGACTGTAGTCGTGGGGCCTGTGCGCGTTCCATCGACGACGGTTGCGGTGATGTCTGAAGGAACCGAGGAGGTTTGACCGCTTTGGGTGACTAAGAGCGCGCGTCCACCCGCTGAGGCCAGAGCGAACTTCCACCAGGGCATTGGCTGTCGAAGAACGAAAGGTTCGGCATCTATCGGTTCGCCCGAGCGACCCACGCGAAGCGCCAGGAGCGGCTGGGTTGCGAGCGGGAAGTAACTTCTCAACGTCAGCAAGTACTCGCTTCCGGTCCACGTCATTGACGTTACTTCACTGAAGAGCTCGAACAGATCGCGGACCAACCTCGCCTCCCCGTCGAACCCTACGATCCGCGTCCGGGTGGAGCCCCCCGGCGAGAGCTCGGAGAATGAAACCAGGTAGCTCGCTCCGTCGGAGGCCACTTTCACACCGCTAGCCCTCCGGCTCAGCAGCTCTTCCCGAAGGAAACGGCCATGGCTGTCAAGCAGCGTCGCGTAAAGATCGGCGTGGTTGATGTTGGGGGCCGGATTCGTGCGGAGCGCAAGGACCACGAAACGCTCACCGTCTGAGGCAACGGCAACGACCCGTCCATGGTTCGCTTCGCGGACGATGTTGAGATCAGAATCGATGATGAGACTTCTAACCGAATTGGAGTTCGTCACGAGGACATTGCCGCTGCTGCTGCCGGCGGTGAGGAAGAACGGATAGCGGGAGACTTCCGGGAAAACCGTGGGAACAGCTTCCAGAAGAGTACCGTCGCGACCCACGCGTCTCGCGGCAATATTCGAATACGGCGGGGCCTCGGCCGAGCTCCACACCACGACGTAATTGCTCCCGCTCCACGACACAGCCGGGATCGTCTCCAGTCCGCGCGCCGTGCCGATTGGAATTCCGATAGGATCGAGGACAGTGCCATCGGCGCTGACACGGGCACCGTAGATGTCCGACCAGTGCGGGCCTCGCCTGTGGTCGGCCCACACGACCAGGTAATTCTCACCGTCCGATGCGATCGCCGCGTCATACTGAAAGAAGGGTGCCGGAACGCTTTCGATCACCGAGACGGGAATTTCAACGGCGGCTTCGCTCGCTGCCAGGTCCGGCAGCAAAGACGCACAGAAAAGCAGAGTGAAGAGGATTCGCATTGAGCTCGGGACTTCGATACTGCTACGCGTTGGGTTAAGAAAATGGGTGCATTAGACCGAACGAATCTTGGGTTGCGTTTTCATCCACACGTGCACATGCGGAGGCAACGTATCGCGAGGAACCTCGCGGTAGGCCGGACGAACCTCGAGATCATCAATCCAAACTCCGTAGCGATTACGGTGATCCTCATGTCGGGAAATCGCTGCTCTTTAGAAACGCTATGTGACGGTCTCGAACGATCCCGGTGCGACGGTGGAGGTCACCGTGTGGGAGCTCCCTGACCAGTAAGCGCGTCTGAAAAACCGCATTACATGCTCTCGATATAGGTAACATCGTTGGTTGTGTTGTCGATCGCTGTATCGTACAGACCGAAGCCTGCGGTCGATTCGTTTACAGCTTCAATTCTCCAGTACCCACTTGGAAGCGAGAGTCCGTTGAGCACATCAGCCAACTGAATCGTGGTTCGGGCCGGAACCGCAAGATTGGGAAGCGAGACGCCATGAGTGAGACCGATCGAGCTGAATATTCGGAATTTCACGAGAATCCCGAATGAGTTCGGATTGATGACTCCCAGGTTGTGCCGCGCCAGTGACTCTCCCGCCGCATTCCTCGCGACCTGAAGATTGTGGACGGAGCGCCGCGCGCTGTAGGCCCCTTCCCTTGCAGGGACGGTCGTTGCGAACCCAGACAAGCAGCAGGGGTCCTGATTGACATCTCGAACGTTCGTTGTAACCGAAAGGATATCCACCTCCGGCACACTTTGAAGCTCGATTGCCGTATTCGACCCTGGACCGCAGCCCACGGTTCGAAGCTGAACCAGTTGCCCGGGAGCCAGCGTGAACGTAGGAAAACCGCTACAACTGTTTCCTAACCAGGGATGAAGACGCGCACTCACGGTAGCCACTGCTGTGCCCCGGTTGAAAAATCTCAATTCGGACTGCCAGCGAGACCGGTTGATCCCCGGAAGGTCCTGCGAGAAAGTTGCGACGAGTCTCGAGACGGTTGGAGGCGAGTCGTGGTACGTGAATGCACCCACCGAGGTCACAGGGTCCACACCGGGAGGCGAGACTTTGACATCAACGGATCCCGGCACATGAGGCGGGGTGATCACGACCAATTCGTCAAACTTTACACTCTCCACGACGGCAGGAGCTCCGCCGAACGAAACCACGAGGATCGTGCATTGAATCTGGCAGAAGTTTGAGTTCAGATAGGTCCCTGTAATCGTTACGCGCGTGCCTCCGGAAGCTGGTCCGGACGCCGGTGTCAGACTTGAAATCGTGGGAGCGTTGGAGCTGCCGCCGAACTGGAAGGCGTTCTTCTTAATGACTTCCCGCGGCCCATTGGGAGACACCAAGGGAAACACCAACCGGATATCGACAACTCCAGCGCTGTGCGGAGGTGTGACGACTATAAGACGCATCAGATGGTCGCCAATGATCTTGCCCTCGACGTTTCCGAAGAAAATCCGTGAGACTGGGCAGGTAAGCTGACAATTTAGCTTGAGATCAGTCCCGTCTAGGACCACCGTCGTGCCGCCCTCTACGGGACCAAATGACGGACTTACCGATGTGATCGCTGGCTGCAAAGTAGTCTGAGCCGATGCAATAGCCGGCATCACGGTGAGGAGGGCCAGCAAAGTCTTAACGAAAAGAGGTCTCATTGACGTTCACCATTCCCAGCAGCATTGGAGTTTTAGCCGTGCAGACTATCTTATTTGAGTATGCTGTTTTACCATAGCACGCACGCTAGAAGATCGCCATGACAATCTTAAGAAAGTATTCGCTATCCGTCTCACTGCTCCTCCTGACACGCATTGCGTGGGCTCAGAGCCTCGGCCCTGAACGAGCCGTGTCCGAACCTGCGCCGCAGCCCATCAGTTACGGGCGCTCTTCACCGGCAGCTGCATCAGACGGTCGTGACTTTCTCGTCGTATGGAACGATTGCTCTTCTGGGCCGTGCTCGGCTTACGCGGTGCTGGTGCGTGAGGACGGGACGTCCTCTGACGCGTTCGACATAGGGCAGTCCGGTCAACTCCAATCCAAACCGCCCGTCGTTTTATGGACCGGCAATGAGTACATCGTGGAATCCTCCAGCGTGCTCTACCGCATTTCGGCGGACGGTGTGCTCCTGGGCAAAGCGGACGATTTGCTCTTTTCCGGCAGCGGATATGTCGATGCTGTGAGCCGCGGCGTGGCGATCACGTCGCTCTTCCCTCCTGGGCTCGTCATCGGTCGAGATGGGCGGCCGATCCCGACCGATTTCAAAGGGACGATGATAGCGGTGACTGCATTCGAAGAAGGATTCTTGGTACTTGGAATCACTCCTTGCTGCTACGAGGGAGCAACGCCAGAGGTGAGACTGCTGGTCATCGGTGCGGACGGAAAAACGCTTCGGAGTCACCCGATTCCTTTGAGTACGGCAGCATCGCCCGCATCGATCGCATGGAATGGAAGTCGTGGGGTGATTGTCGTTCCAGGGTATTCGAGGAATCGAGTGATACTCTTCGATTCCAGTCTCGCCTTACTGAAAGTTCTCGATACAATAGGAGAAGGGCGTCCCGAAGTCGTGTGGGATGGCCACAGTTTCCTCATCGCGGATGAGTTGAGACAGCCGGGAAGAGGACGGACGCTCATCCTCACGAGAATCTCGAGTGATGGCGTGCTGCTCACCGGACCTGACGTGGTTTCGGCCATCAGTAGCGTTCCCTACACGCCCTCTTACGCACTGGTCTCCAACGGTCGCACCACGCTTTTGACCCGGATCACAGGGGCGACTGACTACACCGGTGGTGCTCTTGTCGGGACTCTCATCGGCCCAGGCTCCAACGCTGCGGCTGAGCGAACGTTCACCATCGGCCCAGCCCCTCCCGCGCAAGACAAGCCCGCCGTGGCACTCGGGATTGACGGCGATCTCATTGTCTGGCGTGAGGCCGCGCTACCCGATCAATCGCCTGTTCTCGCCATTTGGATTCCGCGCGACCCTTCGCAGAGACCGCGGGTCATCGAGATCTCGGAGCCGCGTGGAAAGTTCGATGCGCGCCCCGTTGTAGCTTTCGACGGGAGCGACTTTCTGGTCGTATGGACCGATCGAGAACTCATCCGGAGCAGGAAGATCAGCGGCAAAGGAGAGCCCTCCCCGTTCGTTGTTGAAGCAGGAACCAGATTCGCGAGGGACTTACTGCGCGACCTTTCCTGGAACGGCAACGCGTACCTGCTTCTAACCAGCGACGCTCACGCCTGGCGACTCGACCGCGACGGCGCCGTAATGGGAACTCCAGTGCGGTTCGCCACCTTTGCAGAAGATGCCGAGGCCGCGGTCATTGGTGACACGTGGTATGTCGCATGGAATGGTTTTGACGACCGATACTGCCAGGTGACCTGTACCGTAAGCTCTTCCAGAGGCGTTTTCCTCACCCGGTTGAGTTCCGCGGGCCAACTCATCGATCCACAGCCTCTAAAGCTCGCAAACCTGGGATGGCGCGTCGGGATCGCAACTGACAGCCAGAAGCTGCTCCTCACCTGGATTGCACCCGACGAAACGAACATCGACCGGATCTCGTATTCGCGCGTCCTTCCGTCGTTGAGGCCGCTCGATCCGTTGAATCGTTATCTGCCGATCATGATCAATGCCCATCCTTACCGGCTGCCCTCTCCCATCCCTACGCCCAACCGGGCCGTTCCGATATTCGACGGGAAAGGCTGGTCGTTGGCTTGGACGACATCGACACCTGGGGGTGCCCTTCTCACAATGGCAACTCTGGGAGTGGACTCCCCACAACTGGGCGACGGCTTCGCGGGACCAATCACTGTTGGCGATGTGCGGCTTCGTCAGATCCTTCCCGAGCCGGTAGGTCTACCCAATCCTGCGTTAGTCGTTGAGACGCGCTCCGGTCGGACGTCAATCGCGTATGTTCGCTCGATTACGGAATCGCGGTTCGGACAACTGCGGCGGGTGTTTTTTCGTTCGTCATTGTCGACAACGACGCGTCGACGAGGCTCGAAACCATGAAGCAAGTGATAGTAGGGAGACCATTCAGATGAGAGCCACGGCGCGGTACTTAGTCCTCCTTCTCTCGATCGTTGTCCCTTTCGATGTATTTGGCCAGCAATCGCCATTGCCCACGCGCACACGCTCGACTCGACCGGTAGCTGGAGTTCCTGCACGCATACTCCTTCCGCTATTCGCCAGTATTCGCGAAGCCTCCGGGGTGACATTTCACGCTCGGTTCTCGCTGCACAATTCAACCTCAACTCCCCTGAGCATTGAGGGGGTTACTCGATTCTGCGGCCTATCTCCCTGCGGCGACGTGACCGGATTTGGACCCCCAATTGTGAGGATTCGTCCGGGTGAGACCGTGGAGTCCGTCAACCAGCCAAATTCTGTGGTGGGAGCGAACCCAGGGCGAGTCATCTATGTCTCGGCCCTTGACACGGCGAGCAGGCCCGATCTCAGCCTACGGTCGATTGTCTCTCTGAGCGACGGGAGAATTCGCGACTTCAGCGGGACAGAGATTCCAGTGGTTTCCGAGAATGAATTTCGCACGGGCAGGCTCAATCTACTCTTCGTATCTTTAAAAGAAAGCCTCACCAGCACGTTGCGCGTCTACAGCTTTGAACCGCTCACAATCACCGCCAGGTTCTTTGAGCTCGGGAGAGCCTCTTCACCTGAGCTCGCCGTCCGGCAACTTCGCCTAACAACGGGGAGCCGGTATGTTCCAGCCTACGGAGAGCTCACCGATTTTCCACACATAAGTCAAACTCTGACCGGGTTAGTCAGAGTCGAGCTCACTGCCGACAAGACTGACGCTCCCTTCTGGGCATTCGTAACGAGTTGGGCAAACGATACGCAAAGTCTTTCAATCGTGAGCTCCCAGTGAAGGAGACGAAGGGCGGCGGACCCCTGCGCAAGCATAGACAGTCTTGCATCACCGTGACGGGCCTCTCGCTCGTATTGCTGCTGTCGTTTGTTAATCTTCTCCAGGCGCAGACTGCCGATACGTTGCCGCGTTTGCGAGAAGTCGCCGTCAGCCAACCGCAGCTGGGCGAGGCGGAACGGGCTCAGACCGAGGCTGCGATCGCATCGGACGGCGACAGCTTCCTCGCGGCCTGGTCCGACGAGCGGATAAGCGAGGGCCGGCCGGCGGTGTTCGCAACGCGAATCGATGGGAATGGCAAGGTTCTCGATCCGACAGGGATTCGACTCAGCGATCAACTCTTGAGAAACCCGGTACCAGGAGTTGGATCAGTGGGAGGAGAGTTTCTTGTCCGGTGGGCAGATGCGGAAGGCCGGAACGTTGGCGTACGCATCTCGGCCGACGGGACCCGTAGGAGCGGGGAGTTTTGCCAAGCGTCGCCTGGAATGGCGCACGCTATTACATGGCGTGGTTGTCCGGTGTTTTCGGGTGCCAAGTCCTCTGTTCTTTTCCCGCTCCCGAATTGAAAGGTCTGCTCCTGGATTCGAGCGGAAATCCACTGTCCGCGGAAGCTACTAAGTTCGCGGAAAAGGCGTCGCACTCAGTTCCCATTGTCGCCAGTGGTGCGGATGGTCGATTCCTCGTGGTGTGGAGGACCGACGATGTTCTCCGCGGCCTGCTGCTCAGTGAAAGCGGCGCGCCGCTCGCTCCGGGAGGTCCCATGCAACTGTTCCGCGGAGCCGCGGGCGCAATTGACGCGACGTCGAGCGGGAATGCTTTTGCAGTGAGCTTTATGATTAAGACCGCCGATTTCCGCCATGACCTCTACGTAGCAAGAGTGGGAAACCAGAACCCGCTCGCACCAACCGAGATTCGCAAGCTTGCAACTCTGATCACGCCGCTGAATCGGCAGCCCGATCTGACCCTGGTGTCCACCTCGGACGGATCTCTGGCGACGGCTTACACGCGGATCGCCGAGGAGCCCGAGATCGGCGCCGTGTCGCGGGCCTTCGTGCAATTGCCCGTTGTCGTAGTCCGAACTCGCGCGGTACGACGGTGAGTTAAGGGTCAGGAGATCAGGGTCATCAGGAGATGAGGTCCCGCAGAATGAAATACTGGATGTGCATTTCGATCGTCTCTCGGTGCTACGGGGATTCTCAAGACACACGAAGAGTTTGACGTCCGCCACTGACACGACGACTCGCGGCGAAAACGGCCTTGCGACCACAAGGATAGTACCGATCCCGGCTCGAACTTCGGTCCTTCTCGGCATCGCTACACTTTCCCTGGAACGCAGCGAGTCCAGGTAGTGCGCGAATCGCAGATTCTTACGTCAAAGACTCACCTGAACAGTGTTCCGACTTCGGAAACGCACGACACCCTGCTTCACATATACGACATTGACGATCGAATTGGCGCCGAGCTGCTGGTACGGTTCATAACTGAAGGCGGCGACAAAACCGTGATCGAGCGTTACATAACTACGAGAGGGCGAGGGGGGACCCCCTTCCCGTCCGAGCCCGGATACGCTCAGGTAGAGCTAAGCGACCTCAAAATTCCGCTTGGAACCGTGCTGTCATCGAGGTGATTCCCATAACAGCAGGACTCCGCTTCTGGCCCCTGGTCACAGTCATCGATAAGGAGACCGCGCTGGTCACCGTAGTCGAACCAGAACTGGGAATTCAACAAGCTTCATCGACTCCACACCGAAGCAGAGGTCCAAGGCGCTAAAAGGCAAAGGCCTAGACCTACTCGAACTCACGCACAAAACGGTGTTGTGCACTGCTTTTTGGACGTAGCTTTCCGGATAACAAAGTTGTGATATCAGGACACGGCGTCCGGGTACACCCAAGACTGGGGAAAACGAAATGATGGCCAAAGCGATTGTTGGCAGATACATAGCGGCGGGACGGTCTTCGTGTGTTGTGGGATGTATGGACCAGAAAGGTCTGGATAAGACAAAGTAGGATGTTCGTCTAATACAGAGTTAGGCCGCCGTAAGCGTGCTACGCTACCGCACGACAGGAGGAACGTATGATGATGAAACGTCTGACGTTGATCGCTGCAATCATCGGAATCGCGGCGCCCGCATATTCGGCTGCGCAACGTCTTGAGGCATCCGTGTCACGCGAATTAGAAACAGGCACGTACCTCTGCTCAGCTTCGCTCGTCGAAATCCCAAGCAAAGCCATCGTCGCTGCGCAGAACGTACGTTCGGCCGCGGGCGAAGTGGGCGTCGCGGTGTCTGGGCATGAAGATGCTGTCGGCACGGGGGCCGAATACCGTCTCACCTGCACCGTGGAAGAAGGTGCGCGCTTTGCCACCGTCGAGTTGGCCGTCAAGAACTTTAGTGATGGCGTTCTGGGCGCCTACTCCAGTCACAGCTCGCGCGTTCCGATCAAGTAGGCGGTTTCTCGCGCCTGCTCTTGCGGCATAACTCGCGGTTGCCTGAGATCCGAAGGGCAGGTAACTAGATACGCCGGGCAGCCTAACTCGGCGTTGCACCGGACTCCGGCCCGCAAGTCGTTCGGTCCCGGCTGCTGTACAATGTCGCGTGCGGGCCGGAGCCGGTGAACTGAGGTCCGTTAGGCGCGCAGCGGAATTCGGGTCCGGAGGTGTCCGTTAAATCCCCTATGTTCACACCTGCCAGACTCCTGACGATCGCGCTCGTCGTCGTCCTCGCGCAACCGATCTACGCCCAACAACCGTTAGCCACGGGCGACGTTGTCGTTAACATCGGCTCCACAGTGGCGAAGCGGGGACGCGTAGTCGCACGTGCTCAGCTGAAAACTGGAATCCTCCTGCCGGTCTCGTACGACCCGCGTGATATATTGGGAACTGAGATCCATATTCGCAACCGCGGTCTCACCCCACTGGAGATCAGCGGTGCTCCTTGCTTCGTTTCGGCCTGTTCGAGAATCATTCGGTTACGTCCATTGGAAACGCGTGTCGGACCGGTAGTGACGTTTCATTCTGTGGTCGGATTACCCGGAACGCTTATATTCACTTCCACTCCCGAGCAGCTAAGCTTTAGTCTACGGCTCTTCGACCCGTTGAAGCCTGAAGCCATGGGGACAGACGTGCCAGTCATCCGTGAGTCTGAAATGCTTAGGGGGAAGACAGATTTGCTCGGCGTCTCAGTATCCGAGCGACTGCAAGTGACCCTCAGGATTTATGGAGGTAAAGTTGGCTCGCGATTCGTGGTACGGATCTTCGATGACGCAGAAACGTTGCGAAAAGTGATGACCGCAACCACAGGTGCTACCGTAACCGACGGCGAACACATCATCCGCCCTTCCAGTGTCCAGATCGATCAACTCGAAACTTTGCCCGAATTAGCCGGGCTGAATCGCGTCAGAATCGAAGTCGAACCCGAGGATCCGGAGGGTAAGTTCTGGACGTTCGTCACGGTCTGGAACAAGCAGACAGGTCAGATCATGACCGTAACGCCACAATAAACTCCGGCCCGAGCGCTGTACAATATTGCGTGCGGGCCGGAGCCGCTGAGCTTAGGTCCGTTAGGCGCCTGATGCTTCGACTCTCTATACGTCTGCTTCTCGGATTCTTGCTCATCGAAGCATGTACAGCAGAGAATCACGAACCTGCGGGCAAGATCAGCTCAGGCGCTGCCGTCAGCGCAACTCCCGCGAGTTGCCCTGAATCCAAAATCGCCTATATCGGCGGAGCTGATAAGGCGCCTGTGCTACTTCATCGCGTGGAGCCAAACATCCCGGCATCGGTCCTGCGTAACATCCCGCCGGGTGTAGTGATCATCGAGGCAATCATCGATCGGAGTGGTCGGGTATGTTCGGCAAAAGTGCTTCGACCGCTTCATCGAGAATTCGACTCTGCGGCCATCGCAGCGGTCAGGCAATGGCACTTTCGTCCGGCCGAGCTAAAGGGTGAACCCGTTCAGGCCGCATTCAACCTTTCTGTGCTAGCACGCGCCCGATAGCCCGGCGCCCAACTAGCGGTTGCACCGGACGCGAACCGCTCGTTGCTGTGTCTCCAGCCCTATACTATTCGGCGTGCGGTTCGCGCCGGTGAACCGCAGGAACGTTAGGCGGAGCAAGATGACGACTGCCGGGCACACAGAAGTGAGCAACGAAGTTCGACTCCGGAACATCGAACCCAACGACCTTGCGATCTTGTACGAGCATCAACTCGACGCCGACGCCACGCGCCTGGCGGCTTTCCCGGCCAGCGACCGCCCAGCGTTCGACCGCCATTGGGCGACAAAGCGAAGAGCAACGTCGGCTAACTAGGCGGTTGCACCGGACTTCGGCCCGCGTCCTGCTACTATCGCTTTACGTTCCGCGCGCTGGGCCGAAGCCGGTCACTTCATTGACCGAACCGGCACCACAGCGGTCGCCTCTCCCGCTGTAAGTCCGACCCGCACCGGTGGTGTGGATGGAGGCCCGGCAGCAAAGGCGGAGTAATCCACTCCGGGTGGCGACGCCCAAATTTCATACGATCCGGCGGGAAGCTCGCGA
The DNA here is from genome assembly GCA_035576005.1 of Thermoanaerobaculia bacterium. Classification (GTDB taxonomy): domain Bacteria; phylum Acidobacteriota; class Thermoanaerobaculia; order Gp7-AA8; family Gp7-AA8; genus DATLXH01. The sequence goes on along the minus strand of DATLXH010000056.1, from coordinate 66,587 downwards.
AGTCGCACCGTTCCCGATTCTGGAGAATCGTTGCGCAGCCGCATGGAGACCGGAAGCGGTATCCATTCTCCGTTGTAACGGATCAAGGGCGTCGAACGCCCAGGATCATCTTTCTCATTACGAAATTCGATCCGCAATGAGCCCGCAATGGGTGGAACCACTATGCGCGTGATCTTTTCCGCTGCGCCTGCAGCGGGTGTAACTGGACGCACTACCACAAACGATCCCTCACGCGGTAGCACGAACAGCGTCCGGCTGGTGCCGATCGCTCCACGAAGCGTCAGGCGACCTGCGCCATCGGTCGCGTAGAACGCGCCCGGATTGTGTCCATCCCGCCTTACGCCTTCGATCACCATTGCTCCAGCAGCGGGCCGCCCGTCAGCCCAAACCACTTCGAGCTGCATCTCGATGCCTTCTTCGAGGGCGAAGTCGATCCGCTGCGAGACGTCGTCGGCGCGCAGCAACACGGCTCGGTGGATCGGCACACGGTCTTTGTGTCGAATTCTCAAATCGTACGTCGCATCACGTACCGCCGTCACCTTATAGTTTCCTGACGCGTCAACGGGGACCGTGGTGCTGAGTTGGAAACGTTCCTGTCCTTCGCCGCTCATGACTTGTAGCGCCAATGAAACATTCACGAGCGGCTGCCGCGTCGCCGCATCGACAATCCGACCCTCGATGACTCGACGCTTGAGTTCGATCCTCCACTCTGAAGGGTCGGCGCCTAGAGGCGGTGATGTCAGCGGGTAAGGAGCGCCGCCCAGCAGTTCTGACGCCACCCAGCCGTTCAGCTTTCCATGCTGCCAGAGCGTCGCTCCGAAGGCGCCTTCAGCGTTGACGGGCAGGCTTGCTTTCCACGCTCGATCAAAGCTCACGTTGAGCGCTCCCTGCAACGGAGAATCGCCGAAGCGCGCAATGCCATTCAGACGATAGGGTTCGATGGTGAGTTTCTTCTCAACCTCCTGCTCGTTTATTTCCACCCGTTCCGAAAGCCGTTCAAGCGGATGGTCGCCTTCCACGACGATGTGATAGACGCCTCGGGCGACGTTCGGAATCTTCAACAGTTCCTGGTCGGCTGGGACTTCGCGTGTGAGGATCGGCGTCAGCTCGTGTTTCCTCTCCGTTTGTTTCAGCACGCGAATGCGCAGCTTCTCAGCGTCCCGGAGAGACTGCCTAACTGTCAAGTGCAGTGTAGATCCGGCACTGAGGACAACGTCGCCCGTGTCGCTCTCAGCATCAGTATTCTTGAGCGCGAGCTGGTGTGTCGCCAGTCCCGGATGAACAATGAGAAGTTCGTCGGGAAGCGGCTCATTGAGTTCAATACGAAAGCTGCCGTCTGCTCCGGTCGCCGTTGCCACTTTGCCGTCGGCGCGGATGAGTTGCGCACCGTTTACCGGCACGAGCTTCTTCTCCGCTAGCTGGACTACACGACCTGAGATGGCCGGAAGCGGCTGGAGCACGACCTGATCGAGGCCTAGTGTCTGCTTCGCTGAGATCCGGCGACGTTCCAGTTTGTGGCGAGGAGCCGCGATGGCAAGCGAGTACTCTCCGGCAGGGACGGCGATCTGCCGCAGCTTCCCGACTCGTGGGGCTGGCACACTCCAGTCCCACTTCGCCCTGCCCGCGTTCAACGTGAGGCGAGTGTCGAGTGGCCATCCTCTGAGTGCAGAGCCGTTCAGAGAGAGGGTGACCACACGAAGGTCTTCCGCCAAAAGATTAACCGCAGTCGCTGAAGGCGCGATCTCTCCGACCACAACCTTCGAATCATCAGCCTGTGTCCAAACGAACCGTCTTGCTTCTTCTGAAGGTGCAACGGAAACCTTCATCCCGATTGATTCGACGCAGGTGGATGATCCCTGCCAGCACAGGCGGCCTTTAACTGGGGGGACTGTTTCTGGTTCGGTGAACGACGCAGCGGAGAGGAGCAGTTTGATAATTAGCATGATCGTGTGACTTCACTGCCGCATCGAAGGTTTCGTCGAACTTCACGCTGCCGTAACTCCGCGCTGGACATAGCTGTCGCGCCGCACTTTGGCTCGCCATCTCTGCCTTTCAGATCTTCTAAACCTATGTTGTGCTCCCGGACGAACAGCACGGTATCCGTCTCATCACACTTGGGTGACTGAGCGTCCCCATTTACTCATCACTGCGCATCGGTATTTCAGGGGAAGCAACATCAGCTGGTAAACAACCGAGGCCATTGGGGTCAGACCCGCAATATGAAGTATTGCCGCTCCAGGCAAGCAGAAAGCTAAAGGTGTTGCGCGTGGCACGGCGCCTCAGGAATGCATCGTTTTCATTGCAGTCGTCGATCGAACGCCAAACCGCCGAATTCAGTCAAGGACCCGTGGGGTTAAACCGTCTCTCACGGTGACCGTCGAAGCTATGCCGGCAGGAGTCCCACTGCGACGCGACCGCATTGATGCCGATCTCCTCCGACGCCAGCATGGCTATTCTCCCTCGTGGACGGAGTCTCATCGAGGTCGACGAGACCTCACCGCTCCGGGCGGTGCGGCCCGATCTCGAAGCCTCTATGGTAGCAGGTCGATCGCGCAAAGGAGGCGGCCTCGGCCTAACTGGACCGTGCAGCGGACTCAAGCCAGTAGCTTACGTCCAGCGAGATTCCCTGTCGCGTCCCACTATTGCGGCGTGACGGTCATGATATGACCGGTTTCTCTGTTCCACACCGTCACGAAGGTCCAGAACTTACCCTCGGGGTCCTCGGGTTCGACTTCGATTCTGGCGCGATTCAGACCGGCCAACTCGGGCAAAGTTTCGAGTTGATCGATCTGAACGCTGGAAGGACGGATGACGTGTTCGCCGTCGGTTACGGTAGCGCCTGTGGTTGCGGTCATCACTTTTCGCAATGTTTCCGCATCATCGAAAATTCGCACCACGAATCGGGAGCCAACCCTACTTCCATAGATCCTGAGGGTCACTTGCAGCCGCCCTGATAGTGGGACGCCGGGCAAATCTATCTTCCCGCTGAGCATTTCTGATTCACGGATGACTGGCACGTCCGTCCCCATGGCTTCCGGCTTCGACGGGTCGAATAGACGTAGACTGAAGCTCAGCTGCTCGGGACTGGAGGTCGATATCAGCGTTCCCGGTAATCCGACTATGGAATGAAACGAAATCACCGGACCTACACGCGTCTCCAGAGCGCGTAATCGGATTATTCTCGAGCATGTGTTAAAGCAGGGCGCACCACTGATCTCCAAAGGGGTTAGACCGCGGTTGCGAATGTGGATCTCAGTCTCAAGGATGTCACCCCGCTGGTAGGAGACCGGCAGGAGGATCGCAGTTTTGGACTGAGAGCGGTTGACTATTCTTGCGCGATCCCCTGGGGCCGCGGCCAGCGTAGTTGCAATCAAGGTGACAAGAAGACAAACGAACTGAACCTGCTTTAACAAGCGTGTCATCGCGCTTCCATCACGTAATTTGCAAAGCGTTCGACGGCGGCTCCCACCGGAACCTCACCGCAGGCCTGATCGAAGGTCATCGCCGAGAGAGTGGCTTCACAACTTCCACATTGGTGGTTTGATACTGGCTTGACCCGAACCTGAAGATGTTGGTCGACTGTGCTCTTGAGCGGTTGATGTAGTTCTCGAAGAACATGAACCTGCCTCAGCCCTTATTTGATCATTGCGGTGTCACGAGCGTGACATGCTGTGTTTCGTTGTTCACGCAGGAACAAGTCCGAGTGCGGGAAGGTCGACATCGTAGTCGTCAATTCCTTCGTTCGGATTGTGGCCAGAGAGGCCTTCACTTTCATTACGGCCGGCAGCGGCGGGAGGATGTGGAGGAGTCCTCACGGCGATTGACGTATTTGTCAGCTGAAGGATCTCGGCTTTCACCCCCCCGAACCACACCTCCCGCACCCCGTGGCACACCTGAGGGCAAATTGCCACAAATCCCAGTCCTGCGATCACAACGTCTTCACCGCCATGGATCGAGCCTCGTGATGGGGTAATGGACGTAATCCTGCGCTCCTGTGCCTGGGCCGCGGAGACAGCCAGTAAAGCAGCGAAGGTGATTAACCAATTCGAGGTAAAGCGCATCGTCGTCTCCTGTTCCACAGACCCGGGATTTACACTCGTTTCAATGTTGGCGACCAGCTGATCATCGTCTCGTCGAACGATGACGGGATGCTACCGATAAGGAGCGAAAGAACACTCGTCGAAGTTTTCCATATCGGGATTCCACGATCGAGCGGACATACGCGATCGTCGTTCTCCCATACCGGGAGTTGATGGCCAGATGCGCGTCGCGCTGCTGCAGCGGCTCGGGGAGACTCTGGCGGAATCTCAGTGCGCCAACAGTGATCGGTCGGGGAGGGTTGACTCCGGAAAGGGGAGTGTCGACTTCCAGGGCCGCCACTGAAAGTAGAGCGCCACCAGACTCCGCCGTCGTCCATGCCAGGGACCAGGCCTTGCCGTCAAAGATTGTTACAGCGCGGTTAGGTGATCCTCCGGGCGGCGGAGGCCTAAATGGATGTGAAGTGATTTCGATCGGAAGAAATTGACGCGTCGGATCGAGCATTTTCAGACTCGGTAGGACGCGAGCGTAGGCGATTCGATCGACGGTTCCTTCGTATGGTTCAATCCACGTCACGAGTAGCTGTTGCATGTCGGTCGCGATTTCGACAGCGAATCCCAGTTGCGCGAGTTTCAAGGGCCTGACATCGATGAACTGGCCGGAGGATCCGAATCTGGAAAGGTACACGCCGGCGTTAGGATTGCTCCCGCAGGTTAGCTGGCAGTAACGGTCATCGGGCCCGTTCCAGGCCACATACCAGGTATTGCCGATCGCCAGCACCGCCGCGTCAATGGCGGCTGTCGGAAATTGCACGGAACTTCCGATGGCTGCTCCGTTGCTGTCAAGTTGCTGAGCGAACCCACCCTGGCTCACGACGAGGTAGGTTTCGCCATTCCATGAAACATCGAGCGCGGGCGAGTAACTGGGCGCTGCGTCGATGACGGCAGGAGCGAGCGCTCCCTCGCTTGTGACCTTCCTGCTCCGCATGACTCCGGCATCCGACCAGACAACGAGGAAGGTGTTGTTGCCAAATGTGACTACAGGTTGCGAGGCGAAGCGACCACGCGAACTCCCTACCTCCAACAGCCTCGATGGGATCGAAGGATCCCGAGGCAGCCATCTGGCAAACACTGCTCGATCCCCGGTACCGCCCTCTCCCCAGACGATCAGTTCAGCTGCTGGACTGGTGGCAATGTCTGGATTGTTCTGAGCCGCCGGAGCTGCGCCAATAAGAAAGCTTCGTTCGATTGAGCTCGAAGCAGACGCCCCTCGACTGATCAGCGAACCTCGGAGAGTCCCGCCCTCGTAGTAATTCGATCCTTCGACGCGAACCAGAAGCGTCGTTCTTCCATTCGTAACCAGTGAATGGGAGTCGGGAGCGTAACTTCCGGCGACCTCGGCTGTAGTGCCGATGGATGGAAGGATATCTCCTTCGCTCGAGATTCTCGAGACGATGATCTGTTGAACGCCTGGACTTGACTGCGGCGCCTCCTCAGTCACGACGAAAGTCTCGCCGTCCCAGACGACGGAGGGATATCCCTGCCGGCCGGTTTCAATGACTTTCCGAACGGTCAACGTTTCGTCGATGAGAAACGCAACGTTCTTGGGGTGCGTAAAAAGCACGACCAGTCCACGAGCTCCGCTCCACGCAATCGACCCGGCGGACGCGAACCCGGTCGGAAGTGGTTGGCTGCGGATTGTTTTCCCGTCCGGGCCAATCAAGGCGAGAGTGAGCTTTTCGGCACAACAGGGCAGGGCGGAGACAACAAGGAATCCCTCTTCGATTCCTGTGGCAGCGAGAATCCTTCCGGTGTGATCCGAGGCTATGGGTCGACCGTTTCTGCCGAGCACGACACCGGAGGGGAGGAGCGAGGCGACGGCCACGCCGCGGTTGACGGCTTGATCAGGTCCGTTACTGGTGAACACGAGCTCCTCGGCAACGCCCAGTAACTCTCCTCGTGAAGAAACTCTGTAGAGACGGCTCGACGACTCGATGATGTACTCAGTGCCGTTCCACACGACAACTGGTGGCTTCGAGAAGTTCGGGCTGCTCGGTCCAATGTAGAGCTCCTCCGACGAAGTTCCATCCTCGTGAACCAGGGCTGCAAAGGTCGAGGGCTCACCCGGGGAGGAATCGGTCCAGACGACGAGAAAGTCTCGCCCGTCTGTGGCCGCAGCCGGAGAGACGCGTTCGTAAGTGACCGGCCGTGAAACTGGCTCTGAGACAGCGCGTTCAGGGCCCAGCCCTTCAGCAAGGGATACGTGTGCCGTGAACAGCAATGTGTAAAGCAACAGGAATCGAGAAGCTGGTCTCATAAATGTTACCGAGTTGTGGCCGGGCAAACGGAGCTCGAGTTCATGGCGTAATGGTCGATACGTGCTGCGTTTCGTTATCGCCGATTGTTACGAAGGCCCAGTAACGAAGTCCCACGCTGAGAGGTCGTAGTTCCAATCCAACGAATTCGCGGCTACCCCGCTCGGGGAGTAACTGTTGGGCGAGCGAGTGGATTTGAGCGCCATTTGGGTAGTGCCTGTCCAGGTACTCTGCGACGGTACAAGGTCGTCCCTCGTAGTTGGTCAGTTCAATTTCTCTCGAGGCGAGTGTCTCGCCGGAGCTCATGTCGAACAAACGCAGCTGCACCCGGCCGCACGTATTTGAACTGCGATCAACCTCATAGATTCGTAGACTCTGCCGGTATCGTTCGCCGACAGGGAGGTTCAGCAAAATGATCGGCCCAGTCCGCAGCTCACGTTCACGCACAACCGGGATCTCTGTTCCGTACGCGGTAGCCTGCCTGGTCGTGTCACGGATTCTCAGAGAGAAGTGAAGACCATCAGCCACATCCTTCCGCGCATACACGATCACTCCGGGTTGCCAGGACGGCCTTATTGCTTGGAGGGCGTGGGGAGGGAGGATCGTAGCTTTCTTTGAAGGCAGTAAAGATGAGCCCCGAGGGAAGATACCGGAATAGAAAAGGAGCTCGCTGTTTTCTTGCACCACTCGATCGTTGTCGTTATAGACGGATAGGCGCGTGACCCAGAACGATTCGTAAGCTCCGGGAAAGTCCGAGCTGGCGATCGGCACCAGAATCCGTTCGAACTCCTGAGCTTCGACCCCTGCCTGACCGTATCGAAAAACCGCCTTGCGGATCGCCGTGCTGCCGTTGGGAAGAACGATCCTTATATCCACAACTCCGGCTGCGTGGGGCGGGGCGATCACGATGATGCGGGATGCATGATCCCCGACGATACGTCCTTCAACGGTGCCGAAATAAACTCGGGTCAGAGGACACGTGATCTGGCAGTTGGACTTTAAACTCGCTCCATCAATCACTACGGTGCTGCCGCCCTCGAGAGGACCGGAGGAAGGACTCACTGTCGTGATGATCGGGAGCTCGTTATTCTGCGCCTGCATGGGCGCGTTAGAGAAGAAAGTGAGCAAAAGCACACTGGCGAGCAACCTGATTCTCATTGGATCGATCTCCGTATGCCGTCACAGCCCGCTGGCGGGGTCGACTGAGGAGAAGATATCAGAGTATGGTAAAACAGCATATATAAATAACGACAGGGTGATTCAACGCACGAGGCGGACATGAGAAATCGAGCGGTCCTTGTCACGATGTTGTTTTTTCTTTGCGCGACTCACGAGGCTGGCGCGCAGCAGGAAGTTCCGCCCGGGTTCGTGCGAGTGGTTACTTTTTCGAGAGACCGCCGGACGTTTTGGATCTTTATGGAAGAGCGAGTTGGCTATCTACAACTCAGGTCCGGACTTCGTGCAGTTTCGGCCAGCCGCCTGTCTGTTCGAGTGCTTATTCGGGATTGTTTATCCGGGTACGACCGTCAATCCCTCCACGATTCGGGCTCACGGCCACTTTCACGGCAGTCTTCTCTTTGTTCGTGCTGAACATGCTGCACAACTTCATTACAGCTTGCGCGTACTGGAGCTCTCCCGCAAGGTTCAACCATATGGTACCGAGCTGCCAGTCGTGCGCGAGTCCGATTTTCGGACCTCCGCAACCTATCTGGTCAACGTGCCAATCGATGGTACATCTCGTCAGACAGTTCGTATTTACCACCCCAACCCTTGTGCGCCCCCCGGAATCGAGCTTGATGTTCGTTTTTATCAATCGCCTGGGGGTGACTCCATCAGAGAGCGTGATCTCATCGCTCAGAAGCGATTACGCATCATCACCGATCCGAACTCAGATATCTTCTGTGCTCACCTTCCGTCCTTCAACGTGCCTGGGTTCGCGCAACTGGACGATTTATATGTGAACGTTCCTGAGCTTCGCGCGTTTTCGAGGGTTACCATCGAAGTGGCTCCCGTCACGCCGGGCACGAAGTTCTGGACGTATTTTCAGACGATTTCTAACGACACGCAGGTGTTGTCTGTCGTGACGCCTCAGGACGAGGTGAACTAGATTCTGCACAAGTGATTGTGCGAGCTCCGCCTAACTCGGCGTTGCACCGGACTCCGGCCAGCAAGTTGCCTGGCCGCGAGTGCGCTACAATGTCGCGTGCGGACCGGAGCCGGTGAACTGGGGTCCGTTAGGCCGACACGATCGTCCCGCGAACGTTCAAATGACGGCGTGCCTAAGACCGAAGATCCTGTGGCGGCTCCAATTCCCTCCTGACGTGGATAAGTCGTCTTTGTTGGAGAAACGTTTCTTTGCACGGTTCGTCTCACAGGAAAGCCCGAAACGTGGCACCTGTGAATGAGGAGAAACATATGAAACCGCTAAAGAACACCATCTTCGCTCTGGCAGTCTCCGCTCTCGCTTTCACTTCCTTGGCCTGTTCAGAATCTGCTTCACCGACCGCTCCCTTGAGCACGTGTTCGAACCCGGCCCCTCTGCTCACGGTGCCGAACCCGCGAGCCGACTCCTACACTGTCTTTATCCAAGACAATCTCGAACTCGGAAAGGAACTCCCGCGACTGGAAGCGCGGCACGGGTTCCGGTCCCAAGCTAAGTTGGTCACGTCACACGGTGCGGGCTTCGCAGCAACGCTCGGGCCTCAAACGCTCGCAACGATCAGTTGTGACTCAGCCGTCAAGCAGGTCTTTCAGAACCCCGCACTGTGACAGTGGGGTCCATTCAGTCACAGGAGCCCTGCCGCGCGGAACTGAGTGGATTGGGGTCGTAGCTTCGGTGGACGGCTACCGGGCGATTGTGCCGACGGCTCGAGCTCTCGGGGCAGATCCTCCAGTGTTCTTCCCGATCGAACTAGTCGAATTATCCGCCGCTAACCCGCATTTCTCACAGCTCCTCTGTTAACACACACACAGTGTGATCCAAGCGTTGAGTCAGGGCGCAGCGACACTCTTGATGTCTCGACGCTCGGGACAAAGGTCTGTGAGAAAGGCGAGCTAAGCCTCTTCTGAATACCCTTCGGGTCTTTCCATCGTGGACTCTTCGCAACATCGTTAGGTGTCCACGAAAACGGGGCAACTTCGTTTCTGATTGACGCCTCGAGGTACACTTCAGCGATGGACGAGCAGATCGCTCACGGGCGGGAGCAGAAGCACGATTCCGGCGTCGATCGAACCCTGATTCGGCAGAGGCTCGCTCTCACGCCTGCCGAGCGCGCCAGAGTATTTGTCGAGTCCGCGCGTAACGTCGCAAAGATCAGGGCGAACCTGCGGCACCTATGAGCATCGTTTTCGATCCCCATCTGGCGCTGAGAACCTTGAACGCTCATGAAGTGAGTTTCGTCGTCATCGGTGGTTTCGCGAGTGTCCTTTGGGGCTCGCCGTCGTTCACATTCGATCTCGATATCTGTTATGAGCGCACCGCAGGGAATCATGAGGCCCTCGCGAGCGCGCTGCGTAGACTGGAGGCCAGCCTTCGGGGTGCACCAGCCGGTCTGCCGTTCATCCTGGACGCGAAGACCTTAGCCATGGGCGACTCCTTCACTTTCGAAACGGCCGCGGGTGGTGTGGACTGCCTGGGGACGCCCAGCGGAACCAATGGCTATGGAGACCTGGTCGCAAACTCGACCGAGGTCGATCTGGGTGATGAGCTTCGTGTCAGAATCGTCTCCATCGACGACCTCATCCGCATGAAGAGGGCGGCAGCGCGCAGTAAAGACGTCGGGGAACTGAAGATCCTCGAGGCCATTAAAGAAGAGTTGGCGAAAGAATAGACATGACGGTGGGTGATCTACACCGGGAGCTACTATTCTGTCGTTGCCGCAGGCAGCTGCCGCGTCAGCTCTTCGCCTTCGTTTCGTCGGCTACCGGCCGTGTGAGCTCCTCGGTTGCAATCTCCGTCGATGCCCGGACGTCAGCCTTCAGGACGACTCGCATCTGCTCGAGAGCATGATGCGTGTCCTCAGGATTCGCCGCAGCGACGCAGTCACGCGGAATGACCAGATGGAAGTCTCGCAGGTATGCGTCGTTCGCCGTGAACTGAACACATACGTTGGTAGCGACCCCTGTCAGGATCAGACGCCTGGCGCCGAGATACGTCAGTAGTGTGTCCAGGGTGGTGGAGTAGAAGCCCGAATGCTTCGGCTTGAGGACGAAGTAGTCGTCGTCCTCGGGACGAAGAAGCTCGACCAGCGGTTTCCCGCGAACGTCATCCTCGAGACAATGGTCCACGAGTTTGCGGAGGTCCGACTGCCACTTGCCGAAGTTGTCATTGATGTAGACAACCGGAATCCCGGCGTCTTTCAACCGTTTTTTGAATGACGCCAGAGACCTGGCCATTGGAAGCGCGTGACTGAAGAGCTCTGGGCCTGTATCAAACTCGAGATCATTGATGACATCGATGAGCAACAGAGCGACCTCACAACTGTCAGGAACGTTGCCGTGGAGGTCGGGGTTTTTTGCGGGCATCTGTTGCTGCCTGACGATGCAGACCGCAGGCCATTTTCCGACCGGAGGAGTAACTCTGGCGGATCGAAAACGGCCTCAGGAAACCGGCAATGAGTCAGGCACAGGAATCGCTTTTCCAATTGTCGATTCTTACGTGAGACAAAGTTTTTCTGTTTCGAGTAAGATACGCGACCCAGCAGCAGCCCTGTCCTGAGTAATCTCAAAAGAGTCGTTGGTGCTTTGTGCATCTGCTCTGAGCATGGCCGCAAATTCCACTTAAAGGTGTTCCATGACCCAATCCAAAGAAATCGCCGAGACCAGCTTCGCGGAGGCATTCGAAGCAAGCCTCAACTTCAAGACTCCAGCTCAGGGAGAGCTCCTCAAGGGAACGATCGTTTCCATTTCCGGAGATGACGCTTTCATTTCCTATGGAGGTCCATCCGAGGCGATCATCTCTAGTAACGAGCTGGATGATAAGAAGGTCGGCGACACGATCGAGGCCACTGTCGTGCGGACCTCGCCGGACTTACGTCTTTCCCTCAAGGTAGCGAAAGGGAAGGCATCGCTCGATGCACTCATCGGAGCTTACGAGAACAGGATTCCGGTCGAGGGAAAGATCACGGGACGGAACAAGGGTGGGTTTGACGTCAACATCGGTGGAGTGCGTGCGTTCTGCCCGCTTTCTCAGATTGCACTGGGCAGAATTGAAAACCCCGACACGTTCGTGAATACGACCCAGACCTTCAGAGTCACCGAGTTGTCGGAGGACGGTCGGAAGATTGTCGTCTCACGTGCTGCGTTGATGAAAGAGGAGTCCGCAGCCAAATCGGAAGAGACTCGCAAGACGATTGTCGCCGGCGCTGTCCTGACCGGTACGGTCAAGACGATCCTGCCGTTTGGAGCCTTCATTGATCTTGGCGGCATCGATGGCCTTCTGCACGTCTCAGAAATGAGCAGGCGGCGAGTCAACGATCCCAAAGAGATTGTCTCGGTCGGTCAGCAGGTAACGGTCAAAATCATCAAGCTCGATAACGACGGAAAGAGGATCTCTCTGTCGATGAAGGATCAGGAGCCGGATCCGTGGGAAGGGATTACGGAACGCTATGCGGCAGGGTCAGCCTTCACCGGGAAAGTCGTTCGCGTGAGTGATTTCGGCGTCTTCGTCGAGCTCGAGCCCGGAGTCGATGGACTCGTGCACGTGTCGCAGTTTCCGATCGGGACAAAAGCCGGAGACGAAGCAGTTGCGCCCGGCACAGTCGTTACCGGCTGGGTTCGCGAAGTTGACCGCGAAAAGAAGCGGCTGTCGCTGGCTATGCGCGAGGTCGCGGTCAATGATCCCTGGGCGGCTGCAGCCGAGAAGTATCCCGTTGGAAAAGTCGTTGACGGAAAAGTCGAGCGCGCGGGTCAGCCTGGTGTATTCGTTCAGCTCGAGCCGGGTCTCACCGGACTGGTTCCTGTCTCCGAACTGGCCCTGGCGCCTGGCGCCGATCCGGCGAAGCTCTTCAAGCCCGGGCAGAGTCTGACGATCAAAGTTCTCTCGATCGAGCCTGAGAGGAAACGCGTTGCGCTGAGTGTCGAAGGCGCAAAGGCTGCCGCTGAGCGTGGCGAGTACCTGACCTACATCGAAGAGAAGAAGCCGGCCGCCGACGCTTCGGAAGAAGGAAAGAGCGCGATGGCCCTGGCGTTCGAGAAAGCAAAAGAAAAGAAGAGCTGAGGAGTCTGGCAGAGTGGTGCGCGACGACGGCCGCTCACGGGCGGCCAATCGTGCACTCGTCCTTGGCTCCGCCGAGGGGCCTGAGGCCTGTTTTGAGCGGCGGTCCGGTGCAGATGCCGTTGCACACACATTCGAAGGCCGTCGAGCAGCACCGCCTTCAAGGCATCCCAGGGCGTGGTTACTGCAGAAACGTCGACGCCTCAGCGGGACGCGCGAAGTAGTACCCCTGCGCATACCTGATCCCGATCTGAGCCGCAGCTACAGCCGTCTCTCGCTCTTCGATTCCTTCGAGAATGGTTTCGCAGCCGAAATCCTTCGCCAGAGATGCAATGTTCCGCACGATCTTCTCCTTCGTGGAATCCTGCTCGAACGCAGTCCCGAACAGCTGGCTGATTTTGAGAAATGAAGGCCGGATGCGGTCGATCAACGAGAGATGAGAGTAGGCAATCCCGACGTCGTCGAGTGCGAACTCAACACCCAGAGCTCGCAACTCATTGATGCAATCGATCGCTGCGTCCTGGCTGACGATGGATGCCTGCTCGGTGATCTCGATTACCACGCGGTCCAGCGGCAGCTTGTGAAGAACGCTCGCCTCTGTCAGACGGCGCACCAGGACCTGGCCGTTCTCCAGGACTCTGGGGTGAATATTGATGAAGATCTTCCCGAGCTTCGCCAGCGGCACGGCGTGTTCGAACGAGCGGTCCATGCAAACGAGGTCGAGATCGCCAACACGTTTTTTCTTCGCGGCATATTCGAACAGGTAGACCGTATCAAAAAGGCCCGCGGAGCCACGAAAACGGGCAAGTGATTCGTACGCGAAGATGTCGGGTTTTTCCGTACCGAGAACAATGACCGGCTGGAATGCTGGTCGCAAATGCGGACTCTGGATCACTTCGTCGAGTGTCGGAATTCTGATGACGGGCGGCAGCTTGGAGAGCCGTTCGTGGGAGTCCGGAGCAGACGGATCGCGCTCGGGCAGGAGCCGTTCGAGAGTCTCCACATCGAACGGCTTCTCCAGAACGCCCACGGCTCCGCGACGGCGTGCTTCCTCGCGGATTGCGTCGTTACTCTCGCCGGTCATCAGTACGATTCGTCCACCGTGGACGCGACCTGCAAGATCGCGAAGCAGGTCGAGTCCTTCGAATGCGAACGGACCGGTGAGTCGTATATCGCTGAGCATCAGCGAGACTGGGACTCGCGCAAGGGCGAGCTCCGCCGCCTCGCGATCACCACATGTGATGACCGTCCGCTCAGGACGCTCCAGCGATGCGGCCAGCGCCTCTGTAACCGTCGCGTCGTCATCGAGGATTAGAAGAATCTCGTGCTGTGTCATTTGTGAAGTTTTCATCATATACGAGGTCTCTCCGCACGAGTTGGTCCGGGAGCACCCGGCACTGATTGTGTAAGACGGACCGATGCGGAGGTTTCATGGACGAACAAGCATATAAACCCGTTTCCTGCGATTATCACGATGAACTCGAAGCCGCTTCCATGCATGGCTCCGATGTCGAGCTCGACTTGGACGCCGAGGGGGAGAAGCGGACCGCTCGAGGAAAAATCAAAGATGTCTTCACTTCCGAGGGTGCCGAGTACGTGACTTTCGATTCGGGAGATGGCGGCGAAAAGATCCGGTTGGACAAAATTAAGGGATTCCGGGAGCTCAAGAACAGCTAGTGGAGTGTGGCCCACATCCTGTGGCCGGACATTCCAATGTCCGGCGTCTTTCGCAGCGGACTCCAATCACTTCAAGTGAGTTGGCAACCGCCAACACGCGACTATGGTGATTTGGTCAGTTGTTCCTCCGATCACCTCCCCGCCGGACATTGGAATGTCAGGCCTCAGATACTTGCGGCACCGGCACCGCAGGAGCCCAGGCACTGTGCTCCGATCCCCGACCTCCCAGCGAAGTCCTGATTGTTTTAATGCTGCCCCCGGCCTGATAATGGTCGAATGTTCCGCCAAGTCCGACTGGAGCGCTGATGCCTAAGCTGCTTTTCTACCTGGGGGTTTCCTGCACGCTTCTGCTTGCTCTGGCCAGCGCGGTAGCAGCCAGGGGACTCCCTGTTTCAGGGATCGCTTCACTAGGGCTTCCCATTTCATCTCTGGCGGACGCCGCGACCTCGTCGGCGGGTCGAACGATGCTCATCTTCCTCGTCACGATTCCGGTGGCGGCGCTCTTTCTTCGCATGGCTTCGCTACTCGCTGTGCGGAATCTGTTCGCCGCATGTCTCGCAATTTTTGCGGTGAGTTGTACGGCTCTGGCCGTCCTCGCGATCTCACTCCTTCGTATGCCGATCCACGGTGTCGTGGCTCCACCTGAGCTCCATCATGCGGGGTTCATCGCGTTGGGCGCATTGCTCTCAGTGACGCTCCTGGTTTTCCGTCCCTATTTCAAAGTTCAGGCAAGTCGTCTCCTTCCCGCGCTGGTGTCGTTTCCGATGCCTCTCTTTATATGGGGCGCTCTCGAGAATCTGAGCCGGGGAGGGTCAGTCACCCTTCGCGCTGACTCGGCACCCCTGCTTCTTTTTCTCATGGTTCTCGCCAGCATCTTCCTCGCGGTGGCTTTGCACTCGTTCCGTCACCGGCACCTTTTTATCGAGGTGACGAATCTTCGCGAGCTGCTCGATTCGCCGATGGATCCCGGAGCCGCAGGTCAGAGCGGACACGCGGTAGGATTCGGCGGCGACATAGCCTTCCACCACTGAGGAAGAGGGCCGTCCGAGGCGCTAGGGCGACCCGGCGTGCCGACGACATCGTCTGCTCCGTTAGCCCGTATTTCTCACAGAATGCGAGTGCAGGGACGCACGGCGTGCGTCCGGTACCCTGTACCTGACCGAGAAGATTGTCGGCGGCCATCGCTTTGGACGAGGGTTCATGCCGGGATGCAGAATTCCTGATGCGAATGTCTGGGTGCCGGACGGGAGGCCCTGCGTCCCTACACCCGCCCCGGTTGCTCTCGACACAGTGGCAACTATTTTTCCTGACCGACGCTCCGACTCTACTCCTCGTAGCTCCATCAGAATGTTCTCGGCGTTCTCCCAACTCCGGACGATCCTGCGGCCGGATGCAGGGTAAAATTCTCTTCCACGCCAATCCCTCGAGAGGTTCCTTCTTTCATGTCTTTCGTGCACCTTCATCTTCATACGCAATACTCACTGCTCGACGGCGCCAATCGCCCCGATGAGCTTGCTGCACGCGTGTCGGCCCTCGGGATGCCTGCCTGCGCCATCACGGATCACGGCAACATGTTCGGTGCGGTCGAGTTCTATAACGCAATGAAAAAGGTCGGCGTCAAGCCGATCATCGGATGCGAGATGTACATGGCCCTCGGGTCGCGCACCGACAAGGCGGGCGTCGAGGATCAGTCGGCCGACGCAGGATCGAACAACCATCTGATCGTTCTCGCAGCGACCGACCAGGGCTACCGCAATCTCGTCAAGCTGGTCAGCGCCGGCTACACGGAGGGCTTCTATTACAAGCCGCGAATCGATCGTGAGCTGCTCAAGGCCCATTCAGAAGGACTGATCTGTCTTTCGTCATGCTTGAAGGGGGAGGTCTCGCAGGCTCTGGCCGGCGGGAACTACACAAAAGCTCGCGATGCAGCACTCGCTTATCGCGAGATTCTAGGACCCGAGAATTTTTTCCTCGAGATTCAGGACCATGGCATCCCCGACCAGCAGAAGATCATTCCCATGATGGCGAAGCTCGGCGACGAGGTTGGCCTCCAGCTCGTCGCGACGAACGACTCTCATTATCTCAACCGCGAAGACGCCTTCGCTCATGAGGTATTGCTCGCCATAGGCACCGGCAAAACTCTTCAGGACGAAAAGCGGATGAAGTTCTACTCCGACGACTTCTACGTCAAAAATCCGGAGGAGATGAGCCGGCTTTTTCGTGACTATCCGAGAGCTGTGGCAAAAACCGTCGACATCGCGAATCGCGTGTCGATGAAGCTCGATCCGACCGGCCATCACCTCCCGAACTTTCCGGTACCGAAGGAATTCGATACCGGCGGGTATTTCGGAAAGATCGCACGCGAGGGACTTCAGGCGAGACTCACGCGAATGGCTCCGGTGTTTGCGGCCGGGAAAAAGAAGCACGAAGTCGGCGCTTATGAAGAGCGTCTCGAGACCGAGATCGAGATCATCAAAAATATGGGGTTCCCAGGCTACTTCCTCGTGGTCTGGGATTTCATCAAGTACGCGAAAGACCATGGCATCCCCGTTGGTCCGGGGCGAGGCTCGGCAGCTGGCTCGCTCGTCGCCTACTCAATGGGTATCACGGACGTCGACCCGCTCGACTACGACCTCCTGTTCGAACGGTTTCTCAACCCGGAGCGGATCTCGATGCCCGATATCGACATCGACTTCTGCATGAACAACAGGGGCCGGGTGATCGATTACGTTCGCGCCAAGTACGGCGCGGAGAATGTGGCTCAGATCATCACCTTCGGTACGATGGCCGCGCGCTCGGTGGTTCGGGATGTCGGACGGGTTCTCGGTTTTCCGTACGGCTTTGTGGACAAGGTCGCGAAGACGATCCCGTCGGGACCTGACGTCAAGCTACTCGAGTCAGCGAAGAGCGCGCCTCTACTGGCGGACGCGATCAAAAACGACAAGGAAGTCGCGAGGATCGTCGAGATTGGCGGAAAACTCGAAGGCCTGGCGCGACATGCCGGTGTCCACGCCGCCGGCGTCGTGATCACTCCTCAGCCAGTTACCAATTATGTCCCTTTGTACCGGACGAACCGTGACGAGATCGTGACTCAGTACGACATGCGTGTCGTTGAGAAGATGGGTCTGCTCAAAATGGATTTCCTTGGTCTCCGAACTCTTACAGTGATCGATGAAGCGGTGAAATCGATTGCGCTGCAGGAGAAGGTTACAGTCGAGATCGACAAGATTGATCTGGAGGAGCCGGAGGTGTTCAAGCTCTTTCAGGATGGTCGGACCAAGGGCGTGTTTCAGTTCGAATCCGGCGGGATGGTCGACCTGCTTCGGAAAGCTCGTCCGACCAGGTTCGAAGATCTCGCCGCTCTCAACGCGCTCTATCGTCCGGGTGCTCTCGATGCCGGAATGGTCGACGAATTCGTGAAGCGGAAAAACGGGACCTCGAAATCACGCTACATGGTTCCTGCGATGAAGGTGATTCTCGAAGAAACGTACGGGGTCATCGTCTATCAGGAGCAGGTCATGCAGATCGCGCAGGCGGTTGCAGGCTTCTCGCTTGGACAGGCTGATCTTCTTCGTAAAGCGATGGGGAAGAAGGACCGCCAGATCATGGAAGAGCAGCGCGAGCGGTTCGTCGACGGTGCTCTGTCCCTCGGCTACGAGCGCGCGAAAGCCAACGACATCTTTGACTACATCGAGCCCTTCGCGCGGTATGGATTCAACAAATCTCACTCGGTTGCCTACGCTCTCCTTGCGTATCAGACGGCCTGGCTGAAGGTCCATTACCCGCGTCACTTCATGGCTGCTCTGCTCACCTCGGAGATGGACAAGACAGACAACATCGTCAAGTTCATCAACGAGGCCTCACAGATGCACATCAGGCTGCTCCCGCCCGATATCAACGAGTCCAACTACTCGTTTACGGTCGTTGGAGAGACGATTCGCTTTGGACTCGGAGCAGTCAAAGGAGTCGGCGAGGGCGCGATCGAATCCATTCTCGAGAATCGAAACCGCGTCGGCAGGTTCACTACGTTACTCCAGTTCTGCGAGAACGCAGACCTCCGCTCCTGTAACAAGAAGGTGCTCGAGGCTCTCATCATGTCGGGCAGCTTCGACTCATTCGGCATGTCGCGTAAGGCACTGTTCGACGAGCTGGAGAAGACCTCGGACCAGGCCATCAAGCAGAAGGAAGAGAAGGAGAGCGGACAGAGCTCGCTCTTTGGCGCAGGCAGCCGCGCAATGGTCGCCGACACCGGCACGACCGGGCCTCGCGAGCGAATGGGAGTCATCGCGGCGGAGGAGTGGAGTGACGAAGAGAAGCTTCGCCACGAGAAAGAAACGCTTGGCTTCTACATCACCGGCCACCCCCTCAACCGCTTCGACTCTGACCTGAAAGTCTTTGCCGATGCGACGACTGAGACGCTGCACAAGCGAGTCGACCAGGTCGTGAACATCGGAGGCATCGTCGGGCAGCTGAAGAAATCGAAGATCAAGAAGGGTCCGAACGAGGGAAAGGTGATGGCGAAGTTCACCCTCGACGATCAGTTCGGCAGCGTTGAGGTTGTCGTCTTCAGCGACCTCTTCGCCAAACACGCCAGGTGGCTGGAGAACGGGATTCCAATTCTGCTCACGGCGGCGGTCAAGGACACAGGTGGCATTCCCGCGGGACGCAGCGCAGCGCTCGCGAGCGCCGAACAGCAGACCAGACAGATCGACGACGAGTACGGCGGCCATCCTGAAGCGGAAGGGATGACGATCGGCTACTCCGAAGGAGAGTTGATCGACCCCGCGTCTCGAGGCGTGGAAGATGAGCAGGCAGCCGGGATCTCCTACTTTGAGGTGACGGGCGCTGAGGATGATCGGACGGAGGCGGAGATCGAGAGGGACCGTGTGGGACAGGATGTCGACAAGTTCAACCTCTCACTTTTCGCGAAACCGGCGGACCCGGCGCTAGTTGAGCGGGTCCCTGAGGAGCGGGAGTTTCCGGAATCGGTGGCACAGCAGGTTAGGACTGAAGTCACGCCTGAGGCGTCAGCGCAACCGACAGACCCAGGGCCGCTCGACCTTCCAATCCGCCTCGAGTCGGCCGATCAACCAATTACTCCTGAGCTCAACGCTCTCGATCTTCTGCCGTTAGAGGGTATCCGCGAGAAGAAAGTTCGGGAGATCGCTCTCGAGGTGTCGTACGGGACGATGAGCGACGATTTGATTCAGAAGATTCGTGAAGTCTTCGAGTCGTACCCAGGGGAGATTCCGGTCACGATGACTCTGCGGGATCTGCCGCCTTCTCTCGCGACAGGATCGAGCGGGGTTCAGACCACCTTGAGGATGAGGCTCAATCAGCATTTCCGCGTCCAGCCGGGAAGCGAGCTGACCACGGCACTGCGTGGATTGAACGCGAATGTAGTTTACTCGTTCTAACCAGCGGTGATCGTAACGGGGTACAGATCGGAGCGCCGCCTTCCAGGCGGCCGTACCGCCGGCTTCCAGCCGGCCCGGGGGGCAGGTGAAACATGGAGCCGGCAAGATGCCGGCGTTACGGCCGGCTTGAAGCCGGCGCTCCGAAATGGACACGCTTCACCACCTAGTGGCGTGTATTTGATGAATTGGTACCAGATGACGACGGGATGGGCGACGCGGGCGAGGCGCGACGACGCAGGAATAGTGGTGACTATGCTGACGAGCCGCAACGAAGCCCACGGCGGCGAGACCAAGCCAGGTGGTACCAATTCATCGAATAGACTCCACTTGTCATCTGTATGCCGGGCTGCTCTCGCGGGTTGGGATGACGCCTCTGTGCACTGAGAAGTGGTGAGCGATCAGACTCGGAGATCGTCTGGCCTCCATGTGCGGATCGCACGCTTGATAGCCTTGCGTCCCCTCAGCTCGCCACCTGCGATGCGTCCCACGATCTCAGCGAGCTCGGCATCGTCGCAGAATCTCAGCGCGATGAGTTGTCGGTCAGTGATCTTCGCCGCTTGCGAAGCGTGCTCGGGGGGCAGCAGACGCTGCAATCTCAGTCTCTCCTCGAGACGGATCAGGCGATCCTGAACTCTGAGCGCGTAGATTCGCGTAACGAAGGCCAGTGCCACAAGCGCCGCCGCGACGACTGCCTGCCGGACGTTGTCCAGGTCGGGTGATCGGATCGAATTCACCACGCTCCAGACCAGGTTCAGTCCAAGAATCGGGATGATGAAGTAATGGAAGAGGGGATGGAACCGTCTATGGGATTCGAAAGATTGATTCATGAAGGCTCCTTCAATTCATGCAATGCCTTGTATGTGAACAGCCTCTCCACGCACAGAGGCAAGGTCAGTTCCGGCGGAGCAGCGCCTCGAACTGTTCGGCTGGCAGTGGTCTGGCCAGGAGAAAGCCCTGCATCTGATCGCAGTCGTGTTCCTCCAGGAAGTGCCGTTGCTCGGGCAATTCCACACCTTCGGCGATGACCTTCAACTTCAGACTGTGGGCCATTGCGATGATTGCTTCAACGATCGCAGCTGCCTCGGGCGCAACATCGAGATCTCGAATGAACGACTGATCGATCTTCAGCGTGTCGATTGGAAAACGGCGCAGGTAGCTCAGCGAGGAATGACCGGTACCGAAGTCGTCGAGTGAGATCCGGATCCCAAGGGCTTTGAGCTCGAGGAGTGTTCGAGCGCTTTGTTCCGGGTTCAGCATTGCGCCGCTCTCGGTGATCTCGAGCTCGAGTTGCTCAGGGGAGATCCCCGTCTCCCTGACAATCTCTGTGACCGTTTCCAGGAGTGATGCATGTTGTAACTGTGTCACCGAAAGATTCACAGCGAGAGAGAGTGGCCCGAGCGCTTTCTGTTCCCACAACACTGCGTCCTGACATGCGGCGCGCAGTGCCACGATTCCAATGGCCGGCATCAGTCCGCAACTCTCGGCAAGAGGAATGAAATCCGAAGGAGGAACAAGACCTAACAGGGGGTGGTTCCAGCGGAGCAGGGCTTCCATCCCGCTGATGGTGTCTGTTCTCACGTCATAGATCGGCTGGTAATGCACGACGAACTGATTCTCGTCCACGGCGATCCTGAGGTCACGCTCGAGCGAGAGACGTTCCAGTGCGCGAGCGTTGACGGCTGCATTGAAGAGTTGGTAGTTGTCGCGTCCCAGCGCCTTTGCCTGATACATCGCGGTGTCCGCATTCTTGATCAGAGTCAGCGCATCGGTACCGTCATCGGGGTACACACTGATCCCGATGCTCGTTGTCACGTAGAGCGGTCGTCCGTCGAAGAAGAACGGCTCATGAATGGCGTGCAGAATCTTTTCGGCGATTCGAGCGGCGTCTTCGGTGGTCGAGATCGCGGGAAGCAGCACGATGAATTCATCGCCACCCTGACGGGCAACGGTATCGCTCTCGCGGATCGCAAAGTGGATGCGTGCTGCGACGGACTGGAGAAGCTGGTCGCCGGAGTTGTGTCCGAGGGAATCGTTGATGACTTTGAAACGGTCGAGGTCGAAGAACAGCACGGCGAGTCTGAGTTTCCCCCGCTGGGCCTGTGAGATCGCAACTCCCAGCCGGTCACGGAAGAGGAGTCGGTTGGGGAGACCTGTCAGGGCATCGTGATAAGCAAGGTGCTTGATCTGCTCTTCTGCGTAGGTACGTTCTGTGGTGTCTCGGACGACGCAAACGAGACCGCCATCATCGAGAGCTGTGAGCGATACCTCCTGAGGGAAAGTGGTGCCATCGCTGCGAAGTCCCATGGCCGCCCCGCGCCACGATCGCTCTCGCCAGAATCTGGGCATGATCTCGGAGGAGAAACGCTCCCTTTCATCGTCGTCGTACAGCATGGTCCATGAGCGGCCCAGCATGTCCACCACGTTGTAGCCGTAAGTGCGCGCGTGCGCATCGTTCATGTAGGTAAATGTCCCCGCGCTGTCCAGGATCGAGACGCCGTCGAGCGAGGCCCGGATGGCAGCGGACTGGCTCTGTAGTGTTGCTTCGGAGCGCTTTCGATCGGAGACATCGATCACAAACCCTTCGTACTGCGGCTCGGAGTCGGTGCCATGGATTGCATGTACTGAGAGCTGCACCCAGACCGGTTCACCGTCCTTCTTTTTCCAGAGAACTTCCGTCGCCGGCCAGTCGAGTCCCGGCTGATAACGCCCGACCAGTGAGTCTCTCTCCATCCCGTCGAAGTAAACATCGTCCCGGAGGTTGCGTGTCAGCAGCTCCGCGACGCTGTCGTATCCGAGAATGGTTGCGAGGGAGCGATTCACAGTCACAAGGCGACCGTTGATTTTCGATTGGTAGATTCCGACTGGAGCGAAGTCGAAGATATTGCGAAACTTCTCCTCCGAACTTTGAAGGTCGCGCTCGGTCTGTCTTCGCTCTGTCACGTCATGAACGATCGTGTAAAGAAGCAGTCGACCATGCACCTCGATCGGTCCCGAATGCACTTCGACGTCTCGTATTCTTCCGTCTGCGAGTCGGTGTGTGAAATTGAAAATGCTCCGGTTCTGACTGACTGCACGCTGGATTTCGGCGTCGATCTTTTCCTGACCCAGAGTGTTCAGATTGGAGATCGGCATGCCGTTGAACTCGGCGCGGGTGTATCCGTAAAACTCGCATGCGGCATGGTTCGCATCGACATACCGTGCAGTCTGGGGATCGATCAACATCTGCATGGCGCGGTTGTTCTCAAACATCTGGCGGTAGCGTTTTTCGCTGGCTCTCAGAGCTTCCTCTTTCTGCTTGTGCTCGATTGCCGCACTGACCTGTTGCGAAACAAAAAGAAGAATTCCTTTCTCCTGTTCACCGTAACGAACAGTTTCGCGATACGACTGGATCCCGAGCACTCCATAGGTTCTCTCACCACTTTTCAGCGGCACTCCGAGCCAGTCTACCGAGGGCGCACCCAGCTGCTTGACCCCCTTCTCGACGAACTGGTTTGTGCGCGAAGGGTGAGCCAGGAGCGCCTTACCGGTACGAAACACGTACCCCGTCAATCCCTGGTCCGGAGTCAAATCATCGGGCCGTTCGTCCTTTTCATCGACGAAGTAAGGAAACTTAAGGATTCCACTACTCTCGTCGAGCAGCGCGATGTAGAAGTTCGTTGCATCCATCAAGGTCCCAACGGCTTCGTGGATCGCTGCGTAAAGCTCGTTGAGATCGACTGCCGTCCGGGCCAGGTCCGCAATTCGAAACAGCGCAGACTCGACAAGCTCGGACCGGCTGTGCTGTGTGACCTCGGTGAAGTACGAGGCTCTACCAAGAATGGCGCCGTCTGTGGCCCGGATTGGCACGGACTCTCGAGACAGGACGCGGCCATCCTTGAGGGGAATCAGGTCACGGGGGCGCACGGCCTCACTGTTCGCCGCGATGTACTTGATGCTGTCTCTCTCATGATCCTCGTATTGCACCAGGGAAATCATGTGCTTCTGCAGGGACTCACTGGAGGTTTCCTTGCGAAGTGCGGGGGGGACTCTCCACTGGTCTATGAAGCGTTGGTTGCGCGACAAGACCTTCCCGTGCAGATCGACGACGAGTACAGCGTCGAGAGTGGCTTCCCGCTCGGCCAGGAGCATTTCCAGACGAGCTTCGAGCTCTTCTAAAGATGCGGTGGGTCGCTCTCGCACCGGTCGAAATCGGTGTCGGAGTCGCGACAGATTGCCGAGCGCACGGGAGACTCGCGATGGCAGGAGGTCACGCATTTCACCTCAATTGTACGGTAGCGGGCGTCTGTGGATCGAAAGGTGCCGCTCGCACGCATCATCGTGAAGGGGACACCCCACGATGAGCACCGACGGTTGACATCTATAAAGGGCCGATGGCGCTACTCACGGGGTGCGTCACCCGCATCTGGCGGATTCTTTCTGATGAGGTTCAGGATCTGATAATTCTGCATGAAGAAGAGCAGCGAAAGCATGGCCATGAACATCATCCGGTGAGTGATGGCGTAGAAAGCCATTGCGGCGGTCAGCAGCAACGACAGGATTGTGGACACCACGAGGGCGCGCCGTTCGTTTAGCGCGAGACGACAAAGGTTCCGCAGAATCTGGCCTCCGTCGAGAGGGAAGATCGGCAGGAGATTGAAGATCGCCCAGCTTCGATTTGTCCAGGCAACCAGGGGGATGAAAGCCGCCATCATCGGATCGCGCATCAGCGTCTCCGAACGTTCTCCCAAGGATGCAAGCAGGGCGATGGCAAGGCTTGTCAGCGGTCCAGCCGCACTGATGATGATCTCCTTTCCCGGGCTCACCGACCGTTCGTTCATCGTGACCCCGCCAAGGCCGGACAGGGAGATGCGGCTCGGTCCGTATCCGAAAAGCCCGATTACCGCCGCGTGCCCGAATTCGTGCATGAGGACCCCGAGAAAAACGATGGGGATCCACAGCAGCGCGCGCTCGATCGGTACGCGCTCCTCCATATTGAGGAAGACGAAGAGGGCGAGGAGTACGAGAAACGAGATCTCGACGTGGATCGTTGTGCCGCGTATGGAACCTAGTGACAGCCCGCGGGTTTCAGTGGAAAACGACTGGTCTTCGTTCATGGTGTCAGGAGTGGGCTGATAGTCCTTCGCAAGAGTTTAACCCGCATCTGTCACAGACCTTCGCCGCGAGACGACGGATAGCGGCCTGGATGCGAGCCGCACGGCGATTTTGCGACGAACACATAGTTGACACGGTGTCGAGAGCAACCGGGGCGCGTGTAGGGACGCAGGGCCTGCGTCCGGCACCTAGACATTCGCATCAGGAATTCTGCATCCCGGCATGAACCCTCGTCCAAAGCGATGGCCGACGACAATCTTCTCGGTCAGGGACAGGGTACCGGACGCACGCCGTGCGTCCCTGCGCTCGCATTCTGTGAGAAATGCAGGTTAGCGAATGCGAAGGATCTCAAAATACGTGACTCGCTGATTTCGCAGGTCGTATTTTGAAATCCCTTGTCGCAGAAGCGCTCCTCAGGATGACGAACATTGTTTGTGAAGTTGGGAGTGCGCAGCGTCAGAAGTTGCGAAACGCAGCGACGCTCGTCGAGTCTGACGGCATCATCATCTGCCCTGAGCCGAGTCGCCATGTTGCGAAGTCATAGTTCAAACCCGTCACCATGAGCCCCTCACCGGGGCAGAACTCCGAGAGCGCCTCGCCGATCATCCTGACATCCTGTTCGGTATCAGCCCGAACGACATAGGTCGAGCCGAACCCGATGTCGAGCGGCTCTCCAAATGCCCCGAGAGCAATTTGAAGTCGTGAGTAGTCACTCTCCCCTGTGGCGCTATGCCGGACCAGCAGAAAATCACGATTTCGTGCGTGATGCAGACGGCCGACGAGTAATTTGCCGTCCGGTGGCACAAAGCGTCGGAGGTACCGAAGGAGAATCACCGAATGCCGGCGACTCGGAACCTGAAGCTCCCAGCTATTCTCGAAATTCGGTCGCGCCTCAATCTTCGTGAGCGCCTCAACCAACTCGATGCTCAGATCACCCTCATAGCAGATCTGAAAATGCTTCGTATCACCCATCACACCCTCCCTCGAATCGAGCGGGTCTCAGGCCGGCACCAGATGAGTGAACCATGTCTGAGTCCCGCCACATTTGCGGCAGAGAAAATGAAGAGAGTCGCGTCGTGACCAGGGATTCACCGAGTCACAAATGATGCACAGGCTGTCTTCGTGCGCGACCTGTCGGTCGCATGCCATGCAGTGGAGCGGTTGGTTCTCGGAGCAGGGGTTCGATTCTTCGCCAACTGCTTTGCATTCCGGACATCTCCAGCGCATTCCCTCCACTACCCTCCGCACTATGACTACTCAAATTGTGTACGTTAAATAGTAGCTTAAAGGACGTGAGAACACTAGCGGAGTTATGAGGTTCAGTATCGTTGCCGTATCTGCTCACGGATCGCACGGCAAAATCTCCCGCGTCTGGTACTTACACACACACACACACACACACACACACACACGGCGCGCGCGGGGTGGCTCAGTCGCTGATACCATGACCGTCGATGCCACCTTCGCTCCTTTTCTATCTCAACGGACGCGAGATCACCGTCGACGGCAACGACGCTTTCCAGACCGTTGCGCACTTCGTCCGCGGGCTCGGCGAGACCGGAACCAAACTGGTCTGCGAAGAAGGGGACTGCGGATCGTGCAGCGTCCTGGTCGGACGACCGGAAGGCGACGCCATCGTCTATCGTCCCATCAACTCCTGCATCCAGTTTGTCTACCAGATGGCAGGTGCCCACATAGTGACCGTTGAAGGGATCGGGCGTCGAAAGGAGCTTCATCCGGTCCAGCAGGCCATGGTCGCGTGCCATGGCGCACAGTGCGGTTTCTGTACTCCCGGCTTCATTGTGGCGATGTGCAGCCTTTTCGAATCGCGACAAAATCCCGACGAAATCGACGTTCGAAATGCTTTGACCGGAAATCTCTGTCGCTGCACCGGATACGAGCCGATCATCAAAGCTGCGATGAGCGTGGATCCCGCGACGGTCAGAACCATGAACGAGCGCTATCCCCCGAACAATCTCCTGCCGCGCCTGCGCGAAGCAACGCACAACTCACTTCTGATTGAAGCAGACCGGAGGTTTTTTGCACCTGTCACTGTGGCAGAAGCGGTCCGATTCAAGGCCGACAACCTCGGGACCATCATCGTGCAGGGTGCTACGGATGTTGGCGTGCTCCACAACAAGCGCGGCTTCGACCCACCGGTCGTAATGAATCTTTCAAGGATCCCCGCGCTGCGGGAGATCGCGCTGAGCGCAGAAAGCAATCCCGGAGAGGCGCAAACGCTCGAGATTGGCGCGACTGTGACGTTGTCCGAGCTCGAGCCATTTTTCCGGGAGCACCTGCCGCAGTTCGCGCGCATTCTCCACCTGTTTGGTGCTCCTCAAATTCGAAACGCAGGGACACTCGCCGGGAACATCGCGAACGGCTCACCGATCGCAGACACCCTGCCATTCCTTTACGTGATGGGAGCGAGTGTCGAGCTCACCGGCACAGCCGGAGTGCGACGCATCGGCATCGAGTCGCTTTACCTCGGTTATCGCAAACTCGATCTGCGGCCCGACGAGATCATCACCCGCATCTTCCTCCCGCTTCCAGCAGCGGGAGAGATTCTCGAGCTCTACAAGGTTTCCAAACGGAGACACCTGGACATCTCCACCATCACGGCAGCCATTCGACTGGGCCAGTCGCGCGACGGCGTCACTGAGGCCAGAATTGCCTTTGGCGGCGTCGGTCCGACTGTCGTGAGACTTCGCGCTACTGAGCAGTTCCTGATTGGAAAGACTATTTCCCGAGAGACTCTCCGTGCTGCCGGTGCGATCGCCCGAGAGGAGATCTCACCCATCTCGGACGTCCGTGGCTCGGCGGATTTCCGTCGCCAGCTTACCCAGAACATCTTCTCGAAGCTTTACTTCGCCACGGATGAGAAAGAGCGCTCACGCGAAGACGCTGCGAGAGTCAAGAGGGACCGATGGGTGTCGTAGGCCGCAACATCCCGCACGATTCCGCTGAAGGCCACGTCACAGGTGAGTCGATCTATATCGACGACATCCCGCCCCTTCGCAACGAGCTCTTCGTCGATTTCTTCTGGGCACGCACGTCTCACGCGCGAATCCTGTCTCTCGAGCTGACTGCTGCGTCGAGAGTCCCGGGGATCGTCGCAGTCTTCACAGCGGCCGACCTGACGACGAATTGCTTCGGGCCGATCATTCATGACGAGCCACTCATGGCGACCGATGTCATCACATTCATGGGACAGCCGATCGTCGTGCTCGCCGGGGAGACAAGAGACTCGGTGAAGCGCGCGAAACTCGCCGTGGCAATTCAGCTCGAGCCACTCACGCCGATATTCACCATCGACGAGGCTCTCTCTCAGAACGAGATCATCGGTCAGACGCGAGTCATCTCGCGCGGGAATCTTGCAGACGGTTTTGAGCAGGCCGATCACCTTCTGGAAGGCGTATTCATCAGTGGCGGCCAGGACCATTTCTACCTGGAGTCCCAGGCGGCGATCGTCTATCCGGGCGAGGGCGACACTCTCACCGTCCACTCTTCCACCCAGAATCCGAGCGAAGTGCAACATGTGATCGCCCAGCTGCTGGGGCTGAGGCTCAACCAGGTCGTATGCATCACGCGGCGCATGGGTGGAGGCTTCGGCGGCAAGGAGTGTCAGGCAACACATCCGGCCGCGATGGCGGCGCTCGTCGCACACAAGACGAAGCGCCCGGCACGAATCGCCTACAACAAAGATGACGACATGCAGGTGACAGGCAAGCGTCATCCCTTCCAGAACCGCTACGAAGTCGGATTCACAAAGGAAGGCGCGATCACCGCACTCCAGGTGGAGCTCGTTTCCGATGGCGGTGCGTACGCTGATCTCTCACCCGCCGTCATGGGCCGGGCAATGACTCACGTCGACAACGCCTATTACCTTCCAAACGTGCACATCACGGGAAAGGTCTGCCGGACGAACACGCCTCCCAACACGGCGTTTCGCGGCTTTGGCGGACCGCAGGGTGTGGCGACGATCGAGAACATCCTCGAAGAAATTGCCATGCGTCTCGGACGGGACCCAGTCGACATTCGCATGCTCAACTGCTACGGGATTTCCGAGCGTAACGTGACGCCTTACGGCCAGGTGGTCAGCAACAACAACCTCCCGCTTCTGTTCGAGGAGCTCGTGAGCCGCTCGGACTACCGCGCGCGCCGCGACGATGTGCTCGTGTTCAACGGGCGCACCGAGACGCAGCTGAAAGGGATCTCGATGACGGGCGTCAAATTCGGGATCTCTTTCAACACCAAGTTTCTCAATCAGGCAAACGCCCTGGTGAACATCTATCTCGATGGCTCCGTTCAGGTTTCGACGGGCGCCACCGAAATGGGCCAGGGCGTGAACACAAAGATCCGTCAACTCGTCGCCGATGAGCTTGGCATTTCGACGGACGACGTGACAGTCATGATCACCTCGACCGAGAAGAACAACAATACTTCCGCAACCGCTGCCTCGAGCGCCGCAGACCTCAACGGCAGTGCTGCAGTCGATGCCTGCCGCAAATTGCGCGAGCGTCTCGCGGAATGTGCGAGAGACTATTTCGCCGCCTCGCCTGCTGGAAGTGGGAACATCGCTGATTCGGTAGTGCGCTCGGCGATGATCCGCTTCGAAGAGGGGTTCGTCTTCGCCGAAGAGAGCCCCGACACTCGAATCTCATTCGCTCAGCTCGTTCACTACTCGTATGTGCAACAGGTAAGTCTCGGCGAGCGCGGTTTCTTTGCGACTCCAGGACTCGCATGGGACGCGGAGAAAGGGGTCGGGAACCCGTTCCTCTACTTTACGCAGGGCTGCGCCGTGTCAGAGGTCCTCATAGACCGATTCACAGGTGAAGTGACCGTGCTCCGGGCCGATGTACTCATGGACATCGGCAGGCCGATCAATCCGGGGATCGACCGCGGTCAGATGACCGGCGCCTTCGTTCAGGGAATGGGATGGGTGACGACCGAAGATCTTCGCTATGCGGATACGGGGGAGCTACTCTCTCACTCGCCGACGACGTATAAGATTCCTAACATTCAGGACTTGCCGATGGATTTCAATGTCGACTACATCGAGATCGAGAACAGTGTGAACATCCGCGGGAGCAAGGCGACCGGAGAGCCGCCTCTACTCATGGCCATATCGGTCTGGACAGCCATCAAGCACGCGCTGTCGTTCGCATCGAATGGAGAAATTCCCAAGCCGGTCATTCCGGCGACGCACGAGGAGATCGTGATGCTGCTTGCCGGGTACGAAAACGCACGGGTGACGGAACTGACAGCCGGCGTTGATTCGGAAAGACTGAAGGCAGACAATAGCCGGCCCTCATGAACTACACACTCCACGAACTACTGAATCTGGTCCTCAGGTGGACACACGTCTTCGCTGCGATTCTCTGGATTGGATCAACGTACTTTTTCACCTGGCTCGACGGCAGACTCTCCGACCCCAAGGAAGGTGGCGAAGTCTGGATGGTGCACAGCGGTGGCTTCTATGCCGTGAAAAAAGAAAAATCCCCGTTGGCAACACAGACTCTTCACTGGTTCAAGTGGGAGGCTGCAATTACCTGGATCAGCGGCATCCTCCTCTTTGTGGTCGTCTACTACATCGGGGGAGTGCTGGTCGACGGAGAGTCCCCGGTTTCCCTCGGTGTGGCGATCGGCATCAGCCTTGGCTCCCTGGTCGTGGCCTGGCTCATTTACGACATGCTCTGGAGCTCTCCACTCGGCAGCAACGAGGTGGTGGGGACAGTCATCTCATTCGTGCTGCTCGTCGCGGCCGCGTACACCTTCTCCCGCATCTTCAGCTCCCGCGCGTCATACCTGCAGATAGGCGCAATCATGGGAACATTGATGGCGGCCAACGTATGGGAGCGCATTCTGCCCGCGCAGCGACGGCTGGTTGCAGCAGCACGCGAAGGAACTCCGCTCGACCCGGCGCTGGGAGCTGAGGCGAAAAAGCGCTCGAAGCACAACACGTACATGGTCATTCCGGTCACGCTCATCATGATCAGCAACCACTTCCCGACCCTGACATATGGCTCGCGATACAACTGGGCCGTTCTCGGAGTTGTGGTTCTCGTTGGATGGGTCGCAGCGAGAGTGATCCGCGGGCGATAACCCGACGTTCCATCGTTG
Source organism: Thermoanaerobaculia bacterium (assembly GCA_035576005.1). GTDB lineage: Bacteria > Acidobacteriota > Thermoanaerobaculia > Gp7-AA8 > Gp7-AA8 > DATLXH01. Next base: position 35,713 of record DATLXH010000056.1, on the reverse strand, counting down.
AGGGAGCTGACAGTTCAAGGAGCAATCGAATGACGAAAGTTGAATCGACTTCCATGCGGACTCTCGAGGAAGACGAGATTCATCGCGCGACCGCTTCGCTCGACGCAGCACTGGGCGCTTTCGGAAAACGCTTTCCAGGTGAGTCGCCAGAGCGTCAGCCGATTCACACGGTTTATGGCGGGGCGCATCTGTTCAAGGCCGACACAACAGGCAAGCTCGGATCGCTGGGGCTTCGCTCATTGCGTGACTATGCCCCCGACCCCTTTGTTTTCGCGAAAGCGATCGGGATGCGTGGGTCCGATCTCCTGCCGGAAAGCGTCGACGAGACCACGTCTCTTCTTCATGCTCTCGACAAGGACGCCGACTCCGTCCGTCGCGTCCATCCCGCGGCCTGGTTCGCTCATACCGTCTATCGCCGTGTCGTTGAGAAGCTGGAGCGCGAGCCTGTCGAGGACTTCCGGATCGACTTCGAAGATGGATACGGCAATCGACCAGACGATGAAGAGGATGGCCATGCGGGAGCGGCTGCCTCGGAAGTCGCGATAGGGATGGAGAGAAAGACCCTCCCACCGTTCATCGGAATCCGGATCAAGCCGTTCACCAGCGAGCTCACAGCCCGAAGTATCCGCACGCTCGACGTTTTCCTCACAACACTCCTCGAGCGAAGCGGAGGAAAACTTCCCGACCACTTCGTGGTCACTTTACCCAAGATTCAGCTTCCCGAGCAGGTTTCCGCACTGGCTGATCTGTTCGACATCTGGGAGTCGAGGCTCGCGCTTTCAGCCGGTGCCCTCAAGCTGGAGTTCATGATCGAAACGACGCAATCGATCATCAATGCGAGAGGCGGATCCAACCTTCCCCTCTTTCTCGAGGCGGCCAGAGGTCGTGCAGTCGCCGCCCACTTCGGAACGTATGACTACACAGCAAGCTGCAACATCACCGCAGCGCATCAACGTATGGATCACCCGGCTTGCGACTTTGCCCGTCACATGATGCAGGTCGCGTATGCAGGAACGGGACTATGGCTTTCCGACGGGGCGACGAACATCATGCCGATCGCTCCGCATCGAGCCAGTGAAGGGAAGTCTCTGAGTCAGGAACAGGCGCGGGAGAATCGTCTCATCGTCCACCGTGCCTGGCGTCTCCACGCGGACCACATCCGCCACTCATTGACGAACGCCTACTACCAGGGTTGGGACCTCAATCCGGCACAACTCCCGACGCGTTACGCCGCCGTGTATGCGTTTTTTCTCGAAGGTCTCGAGCCGGCAACCGAGCGGTTGCACAACTTCATCGCAAAGGCGGGTCAGGCGACGCTGGTAGGCGACGTGTTCGACGACGCCGCTACAGGGCAGGGTCTGCTCAACTTCTTTCTTCGCGGTCTCAACTCGGGAGCGATCACCAAAGAGGAGGCTATTGGTACGGGACTCTCTCTCGACGAGCTCCAGACGCGCTCATTCGTCAGGATCATGAAAGGTCGAAGAGCGAAGGCGTAGCTGCCGCCACAAGGTTGCAAGTCACTGCCACGCGAAGAGGCGCAGGCGAGGCTTGGAGTGCGGTTGCCGCAGCTGCCGCTTTTGTTTCGTACCTCGGAAATTAACCGGCTCCACGTCGGGACCGAATCGTGATCCGACACTGAAAGCGGTAGCTGCGGCTACCGCACTCCAAAGGCTTCGCCGCGCGCGATCAGCTTCCTCGATATGTGGAATAGCCAAACGGACTCAGTAGCAACGGCACGTGGTAGTGCTGAGAAGGATCGACAACTGTGAAGACGATGGAAGCCTCAGGGTAAAACGTTTCCAGATCCATCGCGGCGAAGTAGGACGCCGTATCAAACGTGATCCTGAAGGTTCCCGACTCCAGCGGAGTCGCCAGCAGATTCCTGAGCCGTCCGTCGGCATCGGTCTGACCACTGCCGATTAACTCCCACGTGGTCTGGCCTCGTCGCTCGAGTCGCGCGCGCACGCCGGCGGCGGGCCGGCCGTGCGCTGTGTCGAGAACATGCGTTGTGATTCCGCTCATCGAAGCACCAGCTTTTCGAGACGCAGACGTGTGATCTTTCTCTGTTCCTCGGCAGCTTCCACGATCTCTTCCTCCGGCGTTAGATTCAGGCGGTTTTCGAGGATCTCGGACATTTCATCCAGCGAGCGACCTGTCGCGCAGACGATGAAAATATGCCCGAACCGCTTCTCATATTCGAGGTTCGCTTCAGCCAGCCTCGAGCGGTCTCCTTCGAGCGAGCTGCTGATTGCAGCCTGCTCGCGCTCGGACCAGCGACTCGCACCCGAGCCATGTTGAGCTGCTGCTTTATCACCAATCCGAGGATGCGCGTGGAAGGCCTCGAGCCAGTCATCCCGATCGAGTTCTTCCCAGATCTGGTCGGCAGCTTCCACCAGAGCCTCCCAGTTCGCAAAGGGGCGCGACTCCTTCATCGACTTCACCCACGCTGCTGAGCCGCAACAGGCGTGCAGATCACGCTCGACATCGAGCGTTGTATTGATGCGCCGAACCACTTCGGTACGGGAACCTTCCTGCGTGGCCCTTCCATGAGCGCGCAGGCGACTCACCCCGCCGTCAGGGAAGACGTTCAGCCGCAGGTGCGATACCGCTCCCCGCTGCTCGAGCTCATCAGCGAACACATGTCTCGTGTGCGCCTGCAGCGCGGTCCGCGGAAGAATCTCGCCCCAGGCCGTCGCCGGCGAACTGATATCAGCTGAGAGCGTGGCCTCGACCGAGCAACTGTCAGGAAAGTTCCCCTTGAAGTGATTTGTGTCGATCTCGATCCGCTGGATCAAACCCTCAGTTGCCAGTTGAACGATCACCCAGTCATGCCCTGGCCCTCTCCGACGTCTGGTCTCCCACCCGTCGCTCATGTTCACAGCACGGCCCGGCATGATCAGGTTGTGCTTCGGTCCGAAGAACATGTCGCTGCACGCGAGCACGTCTCCCCCATTCTCGACTGCGGCGAGATCGACTTCGTTCGCCAGTCCACCGATCCGCCGCCAGTCGGGGACCGGCTCTCCGTGCACTCGCAGACGTGCGACACCGCCATCCGGAAAAATCCGAAGGCGAAGGTGCGTGAACGCGAAGGGGGAATCGATCGTGAAAAGATTTTCGCTGTCACCCTGCAGCGGCGATTCAGCGAGAATCTCAACCCATCTCGCCGAAGCCTCGAGCGTCGCGACGTCGGTCTCGGCTCTTTCGTCGCAAGCCTCGATGCTGCATCGGTCGGGATAGTTTCCCCTGAAGAAACTCGTGTCCACAACCACACCGCGGATCACCCCGCGTAGTCCCAGACGGACGATGGCGTAGTCGTGTCCCGGAACGCGTTTGCGCCGGCCTTCCCACCCATCCATCCACTTCCCGCGGTCGGTATATTCGTGCTCCCTCCAGACCGCCTTGCCGGGCTTGAGGAGATTCTCTTTATCGGCAAAGTAGTCGTCCGTAGCGTAGAGAACAGTCCCCCCGACGCGTTCAGCGGCGAGATCCAGATAGTCACGAAACTCGGTCATTCAGCAGTCCTCGAGTGAAGAGCATAGCGCGCATCTGCAAAGTGCGCCGGCTCGTGGGAACACCTCAACGCAATCAGGACCTGGTCCCACGAAGCCACTCTCCCCGTCTCGCTCCGAATCCTCGCTCGGAAAACACCTCAACGCCGCGCAGATACGTTGCCTTCACGACTCCCCTGAGCTCCTCGCCGCGATAGGGAGTGACCTTGTTCTTGTGTTCCAGTCGCAGCGGATCGACGATGAAGCTCGACTCAGGATCCCAGACAACAAAGTCGGCGTCCATCCCCGGCGCAAAGCCTCCTTTGCGACTCGACAGACCCGCAAGGTCGGCAGGACCCGATGAGAGCCAGCGTGACAGCATCCAGATTGGGAACCCACGACGTTCAGTCTCTGTCCAGATCACCGGCAAGAGAAGCTGCAATGAGGCAATCCCACCCCAGGCGGAAAGAAAATCTCCTTCATCAAATCGCTTGAGATCGGCTGTGCATGGGGAGTGATCACTGACAACACATCCGATCAATCCATCCCGAAGCGCGTCCCACAGCTGTTCCCTGTTAGAGGCCTCCCTGATGGGAGGCGCACATTTGTACTCCGTGGCGCGGTCGGGGATCTGCTCGGCTGTGAAGTGAAGGTAGTGAGGAGTTGTCTCAGCAGTGAGGGTAACCCCCTCGTCCCTTGCTCGCCGCAGCGACGAGAGCGCCCCTGCAGACGAGAGATGAGCGACGTGGATCCTCGCTGGGCCCGATTTGATCATTGCGTAGAGAAGCTCAATCGCTTCATCCTCCGCGCGGGCCGGGCGGGAAGAGAGATAGCCGGCGTACGCCTGAGACCGAGCCGGCCCGGAGACTTCTGCTAGCACGCCAGGACTTTCGGCATGTACCAGCAGTGGTGCGTTAGTCCGCCCGAGGACATCAAGCGTCGTGCGCAGGTCCTCCTCCGTGAGATGCCGGAACTCCTCGACACCCGAGTCCACGAGGAAGGCCTTGAACCCGAGGACCCCGGCACGCAGGAGTGGCGCGAGCTCTCGGCTGTTCCCTGGAACCGCACCGCCCCAGAGTCCTACGTCGACGTGACATTTTCCCTCGAGTACCCGCAGCTTCGCTTCGAGCGCGTTTACTGTCGTGGTCGCGGGGATGCTGTTGAGCGGCATATCGACAATCGTGGTGATCCCACCCGCCGCCGCGGCGCGCGTGGCGCTTTCGAACCCCTCCCACGCGGTCCTGCCCGGCTCGTTGACGTGAACATGCGAATCGACAAGCCCCGGCATCACTACGTGATTTCCAAAGTCGACCTCCGGCTCTCCATCTCCGGCGTCTTCCAGGCTACCGATGCGAAGGATTCGACCCCCTCTTATGTGGATGGACGCGGGTATCACAGCCTGGTCAAGCACAACGCGACGGCTGCGGGCCACGAGCTGATCTTCACTCATGTCCCGATTCTAGCCCGCATTTCTCACAGACCTTTGTCGTGAGACGGTGGAGAGTGGCCTGGATGCGAGGCGCACGGCGATTTTGCGACGAAGGCATAGTCGACACTATGTCAAAGAGCGAAATTGCCGTGCAACGAAGCAGACAGGCCGCTATCCGTCGTCTCACGGCGAAGGTCTGTGAGAAATGCGGGCTAGCCCGAGCACTGGCAGCGCGTAGAATCGTCGACGATGCCCACCATCTTCGAGGATCTCGTGGAGTTGATCGATGGCGGCATTCCGTGCGTCAGCGTAACGGTCGTCGACACCTCAGGTAGCGTTCCGAACGAGCGGGGGTCGAGGATGATCGTGACGAACGAGGGACTCCACCGAGGCACTGTGGGAGGAGGGAAAGTCGAGAAGCGCGCCATTGAGGAAGCAGCGCTGCTGCTGACAACATCGCGCCGGCATAAAACGCACTTTGTCAACTGGAGCCTCAACAAAGACATCGGCATGACGTGCGGTGGTTCGGTCAGGCTCTACTTTGAGGCATTCAACACAGGGAGTTGGCGAATTGTCGTCTTTGGAGCCGGACACGTCGCCAACGCCTTGATCCGAACCCTGGTGAATCTTGACTGCAAACTAACCTGCGTAGATCCAAGAGAGGAATGGCTTGCGAAATTGCCTGACGCTGCCAACCTCACGAAGCTCCTGCGAGACGATATGCCTGCTGAAGTTCACACGCTCGCCGAAGATGCTTTTGTGGTTCTCATGACCATGGGTCATACGACGGACAAGCCGATCCTCCTCGAGATTCTCCGCTCGCGGCGCTTCCCCTACCTCGGGGTCATTGGCAGCGAGGCGAAGGCCGTGAGGTTGCGGAAGGATGTCGCCGAGGCCGGGCTTCCTGCAGAGATGCAACGCGCGTTCTTCTGTCCCATCGGCTTGTCGATCGGGACGAATGATCCGCAGGAAATCGCTCTGAGCGTGGCAGCGCAGATGCTTCAGGAACGCGACCGAATCCATTCGGAAAGGATTCCTTCGCCATCGCAGTAGAGGAGGACTCTCCAACGATCGATCCTGGTGGAGGATGTCAGCGCTTCACGGCACGTCTTCTCGGTTGCACATCGCGCCGCAGTCCCCAGAGAATTGCTCCACTCAGGTGCTTCTGGAACCATGCTGACGTCCAGATGTCGCTGCGGTGTCCGAGGGCGGAGTAGAAGACTCGTCCTTTGCCGTAATTTCGGGTCCAGGAGATTGGAAAGATGCCGTCGCTGCCATCCTCGGGGCTCATGCGCAGGGAAATGAGGAGCCTGACACTTTCGGGGCGGAACTGCCGGAAAAGGTAAATTTCTTCGAAGACGCGCTGAGGTGAATCGAGTCCGGAGGTTGCGGGATGACCCGGCTCGTCCACCAGCAGATCAACGGCCAGCTGTTCGGGGTGGCGGTCGAACTCGGCTCCGAGCATTTCAATGTAGTGAGGCGAGTCGTGCCAGGTGTCGGAAGCCGAGTGGAAACCCGCGAACGCGCCACCTGCGGCCACCCACTCGAGCACTCCGGTTCTGATGGACGGTGCGATCTCGCCTGTCGTGTTGATGAACATCAGAAGCCTGACGCTCCGCAGACCTTCGGGCGACAGAGCTTGCTCCATCTCCTTTTCTGTGCGGACCCGGACGAGCTCGACACCCATAGGCCTTGCCATCTCGCCGAGCACGCGCTCGGCCGTCTCGATCGACTCGTGGCGATATCCGGCAGTTGCCGTCACGACCACGACGCGATCAGCGGCTATTGCATCCACGGTACTCATTCCGATCAGCAGAAGACAAAGAAAGCGCCATGAAGGACTCATCGCATCGACAGTCTACACGTGGGCCGAGCAGTACGCCGATCGGTATCAACACGCCCAACGGTCCGCTTCCCGTCCGCAGCAAACCCGTACTATAGCGGGATGCGAGCAGTCAGACTGGAGCGAAGGGGAGCGCCACTGAGGGACTCCGAGCTTCCCGATCCAGAGCCGGGACCGGCAGACATCGTGGTCGACATCCGCAGTGCTGGCATCTGCCACAGCGACGCGCACTACCGGACCGAGAGCCGGCGGCTCACTCTGCCGCGGACCCTCGGGCACGAGATTGCGGGCACGGTGTCGTGGGTCGGCGAGGGTGTTGAAGGATTTCTCTTCGGCGATCCTGTTGCCCTCCACTACCTGCTGTCGTGCGGCGACTGTTTCGCGTGCTCACACGATGGCGAGCAATTCTGCGCTCGAGGAGCGATGCTTGGCAAAGAGCTGGACGGCGGGTACGCGGAGAAAATTGTCGTTCCCGCGCGGAATGCCGTGTCGATCCCCGACGCAGTCGGATTCAATGAAGCAGCGATCATGATGTGCTCGACCGCAACAGCGCATCACGCCCTGCGTCTAGCGACAGTTAGACAGGGAGAATCGGTCGCGATCCTGGGATTCGGGGGGCTAGGCATTTCGGCCGCGCAACTCGCAGGACGTCTCGATCCCAGCGGAATCTTTGCCGTCGACATAATTCAGGAAAAACTGGAGTTGGCTGAGTCGTTTGGCGCCGTGCCAATCGACGCATCGCGCGCGAGCGTTCGCGATGAGCTCCTTGGGGCGACGGGAGGTCGCGGCATCGATGTCGTTCTCGATTTTGCAGGACACAGCGCCACCTCGCTGCAGGCACTCCGCTCGCTCGCGCCGGGGGGACGGTTCATGGTGGTAGCGATCGACCTGCGGGCGCTGGACCTTGATCCCTATGCCGACATCCTGACGAGAGAGCGGAGGATCATCGGCTGCTCGGACCACACGCGTGCAGAGCTTGTCGAGCTGATGGATCTGGCCCGGCGGGGCGAGCTTGACCTCTCGCAAGCCATCACACGTACGGTTCCCCTGGAGGCAGAGGCGATCAACGAGGTCCTCGATGATCTCGATGCAGGTACGCGGCATCTGCGCACAGTCATCGAGATGTGAGCGGAATCGCGCTCGCCTCAGGAGCGCCGGCTTCCAGCCGGCCGTACCGCCGCCTTCCAGGCGGCCGCGATCATCGCCAATCCCGCCACCCCGCAAACGGCCAATCTCTCAGTCCGGCCATCTCCGGATTTCGAAGGACGTAACTTACGACAGCCTCCATTTCCCGTCGATCCCGGACGATCCGATCGAAGTACTCCCGTTGCCAAAGTCTTCCGGATAGTCCCAGTGCCCGGTTGATCTCGTTGCTTGAGTAAGACTTCCACGAGTGCAGAACTCGCTCAAGGTCCTTACCTTTGAAAAGCTGCAACACGACGTGAACATGGTTCGGCATGACGCACCATCCCAACAGGTGATAACGCTGCTGGTCAAAGAATCGAATTGTCTGCTCGACGATTGACGCAGCGCGCCGATCGCGCAGCACGCACGAACCGAAGCCTGCATCCAGCCGTTCATCCAGCATACGGCCGAAATCAGCAACCGCTTGCGCCCATTCCATAGGATTGCGGACCCTGGTGAGGTAATCACGCGTATCAGACTGCCTTCTGATGAGCTCCGCGATTACCTGCTTCGGTAACGAGTCGGCCAACCGGTACGTAATAAAGTAGACGGCGTTATCGAGCTCGAAGTGCGGAAGTCCTCTTCGCATGCGAACTCGCAGTGACTGAGCGTTGGGGTAAACGATCGGTGCGGAACCGAACATTGGCGCCGGAGAGAAAGCGGGGCGCGTGGGGGACTCAAGACTACCTCGGATGCTTCGCCGTATCAAGGGCCGGCTTGAAGCCGGCGGTACGGCCGCCTGGAAGGCGGCGCTCCGATCGGCGAGGCACCGGTAGTTCGTGCAGGAGCGCCGGCATCTTGCCGGCCGTACCGCCGGCTTCCAGCCGGCCCTGCCTGGCCAGCCTGTTAGTCCCCAGTCCGCGGAGTCAGCTGAAACAGCAAGGGCGGCCTTGCGGCCGCCCTTACTTTAGCTACCTCTTCTTTTGTCGCTTACGAACAGCCGCTCGTGCTTCCGCAGTTGAGGCATTTGTAGCAGGCGCCGTTTCTCACCATGATCGAGCCGCAGTCGCTGCAGCCGGGAGCATCCTGCTGGTAGAGAAAGGTGGATGCCGGTTTCCCGGCGACTTTGGTTGCCGACGTGGCGCTGACGAAACCGACCGTCCTGGCTTCAGCGGTTGGTTGAGAAGGCGGAACGCTCGCTTTGACGCTGTTGACGAACTTTGCGTCGTCTCGCGACAGGGCGATGACATCACCGACTGCTTCAGCCGGTGCCGGCTGAGAGTCTCGCGAGGCAGGCGAGAGCTGCGCTTCAGGCTGCATCGTCTGCATGACATCTTCGCGAAGAATCACACCTGCATCAGCCTGGCTATCCCGACTGAGGAATTTGATCGCCAGCCATTTGAAGATGTAATCCATCACCGACTTCGCCATCGGGATCTCGGGGTTCTTCGTGAACCCGCTCGGCTCGAAGCGCGTGTGCGTGAACTTGTCGACCAGCAGCTGGAGCGGCACGCCGTGCTGGAGCGCGAGCGACGTCATCGTTGCGAACGAATCCATCACGCCCGAAATGGTCGAACCTTCTTTGGCCATGACCAGGAAAATCTCTCCCGGACTGCCATCTTCGTACTTGCCGACCGTGATGTAGCCTTCATGGCCACCGACAGAGAACTTGTGCGTGATCGACTGACGCTCATCCGGAAGCTTGCGCCTCACGGCTGCCGCCTCAGGTGAGAGCGCGGTTGTCAAAACCGCGTCCATGCTCTTGTCTCGCGAGGTCGACAAAGGCTGACTCCGCTTGCAGCCATCGCGATAGATCGCGACCGCCTTGAGGCCGAGCTTCCATGCTTCGTAATACGCGCCCTCGATCTCTTCGACCGTTGCGTCGGTGGGCATATTGATTGTCTTGGAGATTGCACCTGAGATAAAAGGCTGAACCGCTCCCATCATTTTGAGGTGACCGCGATAGTGAATCGATCGCGATCCATTGGCAGCCTTGAAGGCACAGTCGAAGACCGGAAGGTGAGAGTCGAGCAGGTGCTGTGCGCCCTCGATTGTGTCGTTCTCGTCGATGTAGTTGACGATCGCGTTGATCTCCTTCTGCTCGTAACCGAGACGCTTGAGCGCAACCGGGACTGTCTGATTGACGATTTTGAGCATGCCGCCGCCGACGAGCTTCTTGTATTTCACGAGAGCGATGTCGGGCTCGATTCCCGTCGTGTCACAGTCCATCATGAAAGCGATCGTGCCGGTCGGGGCGAGAACTGAGATCTGCGCATTCTTGAAGCCGTGCTCCGAGCCAAGCGCGTACGCTTCGTCCCAACACTGCGTTGCAGCCTCAGCGAGGTCGGCAGGGACGCTGCGGGTGTTGATCTTGTACGACGCACGGCGATGCTTGTCGATTACGCGCAGAAACGGCTCTTCGTTGGCTGCATAGCCTTCGAAGGGACCGAGCTTTTCGGCGATGCGAGCGGACTGCGCATAGCTCTCACCCGACAGAATCGAGGTGATCGCTGCGGCGTAGTCCCGTCCCTCATCGGAGTCGTACGGGAGACCGCGGGCCATCAGAAGAGCGCCGAGGTTGGCGTAGCCGATACCAAGCGGTCGGAAGGCGTGCGAGTTCTTCTCGATTGCGGCAGTTGGGTAGCTTGCGTTGTCGACCGTAATCTCCTGGGCGGTGACGACAATCCGGAGCGCGTGACGGTAGGCTTCAGAATCGAAGCCTGCGGGCTCGCTGTAAAACTTCATGAGATTGAGCGAAGCCAGGTTGCAGGCCGAGTCATCGAGGAACATGTACTCGGAGCAGGGATTTGAAGCGTTAATCCGTGCGGTATTCGGGCAGGGATGCCAATCGTTGACCGTTGTGTCGAACTGCATGCCCGGGTCACCGCAGAGCCACGCGGAATCCGACATATCGCGCATAAGCTGGCGGGCGCGGAACGTTTCCATCGGCCGGCGCGGCTCGGTCACGCTCCAGGTCGTCCACTCCGCGTCGTTCTCATAGGCGCGCATGAAATCATCGGTCACGCGTACGGAGTGATTCGCGTTCTGGAACTGCACAGAATCGTATGCACCGCCCGGAGCGTTGAACGCTCCGTCGTAGCCAGCATCGATGAGGGCCCAGGCCTTTTTCTCTTCGCGCGATTTCGAATTGATGAAGTCGCCGATATCAGGATGGTCCGCGTTGAGAATGACCATCTTGGCGGCTCGACGGGTCTTTCCGCCCGACTTGATGACACCAGCAAACGAGTCGTATCCCTTCATGAAGGAGACAGGTCCGGAAGCGGTACCGCCGCCGGCGAGCGTTTCCCTCGAAGAGCGAATCTTCGAGAGGTTCGAGCCTGCTCCGGATCCGTATTTGAACAGCATCCCCTCGGTCTTTGCCAGACCGAGAATGGAGTCCATCGTGTCGTTGACCGAATTGATGAAGCAGGCCGAGCACTGCGGTTTAGGCTCGATTCCGACGTTGAACCAGACGGGTGAGTTGAACGAAGCCATCTGATAGAGAAGGATGTGGGTTAGCTCATCCCGGAATGTGTCGCCATCCTGCTCCGAGGCGAAGTAACCGCAGAGGCGGCCCCATCCGGTGATGGTCTTGACTACACGGCCGATCAATTGGCGTACTGATGTCTCGCGATCCGGTGAGCCGAGGTGTCCGCGAAAATACTTGGAGACAACCACGTTCGTTGCCATCTGCGACCAGGCCTTCGGCATCTCGACATCTTTCTGCTCGAAGACAGTCTCGCCTCGCTCGTTGGTGATGAGGGCCGAGCGCATTTCCCACTCGCACGTGTCGTAAACGTCAACCCCGGGTTTCGTGTAGTAGCGCGGGACTTCGATCCCTCCGGCCTTCGTCGGTTTTCTGGCTGGGCTCTTACGGTTCAGCTCGTTGCGTGGGCGCAGGGGGTCGTGCGTGGTTACATCGATTGACATGCTCGAAATCTCCTCTCGAATCGTTGTGGGCGGACACGGAATCCGTCCTGCGTGTGCTGCCGAGAGAAGAGAGCGGGAACGAGTAGCAGAAATTGGAGCGCATGACTGACTGAGTGCGAAACGGCGATGTTCTGGGCGGCTGCGATTGTGTGAATCAGCCAGGCGTCGTTTGCGTTTCAGTCGGTCGATTTCCACGGTCGATCGAGCTTTCTTCCCCTCCCCCGCGAGCCTGGTGCCATGCTTCTGGCGCCACTCCCGCTCTCCCCTTTTAAAACGGTATTCAGCGGGAAAATGCTGGTTTGATGTGTGGCACCGGAGTCTTGATTTTGGCGGTCACCTGGTAGTCCCGGAACTGAAGCGAGACTGCACGAAGCGGAGAACGAACCGAAAGCCGGTGCGAACTTTTCAATACCTTCATTTGACCCTCCCAGACGTCGAATTGTCTTATTGGATGGAGCGAGGTTAAACCTACGTCAAATCGATGTCAAGAGAAACCACAACATCTAGTGTGTGCTGCAATAACGCACACCACTGAGTGTATTAATCCAGCAGAATCAATGAGTTAGCCATGAAGGCGCATGGCGTTGATTTCCTCTGGATACCCGCCGGAGATCGACAGGAATTCCGCACAATTTTCCACATGGATTTCCACAGTCGCGGAAAGAGATTTTCCGCAGAGTTCCCACAGGATTTCCGCCGGACACGACAGCGCCGGGACCAGTGCTCGAGCTCCAGATTTCCGGACCTTTTCAGGAGGTTTTCAGGGAACGCGAACGCGGAAAGCGCAGCAGGGCCGCGGGCCGGTCGCCAGTCCGCGGAAAAGTTCTGAAACGCGCCCAAAAAAACTGACTTCAATTCTGTCCACGGGTCTGGCCTCGACCGCCCGCATGGCGGCTCTAGCCCGCATTTCTCACAGACCTTCGCCGCGAGACGACGGAATAGCGGCCTGCCTGCTTCGTTGCACGCCAATTTCGCTCCTTGACATAGTGTCGACTATGCCTTCGTCGCAAAATCACCGTGCGCCTCGCATCCAAGCCACTCTCCGCCGTCTCACGACAAAGGTCTGTGAGAAATGCGGGCTAGATCAATGGCCGGCCGACTGCACACGTTCCGCTGCGCCGCTACCGCTCACCCCGCGTTGGATGCCGAAGCACGCATGAACCCACCGCTGACCCTGGTCGATCCGTTCGGTGACACACGAAAATTTGTAGCACCGCGCCGAACGCTTCAGAAGCTACCCGAGGACCCGGCGCCCCCGAAGGATCCCCCCTTCTGCTCGAATGCAGCGGGCTCTTCAACAGGCTCTGTGTGTAGCAAAGGGGCCGCGAGGAACGGAGTGATCTCCGGCGTCTCTAGTGCTCCAACTCGTCGCGCCGTGAGTCCCGTCACGCGGTCGCGGAGCCACCTCGTGACGGACCACGCAATCGCCAGCAGGAGGCCACCTCCGGCGATGAGAAGGACCTCAGCGCGCGCGTCGAGCAGGAGGCTGAGCTGAATGGCTACTGCTGCGGCCAGCAGCAGACCTGAGAGGAGAATGAACCTCGCGCGGGTCTTCAGCCCGGAACCGATCAGAAGAGCGCTGAGCAGCGCCAGAACGGCCACATAAGTCTGGAAACGGGTCCCGGCCGGATCGTTCTCCATGGTTCTCACCAGAAAGAAGCTCGTGATGGGCAACACGAGCACGGTCCACTCAGCACACGCATTGATCCACGGATCGGTAACGAAACGTTTCGCGATCAATCCCGAGAAGACCGTGACGGCGAGGCAGAAAAGGAACGCCAGGAGCAGCGACTCGAGCCTGAGCCCCAGGTAAGCCGCGATGAAGACGAAGCCGGCAACCACGAACAAGCCATTGAGCACCCTCCATCCAGCGAAGAACGAGGCTGCAGCGAAAAGAAGAAGTCCTTCGACCTGCGAGGGTCCCGGCAGTCCGAGGATCAACGCGAACAGACCTCCCAGAAAGAGCGCTTCCTCGGGGCCGACGTGCAGGAACCTGCCTCGCCTGATCATGAGTTCTGCCGCGGAACAGGCGATGATCGACGTAACGATCCCTGCCGGCACGCCGATCTCCTGGAAGAAAAAGTAGAGAGCGGCGACGGCAAGCAACGTCAGGAGGAAAAGAATGATGCGGACACTCGATTCTCTCCACGGCGCCGGAGCCGCGCGAATTCGCGTGAGCTCATCTGCCTCGATGAGTCCGTCACGCTTCCACTTCCCGGCCAGGGCGGAAAACCGAAGCCATCGCGCCTCGTTCATGGTCGGTCGCGCGAATACGCTCATCGCTCTTCCTTGAGGCGACGGTGAACCTGATAGAGCGCGATCACCGCTGCGATTGACGTGAGGAGCAGGGCCAGCAACGAGAGTGCGGCGTTACCACCGACGATCCGGTGGATCAGCTCGTAGGTCACGGCGATGAAGAGGGCAGCGATCGCGTAAACCGCAAAGGCCTCATGTCCCGTCTTGAAAGCATACGCAAGCGATGCGACCGAGACCCCGATGACGACCAGGAGCCCCAGAAACTCGAAGCGGGGATCGAAGAGCCAGACAAGCGCGCCGAACAACGAGAGAAGTACTATGAAATGGTCGAACACGGGATTGAAAGATTCCCGCGCCGGGAACGCACGATTCCCAAGGCGCCACAGGACTGTCAGAGCTGATGCGATCAGTGCTCGCCCGGCCAGCGCAGTGCCCTGCCCCACTCCGAGATCGCCTCTGAAGCCGGACCACGAAGCGAGCGATGCGAGTGAGAGTGACAAAAGCGTACGAGAGTTGAAGTAGTACGCGCTCACGCCGTGAATAATAGCGAGCAGAAGGAAGTGCTCGGTCCAGAAGGCGTCGAGCAGATGATATTGACTCTCGGCATATCCAAGATTGGCACTCAGCAGGAGCGCACCCAGCAGAAGAATGTAGTCGTCCAGCAGAGAGGATGGCCATCGCTGCGGCGCATGCCTTTTGGCCAGGATGACTGCGTAGCACGCAGCCGAGGCAAGGGCGAGAACTGTTATGAGAACGGCGGGACCTGTCTGACGCAGATTCCTGGTCACGAAGATTCCGATGCCTGTGGCAAGGAGAGATACGGCTAACCAGGTCGCGAGCCGCAATTCCCCGTAGATGGAGAAAGTCTCCCTCCTTTCGTACGGGAGCAGCCGCCTGGCACTTCTCTCGGTCAGCAGTCCTTTACTGACGCCTTCGAGGATCTCGGGCTCAAATGACAGCATCGCTCTATCGTACGCGCTGTCGCAACTGTGACCATACAACGCGACCGATTCGAAGACTGCCGGAGCCCTGACGTCTCTTAACCCGATCGAGTTGAAACGGCCCGGCTACGTCATCAGCGAGGAAAGAGGTATGCGGCAGCAAAACCGATCTGGGCAGTCATCATCATGAGATACATCTGCCGCCACGACGGGTGATTCTCCGTCGCAGTCAATTCTTCCGGGCGGCGAACGAGCAGATAGACCGTCCAGGCGCCCCACAGTGCGAGGACGGCCCCCAGAATCGTGAGAAACAGGGCATTGCCCGTGAGAATGGGATGCTGAGGTGCGAACGGGTCGGGAGTCCAGGCGCCGAGAGGGATCAGCAGCCAGGGGAAAATGAAGAACGGAGAGATCATCCACGCTGCACGCCTGACTCCGTAGCGTATCGGCAGCGTTCGACATCCACCGGCCTCATCGCCTTTCATGTCGGAGAAGTCTTTCGTCGAGGCCGCTCCCAGAAGAAACAGCATGAAGATGCCACCGATAAACCATGGCTCGACGGAAAAGACACGCGCGATCATCGACCAGCCAGCCACCTTGAGCAGACACCCTCTGGGGATCGCGATGGTCAGGTTAGACAGGATCGGGTGTCTTTTCGTCCGCCCGAGGGCGGGTGCGGAGTAAGCAAAGGTGAAAATCATCCCTGCCAGATAGATGAAGAAGCATTCATGAAACGCCAGAGGCGCGGCGCCTTTCTCTGACCAACGGCTGAAGGGAAACACTACGACCCACCATGTTGGAATGATGGCGAGCAAGTACCAGAGCCAGGTCGCGCGCCACCCCTGCGCCAGCGAAAGGGCGCCCGTTACAAGCGGTCTCGACGGCTTGTTGATTCGATCGATCTCGAGGTCATAGATCTGATTGATCGCATTGGACGCGGCGTTGAGGAACGAAGCTGAAAGAGACCCGAGAGCCACGGTCAGGATCACAGGGAGCGTGATCGCCCGCGTGGGGTCAGGGTTGTGCACTGAGCCCCAGGCGCAGATGGCACCCGACACGATCCCGAGCAGCGGTGGAAGAAGAGTAAAAGGGCGGGCCAGAGTGATGTAGGGTTTCAGGGCGAGCAGCATTGTGTCATTCCACGAGTCGCGGCGGACATTCCAATGTCCGGGCGCCAGCCTCCTGCGCTACACTCACCCTCGCCACGCGCACGGAATGAACCGAAAACCACAATTCGACCAGGATGTCATGAACGACGACGACAGCATCGGGTCGTCTCCTCCGAGGAGTATGACCACAGAGAACAAGATCGCACTTTTCATCGACTTTGAAAACATCGCGATCGGAGTTACGGACGCGAAGCACAAGAAGTTCGAAGTCTCCCTCCTGCTGGAGCGGCTGCTCGAAAAAGGGAAGATCGTCGTCAAGCGCGCCTATTGCGACTGGGATCGCTTCCCCGATTACAAACGCGAGCTTCATGAAGCTGCGATCGAGCTCATCGAGATCCCGAGCAGGACCTACTCGGGCAAGAATTCGGCCGACATCCGGATGGTCGTCGACGCGATGGACATGGCGTGGGCGAAAGAGCACATCAATCTTTTCGTGGTCGCATCGGGTGATTCGGACTTCTCACCACTGGTCTCGAAGCTCAAAGAAAATGACAAGTTCGTGATCGGAGTCGGGGTGAAGAACTCCTCAAGCCACCTGTTGATCGACAACTGCGATGAGTTCATCTTCTACGAAGATCTCGTCCGCGGTGTGGCGCAGGGGCCGAAAGTCATCGCGAAGGACAAGAAGCAGGCTGAAGCCTTCACGCTGCTCATCGACTCGATCAAGGCTCTCATGCGCGAGAATAAAGAGATTCTCTGGGGATCCATGGTCAAACAGACGATGCAGCGGAAGAAGCCGACCTTCAACGAGGAGTACTACGGGTACCAGACCTTCAGCAATCTCCTTGAAGACGCGCAGTCCAACAACATCATTAAGATCAAGAAAGATGTGAAGTCGGGCTCGTATGTGATCACCGGGTTCGCGCAGCCGGCGGCTTGACGAAATGCAGAATGCATTCACCTGAGCAATGGCCGCTCTGAAGAACCGCGCCCACTATCCCGTCCTGGTCATCGGCACGGGGATCGCGGGGCTTACGACTGCGTTCTCACTGGCTCAGGCCGGCGTCGAAGTCCTGCTGGTGACGAAGGCCACCGACCCGAAGGATTGCAACACCTTCTGGGCCCAGGGCGGAATCATCTACCAGGGTGAGGGGGACTCCCCAGCCAGGCTGATTGAAGACATCGTTCGCGCAGGCGCAGGGATCAGTAACGAGGAAGCCGTTCGCTTCCTCGCGGTCGAGGGGCCACGTGTCGTCGAGAAGCTTCTTCTCACCGAGATTGAGGTCCCGTTCTCGAAGACCCATGAAGGAGAGCTCGATCTCACGCAGGAAGGTGCTCACTCGATCTCGCGAATCATCCACTCAGGCGACGCGACTGGACGTGCTATCGAGGTCTCGCTGCTCGATCGGGTGAAGGCCGAGCCGAACATCACTCTGGCGACCGGGATCACCGCGATCGATCTGCTGACGACGCAACATCATCCCACCGATATCCAGGCGCGCTACAGGCTGACGAATGAGTGTGTGGGTGCGTACCTGCTCGACAATCAGACAAACGATGTGTACACGGTCTTCGCGGACTACACAGTCCTCGCGACTGGCGGCATCGGGCAGATTTATCTCCATACGACGAACACCCGAAGCTCGATCGGAGACGGCGTGGTCATGGCGCACCGCGCCGGCGCGCGGATCATGAACGCTGAATATGTTCAATTCCATCCGACCGCCCTTGCGGACAAGAATGCGAATCATTTTCTGATCTCCGAAGCGCTGCGTGGGGAAGGAGCCCGGTTGCTCAATCAGAAAGGCGAGTACTTCATGGAGCGATACTCTCCTTCGCTCAGGGACCTCGCTCCACGCGACATCGTGGCGCGCGCAATCGTCGAAGAGATGACGGAATCAAAAGACGATTACGTGTTGCTCGATCTCGCGAGCTCCTATGATGGGCGGGAGCCGATTCGTGAGCGCTTTCCGAACATCCATCGAGCATGCGCGGCAATCGGAATCGACATTGAACGTGAACCAATTCCGGTCGTGCCAGCGGCTCACTACTTCTGTGGAGGAGTTCTGGCGAACACCTGTGGAGAGACCACGCTCAGTCGCCTCTACGCGATCGGTGAGACTTCGTGCACCGGAGTCCACGGCGCGAACCGCCTCGCGTCCACGTCACTGCTGGAAGGATTGACATGGGGTTACTTCAGCAGCCGATCCATTCTCGACAAACTCGGTGAGCCTTCCGGAAGGAAAAGGGCTGCTGCCGCCCCGGTCAAAAAATCGAGCCGTACCCGGAGCGATACCGGTGCCCTGGATGGATCAGCCGCTCCTGCGGGCATAGGCTCACTACACCCCTCGATCCTCCGCTCGATCCCCGACTGGCGTCAGCCGGGAAAGGAACGGAATGAAGACCCTGCACTCATTCTGCAGGACTGGACGACCATTCAGAACACGATGTGGAATTACGTCGGAATCGTGCGCACCTATGAACGACTCAAGCGCGCGGTGGCCGACATGCGGGAGTTGGGGCACCGGCTCACGAAGTTTTATCACGAGTCGACCATCAGCAAGGAGATCACCGAGCTCTTCCACGGCCAGCAGATGGCCTCGATCGTTTCGATCAGCGCCATCCGGAACCCGGAGTCGCGTGGCGCGCACTTCCGCAAGGAGTAATCGCATCACTTGGCACCCTACCGGCATCCAAAATACATTCCCCGACGTACGTAAACTGGAAAACCATTAAGGAGATTTACATGAAAAGATTTGTCGCAGTATCAGCTCTCATTCTCTCAGTTGCATGTGGCAGCACCTCGAATCGCGACTCGATGATGAGGAAAGATGTCGTCGAAACGGCAATGGATGCCGGGATGTTCAACACGCTCGCCAAGGCGCTCATGGCAGCCGAGCTGGTGCCGATGCTCAAGGAATCCGGACCGTACACAGTCTTCGCGCCGACTGACGAAGCGTTTGCCAAGCTCCCGGCCGGAACCCTCGAGATGCTCATGCGACCGGAAAACCGGGACAAGCTCCGCTCGATCCTTCAATACCATGTCGTCGCTGGAAACGTGAGCGCGGCCCAGGTGATGAAGATGACGACGGCGAACACCGCCGGCGGTCAGCCAGTGAGCATCATGATGATGGGAGACCAGGTCATGATCGGAAACGGACACATCACCAAAGCTGACATTCGCGCCAGCAACGGAACGATTCATGTGATCGACACCGTTCTGATGCCTCCAGGAATGTAATTCGGATCGCGCAGCGATCCTCTCACGCCCCGCGGCCTGACGCCGCGGGGCGTTTTTTTGGTGGTCGGCGTGCGCTTAGCCCCGCTTAGCCCGCATTTCTCACAGCCCTTCATCCCGAGCGTCGAGACAAACAAGAGTGTCGCGAGACAGACAGGAGTGTCTGTCCTACATGCGCGTGTAGGACAGACACTCTTGTCTGTCTCGCGACGCGGCGCCCTGACTCAACACTTGGATGACACTCTGTGTGTGTTAACAGAGGAGCTGTGAGAAATGCGGGCTAAGTGCTCCGCTCGCGCGCAACTAAAAAAGTCGGTTCTGGTTCCGTACCGCGGACTCCGGATATCCCAGGTGCTGGTACGCGATCCTGCTTGCGACGCGGCCCCGAGGAGTGCGCTGCAGGAAGCCAATCTGAATCAGATAGGGCTCATAGAGATCCTCGATCGTTCCGCGGTCCTCGCCAATCGACGACGCTACGGCGTTGACTCCGACCGGACCTCCACCGAAACGTTCGATGATGGCCGTGAGCAGTTTGCGATCGATCTCATCGAGACCATACTCATCGACTTCGAGCATCCTGAGTCCGCTTTGAGCGTTCTTCAGATCGACCCGCCCGTCATGCCGAACTTCGGCGTAATCACGAACGCGGCGCAGAAGACGGTTTGCAATGCGAGGCGTCCCGCGGGACCTCCGCGCGATCTCGGAGGCGCCCTCCTTTTCGATCGGGATCGTCAGGATGTCAGCCGAGCGTTCCACGATGACGGTCAGAGATTCGACGTCATAAAAGTCGAGCCGGTGAACGATGCCAAATCGAGAGCGCAGCGGTGCGGTCAGCAACCCTGCGCGCGTGGTGGCTCCGATCATCGTAAACCGTGGAAGCTCGATCTTCACGGTCCTCGCCGAGGCCCCCTGACCGATGATGATGTCGAGATGAAAGTCTTCCATGGCCGAATAGAGAATTTCTTCAATCTGCGCTGGAAGCCGGTGGATCTCATCGACGAAGAAGACGTCTCCAGCCTCGAGATTCGTCAGGATTGCGGCAAGGTCTCCAGCCTTCTCGATTGCAGGGCCCGATGTGGCTTTGATCGAGCCGCTCATTTCATTGGCGATGATATTTGCGAGCGTGGTTTTCCCGAGGCCTGGAGGTCCGAAGAGCAGCACGTGATCCAGTGTTTCTTTCCGTTTACGCGCGGCCTCGATCGAGATCGCCAGATTCTCTTTTACCTTGGACTGCCCGATGTATTCACGGAGAAACCGCGGGCGAAGAGAGAGCTCAACTCCCAGCTCTTCATCTGAAACTTCGCCAGAAAGGATTCGTTCTTCAGACATCGAAAGAGAATGCAGAATGCAGAATGCAGAATGCAAAAAAAGACGGTCCCATGCTGACTGCCGTGACGCAGCGTTTCATTCTGCATTCTGCGTTCTGCACTCTGCATTTCTCCTCAGGACGCATTCGCAGCCTCGACGAATGCCGCCTGACGCGAATCGGGCGCGGTGTCAACCAGGGGTAGCGAGAGCGTCATCGTGGTTCCCACCCCTTCCTTCGACTCGATACTAATCCTTCCGCCGTGCTCATGCACGATTCGGTAGGAGATCGCCATTCCAAGGCCCGTGCCGGAGGGAAAACGCGTCCGGAATGGCTGGAAGACAATGCGCTGCTCCGCCTCGCTCATGCCGCGTCCCTCGTCGGTGAGCTCGATCCGATAGAAACCTTGAGAGAGCGTTGTGGCGACCGTCAAGGTCCCGCCGCCGGGCATTGCCTGAAAAGCGTTCCGAGCGATGTTCCACAAGACCTGGCGTATCTGGTCGGAATCGCCTTCGATTACGAACGAGCTCGGCTCGATCCGTCGCGCGATCTCATGATCGGGCCTGAGCTCTGACGAGTTTGCGAGGAGGTCGAGAGTTTCCGTAAGACTCGCAGCGATATCAAATGGCGAGCTTCTCTTCTCCTGCGGCTTGACGAACCTGAGGAACTCAGCGATGGACTTGTTGAGCCGCTCCGATTCCTTGAGAATGATCGACATCAGCCTCGCTTCCTGCGGCGTGAGACGCTCGGAGTTTCGAAGAACCTGAGCCGAACCAGAGATGGCGGCGAGCGGATTTCGTATCTCGTGCGCGATGCCAGCTGAGAGCTCACCTACAGCAGCCATACGATCGCGCAGCCTCAATTGCCCTTCCAGCTTCTTGATCTCCGTCAGATCCTGGAAGATGAGGGTCAGTCCGTAAGAGTTTCCATCGCGTCCTCGGAGAGAAGTCACGGCATAACCGAACGTCCGTTCTTCGCCGTTCCGGATGACATCCTTCTTTTCAGCTCTGAACACTTCATCGTTGAGCAGCGTGGCGCGCAGCTTGAGCGCGCTCCACTCGTCGCTGGTGAAGAAGATTGCATCGCTGACATGGCGCCCAGTGAGGGATTCCGCTGTCACCCCCAGGATCTCTCCTGCGGCCGGGTTTGCGAACGAGATCGCGCCGTCCTGCGACATCGTGATCAATCCTGAAGGGATTGACTCGATGATGTTTTGATTGAGCACTTCGAGACGCTCGAGATTCTGTTGATTCGCGGTGAGCTCATCCGCCGTTTTCCGCAACTTCTCGGAAATCAGCGACGTGAGCAGCGCGGTGGCGTAGAACCCGGCAAAGTTGGTCGCCATGTTCAGATAGAGCCGCAGCGAGGTCCACTGCGTCGGCGTTGGGAAGAGATTCGAGCCCGATGGCAGAGGAAGGAACTGGTAAAAAATCAGATCCGCCAGAGCGCCATAGAGGATCACACAGCCTGACGCCGTCACAAGCCCGCCTCGCCTGTAAAGAAGCATCGAAGCGGTGATGATCGAGACGAGATAGAGGAAGGAGAACGGAGAGTCGAGTCCTCCTGTGAAATAGATCAGCAAAGTCTCGATCAGGACGTCTCCTCCGATCTGGAGCGAGAGCTGAACCTTGCGTGACGAAAAAAACCGGGACATGCCGATGTAGAGCAGGGTCATCCCGTACGTGAGCCCTGCCGTGAGGTAGAGGTAGCCGAGCGGGAGTACGAAGGGAGCCGTGAACTGGATGATGAGCGCGGCCAGGACGAGAGTGGTGATCACCACCACCCTGATGGCGATCAACATCCGCGCTTCGGAGTGAAGGACAGCCATAGCTGGCGACGCGACGAGCGAGCTGGACCAGGTACGACCTGGCCCAGCTCCCCTGGCCTTGCGGCCTGTTAGCCGACCTTTCCGATCAGCGTGAACATAGGCATGTACATCGCGATGACGATGCCGCCGATCGCGACTCCGAGGAAAGCGATCAGCACCGGCTCCAGGAGCTTCATGAGTCCGGCAACCGCGGCATCAACTTCATCCTCATAGAATTCGGCAATCTTGCTCAACATCGTGTCGAGTGCACCGGTCTGCTCGCCTACGGCAATCATCTGGACAACCATCGTCGGAAAGACATCTGTCTGCGAGAGCGGTTCGCTGATGGTTTTCCCCTCTTCGACCGATTTCCTGGTCGACATGATGGCGTCTTCAATGATGGAGTTGCCTGCGGTCTTCGCGGTGATCGAAAGCCCGTCCAGGATTGGAACGCCGGACGAGGTGAGCGTAGCAAGCGTGCGACAGAATCTCGCCACGGCGATCTTCCGAAGCAGCAGCCCGAGCACCGGCATGCGGAGAGCGATTCCGTCGATCACCCGCTTTCCTCTGTAGGTCTCGTGGTAGCGACGAAGTGCGTAAACACCGCCAACGATCACGATGGTAATCAGCCACCAGAAATCGGCGATGAAGTTCGACATCGAAATGACGACCCGGGTGGGCAGAGGAAGCTCGGCACCAAGGCCCTCGAAGAGGGACGCGAAGACCGGGATGACTTTCCAGAGAATGATCGCCACGACGATGACCGCGATCGAGATGACCGAGACAGGATAAATGGCTGCTGCCTTGACCTGACCGTTGAGCTTAACGGCCTTCTCGATGTACTGAGCCAGCCGCTGGAGAATTGTGTCGAGGATACCGCCGGCTTCTCCCGCGGCAACCATGTTCGTATACAGATCATTGAATATCTTGGGATGCTTACGCATCGAATCGGCGAGGTTCGAGCCCGATTCCACGTCCTGACGAATCTGGACCAATGCACGTTTGAAGGCTTTATGCTCCTGCTGACCGGCAAGGATCTCGAGGCACTGGACCAGTGGAAGACCTGCATCGATCATGACGGAGAACTGCCGGGTGAAGATCGCTACGAGCTGCGGGCCAACCTTCCCCCCGAACTTCGGGATCGCGAGCTCCCGTCCCTTTTCCTTGACCACAGTCGGCACAATCTGCTGACGGCGCAGCATGGCGATGGCGATGTCCTTGGAATCCGCGACCAGCACGCCTGCCTGATCCTGTCCACCCCGGCCCCTACCCTTCCATTCAAAGTTCGGCATCGTTACCTCCGTTAAAAAATGCAGCATGCAGAATGCAGAATGCAGAACGTTGGCTCACGAAAGGAGCACCCGAAAAATCCGCTTTCCATTCTGCTTTTCCCATTGAGCATTCAGCATTCTGCATTCTCTTCAGGCCGGCCGCGGTCTGGCCGCTGCCGGTGAGCCTGGTTGAGCCAATGTACCTGCCCCGCGGGAGATCATCTCCTGGAGCTCGTCCGGATTGGACGAGCGTGCCAGCGCGGTCTGTAACGTGATGGATTTCCGGAAGTACAACGTCGCCAGAGACTGGTTGAACGTCTGCATCCCGTATTTGGACTGTCCGGTCTGCATCATGCTGTAAATCTGGTGAACCTTGTCTTCGCGAATCAGGTTGCGGATCGCGGAGTTCGGCACGAGGATCTCCATCGCCATCGCCCGTCCCTTTCCATTCGCTTTCGGCAGGAGCGCCTGACAAAGGATCCCTTCGAGGACGAACGAAAGCTGGGCGCGGATCTGAGGCTGCTGGTGTGCCGGGAAGACATCGACGACACGATTGATCGTCTGGGCAGCAGAATTCGTGTGGAGGGTGCCGAAGGTCAAGTGCCCCGTCTCCGCAATACGGAGAGCCGATTCGATTGTCTCCAGATCGCGCATCTCTCCGATGAGAACGACGTCGGGATCCTGCCGGAGCGCCGACTTCAGGGAGTTGGTGAACGAATGCGTATCCGCGTGAAGCTCGCGCTGATTCACGACGCAGCTCTTGTGAGAGTGAAGAAATTCGACCGGATCTTCGATCGTGATGATGTGCTCGTGACGCTCGCGGTTGATCTTGTCGATCATGGCGGCGAGCGTCGTCGATTTGCCCGATCCCGTCGGACCCGTGACCAGAACGAGCCCCCGAGGCTTATTGCAGATCTCCTCGACTACCTGAGGCAGAGCCAGATCCTTGAAACCACGAATCTCGTACGGGATCTGGCGATAAACGGCCGCAGTAGCCCCACGCTGATTAAAAATATTCGCACGGAACCGGGCAAGCCCCTTGATGCCGAACGACAGATCGAGCTCCAGGTTCTCCTCAAACCGATGCTTCTGCGCGTCGGTGAGCACCGAGTAGGCGAGTTGCTTGGTCTCCGACGCCATGAGCGGCGGCAGATCGAGCGGAGTGAGCTTCCCGTCGATCCTGATTTGTGGAGGAGAGTTGGTCGTTACATGAAGATCAGACCCTCCGCGCTCCACCATGGTCTTGAGAAGGAAATGCAAAGTGAGTGGCTGAGTCATTCTGTACTAGCTCCAATCCGTACGGTCGCCTCCGAATCAGAGGACGGTCTCCCGCACGACCTCTTCGATGGTCGTAATGCCTTCTTTAATCTTAACCAAACCTGAGCGGCGAAGGTTAATCATCCCAGATTCCATCGCCTTGCGCTTGATATCCATCGCCGAGGCTCCCGAGAGAATCAGATCGCGGATCTCGTCGTCGATCACCATGACCTCGACAAGACCTACCCGTCCTTTATAGCCGGTGTTGTTGCATTTTTCGCAACCTCGCCCCTTGTAAACCTTTACCGTCGAGACCTCGTCCTGCTTGTAGCCGAGGTTGAGCAGCGCCTGAGGTGTCACCTCCACCTGCTCCTGACAACTCCCGCAGATCCTGCGGACGAGTCGCTGCGCAGCAATCAACTGGACAGACGTGGCAACCAGAAACGGCTCGATTCCCATATTCATGAGGCGGTTGATCGTGGAAGGAGCGTCGTTCGTGTGGAGCGTGGAAAGCACGAGGTGCCCGGTTAACGCGGCCTTGATCGCAATCTCGGCAGTTTCGAAGTCACGGATCTCTCCGACCAGAATGATGTTCGGGTCCTGTCGCAGAAACGAGCGCAGGGTTGCCGCGAAGTTCAGCCCGATCTGCTCTTTCATCTGAACCTGATTGATCCCGGGAAGGTTGAACTCGACAGGATCCTCGGCGGTCATGATGTTGACCTCAGGCGAGTTCACCTTCGAGAGAGCCGAGTATAGAGTGTTCGTCTTTCCCGATCCTGTGGGCCCCGTCACCAGGACCATTCCCCACGGTTTGAAAATCGCCTCCTCGAAACGGGCGAGAGATTCCGGCTCGAATCCAAGCTTCGTCATATCGAGGCGGAGATTCTCCTTATCCAGGAGCCGCATGACGATTTTCTCGCCGAACAGGGTTGGCAGAACGGAGACTCGGAAGTCGATCTCCTTGTTCTTGTCGTTCAGCTTCATCTTGAGCTTGATTCGACCGTCCTGTGGAAGTCGCTTTTCTGAGATGTCGAGCTTTGCAAGAATTTTTACGCGCGAGGTCATGGCGTCGCGCAACTTGAGTGGCGGGTTCATGATCTCGTAAAGAATTCCGTCGATCCTGAAACGGACGCGGAACTCCTTTTCGTACGGCTCAATATGAATATCGGAAGCACCGCGCTTGATCGAGTCGCTCAGGATGAGATTGACGAGCTTGACGACCGGCGCTTCTTCGGACTCCGCCGCCAGGGTCGCAACATCGAACTCCTCGTCCTCTTCCAGCACCTCGAGATCCGTGCCGGCGTCCGTGTTCTGAAGGTCCTGCATCACCTTCTTGAGCTCGAGCGATGAGGTTGTGCCGTAGTACGTGTCAATCGCCGCTTTGATCCCCAGCTCGGAAGCGACTACCGGCTCAACGTTGTACCCGGTCATGAACTTGATATCGTCCATGGCAAAAACGTTGGTCGGATCGGCCATTGCGATCGTGATCGTGGCCCCCGTCTTGTTGACCGGCAGGATGTTGTACTTTCGCGCGACCTCAGCAGGGATGAGCTTGATGACGCCGGGATCGATCTCGAAATGCGCGAGATTGATTGACGGGACCCCGAACTGCTGGGAGAGGCACTCGGTGATGTCTTCCTCGGTCACGAAGGCGAGCTTGATGAGGGTCTCACCGAGCTTGCTCCCTGTGTCCTTCTGGATCTTGAGCGCTTCCTTGAGCTGCTCCTGGCTGATCAGACCGGCTCTGGAGAGCAGTTCACCGAGTCTTACACTCATCCGCCTTCACTCCCCCTCGAGGTGCAGCTGTCTCACGCAAGTGACCGGTGCCTGACCAATCGCGGGATCACCTTGAAAAGGCGAGGCTTTCCGGCCGCGATGACTGGCAAGTCTAACACTGCGAGGTCCGGTAGGAAACCAGACGTGCGTTCTTTCCCGGCTCGAACTGTCAATCCTGGTGAGCGTCAGGACAGCCACGCATCGCCTGATCGACCCCTACCCCGCATTTCTCACAGACCTTCGCCGTGAGACGACGGATAGCGGCCTGTCTGCTTCGTTGCACGGCAATTTCGCTCCTTGACATAGTGTCGACTATGCCTTCGTCGCAAAATCGCCGTGCGCCTCGCATACAAGCCACTTTCCGCCGTCTCACGACCAAGGTCTGTGAGAAATGCGGGCTACCGCCGGAGCCCGAGAGTCGACGGAGTCTTCGCCGGGATGGGGCTACCGACGCGGAAGGAGCGAAGGGTCGCCGTGATGTTCCCTGCCGGAATGTCCGATCGGATCCTGAGTGGAAGGCGCCGCTCATCATCGGTGTACCAGATCAGGAGGCGTGCATCCTCGTCTTCCTTGAAGATTCCTCCCCGCCTCATTTTCGGCTCCACAACCACGGCCTTGAAATAGCCGGCGTCCGTGAGAATGGACTCCCGGCGCAGAACTTCGTTCTCGAGCGTATACACCTTGCCGTCGGCAATGACGGTGAAGAAGTGTTTTCGTCCCACCGTGAGGTCGAGTCGCCGCAGATGAAAGATGAGTGAGAGAGGGTCGAAAATCGGCTGAGTGACCGGAATCTCTTTACCCTTCCGGATTGCGACGCCACGCTTCTCGTCGATGATCGTCGTCTCTTCCTTGTACCGATCTCGCTCGTTCAGTTTTTTCTGGAACCTGAGCGTGGAGAAGGTGCTTCGATCGACGATCGACTCGATCTCGTCCCTCACCTTGAAAATCTTCTTGAGTATCCCGCTCGAGACCGCAACAGAGGAGATTGAGATCCGCTCGCCATCGGCCGAAGGCGTTAGCGTCATTCGCGCATTTCCGCCCACGAGTCTGAGCCATGAGAGGGTGAACTCGAGCGTCTCTCCGTTCGCAAGAACGTTCTCGACATACGGCGTGCTGGTAGCGGGCGCTGACGAGGCTTCGCTCTCTGAAATGCTCAGCGCGAGAAACGTCAGCCCGGCAACGATGACGCGACATAACCTCAATTCAGCAGCTCCTTAATCTTCTGAAACACGATCTCGACCCTGATCGAATCCATCAGCTTTGAATTCCCTGGCGATTCCACGCAATGCCCGGGCTGCCCCCATGGTCCGTTTCGCGCAACGCTCGTCGGTCCATACAGCCCTAGTACTTTCGTCCCGAGGGCCGCGGCGAGATGAAGCGGCCCCGAGTCCCCTGAGACGACAAGACGGGCCTGCCTGAGTAAAAAGGCGAGCTCTCTCAAATTTGTTTCCGGTGCAAGAACAGCGTCACCCTCCAGACAGATTCGCTCAGCCAGCGTCTTCTCGCCCGGGCCCCACACCACCATGGGCACAGCGCCCAACTCTCTCCTGATGAGACGGGCGAGCTGGGCAAAGCGTTCCGACGGCCACATTTTCCCGCTCTGGCCGGCTCCGGGGTTCAGCACGATACCCCCCTCCGGAAAGCGCTGGGAAATGACACGGCTGAAGGAGCAGAAGTCCGTCAGATCAACGTGAGGGGTCTCCCCGTTGCTTCCGGTGACAGCTCGTGCCAGCGAAGAGTTGATCTCCACGATGTGAATGCCTGGGTTCACGTTGAGCGGCCGGTTGATGAACAGGGAGGCGAGCCGCTCACGAATCACAGGCGCGGCGAAGCCGTATCTCACCGAGGCGCCCGAGAGTGATCCCATCAGCGCGGATTTGATCAGGCCCTGGAAATCGACGGAGGTTTGACCCTCGGCGAATCGCGCCAGATCGCGGCGAGCGCCGGCGATCGCCGAGCGGGTCGACGCGAGCAGTGGCTCACGGCGCCATCGTTTCGTGGCCACGGTGAACACCTCGTCGACCGGAGCAACGATCTCGATCAACTCGCGATACGGAGCTTCCACGACCCAGCCGAGCCGAGTATCAGGCAAAGCATCTCGCAGGAGTCGAACGGCTGGAAGCGTGTGAATGATGTCGCCAAGAGCCGACAGTCGGAGAACGAGCAACGAGGATGGGGGTTGGATCACGAGTTGGACAGTCGCATCTGCCCGATCAGCTCTGTCGTTGAATGATCCTTCGGATCACCAGTGATCACGACCCGGCCACCATAGGACTGCACGAGATCTTTCTCGGGCACCGAATCTTCCGTGTAATCAGTCCCTTTGCAATGGAGGTCCGGTTTGATCGCGGCCAGCAGCGCGCGAGGACTTCTTTCTTCGAACACGATCACGTAGTCCACCGCGCGAAGCGACGCGATCAGTTCTGCACGCTCTGCGGAGGGGATGAGCGGCCTACCCTCGCCTTTCAGTTCATGCACCGACGCGTCGCCATTGACGCCGACGATGAGGATGTCAGCCCGGCTTCGGGCGTCGGCCAGATAGCGGATGTGACCGACGTGAAGGACATCGAAGCATCCGTTGGCGAACGCGACGCTGGCGCCCGCTGCGCGCGCCTTCTCCACGACAGAAATCAGTTGATCAAGACCGAGGATGGACGCGCGGCTGCCCGCTCCAGTGCCCATTACACCCCCAGGATCCGACGCTTCGCGGCGAAGGCCTGTGAGACACGCGGGCTAGCCCAGCGTCTCATCGCGCTCGATCATCCGCCGGAGCTCTTCATTTGACGCGGTAGCGGTTCCCATCTTCATGACGACAATCGCTCCCGCGTAATTCGCGAGTGTCGCGGCCTCCGGATACGAAGCTCCGGCGGCCAGCGCCAACGTGAAAGCGGCGATAACCGTGTCACCCGCTCCCGTCACGTCAGCGATCTGGTCAGACCCATGCACCGGAATCATCAGAGGCTCGCTCTTTCCGCTCTCGATCAACGCCATGCCACGACTTCCACGCGTGATCAGTACGGCTTCACAATCCAGAATCTGCTGAATCGAGGTTCCCGCAAACTGAAGGTCGGCGATCGTCTCTTCATCGAAGAGAGAAACTCCGGCCGCCGTCGCCGCTTCATCCTCGTTGGGGGTTGCGGCGGTGACGTCAGGGTACCGGAGCAGATCGTAGCGAGAGTCGAGCGTGACCGGTTTACCGCCTGAGAAACCTGTCAGATTGGAGGCAAGAGAAGGCGTCACCACCCCATATCCATAGTCCGAGATCAGGCCGGCATGACAGATTGCGATCTGATCGCGAAGGATCCAGGCGAAACGATCGGCTTCGTCGGCGTTGAGCTCAAGCCGGTCTTCGACATCGAACCGGACAATCTGCTGGCGTGCGGCGTGCGGCATACCACCCAGGACGCGCGTCTTCGTCGGAGTCTTGTAGCGGTCAAGTCTCTGCACGCCTCCACAGTCGATACCCTGACTGGTCAGCCGCTCAATGAGGCTGTTGCCCTCCGGATCATTCCCCACTACCGAAACGGGAATTGGCAACCCGCCAAGAGACAGAATGTTGTTGATCGCGTTTCCTCCGCCACCGAGAAGAATGTCTTCGCGATATTGGCGAAGTATGAGGACCGGGGCTTCGCGCGAGATCCGCTTCGGAGTGCCATAAATAAACCGGTCCGCGACAATGTCGCCAAAGACGACCACGAGCTTGCCCTGCATGGCAGCTGTGATCTCGAGAAGGCGGTTCCGGTTCAACATCGCGGAAGGATAGCGCATGTCGGATTAACCCGCATTTCTCACAGAATGCGCGCGCATGGACGCACGGCGTGCGTCCGGTACCCTGTCCCTGACCGAGAAGATTGTCCTCGGCCATCGCTTTGCACGAGGGTTCATGCCGGGATGCAGAATTCCTGATGCGAATGTCTGGGTGCCGGACGCAGGCCCTGCGTCCCTACACCCGCCCCGGTTGCTCTCGACACAGTGTCAACTATGCTCTCGTCGCGAAACCGTCGTGCCCCTCGCATCCAGGCCGCTATCCGTAGTCTCACGATAAAGGTCTGTGAGAAATGCGGGCTAACGACGTCGGGTCGATCCGTTTTGATGGATCGGATCTTCAAGAAACTGGAACTGCAATCCAAACGATTGGAAGTGCAGAATTTCCGCCTATGCCTTCCTGATGATCAGGCTCTTTACTATCAATAGTTTGTGAGCCTTTCTCTTGCGGCACCTCGGTTGCTCACCTCCTGTTATCTCCATGCGCAGCCGCTCTCCGCTCTTTACCACGCTCATTACACTTCTGACCCTTCTGGTGGTGGCCGGGGGATTCACCTCTTTTCAGCGGAAACGCTCCTCTTTCGAGAGACTCGACTTCGAGTTCCGCTGGAAGAAAGGTGTGATCGTTGTCGACCGCGTAGAGCCCGGTAGCGGCGCCGCGCGTTCCGGACTTCGGCAGGGAGACGAGATCTGGGTCGTCGGCGGCATGCCGGCTGCCGAGGTCGAGGGAATCAAGAAGACGATCAGAAACGTGAATGAACCGATTCCGATCGTGGTGGCGCGAGGGAACCAGACTCTAACACTCACCTACCGCCCGCCGGAACTACGAATCGATTACGGCTATCTCTATCTGACTCTGATCGGGTTCCTCTACCTGGTGATCGGGCTTTACACGGCGTTCCGCGGAAATCGCGACGAGAGCCTCCTCTTCTTTTTTGCGAGTCTTCTCTCCTTCATTGTCTACGTCTACAGTCCGGCGGGACGGATCGATACGACGTTCAAGGTTCTCTCCCTGATCGAGGAGTTCGGACGAATCTTCCTCCCTCCTCTTGCCCTCCACTTCTTCCTTCGCTTTCCACGGCCACTCCTGTCGCGCAGATGGCTCACGGCCGCCCTCTACCTCCCACCAATTCTGCTGGCTCTCTGGAACCTCGATCTCTACGCCTTTGGAAATCGAATCCGCCTGACCTCAGTCGAGCGTGCGTTCACGCTCATTGACCGATGGGAGATGGCGCATTTCGCGATCTATTTCGCCCTGGCCCTCGTTGCTCTGATCTACACATACCGAACTGCGTCGGTGATGGGACAGCGCAAGCAGATTAAATGGATTTATCTCGGCGTCGCTTTCGGCTTCACACCGTTCCTGCTTTTCTACCTCATCCCCTACGTAAGGTATGGGTCGGGGGCCGGCTACACAAACTTCGCGATCCTTCCCCTGGCGTTGATCCCGCTCGCTTTCGCGGTGTCGATTCTCCGATACAAGCTCTGGGATGTTGAAGTGATCATGAAGGAGATCCTCGCGTACACGGTCACGCTCGTAATCGGAATGATCGGCTTCTCGACGGTGAACATCCTTCTGTCGCGACTCATTGAAGAGCGGCTGGCCATGGAAAAGAACTTCCTGGCCTTCACATCGGGACTCCTCATCGCGGGGGTGCTGATTCCTGTGAAGGGAAGAATCGAGGCGGCGCTCGAGATGCTTCTTTATCGCGAGACCTACCGCCACCGGAAAGCAATTACCGGGTTCGCGCAGGAGCTTGCCACCTTTCATGATCCGAACGATCTGATCGAGATGATTCGTGAGCGTGTCGCGAATGCGATCGGCGTGCATCGTCTCAATCTCTACCTTCGCGATGTTGCGCAATTGACGCTTTTCGATCAGGAGCGAAATCTGCCTCAGCGGATCGCGGAGTCTGATCTCGGCGACCTTCCACCGCAGGGCCCGATGTTTCTCAACGAGCCGCGACTTCCTGAAGCGAGCGAGATCCCGATGACGCTGGTACGGGCGGGATATCGCTACATGTTTCCACTCAGGCATCGGGGGGAGCTGCAGGGCGTCCTTCTTTGTGGGGGTAAGTCCCATGACGAGCCGCTCTCGCGTGATGACCTGCACCTCATCGGCTCCCTGACCGCCCCGCTCGCTCTCGCACTCGAGAATGCGCGGCTTTACGGACGCCTTCGTCGTCAGCTCGACGAGATCCGTTCGCTCAAGGAGTACAACGAGAACATCATCGAGTCTTCCTCGTCGGCAATCCTCGTCGTTGCCGACGACGGCACGGTACTCACGGGAAATCGCGCGTTCTGGGAACTGCTCGGAAACGACGAGCTTCATGGCTCGATCGACACGATCCTGCCTCTCTATGGCGAGGTGAGGAAGACCCCGGGAGTCACAGTCGAGACGACGCTCGTCGACGCGAATGGCAAGCTCAAGGAAGTCACGGTGTCGACCAATCCGTTCGGCGCTGACGATGTCCCTTTCGGCACGACCGTGGTCGTCGTCGGTGACATCAGCGAGCGGGTTCGGCTCGAGCGCGAGCTGCAGGAAAAGGAGCGACTCGCTTCGCTGGGCCTTCTGGCCGCCGGAGTCGCTCATGAAGTGAACACGCCACTGACTGGTATCTCATCGTACGCCCAGCTCCTTCTGGCCGACACCTCGCCTGATGATCCTCGCTACAAGATCCTCCAGAAAATGGAACGACAGACGTTCAGAGCCTCACACCTGGTCAACAACCTGCTCGATTTCGCTGCGAGACGGCATGGAACATCCGAGCGCGTCTCGCTCTCAGAGGTCGTGGACAATGCGATGAATCTCAACGGCGACCTGCTGGAGGGAAAGAAAATCACGATCCATCTCTCCGAGCTTCCGGAGGTTTCGCTGCGGGGAAACCTGCACGAGATTCAACAGGTTCTGACGAACATCCTGCTCAACGCGCGAGATGCCGTCCCTGCAGGTGGGAACATCTGGATCGACGCAAAACAGGTCGGGAGCGATCTCGTCATCAGCATCCGGGACGATGGCCCTGGAATCTCACCTGCGATGCATGAAGAGATCTTCAAACCGCTCGTCACCACGAAGCGAAACCAGGGAGGAACGGGGCTGGGACTCGCGATCGTCCAGCGGATCGTGCAGGGGCTCGGCGGCAGCATTTTTCTCGAGAGCTCCCCGGGAGAGGGTGCAACATTTTCGGTTTCCCTTCCGTTGTGGCCAGATGAGGGAGCAAACTGATGTTTCGACCGGACGTTGCAGGTTCCGTGAATGTGGCTCCGGTCGACACTACCGTTCAACACGGCTATCGCTTGAAGAACGACATGCGGATTCTGGTCATCGATGACGAGGAAGTCGTACGCGACGTCCTCGACACGGTGCTGCGTCGTGAAGGCTTCGAGGTCGTGCTCGCTGCCAGCGGAGAAGAGGGGTTGTCGGTCCTCGACGATTCCGAGATCGATCTGGTAGTGCTCGACCTGATGCTGCCGGGCATTACCGGAATGGAGACGCTTCGTTCGATCCGCGAGAGCAACCCGACCGTTTCGGTCATCATCGTGACGGCGTATTCCAGCATCGACGGAGCGATCGATGCGATGAAACAGGGCGCGTTTCACTACATCGCGAAACCGTTCAAAAACGAAGAAGTTGTCGTCACTGTAAACAAGGCACTCGAACAGAGGATGCTCTCGAAAGAAAACGAGAGCCTCAAGGAACAACTTTCCGAGCGCTACTCGTACGCAAACATCATCGGAAAGAGCGAGGCGATGCGCCGGATCTTCGAGCTCATCAAGCTCGCCGCACCATCGCGCTCGAACATCCTCATCACTGGCGAGTCCGGAACGGGCAAGGAGCTCGTGGCGAAGGCGATCCACCACGCCAGCCCGCGAAGCAAGAACGCATTCGTGACAGTCAACTCAGGCTCGCTTCCTCCGGAGCTGCTCGAGTCGAATCTTTTCGGTCATGTGAAAGGAGCGTTCACAGGGGCCATCGCGACAAAGAAGGGATTGTTCGAAATCGCAGATGGCGGATCGATCTTTCTCGACGAGATCGGGAACATCAATCTCGAGATCCAGGCGAAGCTGCTTCGCGTGATCCAGGAAAAAGAGTTCATGCGGCTCGGATCGGTCGATACCGTTCGCGTCGACGCGCGCATCATCGCCGCCAGCAACGCCGATCTTCAGGAGCTCGTTCGTGAGAACACCTTCCGGGAAGATCTCTTCTATCGCCTCAACGTCATCGTGATCAACCTGCCGCCACTTCGGCGTCGTCGCGAAGACGTGCCCCTGCTGATCGCGCGATTCCTCGAGAAGTTTGCGCTCGAGAATCGTCGCAAGATTCGCGATCTCACTCCCGAGGCGATGAAGATTCTGATGGATTACTCATGGCCGGGGAATGTGCGCGAATTGGAGAACACGATCGAGCGCGCTGTCGTTCTCTGCACCACGGAAAGAATCGGAATCGACCTGATTCCTGACTACATACGATTCCCGCGACTCACAGATCAGCCTGTCACCATGGTTCCCGCAGAAGGACTCTCGCTCAAGGACGCCGTCTCGCACTACGAGCGAACAATGATTCTTCAATCTCTCGAGCTTGCGAACGGCGTTCAGAAGAAGGCGGCCGAGCTGCTCCAGCTCAAGCCATCGACACTCAACGAGATGATGAAACGCCTCGGGATTCTCCAACGCAGCGCGGCAGCGGAAGAACGTGCCGTCGCCGCCGCGGCGGCCGCTGCAGCCGATTCGTAGGGAGTCGCCGGTGACGCGGCTGGTTCGTCAGCCGTAATTCGCAATCACGCCGCATCCGTGGGGAACGAGCCCGCCTGCAGCGGTCGCCCGCTGGAGACATCGTGTCATCCCAACCCACGTACGACAACGTGTCGCAACTGAGAAAAAGAACCGAGATGTCGTCCAGGGGCTTGGGCGTGTGAGCGGGAGGGGCGACACCCGGCAAAATCGCATGAACACTGGGAGTTCCTAGGGGCGTCCCTGTGGCCGGACATCCAATGTCCGCCGGCACTCGCGATCATGAGCGCCTTGCGGCGCGCCGGACATTGGAACGGTAAATCCTCAGCTGGCTAGGTAAAAAGAAAAAGCATCGCCCTGATCTCGTTCGCTAGGATGGGTTTGCAAGAACAAATCAAAGCGAAAGCGAGGGACAGAACGATGCAGAGCGAGAGTACCAAA
>DATLXH010000055.1:0-18909 GCA_035576005.1 Thermoanaerobaculia bacterium | reverse complement strand
ATAGCGGCCTGTCTGCTTCGTTGCACGGCAACTTCGCTCCTTGACATAGTGTCGACTATGCCTTCGTCGCAAAATCGCCGTGCGCCTCGCATCCAAGCCACTCTCCGCCGCCTCACGACAAAGGTCTGTGAGAAATGCGGGAAGCGGTTCCTGACCGGTTGACGCGATACTAAGTGCGGTCCTGATTATCGCCGGAGATCGCTCGAAACAAAGTCCCCATCTCAATCGCCGCTAACGCAGCTTCCCAGCCTTTGTTCCCGCTCTTTGGTCCCGAGCGGGCCCTGGCCTGAGCTTCGTCATTACAGGTGATCACTCCGAGACCGATCGGTATCAGCTCCTCGAGTGCGACTCGCGAGAGATCGTTCGTCACCTGGCTCGCAATCAGCTCGAAATGAAGTGTATCTCCTCGAATGAGCACTCCCAGAGCTACGAGCACGTCGAACTGAGCGGTTCTCGCCAGCTTCCTTGCTGCCACGGGTATTTCGAATGAGCCGGGAACGCGATAGACCGATATCAACTCGTCGGCGGCTCCGTGGCGCGCAAGACACTCAATCGCACCAGCGACGAGTCGGTCCACAAACTCATCATGAAATCGCGCAGCGATGATACCGACTCGAAGTCCCGCGGCGTTGCTGTTTCCTTCAATCGTCCTGGGCATTTTGCTTTTCCACGTTTCCGCTAAACGCGGATTATAGAGGAGCACGCAGCAGTCGTCTTCGATACAGGCGAAGCCTTTGGAGTGCGGCAGCCGCAGCTGCCGCTTTCTGACTCCCCTCGCGATGCTGTCGCGCTAGTGATTTCCTTCGCGGTCGCGACACAAAAGCGGCAGCTGCGGCTGCCGCACTCCAAAGCTTCGCCCTGCGCGAAGCGGCTGCCCGTAACGCTTACTTCGCGGCGGTTCTCGCCGCGGGGTCTGCCGGCCCGTCGCCCCGCTCCCCAAAGTAGCCGGCAAGGCCTTCGTAGATCGCTCCCGCTACGTCCTGCCGGTACTTTGCAGTCTTGATGAGCTTGCGATCGTCTTCGTTGGCAAGATTGCAGATCTCCAGCAGCAGGCGGGTAGGAACCTTGTTGTAGCGGATGATCGCAGGGACCCACTCCCTTCCCCCGCGAAAGACATTCTCCCGCACAGGGTTGAAGGGATGAACTTTGAGATTCGACCGGGCGAATGATTCGAGCAAGGCCTCCGCAAGCTCCTTGGACAACCCTTCTGCATGGAGAGCCTCTTTTCTTGTCTGCGAAACGGTTGGACTTTCTTTCACTTCGCTTCGAGCCAGGTAGACATCCTCGCTCCGGGTGAACGAACCACGAACATAGCGCTCAGTCGGTACGTACATCATTGCCCCACGCAGCGACGGATGAAGCGAGTCGGCGTGGATGGAAACGAACACAACCTTTTCCGCGGCGCCGCCTCGTTTCACAACTCTCCGCAGCACCGAGTTCGCCAGATACCATCTGAGGTTCACCCCGACGGCAGCGTCGCCCATCCTGTAAGGGGGATTCGTCAGGACGAGATGGTCGGTCCGCTTTTTCAGATCACCTGAATCGGGGATTTTGAACCCGGAACTGGACGACCGAGTCGTAACGGTGACCACGGCACCGCTGTTTTTCTCGATGGTCTTCTTCAGACGGCACATGACGTCGTACACGTAGACCGACTCCCACAGCCCCTCGTGAATCGTTCCAACGTCGCGACCGCCATGTCCGGCGTCGAGGATCACATGAACGCCTTCGAGATTTCTCGCGCGAACCCGCGTCACGGCGCGCGAGCTCTCTCGATCTGCGGTCTCGTGCTGTACGCGTCGCGGATCGTTCTGCGGGAGGTATTTCGCCAGCAGGAGCTCGAGAGGGACTTTTACAGGATAGTTGGCCGGAATTCGTGCGACGTCCGTGATCCCGTTGAATTTGACGATGGTGTCGATCACGTCGCCGACGTCTTTTGAATAAACGCGACCTGTGAATCGGATGGCTACCGAGGAGTAAAGAGCCTCGCCTTTTTTGAGCTTGTAGATCGCAAAGGCACGACCGTCCACGCGCCCATACTCGAGAACCAGAGGGTCGCTGCGAGGTTCCGACGCCTCGAGGATGACCTGCCCCGGAGGTAGCGCCCGTTGCGCCGGAGCTTCCGCCGGCTGCTCGGGTTGCACTGCGACGTCGAGGTGAGTCGATTCCACGACCGCTCCACCGGCTATGGCCGCCAGAGCCTGTTCGTTCTGAACGCGGTCGCGATTGTCCAGCGCCGGGCGCTCTTTCTTTACAGCATCAACCGCTTGCGGAACCGGTCGACCTTTCTTCTCTGGCGACGACGCTCCCGGTAGAGCTGCGAGCAGGTGCGGGGAGAGGACCTTCCGCGGGATCATGACAAAATCGCCCATCTTCGAAGAGAGGCCATCTCCCTCTCGTTGAATTTCGTGGTAACGCGCTCCCTGCCCGGTAAACCATTCCGCAATCTTCCAGTACGGTTCACCTTCGACGCCGTTCGAAACGACAACCTTATGCGACCATCCCTCTGGCGAGAGCTTGTCGTCCGGGAAAAGGGCGCGCAGCGTTTCGAGCTGAAGCGAAGGCTTGAGAAGGGAAAACGGAACCTTGACCCGCTGCTCGGTCGTGAGCGCGGAACGGATCCCGTTTTTCTCTGCAAGCACGCGCCAAGTCTCTGCGTCGCCTGTCATCCGTTTGGCCAGGCGGGTCCACGCGTCGCCTGAGTGCGGCGTGACAATCA
The DNA here is from genome assembly GCA_035576005.1 of Thermoanaerobaculia bacterium. Lineage (GTDB taxonomy): Bacteria > Acidobacteriota > Thermoanaerobaculia > Gp7-AA8 > Gp7-AA8 > DATLXH01. Next base: position 16,190 of record DATLXH010000055.1, on the reverse strand, counting down.
GCGAGATCTGGTAGTCGCGATCGAGGACGGCTGCGACGTTTTTCTGGAGGGGAGTGGTAAGAAAAGGCTCAGCTGCCGCGAGCGTGCTCGCCAGCAAAACCACGCCAACCCCTCCCGCCCACCTCTTGAACAACCCCACCCCTCCACACGCCCCGCGCGACGAATGCTTGTAAATGATAGCAGGTAAAGCACCCGAGAGCGGTCGGGCCGGCCTTTAGCCCGCATTTCTCACAGACCTTTGTCGTGAGACGGCGGAGAGTGGCCTGGATGCGAGGCGCAACGCGATTTTGCGACGAAGCATAGTCGCCACTACGTCGAGGAGCGAAATTGCCGTGCAACGAAGCAGACAGGCCGCTATCCGTCGTCTCGAGGCGAAGGTCTGTGAGAAATGCGGGTCAATCGCCTCCCCCGGCGCGCCGGCGCTGTTGCGCAACAAGCTCCCGCGGCCGGTGCGGGCAGATCAACCAGTCGCGAGATCGCTCAGCTTGTCGAGAATTTCTTGTTCGGTTGGGAAACGACCCTCGTCGCCCTTGGAAAAGATCTTCTGATTGCCGACGGTAACCGTGAAGATTCCACCGCTTCCTCTGACGATCCGGCTTTCCACGTCAAAGGTTTTTTTGATTGCAGCCGCCAGACTGGAGGCTCTCGGTAAGTAGTTTCAAACGCCGCAATACTCGATCGTAACGTCCATGAGGTCTCCGTAGTAGTGAACTCTGTCTTGCAATATAGCCGGTGCAGATTGCAAGCCTGCAAAGCGTCTTGATCGCATGCTCCGGCCGCTCGCACAAAGTTCGGCTGGAGGCTGAACCGCGATTGCCGCGCCGCGAAACTCCGTCCCTATCCCGGCGGGAGAGGGGTGAGGGGTGAGTCTCTGACGCCCGAATGTAGGATCGCAATGCTGACCACATGCGAATCGCGTAGAACGTCAACCGCGTAAGCGCCTGCAGGGACTCTCACCCGGCGCTAAGCGCGCCACCTCTCCCGCGGGGTGAACGAAAAACGATCGCGAGCGCCGCGCGCCGCGACACTGTCACGCAGCGACTACGTGGTTCTGACGAGGACAACCGTGATGTTGTCGATCCCGCCCTGCTCATTGGCCCGGTCGATGAGCCGCTGGCCGACAGCATCCAGGTCGAGGCTCTCCGTGACGAGCGTCAGGAGCTCATCGTCCTGCACCATTCCGGTCAGCCCATCCGAGCAGAGCAGATAAACGTCGCCGGGCTGACAATTGATCTCCGAGGCGTCCGGGACCACACTGAGGGAACCGCCCAGAGCGCGCGTGATGACATTTCGAAGCGGATGCTTCTCCGCCTCAGCCTCCGTGAGCATTCCAGCCTGAACCTGCTCGAATACCCATGAATGATCGTTTGTGATGCGCGAGATCTGCGCGCCGCGGATGAGATACGCCCTCGAATCCCCGACGTGGGCTACTGACATCGTGTCGTTGTCCTGCAGACACCCGACAATGGTCGTGCCCATTCCTCGCAACCGCAGGTCCTTCTTCATCGCCTCCACCACTCGGGTGTTGGCCATCTTCAGCGCGGCGATGAGGCGGTTCGTCGAGCGCTTGAAGTGCTCATCGTACGCATGAGGCCATGTGCCATCGTCCTCGACCGTGTGAACGATGAATTCAGCGACCGACTCGACCGCGATCCGGGAAGCGATCTCCCCCGCCGCGTGACCTCCCATGCCGTCTGCCACCACAAAGAGTTTCTCCCCCGATTCGACGAGGAACGAGTCTTCATTGTGCTGTCGTTGCCGCCCGACATGTGTGAGACCGAATGCTTTGACTTCCATCAAGCTCAACCCTTTTTGAAAAGAGAGTCCAGTATCCCCTTCCCACTCTCTTTCACTTCCCCTTTACCCTGTCTGAGCTCCGCCAATGCATTCAGAATATCGGGATTGTCCTTGTCCCACTCGAGCGCCTGCTCGAAATATCGCTCTGCCTTCGCAGCGAGCCCGGCGCGTTTGCAGATCATCCCGGCATCCTTGAGAAACAACGGATTGTACGGTTCACGCTGCACCGCAGACTCGATGGCCTGAACTCCCTGTCGCATCATAGATGGTATGCGCGTGCACGCCATCGCGAGATAGTGAAATGCCTTTGCGTCCTGCGGATTGTGCTTGACTGCCATGTCGAAGTGCTCGCGGGCAGCGGAGTAGTTTCCCTCCTTGAAAGCTTTCACACCCTGGCTGACATAGGCCTTCGCGATTTGCGTAAAGTCTGACGTTCCCTTCGCACCGGGACTCTGGATCTCGGTATCGTACTGCCGCCTCCGCGCAGAGTTGGTCAGCACATTGAGAGCTTCGGTGAGGTTCTGGAACGCAACCTCGGCGTCCGCCTTCTTATCGCCGCGGTAGCGATCGGGGTGGTTCTGGCGGGCCAGTTCCCTGAAGCGCTCCCGGATCGTGACTTCAGACGCGCTCTTCTCCACGCCGAGGATTTCGTAGTAGGTGCCCTTGATCATTCAGTTCTTTTTGTTTCGTGTCTCGTAGAGCTTACGGCAGGACGTTCGGATCGCTTCCGACACGTTCTTGTCGGTTTTCAGCTGTTTCAGCTCCCGTAAGGTTAAACGATTGATCAGTGGGAGAACAACTCCAATCGGCGCTTTCGGGTTTCGGACGAGCGAGAGTACGATCGGGTACTTCGACATCCACTCGCGGCGCATTGAGATCAATCGCAGGACCTCATCATTCACGTTCCGCATCCCTGCAATCGATTCGACCTCGGATTCACTGATGCGGGGATTCCGGATCACCGCTCCGCAGACCAGTCTGTTCTGATCGCGAATCAGGATCGTACGCTGGGTCTTCGATCCCTTAAACGCGAGCTGCACGCGTTGCGAGACAGTCATTAAAAGAATCTGGGTGAAGACGCTCTGCTTTTCCGGATCCTGCAGGTCCTCGGCTGACGGGGCAATCTGAGGACTTTTCTCCTCACCTTCTGCAGCCGCCTTCTCGAGGAGGTCGGCAATGGCCGACAGATCCTCGGCCTCCTGGGCCGCCTGAGCATCGGCGGCACGCTCCTCCTCGATTCGCGCTTTCTTTTCGAAGAACTCCTCGCGAACCTCCAGAGCCCTCCGTTTTACGTCAAGCGAAATATTGGGATTGGCCAGGAGGGCGTCGAGAATTGCAGGCGTCCGGAGGATTCGCGCCTGGTTGATCACGATGACTTCCTGAATGTGGGTATCAGCCCTCGAAGCCAGCCTGACGACCGCTTCGTCGGGAGTGGACCGGTTGCGAAGCAGCGACTCGATCACCGCCGTATCCTCGGTCACCAAAGCGAGCGATGAGATCACCTCCGGTTCCGTGCCCGGGTCACGCGCGACCGCGAGAATCAGCGTTGCCGGAATCTCAGCGAGCGACTTTTTCGCGAGCTTCGAGATCTCGCCGTCGTCCCCTCCTGCCAGATACGCGAGCACCGCGACGAGATCTTCCTGAGGAAACGGAAGGAATCCGTTCGCGGCGTGAATGAGAAATTCGCGAGCGATCTCCCCATCGTGAATCCTGCGTATCAGCGCAGAGCCAGTCAGTTCGGGAAGCGGGGAAGTGGTCATGGGCGGTGGGATCGCGGTCGAAAAATCAGAAACTGCATCTTGTCTGTTTTACGCGACGGGGGCAAATGCGGCATTGAACGTTTTTCGCATCGTCGCCTTAACCCGCATTTCTCACAGTCGTTCGTCGCCAGGCGGCGGAGAGTGGCTTGGATGCGAGGCGCAGGACGGTTTCGTGACGAGGGCATAGTTGACACTATGTCGAGGAGCGAAACCGTTGTGCAACGAAGCAGACAGGCCGCTATCCGCTGCTTGGCGACGAACGACTGTGAGAAATGCGGGCTTAGCTCGACTGAATCAAAGCCGAATCGCTGGTCCGCATCGGTAAGGCCGTCGTCCCGAGGCGTTAACAGCGGGTGCGCTCCGCCCAAGCTTCTGATGAGACCGGTTCACTGTCTGACGTCGTTGAGCCGCGAAGCGGCGTAATCCCTCTCCCCGGCGGGGAGAGGGAAGCGAGCGGAGCGAAGCAGGGAGAGGGGCGTGAAAGTCTCGCCAGTCCGTCGAAAAGGGCGAGGTGTTCGTATCTCTCGCGGCCCCTCTCCCGGTCGCTACGCGACCACCCTCTCCCCGCCGGGGAGAGGGATTCGCCCCTTCGGGCGCGAGTCCCTCCTGGTTTCGTCGGGAGTTAGTCTCGCCTCGCGTTTCGCGTGACCGTTACAGTCTCAGCGACGTAACGTCCGCTGCGGTTCGCGCCGCGGACCGATATCTCGTCGCCACGTTCGAGATCCTCCGGTCGGTGGGTCTTCCCGTCGTATTCGACGCGCGTCTGTGAATCGTAGTAAATCGAGCTGTCGCTTCGGGCGTCGCGCAGGTTGTTCACGTACTGAACATCGAGGTCGATTCGCTGTGCGTTGGTGTCGATTCGATCGACGGTCCCTCGAATGTCCGAGCTGGTGTCACTGCCAGGACTTCCGAGGATTCCACCCAGGGCACCGAGTCCGCCCAGCCCGCCAAGCGCTCCGCAGCCGGCAAGGAGCAGGGTCATGACTGCCAGTAGAAGATATTTCTGCCTCATTTTTGACTACCTCCGACGACAATGAGAGCAAGGAATGCGCCTTTTGAGACCCAGGCTATCGATCCCTTTCGCGGCTGCGCTGCTCTATTTCTCGGAGGGTTTACCGTACGGTCTCATCACTGAGCTGGCGCCGATTTATCTCCGTGTCCATGGCGTTTCGCTCGCCGAGATCGCGTTACTCAGCACGGTCGGCCTCGTCTGGACGTTGAAGCTTTTCTGGGCACCGCTTGTCGATCTCTATGGGACATATCGCCGCTGGATCGCTGTCGCTCTCGCTGGTCTCGTATCGACGCTTGCTGCTCTCGGATTGATCGGTGAGCCGCAGGGACGCAGTTTCTGGATCCTGATCACGATCCTGGCTCTGGCGTCTGCCACACAAGACATCGCGATCGATGCCTTCACGATCTCGGCGACACCGCCGCGGCTTGTTGGTCCCGTCAACTCGATCCGTCTGGCGGCCTACCGGGTCGGGATCATCCTGAGTGGGGGAGGGCTGGCTGCTTTGGCGTCGCGCACGTCGTGGGGAACCGCCTTCGCCGCAGCCGCCATTCTGACCTGTCTGATTCTTCTCGCAACTCCGTTTCTCCCTGCGGAGAATCGCTCGGCCGTCCGCGGGACGCACATACTGAGAAATGTTCGTGCGTCTCTGAACCGGACGAATGGCGGCCGCGTCCTCGGTGTCGTCCTCCTCTACAAGCTGGGAGACCGTGCACTGGCCCCGATGATCAAGCCGTTCTGGATAGATCGCGGGTACTCGGCCGCCGAGGTCGGGACGGTCACCACGGTGATCGGGGTCGCGTTCACGATCCTCGGTGCCATCATCGCCGGCTGGTTCGTCCGTCGTTATGGAATCGTCTGGTCTCTGCTCTGGATGGGCGTGATCCAGGTACTTTCGAACGGCGGCTACGCGCTCGTTTCTTCGCTCGATGGCGGACGTGCAGCGATCTACATGGCCGCTGTAATCGAGAGTTTCAGCGAAGGGCTGGGTGCAACGGCTTTCCTGTCGTACCTCATGTCGATTTGTAATAAAGAGAACGCGGCGACCGAGTATGCCCTGCTGACGGCGCTGTTCGGCCTCATGCGATCGCTGGCCGGTTCGTTCAGTGGAATCGGAGCGCAGAGCCTCGGGTACACGCAGTACTTCTGGTTGACGGTCCTCTTAGGGTTGCCCGGACTGCTGCTGGTCTGGAGCTCACGAAAGTTGATCGAGGATGTATTTCGTCAAGGTGGAGGGGACGGAGCTCAAGTCCAGACTTAGTGATCGTGCCAAAAGGAATGCGAAACGGAGCAAGCAGAATGCAGAAAGAGAAGAGCGGGAGTTGAGCTTTTCTGCCTTCTTCGTTTCGCATTCTGCAATCCGCATTGAGATTTCATCCCAGCCCGCATTTCTCACAGACCTTCGCCGTGAGACGACGGATAGCGGCCCGTCTGCTTCGTTGCACGGCAATTTCGCTCCTTGACATAGTGTCGACTATGCCTTCGTCGCAAAATCGCCGTGCGCCTCGCATCCAAGCCACTCTCCGCCGTCTCACGACAAAGGTCTGTGGGAAATGCGGGCTAGAATCGCTGGCATGACGACATTCTCACCCGCTCTGGCGGCAATGACTCCCGAGCAGCAGGTCGATTTTCTTGGTAAAGGGGTTGTCGATTTCATCGACCGCGCTGACCTCGCGAAGAAGCTTGCGCGCGCCGCGGATGCTGGCCGTCAGCTCACGATCAAAGTCGGATTCGATCCGACAGCTCCGGACATCCATCTTGGCCACACCGTGGTGATTCGAAAGATGCGACATTTCCAATTGCTCGGACATCGCGTCGTCTTTCTCATCGGCGACTTCACCGGGATGATCGGCGATCCGACGGGCAAGAAGGTGACGCGGCCTGCGCTCTCCCGGGAAGAGATTGCCGAGAATGCCGAGACGTATAGAAGGCAGGTCTTCAAAATTCTTGATCCCGAAACAACCGACGTCCGATTCAACTCCGAGTGGCTCTCAGCTCTCGGCGCCGAAGGGATGATCCGCCTTGCTTCGCGATACACACTGGCAAGGATTCTGGAGCGTGACGACTTCAGAAAACGCTTCGACGATCATCAGCCGATCGCGATGCACGAGCTGCTCTACCCACTCGCGCAGGGATACGATTCGGTGGCGCTCGAGGCGGACGTCGAGATGGGTGGGACCGATCAGCTATTCAATCTCCTCGTCGGTCGGGATCTCATGCGCGAATACGAGCTCGAGCCCCAGGTGGTCATCACTCTGCCGTTGCTCGAGGGTCTCGACGGAAACGAAAAGATGTCGAAGTCGCTTGGAAACTACATCGGCATCGATGAGCCGGCAGGATCGATGTACGGGAAGATCATGTCGATCCCGGACGAGATGATGTGGAAGTACTACGAGCTCTGCACCGACCTCCCGTCGCCTGCGATCAAAGAGCTTCGCGTCCAGGCCGAGTCAGGTGAGCTCCATCCGATGGAAGCGAAGCGTCAACTGGCACGATCGATCATTTCCGATTTCCACTCGCCTGCAGACGCGGAAAAAGCGGATGAAGAGTTCAGAAGAGTTTTCAGTGAACGACAGGCGCCGACTGAGGTCGATGAAAAGGTGCTCGAATCCTCGTCAGAGCCACAGCTGCTCACGAAGATCATGGTTGCTGCAGGTGTCGCTCCGACGAACAAGGAAGCGACGCGGCTTCTCGCGCAGGGAGGTGTAACCGTTGACCAGGATCGTGCCGAAGGGACAAGGATGACGCTCGACTCAACGGAGGGGAGAACCTATCTGTTGAAGGTCGGTAAGCGACGATTCGTCAAGGTGATCTTTCGCTGAGAAACGCATTTCACGGCGGAGAGGGAGGGGCGAAGCCTTTGGAGTGCGGCAGCCGCAGCTGCCGCTCTTTGGGTCGAGCTCGCATGAATGAATGGCTTCGAGACGTGACACAGAAAGCGGCAGCTGCGGCTGCCGCACTCCAAAGCTTCGCCCCCGGCTCTGCGAGGACATTCCGGGCGAGAGAAGTCCCAGACCTCACCTGTTACGTGACATTCAGGGCGTCCTGTGGCCGGACGTTCGAGTCTCCGGCGCAGATCGCGGGGAGAGCCGAGCGTGAACCGGGGAATCGTTCATCGGAAAATCACCGGAATCGTCAGGTTGACGGAATCCATCCCGTCGCTCGCTCGTACGACCAGCGAGCCGTTCGTCCCGCTCAGGGCTGGCGACGGTAACCATCCGATTCGGCCCGCTGCGTCGATGAACGAAATATCGCGGCTGGCTTCGAGGAGCGAATACGAAACTGCATCGCCTTTGGCACTACGCGCCACGATGCGGAAGTAGTTGCCGAACTTCCCGGTAACGATAGTAACGGCTGCGTCGAGGACACCGTCCTGGTCGCCGTCGAGCACGTCCAGCTTGCCATCGTCATTCAGATCAACACCGAGGAACTGGATCGATGCCTCCTCTCGCACCCGAACGGCGTGGACGTACGTTGGATCGCCTGTCGACTCGTCGATCGAGCTTCCGTATACGAAAACGCTTCCGCTCATGACTGAGGCGTGGACTGTGTCGTCATCCTGGGGCGAGAGGCCGAGGAGCGTCGCGATCCCACGGTTGTACTGGACGTGTGTGTTCGTTTCGTAATCGACGGTCACAGACGAGAGCTCGGTGCCGTCTCGCCGGATTACCGACCACGTCACGGTTGACGCCTCGGCGGCGTAGAGTCCGAAGTTGAAACGGGACGCGGCGCTATCAGAGGGGCCGGCCAGAATTCCAATGTCGCCTCTTGTCAGGCCAGCAGTCGACTGGATCGCAGGCACATCCTCTCCCAGCGTGCCATTCGAGGTTAGATTATAAAGTCGCGAGTGGACCGCAAGCCTGTTTGCAAAGGCCGCGTCTGCAGTGATCTCGATCGCGCCGATTCCCGAGCTTCCGAACGTTTTCGCAACGACGTCATCCAGGGATACGCGACTGCGGGGAGCAAGGGTCATCGACACCGGCGATGCCGTGCCGGTGACTGAATGAAAGGTCAGGGTGACGGGAACTGCAATCCTGCCGGCGTTGTGAAAGAAGAGCTCACTCTTCCAGTTTGTGTCGTTCACCCCTGGTGTGCTGGCGGCCACCGGAACCACGAGCGTGAACGGTTCCGCCATCAGGGCCGTGGCGGTAAGGGCGAAGAGTGCTGCGAGAAAGAACTGACGAGTCATGGTGTGTCTCCTTTTCTATCCGCCAGCACGATGGCTGGCGGGTTGTTATGAGTACGCACCAGAGCTCAAGAATGTCTATATTTTATGTTGTAATAGCATGACATGGAAGTGGTGGCTGGGTGAGAGGAACGAGGGTGAGCCAGCCAGTGGGGGGCTGCGGGTAGTCGCCTCGCTTACTGGTACGTCGAGAGTCCCGGAAGTGTCCATCGTGAGGAACATGACGGCACTTCCCTGACCCGTTAGACTGTCAATCGCGAACGTGTTTTTCACCCGCTCAGAAAAGAAGGAAGGTTGATGTCCGCAATTCCGCTTCTCGATCTACGGCAGCAGTACAGTTCGATCCGTGAGGAAGTCCTCCGCGTGACCGAGGAGGTCTATGACTCCCAGGCGTTTATCCTGGGAAAGCGAGTCGATGCGTTCGAAAAGGATTTCGCCGACTACTGCGATTCGAAACATGCAATCGGAGTTTCCTCGGGGACCGATGCGCTGCTCATCGCGCTCATGGTCCTGGGAATCGAGCCGGGAGACGAAGTGATTGTTCCCGCCTATTCCTTTTTCGCTACTGCAGGCGTCGTCGAGCGGATCGGAGCGATTCCGATTTTCGCGGATATCGAGCTGCGAGGCTACAACCTCGATCCCGAGCAGGTTGAGCACCATCTGACGGCGCGCACGAGGGCGATCATTCCCGTGCACCTGTACGGACAGATCGCTGCGATGGACGAGATCCATGAGATCGCCAGGAGAAAGAAGCTGCACGTCGTAGAGGACTCAGCGCAGGCAGTGGGCGCAGAGTATCGCGGCGTGCGGACCGGAAAACTCGGCGACATCGCCTGTTTCTCATTTTTCCCTTCGAAGAATCTGGGCGCTTTCGGCGATGCCGGGGCAGTCACGACGGAGGACGATTCGGTCGCGGAGCGGCTGATCGACTATCGCGTCCATGGAATGCGGCCGAAGTACTTTCATCGCTATATCGGCGGCAACTTCCGCATCGATGCTCTTCAGGCGGCGATCCTCCACGTGAAATTGAAGCACCTGGAGGAGTGGACGGAACGACGAATCCAAAATGCTGCGCGCTATCTCGATCTCTTCACCGCAAGCTCGGTTGGAGATCGGATCGTCCTTCCGGAAACTCTTCCCGAGCGTCGCCATGTCTACAACCAGTACATCGTCCGCTTCCCTCAGGGCGCCGGAACGCGCGATCACGTCATGGAAGCTTTACGATCTGCTTCGATTGGATGTGAGATTTACTATCCGCTTCCTTTGCCCGATCAGGAATGCTTCCGCGATCTTCCCAGCGCGAAAGAAGCGTTTCCGAACTCCGAGGCGGCATCGGCTCAGACGCTCGCCCTGCCGATCTTTCCGGAATTGACCGAGGGGCAGATCGAACGCGTGGTTGAAGTCGTCGAAGGCGCTTTGAGGTAGATGGTCTGCCTTCTGACTGTCACTCATCGTGCGACATTGTCGTACGGAGGTTCGCGCGTTCGATGCCGGCTTCCGCTCAACTCAGAGATTGGACATCGTCCCAGCCGCCGTCAGGCGGCGAAAGGTGCGTAGCACCCGGCTTCAGGGCCTGTTGCCCAACTCCACAAGAGCGTTCGTCATCCTGAGGAGCGCTTTTGCGACGAAGGATCTCAAAGTGCGACGCTGTGCAATCAACGAGTTGCGTATTTTTGAGATCCTTCGCTTTCGCTCAGGATGACTACATCCCGGGAGACGAAGACTGCGAGTGATTGCGCAGACACTGCGCTTACGAAGCTGCAGCCGCGTCACGGAGCTCGTCGCGCAATGCGAGCGACTCATGCGGCGCGACAGACGGTTCCGCCAACAAGTCGGGCAGCTGCAGCTCGCGCTTGCGTAACCGCTATTCCAAGCCCTCGTAAGAATTGACAGTTGTACTTCCGGGCACAACCCGCCTCAGTGTGAGTGATGACGCCCGATTCCACGACGCGCACTCATTGAGGCTGTGAATGGAAGGGCCCGCTGACCTGCGAGGTAGTGGCCGAGGCCCTTGATCACCGGACTGCCTGACCGCGAGATACGATCAGGTCGAAAGATACCCTCTGCACACCAACGTAGGTTCCATTCTGCAGCTACGACCCTTTCTTGCTGTCTCCTCTTTTCCGTTGCTGCAGCTACGACCCTTTTCCGCTCCTTTTCCGCTCTCCTGAAGCTACGACCCATTTCCGCTCTCTTGGTGCTTAAGCTCCGACCCTTTTCCGCGACCCTTGCCGCTGACCCTTTTCCGCTTCTATGAAACTCCCCTTACCAATAATGAGAGAAACTAAACAGGGATCCGTATGAATTGCAGACAGACGTACGGAATTTCGACACGGCGCGTTTGTTGCGCGAACAATAACTTGCCATTCCCCGTTTGAGCCTGGTGCGTCAACAAGTCCCGGGAAACCCCTGTACACCAAAGGATACGAGACCATGCGAACGACTCAGAAAACGCCAGTGACTCGCCCCTTTCATACACTTTTCGTGGGGGGAGTCTTAGCGGTTTTTACGGTCATCGGACCGTTGCGGGCCGAGCAGCCGGGCAATTATCACGGCAATTATCACAGCCCCTTCACCGCGGACGGGGCTCACGTCCGTATGAACGTGGGGGAATCGATCCTGGCGACGTCCGACGTGACGTCGATGCCTCCGGTGATCTTCCAGGAGGTTGTCCCATGCCGGCTCGTGTCGACTCTTTCTGAAGATAAGTCTGAGTTTCCATGGGCTGGCCCCGCCTTCAGGGTGAATGAGGTTCGCACTTATCCCAGCAGAGGGGACCTCCGGAGCGGGCTTTTCGTCAATCCCTGCTCTGATGTCGTTCCTCCCGATGCGGTCGGGGTGGTTGCTCGCTTCACGAGTAAGAGCAACGGCAATGGAAGTCTTCGGGTCGGGTCGAATCCGGCGCGAGCACTGGCTTCCGAAAACGTGTTTCTCTTTCCCAAGGGTGAAAAGCGTTCTTTCGAAGTGGGCGTAATGTTTTCAAACGGCAGCTTCAGCGTCGCGTCGATGAACGCGGAAAGCGAACTGACGGTCGACATCCTCGGCTACTTCCGGCTGGATCCCCTGGGCGCTGGTCCGCAGGGTCCTGAAGGGGCGAGGGGTGAGGCGGGACCGCAGGGACCGATCGGTGCCAAAGGCGACACGGGCGACACGGGCGCAACCGGAGCCACGGGTGCTACCGGGGCAATCGGTCCTACGGGTCCGACCGGAGCCACGGGCGCTACCGGTGCCACGGGCGACACAGGCGCAACCGGAGCCACGGGTGCTACCGGGGCAATCGGTCCTACGGGTCCGACCGGAGCCACTGGCGCTACCGGTGCCACGGGCGACACAGGCGCAACCGGAGCCACGGGCACGACAGGAGCCACGGGCACGACCGGAGCTCCGGGGAGATCGGGCGGGTCGGGCGGCCAGGCGATCGTCTTTGGAACCGCAGCGACGTCGGCTCGGCCCTCGGCAACTAGATTGAGATCGAGCCGATGGGCAAGCGAAGACGAAACGATTGCCGCGGGTCCAGCCGTAGGTACACTTGTAGGGCCCTCGACGGCGGCCTGCACGGCTCCAATGGTCTTGTATGGAGGTGGCGTCCACGTAACTGCAACGGGTGGAAATGAAGGGAGTGTAGCCGTGCAGAGTAGTTATCCGAGTAACGGCACAACCTGGTCGGCAACGGCCACGGTGACCAAAAACTTCGGCAGCGGCGAAACCGCCTCAGTTCAAGCCTACGCAATTTGCGGCAACCCGTAGGGACACCGCGCTGACGAAGAAAACGGCGGGCTTCGGCCCGCCGTTTTTGTATCTCACCGCAATATCCGAGACAACTCGCGACTCACCTTCGAAGTTGCACCCCCGCGGTAAGATGCTCCTCCGATGAACTCGACTCAGCGCCTACTGATCGCCACCGCACTCGCGGCTGCAGCAATCGTTTTGGTCTACTCCAACTCCCTCCACAACTTGTTTCACTTCGACGACAGTCACGTCATCGAAACGAACGCGTTCATCCGGAGCCTCGCCAACGCGCCGCTCTTCTTTCGCGATGCACACACGTTCAGCAGCGTCCCCGCGAACGCCACGTACCGCCCGCTGGTGACGCTCAGCTACGCCATCGACTACTCGTTCACTCGACTCGATCCGCTCGCGTACCACGTCCAGCAGATCGTTCTGCTCCTCATCGTCTGGGCGATGCTGCTCGCGTTCTTCCGCAGAACGCTCGACACGGTGCGGCCGGCGCCGCACAACGGCTGGCTTGCACTCGTTGCAGCAACGCTCTTCGCGATGCACACCGCCAACAGCGAGACGATGAACTTCCTCTCCTGCCGGTCGGAGCTGCTGTCCGCCATCGGCGTCCTCGGTGCGTTTCTTCTGATCCAATATTCGCCCGCCGCGCGCAGGCGGCATCTCTATCTTCTGCCGCTCGCCTTCGGCGCATTGGCGAAGGCGCCGGTGGTCGTCTTCGCACCGCTGCTGCTCGTTTATGTCGTCTACGTCGAGCGCAAGGACATCCGCGATCGCGCGACCTGGCTTGCCGTCCTGCCCTCGCTCGTGGCGGGCGTGGTCCTGCTGATCCTGCTGAGCAGAATGAACGCTCCGGAGTGGACCTCAGGCGGCGGTTCGAAATGGCATTACCTGATCACGCAGCCGTTCATCTGGCTCCATTACGCGCGGCTCTTCTTTCTTCCGGTGGGGTTGACCGCCGACACCGACTGGGGACTCTTCCCGCATTGGTACGACACGCGAGCCGTCGCCGGTTTCGCCTTCATCGCGTTGATCGCGCTTCTCGTTCGGGCGACGGGACGTCGTCAGGAGCTGCGGCCGGTCGCCTTCGGGCTCTGGTGGTTCGCGATCGCGCTGATCCCGACCTCGAGCATCTTCCCGCTCGCCGAGGTCATGAATGAGCACCGGATCTTCCTTCCGTACATGGGGCTCGTGCTGGCCGTCGTATCAGGGCTGGACGTCGTTTTCGCCAGCCGCCGCCCGGAGCTTGCTGCAGCCGCGTGCGCTGCGCTGCTCCTGCTCGGCGTGGGAACCTTCGAGCGGAACCGCGTCTGGGCTACTGAGGAATCGCTCTGGCTCGACACGGCACAGAAAAGCCCGCAGAACGGGCGCGCGCTGATGAACTACGGCCTGACGCAGATGGCGAAAGCGCAGTACCCCGTGGCGAAGGAGTACTTCGACCGCGCCGCGCTGGTCTTTCCGAATTACCCGACTCTCGAAATCAACCGCGGCATTCTGGAAGAAGCAATGGGCAACCCCGCAGCCGCGGAATTACACTTCAAGACGGCCCTCGAATTGCGCAACGACGCGGCTGGGCACCATTACTACGGACGCTGGTTGATCGCCGCTGGCCGGGCGAAGGAGGCCATTCCCGAGCTGAAACGCGCGCTCCAGCTCAGTCCTGCACAGGCGGAGGTCCGCTCACTCCTGATGAAGTTGTACGCAGTCACCGGCGACGCACCCGATCTGCGGCGTCTCGCCGAAGAGAGCGCGAGGATCAACCCGTCAGACCGGGAAGCGGCTGCGGTGATGGCGGGGTCAGTTCCCCTGGATATCGCGAGCCCGTCATACAAGAGCTGCTTCGCCGCAGGCATCGCTGGAATCGCGAGCAGGAATTTCCTCGATGCAGCACTGGCGAATCAGCAGGCCCTTCGCTACGACCCGAATGCCGCCGACGCCTGGAACAACATCGGCTGGTCACTCGCGCAGCTCGGGTTTGACGACCGGGCCGAGGAGGCTCTGACGCGCGCCGTGGCTCTGCGGCCCGACCCGCTCGCCCGTGGGAACCTGGCGTGGGTTCTGGCCCGAAGAAACAAGGTACGGTAACTGTGGCGCAAAGAGTCCGGCGCCGGGTCGGTGCGGGATCGCCGGCTCAGTCGGCGTGTGCGGGAGTGCCAGTGAGACCTTTGGCGCCCTTGGCTGGCGCTGCCGGAACTGGATGTGCAGCGCCGTCTGGCTCCGGCGACGCGTCGTCCTCAGCCGCGTCATGGAATGAAACGCTCCGCCGCGAGGAGGCTCGCGCTGACCGGATCGTAAATGTCGTCTGTGACGAAATAGCGGTGGAACGAGCGGAGGTCGAACGCGACGAGCATCAGCACGACCAGGCAGAGAGCGCGGCGGCGCGCAATCTGCGTTGCCGTCCACGTATTCACCAGTTGCACCACGCCTATGGCGGCAAGGAGCCGCACCTCGATATCCAGAACCGTTGCGTAACGAATGTTCTTGTAGGTGAAGACGAACACCACGAGGACATACGCAAAGAAGGCGAGGAGGAGATCGATCCTGAGATCCCGCTGCCGGTCCAGAAGCGTCCGTCCAGCAGCGAGGGTCGCCAGGATCAGCGTCATCGGGCTGAGGAGCATCAGGTCGACCAGATATCGATACCATGGCCCGTTGCAGTAAACGACCGCATAGCTGTGATGCATCAAGATCTGGGAGCGATACAGCGCTGCGCCGATGCCGACCAGATTGTGGATGCCGAAAGCCGCCACCATCACGACCGATACGGCCGCCGCGATGCTCATCGTGGCGACCGCGATGGTCTTGCATTCAGTCGCCAGCCTTTCTCTCGGCGTGAGAAGCAATAGTGAGCCGGCGTAGAACGGACAGAAAAGAATCGCGGTCTCCCGGTTCAGCAAGCTGAACGCAACGGCAATACAGAACGAGACGAGACTGCGGCGGCGGTGGTGTCGCGCGTAATCGAGAAAACTGAATAGAACCCATGCGCTGAGTAGCGACGAAAGAGAGTCAATCAGCGCCCGTTTCGCCATCGCCATGAACAACGGTGAAAACGTGAGAAACAAGGACGCAATGAGACCAACGCGTTCATCCCACAGGCGTGAGACGTAGTGGCGCGCGAGGAAGATGAGAACGACGAACCAGACGAGCGACAGAACGGCGAGTGAGCGGTAGGAATCGTCGACACCGAGGGCGAGGGCATTCGTCAGCGTACTCAGAAGTCTGGTCGGCGGCGGGTAAATATGGAGACCCCGATCGCCAATATATTCTTCGGCGGTGAGTCTCAGGCCACCCCAGCCGTGGAGGGAAACGCTTCTGGCGTGCCGGTAATAGGCGCCCTCATCAGCCGCGACGTGATAGCCGCCTGCCGCCGGAAGGTGGTAGTAGAGATCGATGAGTGAAACCGTCACGGCGACGATGAGGACACCGAGACGCCAGGAACTGTCGAGCGGGGCGGCGGCCGACGGCGAGGTCTGACTCCGTTGCGTCACTGTCGTTTCCGCGCTCATCGCTCGCAAGTGCCGGATTGTACTCTGTCCTGACGGATCGCAGCCGCGCTGCTCCTTCTAGCCCGCATTTCTCACAGACCTTCGCCGCGAGACGACGGATAGCGGCCTGTCTGCTTCGTTGCACGGCAATTTCGCTCCTTGACATAGTGTCGACTATGCCTTCGTCGCAAAATCGCCGTGCGCCTCGCATCCAAGCC
>DATLXH010000054.1:0-4705 GCA_035576005.1 Thermoanaerobaculia bacterium | reverse complement strand
AAAACAGCCCTACCGATCACTCGAAGCCGCCGTGACACTTCGCTGTCTCCTCGACAGCGTTATAAGATCGTTCCCAAATGGTCTAATCACAATCTTCAAAGCGCACCGCTGCTCGTTCTACCACGCAGGCTCCTAGGTCTTCGTATCTCTCACGGCCCCTCTGCCGGCATTCGCTTGGATGCAGCGTCGCCCCTCGCTAGCTCGCTCCGTCGCTGCCGTCCCGGAAATTCTGCCGGCTGCAGCCGCTCTGCGATAGCATCCACCGATGTCGAATGATCCAGTACCCGAAAGTAAACATCTCCAGATGAATTGCTGGTGCGGCCATGGCGAAGCGGATTCCGATGTCAGCGCGTTGTCGCTCGACGGCTCTCACTTCATGGTCCCCACTGAGTGTACCTGCGATGACCACGACGTCGCCGCATCCCATCTCCACAAGACAGTCGTGTGTAAAGAGTGCGAACCGAAAGATTCGTGACGCACGGATCAGACCCCAGCCCGCCAGTGCCGTTACCGGTACCAGACCGTTCAGGGCAGAGTTCCGCAACCAAGCTCTTCTCACTGGCCCTGCTGGCCATCTTTGCTCTCACCCTCGTCGATGCTCGCGGTCCGGCTCCTCTTTCCCGGAGCCAGTCCGCTGGGGGCTTCTCTGCGATTGACGCCGCAGCGATTCTGGATACGATTGCCGGTCAGGGAGAGACTCGCGCGTCCGGCACCGCGGGCCACGACATTGCGCGCGATCGAATCGTCACCATGCTCCGGCAATGGGGCTACGAGCCGGAGGTCGACACCAGGTTCGCCTGCAACAGGCGTGGAGCGTGCGCATGGGTGCAGAACATTGTTGCGCTCCTGCCCGGCCGGCAGCGTTCCGCCTCGGTGCTGGTCTCCAGTCACTACGACACGGTTGCGGCCGGTTCCGGCGCATCCGACGATGGGGCGGGCACCGCGGCCGCTCTTGAGATTGCGAGGCTTCTGAAATCGGAACGCACATTCGAGCGCGACATCGTCTTTCTATTTGCGGATGGCGAAGAGGCGGGACTGCTCGGCGCCGAAGCATTCATCAGGTTCGATCCTCACGCGGCGGCTGTTCAATTCGTGGTGAACCTGGAAGCCCGCGGAACCGCCGGCAGAGCGTTCCTCTTCGAGACGAGTCGCATCAACTCAGAACTGATTCGCCTGGCCGGCCGCCACATCCCGAGGCCCGCAACCAGCTCTCTGTTTCAGACCATCTACGAGAGACTACCCAACGATACCGACTTCTCTGTTTACAAGCGCGCGGGAAAGCAGGGGGTCAATTTCGGATTTATCGGCAATCCCTCTCACTATCACACGCCTTTAGACAACGTTCCTAACACCTCGCTGCGCAGCATCCAGCAACTCGGCGAGGGTGCCCTGGGAATGACTCGGGCGCTCGCGTCGCGTGTGGATGAGTCTCGGAAGGGAAGGGGGAATGCGGTCTTTTTCGAGCTCTTCTCTCGGGTTCTTTTCCGCTGGCCGGAGACGTGGGCTGTCCCGATGGCCGCAGCGACGCTCGTGGGCGTGCTCTTCCTCATAGCGTACCTGCGGAAGCGGGGAGGGTCACGGCTCGGGCGTATTCTCGCTGCCACGGCAGCTCTGATTGTCGCCGTGGCGGCAGCGGTCCTCGTCGGAGCGATTGTGAGCCTGTGCGCAGGGCGCCTGCTGGGCACGCAGTGGGTCAGTCAAGCCGGTTCTCTCATTACCTTTTTCTGGCTGCTTCCACTTGCCGTCGTCACGTACGTCGCCTCGCATAGATGGGTGGGAAGGTCCGACCAGGAGAGCTGGCTCGCAGCTCTGCTGCTCTGGACGATTCTTGCCCTCGTCGCGGCGCTCGTGCTGCCGGGAGCGAGTTATCTGTTCATCGTCCCCGCGGCGTTATCTCTGCTTGCCGGCTGCATCACAATCCGCGGAGGCGGTTCCACAGCGGGGGGAGGGACACTCCTCCTCGCGGCAGCTCTTATTGTGTTCCCGCTCGCATGGACGCTGTACGACGGGATGGGCATCCCTGCGATGACAGTAGTAGTCGCCCTCGTCATCCTCGTCGTCATTGCAGGAAGTTTTCTGTTTGCGCGAATGCTTCCTGTGACGCTTCGACGTTTCTCGGCGTCGACCGCAGCGATCGCTGCCGTGGCACTCTTCGCCGCGCTGTCGACTGCTCCTTTCTCCGCAAGCTCGCCTCGAAGACTGAACCTGCAATATGTTGTCGACGTCGATCGCAAGCTCACGAACTGGATCGTGACAGCCCCGAGCCTCCCACCGCGTCTCATCCGCTCAGCGAGTTTCCATCGCAGGCGGGTCCAGCCATGGAGTGATATCGAGAGCTTCGAAGCCTCTGCACCGATGAGATCGATCCAATCTGGAATCGCGCTATCTCTCAAGGGCAACCAACGGCATGCAGGGCGGCGAGCGCTTCGGCTTGCTCTTCGGGCGACGCCAGGAACTCCGCGTGTCGTGCTGGCATTTCATGACCTCCGGGCTATCGAGCGCATCACCGTAAACGGCTGGAATCTCGAGGGCGACACTCTCACGGCAATGCGCAGAGGCGATTGGACGCTGCTGGGGATTCGCGATGTTTCGCGGCGACCGAACACGATCGAGATCGTGTCTGGAAATCATTTCCCATTCGATTTCGTCATCCAGGAGATCCGGTTCGGACTGCCGGACGGCTCCGAATCATTCGTGCGTGCGCGCGACGACTCACTCGCCACGGCGTCGAGCGACGGGGACGTAACAGTACTCAGCAGACGGGGAACCCTGTGAATGAAACATTAGACCGACGGGCGTCGTCGCGACTACAGAGCCATGGGACGAATCAAATAAAACGCCACGCGGATTTGTTCGCGTTCTGCATGAGGGCACACGGTTACGCCTTGATGCTGATTTTGATTCCACTTACCGCCGTGGCTGACACGGCCGTGGTTCGAAAAGTCCCGAATTCCCGGAACCTCCTCTCCATCTCTGCTGAGCGTGCGTCCGTGCGAGAGCTGATCGCTTCGATCTCTCACCACATCCCGGAGTCAGTGGTCCTGGAGTTCCCCTCGGACCGGACCGTTTCGTATCGATCCGCAGCGGTCGAACCGAGAGCCGCCCTCCGCGCCGTAACGAAGAAGGCCGGTCTGGAGCTGAGGTGGGGTCGGCGAGGATGGGTCGTGGCCGACCCGAAAGAGCCAACGGTGACGATCGACGTGAAAGATGAGCCGGTCGTGTCGATCCTCAAGAACGTGCAAAAACAGTGTGCGATCCGAAACCTCATGATCGATCCTGACGTTCAGGGTACAGGGACGTTCCTGTTTCGCGAGGTGCCGTGCAGCATCGCACTTCGGACGATCTTCCGGTCCCTTGGCCTCCAGGGAGAAGTTCACCCGGGCTCGCTCGTCCGCGTCGGAAGTCGATAGCTCATCAGCCTGTCCATGCGCGTTAGGGCCATTGCATGACGCGTCATGCGTGGCGAACAGCGGAGATGTTTGTCAGACTGTGCGGATCGGCTCACTGTAGCTGCGAACGTTGTACGATCCTGTCTGGAGTGAATCGCGTGGAATTGTTCAGTGACAGCAGCACGGTGGATGGAGCTCGGGCCCGGCCCGGCAGAATGGTCCTCAAGGGTGTGGTGATGCTGGTGCTCATCGCCGGACTGGCTGTCGCATGGTTCTCTCCGCTGCGCTCCCACTTGACGATCGACGGAGCAAGGTCCGTCGTCGAAGGTCTCCGGAGGCTCTGGTACGGTCCCTTGATCTTCGCTACAGCCTTCGCTGCGGGAGCCGTACTGGTTCTGCCCGCGAGTATATTCGTGCTATCGGCAGGCGTGATCTGGGGATGGAAGCTGGGGAGCATTTACGCCCTCATCGGCGGAGCAACAGGCGCAGTCATCTCGTTTCTGATCGGACGGTTCATGGGCGCTGGTTTTCTGCGCCGTTTCGGTCCGATTGGGGAGCGTCTGACTCGGCAGATTGACCATGCCGGCTTCCGTACTCTGCTCGTCATGCGGCTGGTTCCGATCTTTCCGTTCGCATTGATCAACTACGGAGCCGGAGTAGCCGACGTTCGGCTTCGGGACTTTGTTGCCGCGACTGCCATCGGCATGGCTCCGTCTGTATTTGTTTTCGCCTACTCCGCGGACGCGCTATTCAATGGCACGATCACGGGAGAGGATGCCTTCAAGCGAATTCTCACCGTGGGGCTTCTTCTTTCTGCCCTTGTCCTCGCTCCCTCACTGATCAAGAGGATGAAGGGAAGTTCAAGTCAACCAGGCGATTGACGCCGCGCGAGCCCGCATTTCTCACGCTGATAAAGAAAAGCCGCCGCACCATGCTATTAAGTTGAGTGTGACCAACAACTTGAGAACATGGGAGGCGGCGGCGTGCAACAGACACAGTGTAACGGGGAGCAACTCAACTTCCAAGCGATAGGACGGCGTGAAGTTGTGACGCGATTCGACGGTGGACAACTCAGCTCTGATGGAGGTGGTTTGCTGCTGCGGGAGACCGAGCGAAGCACTGGGATCATCAGGCAGTTCTCCGAGTGTTTTCGCGACTACCGGGACCCCTTGTTCGTGGAACACTCGCTCCAGTCCATGATCGGGCAGCGAGTGATGGGGCTGGCACTCGGATATGAAGACCTGAATGATCACGATCAACTGCGTCACGATCCGTTGATCGCGACGCTGGTGGACAAGGCGGACCCGACCCGGCCC
>DATLXH010000053.1:0-23599 GCA_035576005.1 Thermoanaerobaculia bacterium | reverse complement strand
TCGCCGTGAGCCGACGGACAGCGGCCTGTCTGCTTCGTTGCATGCCAATTTCGCTCCTCGACATAGTGTCGACTATGCCTTCGTCGCAAAATCGCCATGCGCCTCGCATCCAAGCCACTCTCCGCCGTCTCACGACAAAGGACTGTGAGAAATGCGGGCTAGCACGGAAAGGGCGATGATCGCCTTTCGTGTGAAACCCTCCACTTTGCTCCGTTTTCGGCCGATTTTCTCTGTTATCACCTATAATTCGAGGCATCGCGGAAGCCGGGCCATGGGCGTTATTTTGCATTCGATCCCGCGGAGCGTCACCTCGCGTGACGCGTGAGACCGCCGAATGAAATCCAACCTTCGTGGGCAAGCCGACCTTTTTTCGACGGGAGTGATGAACTTCCTCTGTCCGGGCCGATGGACCTCGGTGCCGCGCAGGGTCGCCACTCACTCATGAGCGTCGGTACGCAGGATATGGCTGAAACCGAGTCCCACCGCAATGCAGGAGGCGAGGCTCACGACACGTCATCACTCCTCGAGTTGATCCTCAAGCTCACGGACGGCGAGGCGCGTTCGGATAGTGCCGCTGAAATCTTCCAGGGGTTGTTCCGCCAGCTCTCCTCAGGGCTGGCCTTCGACGTAGCCGTTGGCGTCGTTCTCGAGCAAACTCTCGACGTCTACATATCGAGATGTACGGACTGTCAAGGATTCTCGGACACACTTTTAATTGAATCCATCCGAAAAACTCTCGAGTCCGAGATTTCGATACCTTTCGAGTCGACCGACATCGTCATCAGAACCGACCACGAAGATCTTCCTGCTCGAGGAGATGTCGGGGATTCGCTTCGCTTCCAGACGCTGAGCGCTTTGAAGCTGAATGGCCGGAAGACCGGCCTCGTCCTGCTTTTTCGCGGAGACGGAGAATTCGAAGGGACCGACCAGCCGATTTTGGGCGTGCTGGCCAATCACGTTGCAATCCTGCTCGAGAAATTACGCACGAAGTCGCAGATGCAGAATCTGGCCGACACGGACGATCTGACCGGGATCTGGAATCGTCGCTACTTTCGCCGGCACCTCCCGGGCGAGGTTGATCGCTCGAGGATTTACTCAGTTCCCATGTCTCTTCTCGTGCTCGATCTTGATGACTTCAAACAGATCAATGATCGCCATGGCCATTCCATGGGAGACGTGCTGCTGTCGGAAGTCTGTGGAACGATTCGCGATTCCCTTCGGCCCCCCGATCTTTTCGCCAGAATTGGTGGAGATGAGTTCGCGGTAATTCTCCCGCACACCGACGCGGAGGGCGCGAAGGCTGTCGCAGATCGGATCGTTCGTCGCGTCGGTGCTCTCGAGATCTTTGCTGGCGAAGAATCTCAGCCGGTCAGAACGAGCCTGTCAGTCGGCGTGGCGACTCTGGCGGAGAGAGACGAGAGCTCAGCTGAAATTCTTGATCGAGCCGACCAGCAGCTGTACCGCTCGAAGCGTAGTGGTAAGGGTCGATACTCTTCTTGAAGTATCTCGTCGCCAACTGGAAGATGAATCTCCCTCAGAAGGGAGTGCGAGACTATTGCGCCGCGCTCACGAGCACATCCGACCCTGGAGTCAGGACCGTTCTCGCGCCACCTTTCCCGTTCCTGGTCGAAACGCGGGATGAAAGTGTCCGACTCAGATTGCATGTCGACATCGGAGCCCAGAATTGCAGCGAGCACGCGGATGGTGCCCACACCGGTGAGGTTTCTCCCGAAATGCTCGCAGGCGCGGGCTGCACATTTGTCATCGTCGGGCATTCGGAGCGTCGCGCCCACGAAGGAGAGACCGATCCTCGAGTCAATCGAAAGGCTGCAGCAGCGGCCATGCGAGGACTGATCCCCATCATTTGTGTCGGCGAGGATCAGTCGGTGCGAGAGTCCGGTGAGACCAGAGGGAAGATCCATCAACAGGTGGAAGCCGCATGGAGCGAAGCTCTCGATGCTGCGCCGGAGGTTCTCGTCGCTTACGAGCCTCTCTGGGCCATCGGAACCGGCGTCCATGCCACGCCCGATCTCATTGCCGAAGCGGGGTCATGGATCAGCGAAGCCATCGAGCAAAGTTGGGGCGGTAAGGCCAGCACAAAGACGAAGATCATCTATGGAGGAAGCGTCTCTCCGGAGAACGCTGCTGAGCTGTCGGAAGTCGGGAATGTCAGCGGCTTTCTGGTGGGTGGTGCGAGTCTCGAGGCGGAAAAGCTGTTGAAGATTCACAAGGCCATGGCTCCCAGGCACTGACCGCACGCCTCCCCAGGTTCACAGGCTGCAGAAATCCAGCGCAACCCGCGCCTCTCTCGATTTTTGCACAGCCTTTCACGAAAGTTGACTGGTAAGCCCTTTCCGGGAAGAATAGCCGGCCGCGTTGCCGTTGTATGGCCTCGAACTGAAACGGAGCTTCTCGTCATGATCACCTTACTCGTCATTGTCCACGTCATCATCAGCGTCTTCCTGATCCTCGTGGTCCTTCTCCAGCAGGGGAAGGGCGCTGATCTGGCGGGTGCTTTCGGTGGAGGTGGCTCTCAGACCGCATTCGGTCCCCGAGGCGCCACCACACTGCTGCACAAACTCACGACCTGGTTTTTTGTGCTTTTCGTCGTGACCTCCATCTCTCTGGCAGTCCTTCAGGGTCGCCCGCAGTCGTCTGTCATGCGCGGGGCACCTGCAGTCCCCTCGACCCCGGTCAGTAAGTAAAGATTCACCGAGTGCCCAAGTGGCGGAATTGGTAGACGCGCACGTTTGAGGGGCGTGTGGCTTACGCTGTGCCGGTTCGAGTCCGGCCTTGGGCACCAACTTGACCTTGTTTCGCAGTTGAATGCCCCCCTTCCATGAGCACAATCGAAGCGGACGTATGCGTTCGTTTTTCCCCAAGGAGTCTAAGTGACCGAGACTGAGAAGAGCGCGCAGGAACCTGGGGAAGATGGCAGTGCAGGTCGCGGTGATCTGCTTCGCGGCGTCGTCGAGAGTCTTCTGGTCGATCTCAAAGGCGGTTCATCGGACAAGGACAAGCGGCGGCAGGTCGAAGAGTGGCTCCGCAATCTGGCCGAAAAGTACCCCGACTTCAAGATCGAGAGTGGCCTTCGCGACTACTACCTCGCCGAGGCTGCTCGTCTCCGCACTGACTTCGATAGCGTCTCGGATCTCGGGGAGAAGCTCACCCTCGGACGAGCGGTCGAAACGTTTCTCGACCGCGCTGCCGACTACGAACGACGAATCGCGGGCAAATAAGCGGCATCGCATGTAGGACAGATTCACGACCAGGGTCTGTGAGAAATGCGGGCTAGAATGCCGGAGTGAAAGTCCTGATTGCGAATCGCGGTGAGATTGCCGTCCGTGTGATCCGGGCGTGCCGGGAGCTTGGCTTCCCGACCGTTGCTGTTCACTCCGAGGCGGACAGGGCGGCCCTCCATGTGTTGCTCGCAGATCAGTCTGTGGAGATCGGACCGGCGCCTTCCTCGAAGAGCTACCTTCGCATCGATGCCATCCTCGAGGCGGCACGAAAGACCGGAGCGGAAGCAGTCCATCCCGGCTATGGCTTCCTCGCCGAGAATGCGGAGTTCGCTCAGGCGTGCATCGACGCAGGTCTTCTTTTCGTCGGCCCTTCACCCGACTCTATCCGTGCGATGGGATCGAAGACCGAGAGCCGGCAGAGGATGATCGCGGCGGGCGTGCCCGTCGTGCCTGGGCTCTCTGAGGCTGTTTCATCGGTGGACGAAATCGAAGCTTTCGCCGCCGAGGTGGGCTTCCCTGTGATGATAAAAGCGAGCGCAGGCGGCGGAGGGAAAGGCCTGCGACTGGTTGAGCGTAAAGAGGATCTTCGGAACGCCTTCGATCGGGTCCGAAGCGAGGCGAAGTCATTTTTCGGCGACGATGCCGTTTACGCCGAGAAGTTCATCACATCTCCTCGACACATCGAAGTTCAGATTCTCGGTGATCAGCACGGTAACCTCATTCACCTCGGCGAGCGCGAGTGTACGTTGCAGCGGCGGCATCAGAAGGTCGTTGAGGAATCGCCGTCGCCGGTGGTGGATGAAACGATGAGGGAACGCCTCGGTGCCACGGCAGTCCAGGCAGGGCGGGCGGTCAACTACTACTCCGCGGGGACCATCGAGTTCCTCATGGGAGCGGACGGGGCGTTCTACTTCCTCGAGATGAACACGCGGTTGCAGGTCGAGCACCCTGTGACGGAGATGGTGACAGGAGTCGATCTTGTCAAAGAGCAGTTGCGGATTGCACAGGGTGGGGAACTGCAGCTCAGTCAGGATCAGGTCCGATTCAGTGGACACTCCATCGAGTGCCGGATCTACGCCGAGGACTCATCCAGAAACTTCGCGCCCTCGCCCGGTCTGATTCGTTACCTGAACCTTCCGCAGGGACCGGGAGTGCGCAACGAGAACGGTGTTTATCAGGGATACACGGTCCCGATTCATTATGACCCGATGCTCTCGAAACTCGTTGTCCATGCGGGTAGCAGGGAAGAAGCAATTCTTCGGATGAAGCGAGCGCTCGGGGAGTACCGCGTCGAGGGGATCGAAACGACCGTTCCGTTTCATTCCTTCATCATGGATCACCCTGATTTTCGAGCCGGTAATTTCGACACGGGCTTCATCGAACGAATCCTGCCGTCGCTCAACGAAAGCCTCGCGCAGGGCACGGCGTCATTGGACGCTGCGGTTGCGGCGGCGGCGATCCGTGCGTTCGAGCAGTATCAAAATGTCCAGCGGCCGCAGACCGAAAGTTCCGCCTGGCGCCGCGCCGGTCGCATGGAAGCTCTCGGCCGGGGAAATCGATGAAGCTCGTTGCCCGATACGGAGGCGCGAACATTCCGATTGAAGTTCAGCGCGAGGGAGGCGGCTACTCCGTAACGGTCGAGGATCGAACTATGCACGTCGATCTCGTTTCGGCCGGACCCGCGCTCAAGTCGCTTCGGCTGGACGACGGTCGCCAGTATCTTCTCGCGCATCACCAGCAGGGAGATCAGCACGAAGTTTCGTTCGGAGACGCAACCGTTCATCTCGAGCTCGTCGATCCCTTGACTCTGAAGCGGCGAAGGGTTGAGGATGAATCCACAGGTGGAGCCAACATCACGGCGCTCATGCCCGGGAAAGTCGTTCGACTCTTTGTCGCAGTTGGCGATCGAGTGGAAAAAGGAACACCTTTGCTCATACTCGAGGCAATGAAGATGGAGAATGAAGTCCTCTCCCCTCGAGAGGGAGTCGTGTCGGTCGTGCACGTCGAGTCGGGGCAGAGCGTTGACAACGGCGCCGGGTTGATCGATATCGAATGAGGCGCTCGACCCGGTAAAAATTATGACCGACCAAGGAAAGCCGCTCCCGCCACCGGAGGCTTCACGCCGGAGGACGATTCTGGTTGCTGGTCTCCTTCCCGACGAGTCTCGCCCGATCTCTCCAGCACTCACCGACGCACTTCATCGCGTGATCGGCGAGGGTGTTTATCTGTTCGACGGCGCGGTCCTTGATCCTTTCAACGCTGTGGTCGTGGCAGCCTTTGACGACTCCGAGAGCGCTGTGGGAGCGCTTTCGAAAGGGCTCGATGACATAAGAGAACAGAATCGCACCGGCCCGCCGGAGGAAATGCTTTTAGTGCGTTCCCTTCTTTTCCTGGAGGCGCCACACACGGGGAGCGCTCCCGATCCGCAGTCCACGATTCGCTCTGCATCTGTCCTGCTGGCGAATCTCCGGTCTGGGGAGAGCCTCATTCACTCAGAGGTTGCGCGGTCCGCTGACTTCGCTCCCGTTGCGAACGCCCGGCAACTTGATGGAGGATCCTTTTTTCCATTTCCTGGTGACGGTCGGACCGGCCTGGAGTCATCAGTGATGGGAACTGAATCCGGAAGCGCCGCGTCAGTGTCAGCGCCGGCGCCGGCGCCGCAGTCGGGAGTATCGCAGACCACTGGTGGGGTTTCGCCTGCACTACCGAAGAGCCGTAAACGATCCCCTCTCTGGATCGCTGGGATATCGCTACTGCTCATCGGTCTGGCGACGGCGATGTTTATTACCGCTCGCCGAGGCCGTGCCGCAACAAGGGCGCGCATCTCAGCAGAAACCGAGAGACGAGCTGTAGTAGCGAGCGAGCAGAACACGCAGGCCGACCCCACAGATATCGAGGCTCGGCGGACCCGTGCGAAGCTTCATTTCGAGACCGGGAAGCCTGCTGAGGGAGTCGCCGAGTTAGCCGGCCTTCTGGCTCGCAGTCCGTCGGACCTCGAGGCTCTGGAAACCGCGGGCGCTCACTGTCTGGGAGCGGGGGACACGGCTCGGTTCGAAAGGCTGCTCAGCCGAAGTCGTGCGCGAGGCGGAAAGCGACTTCATAAACCAGATCTGCTCATGAGTCAGGGTAAGGTCGACGCGGCGGCGGCCGGCTATTACGATCTTGAAGCGAGCGACCCTGCCGACACCGAGCTCGCGTGGAAGATCGGCAGGATTGCAGTTCTTCGGCGGTCGCTCGACATCGCCAATCTCGAGCTCGCCAAACTGGAACGTTCCGGAAGTCCTTACCGCTCTCACCTGCTCAGAGCTTACATCGCCACGGCTTCAGGCTCGCGAGCTGACGTGGCAAGAGAGCTTGGTGAGGCGGAGAAACTCTCAGGCTCGGAGCTCGATTTCCACACATCTTCTGCCGAGCTGCATGCGATCCTCAACCAGCCGGGCAAAGCGCTCGCTGCGCTTGAGAAGTCCATGGATCGCAGTGAGCCCACTGCGGAATACGTCCTCCGCTCGCCGCTCTTCAGCTACCTTGCGAGCGACAGGCGATTTGCGGAGTTGTCGGGGCGGTTGCGCCAACAGCAGGAAGCCGTTCGCAAAGCTCTGGCCGGTCTCCCCATCTGACTCGGCGCCTGAAGCGTCACCAGGTAGCGGATGGTTAGCCCGCATTTCTCACAGAATGCGAGCGCAGGGACGCACGGTGTCATCCAATCGTTGAGTCAGGGCGCAGCGTCGCGAGACAGACAAGAGTGTCTGTCCTACACGTGCATGTAGGACAGACACTCCTGTCTGTCACGCGACACTCTTGTTTGTCTCGACGCTCGGGATGAAGGTCTGTGAGAAATTCCGCTTAGCGCCGGGTGAGGGTCCCGCGCGCGAAATTGGCTCCTGGATGCCGCACGCCGCGCGAGTGGGCGACTCAGCCCGCGTAATGATAGGGAGATGTAGTGTGCCGAAGCCCTTTCCCGGTACGCCACTCGACTGCCATGATCCGTATACCCTCAGGGAGATTGAGCACCGCCAGCTGCGTGGCCGTCCGGAACATTGCCACCTTCATCTCACTCGCAAGACGTCTTCGCCGCCCATCCTGGATACGCTCGACAGAGATCGTGAAGGTCTCGTCGTCCTGTCGGATATAGATCAGTCCCTTGGGAGAGGCCTCGGTCAGTGACGCGAGAATCTCAGGCGGGAGGGTGAACAGGCCGCCTGCGCAGGGAATGAAAGTAGGGTCGGTCATGGAGTACTCGCACACGCACGAGCCCGGCGAAGGGTAGCATGATCATCTGCCCCGGATGAAACGGGAACGAGCGGGTGACTCCCGCTGTTCCCCGACGCTACAGGAAACTCATCAAATGATCGTTACTGCAAAGCTCGACTTCTCAGCGGCCCATCGTCTCAACAATCCCGAACGCGATGTTCAGTGGAATCGTGATACCTACGACAAATGTGACAACCCTGCGGGGCATGGTCATAACTACATCATCGAGGTGAGCGTCCGCGGTCCTATGGATCCGGAGACGGGGATGGTGATCGACCTCAAGCGCCTGAAAGACATCGTAAGGCAGAGAGTCATCGACCGGGTCGACCACAAGCATCTGAACGAGGATGTCGACTTTTTGCGCGGCGTGATCCCGACGGCCGAGAACCTGGCGATCTCATTCTGGAAGCAGATCGCTCCCGCCATCGATCGCGGAAAGCTCCACCAGATCGTTCTCCACGAGACGGGCAGGAACTCAGTCACGTTCCTCGGCGACGATGAACCGTAACGGGCGCGGGCTTCGAGCGCTCTGCAGTTCGGAAAAGGGAGTTACCGCATGAACTACGATCTAGCCATCATGGCGCTTGAAGGGCTCGTAAAGACCCCGATCGACGTAACTGTCTCGGACGATCTCGTGACAATTCACGGTACGACGTCAGGCTTCAAGGAACTGGCAAGACTCTGCCTGCTGCTCGGGAGCGCCGATGTGAGCGAAGGGGAAGGCTTTGAGCTCAACCCTGCGGCCCATCTTTCCGCCGACTCGTCCAGCCTCCATCTTCGTCTCAGAAATCAGAAGTAGAGTGTCTACAGTTGCTCGCTTATGCTCTTTACAAGCTCATCGAGAGTCACGGGCTTTCCCAGCCACGCGCGGACCGATGGCGGAGTCTCGTGCTCACCAGGCTGCCCGCTGATAACGATCACCGGAATGGGCGACGTCGACGTCGGGGGGTTGATCTTCTCGAGGACATCCCAACCACTCATGAGGGGCATCATCATATCGAGGAGAATGAGATCCGGCCGCTCACGGTCAACGCGGTCGATTGCTTCCGCGCCGTTGGCGGCCAGTCTCACCTGAAAGCCCCGCTGATTCAATCCGATCGCGTAAAGCCTGCGCAGGTCGGAATCGTCTTCCACCACCAGCACTCTTGGCTTGGCCATCGTTCCTCGGGAAAGTGCAGGTTCCGTGCACATGGGACACCCTCCCGACGGTACCCGAAGTGAAGTTTCCCGTCCGGTTCGAGTGTCACTGCGGCACCCATCACGGATGGGCTAAAATCACCGCCCTGCTGGTGAGCAGTCGCCGCAGGCGGTTAGAAAGCAAATCTCGAGACCTCCGCCCCCGACAAATTGAACTCCTCGTTCTTCAACAATGAATGAGGTGCCACTGGAGACATGAATGAGAGCTGGTTGGAACGAATACTTCATGGGTATCGCGTATCAGGCAGCCACTCGCTCAACCTGTCCGCGGAAACATGTCGGAGCGGTGATCGTGCGGGACCGCACCGTGCTGACGACCGGCTACAACGGCTCAGTCCGCGGACTGCCTCATTGCGAAGATGTGGGTTGCGAGATGGAGGACGGGCACTGCATAACGACCGTTCACGCAGAAGCGAACGCAATCATGCAGGCGGCCAAGAACGGGGTCTCGCTCCATGACAGTGAGCTTTACACGACTGCATCTCCATGTTGGGGATGCTTCAAGCTCATCTTGAACGCAGGGATTCGCCGAATCTACTTTGGCGAGTTCTATCGTGATGAGCGTTCGAGGAAAGTTGCCGCCGACATTGGCGTCGAGCTCATTGACCTCAGGATGACCGGAGTGCCGTGAGTGATCCGCTGATTCTGTCCGTTGATGCATCGATGCCGGTGCTCTCCATTGCACTTCTGCGGGGAGACGCTCTCATCGGAGCAATCGCTCTCGAGGGCAAACAGTCGCGGAACGAAAAACTGTTGCCTTCAATCGACTGGCTGCTGGCGGAAGCAGGCGTAGCGCTGAGCAGCGTCGACCTTCTCGTTGCGACACGCGGCCCGGGCTCCTTTACGGGAGTACGCGTCGCAATGGCGACCATGCAGGGTCTGGCGTTCGCGATTGAAAAACCGCTCTGTACCCTCTCCACTCACGAGGCCGTAGCCCTTGGGACACCCGCACGGGAATCTGCCCTGGTGTTCGGCGACGCGGGGCGAGGCGACGTCTACGCTTCGTTGTTTCGCGATCGGGAAGAGGTTCTTCCTCCCACGCTTCTCCGCCGTGACAAGCTCGATGATCTCAGCGGAGGGACCGAGATGATCGATCTCGATCTCCTGGTCGCGAGCCAGAACATCGCACTGCTGGCTGCAAGGCGAGCTCGACAGATTCGCGAGATGGATATGCTCCACGATCGGGCCGAATCCGCTCCCATCTATGTCCGACTTGCTGAAGCCGAGGTGAAGCTGCGGCTGAAGCTCGATGGGTGATATGCATCTGTCCGAGATTACGATTCGCGCCGTCCGGCTCGAAGATCTGGACGCCGTCACCTCGCTGGAGCGACTCTCGTTCCCAGCACCCTGGCGGCGCGAGTTCTTCGAAGGCGAGCTACGGGCGCCTGGTCGTTTTTGCCTCGTAGCCTTCGACCCGAAGGCTAATCTCGCGGGCTATGTATTCGCAATGCATATTTTTGATGAGATGCATATCAACAAGATCGCGGTTTCTGTGGAATCACGGCGACAGGGAGTGGCCACAACTCTGATGGCGCGTTGCATCGCTTTCGGGAAAGAGAACGAGGTGACGACGATGACTCTCGAGGTCCGCGAGTCGAACCGCTCGGCGCAGCGTTTCTACAAAAGCCTCAGCTTCGAGCCGGTCTACTCACGCCCACACTACTACCCCGACGGCGAAGGGGCGATCGTCATGAGCTCGAGACTCTAACCTGACGCTGCGCTGAGAGAGCGAGCGGCGTCAGCGCTGGAAAGGCGCAGGAATCGCGGAGAGATCGGTTCGGGCAGCCGCGAAGCGAGCGAAGCGAAGCAGGGAGAGGCGCGTGAAAGTCTCGCGATTCCGGTGGAAAGGGCGAGGTCTTCGTATTACTCACGGCCCCTCTCCCGGTCGCTTACGCGACCTCCGGTACCTTCACCCTCTCCATACACCGCCGGGGAGAGGGATTCGGCCCTTCCGGGCCGTGTCCATTCGCTCCAAACAAAAACGCGGGAGCCGAGGCTCCCGCGTTCTGGAAATCGTTGTTAGTGAAGGTTAGAACATGTACCTCAGGGAAACCTGCGCGGTTCGTGGCAGATAGTTCGTCGCGGTCCCCGCGATGCGACCGAAGTTGGGACTGGCGAGATCGGTGACCGGAAAGCCGAACTGGGTCCGGTTGAAGACGTTGTACATCTCGCCTCGGGCGATCAGTTTCTGACCCAGAATCGAGAACGTCTTGTAGAGCGCCATGTCGAAATTGCGTACGCCATCTCCAACGAAGGTGTTGCGTCCGACCAGATCGTAGATCGAATCGTCAATGGTTGAGCGCCGGAAATTAGCGCGGTTCAGGATGTCGGTGGAGAACCTGGGGTTGTTCACAACGCTTCCGTCGATCCCTGGATTGAGAAGCACAGGCCGTCCCTCACTGAAGCCGTCGAAATTGAGGTCGCCGACTCCACTGTCGAAGATCGTGAACGGACTTCCTGAGGATACCCGGACGACACCCGAGACGTTCCATCCGCCGAACGCGACGCCGAGCAAACCTTTTGCGTCGTTGAAGAAGGGGAGTGCGTAACTGCCGTAGAGGCTGAATCGGTGACGAACGTCATAACGTGCCGGGCCGCGGGCAAAACGGTCGTCCGGTCCCGTCTGATTCGTGTCTCCGGCCCCCACGAAAGTAGCCTCGGAGACGTTGTCAAAGGCCTTGCTGTACGTGTAGGAAGTTTGAAACTGCAGGCCGCGACTGGGCCGTTTGATCCACTCCAGCTGCATGCCGTTGTAGTCGCCGTCTCCGCGGTTGCTGACATTCAGGGTCGAGAAGTAGCGCGGGTCGGGTCGCCTTTCGTTCGTTCGCGGCACGCGGAGGCTGATCTCGTTGTTGCCGATTGGAACCGTGTTGGGACAGTCCGCCGTCGGTACGAGCCCGAAGAAACCGGTACCGGCGCAGCGGAAATCGGTTGCTACCTTGTCAATCTTCACGCCTCGCAGATCAGGAAACCCTCTCAACGGTGCATTGAGCGGATGATTCGCGACAACAATCCCCCCTTGAGCCGGTGTAACGGGAAGATTCCCCAGAAAGTAGCGCAGTTGATCCTTCTTCTGGTTGCCTGTGTAACTGATGCGGATCGAGGAATTCCACATTACGCCCCGCTCGAAGCTCAGGCTCCACTGATTCGTATAGGGAATGCCGAGCTCAGGGTCGATTTGAACCGGGGTATACCGAATCGTTGGCAGTCCCGGAGTGAAGACGAATCCATTTGTAGGATCGGAGATGTTCGTCTCGTTTGTTCTTCCGATGTTCAGTGAGTTTGGCGGGTTCTGACGAACGCTGACACCGTTCTGCGAGAACACTGACTGAAACAGTCGCCCGTGATAGACGCCATAGCCGCCGCGGATGGAAGAATTCCCCGGGCCTCCGGTGACCCTGTTCCAGAACGACCCTTTCCAATCGGGTACGTAAGCAAAGGCCACTCGCGGATCGATGTGGCTGTTGTCATCAAACGTGTAGTCGATTCGGCCCTTCGCCTCTTTTGGGGCATCGACGCGCTCGTACCGCGCCCCAAGGTCGAGGGTCAGGCTTGGTCGTACGCGCCATTGATCTGACGCATAGAAGCTCGACTCATTGATTCTGTTCTCGAGAAAGAACGGCCCGAAGGACTTCGAATAACTGCTGACGCAACCGTCGAGGAACGCAAGGTATGCGTTCGCGTAGTTCGTCCCGCCACATGCGGCACGGAAGAAATATGTTCCGCGGGAGTTGCTGTCCGCCAGGTCGTCGAGCTCCTGTCGTTTGACCTCAACGCCAGCCTTGAGCGAGTGATTGCCGAGCAGACTGGTCAGGTTGTAGAGAAACTGCTTGTCATTCTGATCGCGATGGATGGGAAACGATCCCGCATTGCCAACGATCGAGCCTGCGACCGGCGATCCGACGAAACGAATGATGGGTGTGTCGTTTCCAGCTTTGATGTCGGCATTTGTGTCGCGGATGCCCAGCCCGAAGCGGGCCTCACCGACTGTTCTATCGTTGAAAAGGTAGGTCCATTGCGCGCCAAAGTTCTGTTGCTTGTTGTCCTGGAGGACCTGCTCCCCGATGATGATGTCGTCTGCATCGAGAATCTGCGCGCTCCTCTGATAGCGCGAGGTGAGCTGATTCGATTGAGAGATGTTCCAGTCGAGGCGTGCCGAGTAGTCTTCGGCTGGTCGATTGATGTTGAGGAGGGTTGCATACGTCCTGTTGCTTCCCGGATCGTTGGGGACCGCGCCTGTAGGGAATCGTTTTATGAACGATTCGATGAAGGCGCGGTTTGCTGGGGTGTCATTTCCTCGAGTCAGGCGCGGCCCCGCCAGCTCACTGGCGAGAAAGAGGTCGCGCCTGTAATTGAGCGTGCCGCCGAACTCCACCTGCTCGAAGCTCATGAAGCCGAACAGCCTGTCGCGGATCAACGGGAACCCTGCCGTGAATCCGTACTGATCGCGCTTGTTGTTCGGTTTCGGCGAACTGCGGGAGAAGAAACTCTTCTGGTTCCACGTGCTGTCCTGGTGATAGCCGTAGACATCACCGATGAGATCGTTCGTTCCCTGCTTGGTCTGTACGAGTACCACCGCTCCATAAGCGCAACAGTGCTCGGCCGAAAAATTGTTCGTCAGTACGACGAACTCTTTGATCGTCGAGAGAGCGACGCTCTGCCGGTTCTGGTTCTCCGAGGAGTCGTCGTTGTTGACTCCGTTGATCTGGAATGAGGTACCGCGCGAGCCGGTGCCGTTGAAGTTCACGGACGACCCTGAGGATGTGGTCGGGTTGTTCGCTCCGGCAGTCGGGTTGTCGTTGAACCCGGCGAAAGTCTCGGCCAGAGAGAGGAAGCTGCTCGGATTGAGCGTCGGTTTGTCGATGATCTGCTCTGCCGTGAGCGACCCCTTGATTTCCGCATTCACCGTGTTGATCTTCGGGGCTGCCGCCGAGACCACCACGGTCTCGGACATCGTCGGGTCGAGCCCGAAATCGGTGACGGTCGTACTGTTCAACGTCACTTCCACCGGGTCGCGGACCACCGAGCCGAATCCTGAAAGAGATGACGTCACCCGATATCTGCCGATCGCGAGAAACGGAGCACTGAAAAAGCCGCTTCCATTGGTTACAAGGACTCGCTCGAGTCCCGTGTCGAGACTGCGAATCACGACCGTGACACCCGGCAGCGCGCCGCCGGCGGAGTCAGCGACAGTGCCCTGAAGCGTTCCGGTGACAGTTTGCGCAGACGCGATGAAGGGCGTGAGGGAAAGAGCGAGCGCGGCCAGTATTACTCCGAATCGTGAGATCACGCGGGAAGTCTTCACAGACATTGAGCTCTCCTAGAGATTGTTGACAGGACTTTTACGGTTTGCTCACGCTAATCCCGGGCGTTACCTGTAGTCAAGGGGGAAGTGCGATTCCGGAACGTTTCGTCATTCGAAGCGGCGTGGCGTGTGTCATTCTGGCCAGCCATGAGGCGAACCCCCTACGCGAAGTTGAGCAACTATTTTGTCCCCACCGCCCTGCTGCTCCTCTCAGTTTCCTGCAGCACACTCCCGCGCGAGGTAGGGAATCCGCTGGCGGGAAGACTTCTCCTCGAAATCAGCCCCAACCCGATCTTTGCCGAGCATGTGGAAGGGCGAACGTACGACTTTCCCTTCGACATCATCATGCGTGAGACGGGGGGAGTCGACGTCACGATCGAGGATTTCTCTGTCGACATCACGCTGCTCGGTGTCGTAACTCTCTTCTCGCAGAAGTTCCCAGCTACCGAGATCAGTGGCAGAGGCTATCCAGTGCAGATCGGGTCGGGAAAGTTCCTGCGCTTTTCATTTCGAAAGAGGAAGGAGGTTCCGAACGACCTTGTGTTCAAGAGCGCAATCGCGCGAGTCACTGCGCATACGATCGACTCAAACGGGAAGCGAGGGGAGACGAAGCTCGAGGTCCAGGTCCGCCGGCGCTGACCAACCGCGTTAACCCGCATTTCTCACAGACCTTCGCCGCGAGACGACGGATAGCGGCCTGTCTCGTTCGTTGCACGTCAATTTCGCTCCTTTACATAGTGTCGACTATGCCTTCGTCGCAAAATCGCCGGGCGCCTCGCATCCAAGCCACTCTCCGTCGTCTCACGACAAAGGTCTGTGAGAAATGCGGGTTAGGCGCGCCGAGGAACGTTTTGCCGCGGTTCGCGGTTCGCAACACGAAACGGAGGAATCATGCGATCGAAATCACTCTCACTCTCACTCGGACTCTTACTTCTCACTGCCGCGGCTTCTCTCGCGCAGAGCGGCACCTGGACCATCGACAGCGCTCACTCGAGTGCCCGCTTCTCGGTTCGGCACATGATGATCTCCGATGCTGCGGGCCGCTTCGGCATGGTCTCGGGAACGATCGTGGGCGACCCCAGGCAACCACAGAACGCGCTCGTAGACGTCTCCATCGATGCGGCGACGATCAACACCGACAATGCGAATCGTGACAAGCACCTGAAGGGCGCCGACTTTTTCGACGTGGAAAAATATCCGTCGATCACGTTCAAATCAAAGAAAGTCATGGCGGCAATCAAGAAGGGCGGCAAGCTCAAAGTGCTTGGCGACCTGACCATGCACGGCGTGACCAGACCAGTGACCCTGACGGTCGATTCGATCAGCCCGCAGGTCAAGGGTCGCGGCGGTGTCCACATGGGAATCAAGGCTTCGACCAGGGTCAACCGCCAGGACTTTGGGGTCAGCTGGAGCAGGACGATGGACGAGGGTGGCCTCATGGTAGCGAACGACGTCGATGTCGTTTTTGACCTCGAAGTCGTGAAAAAGGCCCCCGAAGTCGTCACTCCTCCAGCAGGCAGGTAACTCGAACCTGACTGTGCCGGGTGCAGAAAGGTCCCTTGACGGAGTCACTGCTGACGGGGATAATGCGCACTCTTCAAACGAAGGCTCCGTTTTGGGAATCCTCCTCCAGGT
Organism: Thermoanaerobaculia bacterium; assembly: GCA_035576005.1. GTDB lineage: Bacteria > Acidobacteriota > Thermoanaerobaculia > Gp7-AA8 > Gp7-AA8 > DATLXH01. Next base: position 7,969 of record DATLXH010000053.1, on the reverse strand, counting down.
CCCTCGGTTCTCCGGAGCGCCTTCCAACACAGGGTCTCGCAACTAGGCCTTTAGATTCTTATCGCGGGGTGGAGCAGTCTGGTAGCTCGTTGGGCTCATAACCCAAAGGTCGCAGGTTCAAATCCTGCCCCCGCAACCAATTGCAAGCGGTTGAACGGCCAGCAGAGATGCTGGCCGTTCCTGTTTAGGAGCATTGCCGACCTGTTCGCAAGCAAGGGCGGGATGCCTTACCAACCCTGGTGAGAGGGACGCGTGATCGAACTCTCCGACGGCGCGGCGATCTTCGACCCTTTTCTCGAGGTCTCGAACCCAGGCGGTACGACGCCGTTGACATCGGTAAGACGCTCGTACGCCGAGATGACGTTCATCACGAGGGCGTCGAGGTGATAGGCATCACTCGGCGCCTGTGTCGCTGAGAGAGGGAGGAAGCCGAGGATCGGAGCTCGGGTTGAGAAGGCCCATCCGTCCTGACGGAAGCGGCCCTAAAGAAGGTCGATCGCCCGGTCCAGGGTTCGAGGAATGAACATGTGAAACTTGGATCCTTTCCCCAACTCACTCTCAACGAAAAGTTGCCCGCCGTGCGCGTTGACGATCTGCATCGCGACCGTCAGACCGAGTCCGGTAGAACCGCGTTTCGTAGTAAAGAGCGGGTTGAAAATCTGGTTGAGATCTGTCTCGGCGATCCCCGCACCATCATCCCTGACGCAGAAGTGTACATAGGAAGCGGGATCCTTGATGGAAGGAGGCTCGAAGGATCTGTCTTCTGTTGTGAAAACGTCCACCTGCCCACCCGGTCGTGCAGCGTCGCGGGCGTTCAACAACAGGGCGATGGCCACATGGGTCAGCTGCTCGGAATCTGCCGACATTTGAATGTGCGACGGCGGAGGGATGAACCGCATCTCAATGGCATCTCCCATCACTTTTCGTGCTTCCCGTTCGAGGTGCTCGAGCCATCTCTTAGCAGAAACTTCCACCGGTTCCGGCTTCGTCTCTCGTGTATACCTAAGGATGTCCCCGGTAATTCGTTTCCCGCGGGCAATCGTGTGCTGAATCCGGGTCACCGCATCCTTGATCGCTACGTTGCCGGGGGCCTGGCGAGGGATGAGCTCCGCAAAAGGTTGAATGCCCATCAAAACATTGTTGAATTCGTGCGCCATCGAAGTAGCAACCTGGCCAAGCCCGACAACCCGCTTGACCTCCTCGATTTGCCGGAGGGCGCGTAGACGCTCTGTAACGTCGGTCATAGCGCCGGTCAACTTGATCGGCCGCCCCGCCCGGTCGCGCATCAGTACTCCGCGATGAACGATCATGTGGTCGAGTTGCTGGTGATCGCGGAACGGATATTCGATCTCCACCTTTGCGTCCGGCATGTTGACTGTGCCTCCGATCTCCGTCAACACGCGCTCGCGGACATTCGGATGGATGTGCTCAGCCCAGTCCGCCAGTGTCAGATCGCCATGGGGATGACCGAAACATTGGGTGTAACCCTCGCTCACCCATACAGTTTCAGATTTGAGATTCAGCTCCAGATCACGTCGGATGCGGCACCGGCGGCAGCGCGAAAGCGCTCTTCGCTACCGCGGAGCTTTTCGAGAGCGCTCCTCAACTCGATCTCACGCAGGGTCGATGCGCTGAGCTCCTGCATGACCTCAACGTCGAGCGGAGTCCAGTGGCGAGGCTTGAAGTCGATGGCACAGAAAGACCCGAGAGCTTGACCCGAATCGTCGATCAGTGGCACACCAAGATAAGCACGTACACCGAGTGATTCGACTGTCGGGACGTTCCGGTAGATTGGATTATCGAGAGTGTTCTCGATGATCAGCGGCCCTTTCGACATCAGCGCGTAATGACAGAAGGTCGTGCCCTTCAGTTCCCGTACCGTCGCGAGAGGTTCGGGAAAGCCAAAGCAGGATTTGTAAAAGTCGCGCCCCGCGGCCACCACCGAAACAAATGTCACCGGGGCACCGATCAGTTTCGCGGCGAGCCGTGTCAGGCGGTCGAATGACTCTTCCATGGGACTGTCGAGCAGTCCGGTTGCCTCTACGGCTTCGAGTCGCTCTGGCGAGGACACGGAAAGAGAGAGGTCATCAGCTGAGGGAATCATCATGCCGACACCAACCCGGCTGACTCCCTAAAAATTCAGGTGAGAGATGAGCGACGCTATTGAAGAATCCGGCTAACGCCCGACTGCGCGTCGCCTGCTGTTTACACTCTTAGGAGACAGTGGTGTAACGAGGTTGACGCCTGGTGTCGCGGATCCCACACTCGGGACGAGCGCGAAGACTTTCGTATCGCCCGTCACGTTGTCGACCGACACGGCCGATGCCGCTACGCGTGCGGATCCCGACACGGCCGTGACGACGCATTGAACGTTCGTCCGGTCCTTTCTCCGGTCTGCGGCATCAAGTCCGAGTGATGCAAAGACAGTGTCGAGGTCGAGCTGCTGAAAGGCAGTGATTCGGATATCGCGCTCGGCGATCGGTCGGGTGCGGTTGCCCGCCTCGTAGAGTCGAACATTCACCGATCCGGTCGCGCCGGCCAGCTCATTGAGTAGAAGCCTCCAACGCGATCCACGACCTGGATCGATCGATTGCTCGAGCCCTTCGACGAAGAGCGGTCGTTTTGCGGATCCGAGCGCACTCGTTAACGACTCGGATAACGTGGTTGGAAGTGCGAGGACCCCGGAGGGCGCGGGCAGGGGAGAGCTGCCGGCGATGGACTGGAGAACCGCATAGACTTTGCCGTTCGAAGGTGCATCGACGAAGACGCTCCCCGCGACAGTCGGAGGCAGGCTGAACAGCTCGGAAATGACGTTGGTGAACGTCCTGGTAACGCCGCCTGCCACTGTAATGGTTTGCGGCGCAGCGCCGACACCCGTCAGCGCGTCACGAAACCGGACCACGAACCGGGCCTCGGATCCGCGCGGGGCGCTGAGCGTCAGGGTGGTCTGGTATGAAGGTTTGGCCCCCGCGGTCGTAGACGCAGGAAGAATTGGAACAACCGTCGTGATCGTGACAGGACCGGTCGCGCTGATTCCCTTCCAGAATGCCTGCGTAAGAGCCGACGCCGTGACGGCTTCGTTGACTGCACGGCTCACGCTGACGGCACCGCTGGCCACGCCCACAAACGCGAGAGCAGTCACTGACCCACCACCAGAATCCACCGTGATTTCAATGCGATCGCCACTTACTGCAGAGGGACTCCCCAGCGAGGCAAGCGCGTCCTCGATACGAGAGTAGCCGTAGCGCTGGAGGGTAAAGTTCGTCTCACCCATCCGGTCGCCCGATTGATTGAATAGCGTCGCGCGTCCGGTGGCGCGATCCGCTCCGCTCGTCTCAACGAGTACGAGAGCTGCCGGGACCGTGGCAGACGAGCTGAATCCCAGAAGAACGTGAGGTGCGTTCACGCGCGCACCCTCCCCGCGATTGAGCGTCGGTATGACGAAGCCGCCTGCTGCCGGAATGGTCACGTGCGCGGAGCTGACACTGATGAGTCCGAGCCTCTCCCGAGGCACGCGAACTTCGACTTGTCCCTGCTGGGACCGGCTTCGTCCGAAAACCTGAACGAGTGGATCGGTGAGCGTGACGACGTCGTTTGCCGGGACCACAACCACCGCGCGGGCAACCTCCTGCTGATTGAATCCATCACTTTGCGACGGAGTGAAGAGCAGTTCGACTGTGACGGCGTCGCTGCCGACGTTGCTCAGGCGCAAGCGGGAAACCAGTTGTCTTCCCTCGCTGATGGTGCGGCTGAGGATCTCGGGAACGATGAATGAGCGCGATGAAAGCGGCAGTCGCGAGGTTCGGCCGGACCCCGACTCGAGAAGATCGTTGTCCTGTACGAGCAGCCGCGACGACGAACCGTCACGAGTACGAACCGTGAAGTAGGTGTATCGCGGCAGTGCTGACCCGTTCGGTGCGCGCGCCCGCTGTGTGTACAGCTTCACGTTGCGTATTGTGCCTGGTGCCACAGGCTGGGCATTCCATGACGGTTCGGGGACCAGCCACACTTCGGGTCCGATCTCTGCGGCGAGCTCCATCGGAGTGCTGCCGCTGTTTCGGATTCCGATCTCGAGCGGCCGTCTCCCGGCATCGTCGCCCGCGTGACCTGGAAATGCCGCGTAGTCTGTAACGGTGCCCGCAATCACGAATTGAGGCGCCGGAGCTGCGGTCCCTCCGATCTTGAGATTGACGAATGCGTACGGCGTGACCGCGAGTCCCTGCCCTGTTGCTGCTACGAACACCACTCCCTGATACGAGCCGGAAGTGTTGTTGGGCGGTCCGGAGTATCGAATGTTGAACGTGCGTGGACGGCGCGGCTCGAGCGTCACGAACGCTGCGTCCCTTCCTTGTGGATCCGCGATTGAGAAGAATGGGACAGAGTCGATCTCCTGTCTCCCAACGATCACCTGCAGCGCGTCGCTGCCGACGTTCTCGAGAGTGAAGCTGCCCGATTTGTCCTCGAGCCGCTCGCCCAGCGAAGTGACGACCGCTTGTGGCTGCACGGTGAAGATCACGTTTGCGCGGGCAGCGACGACGCTGACAGGAAGCGCTTCCGATAGCGGGCCCCTGCGAGCAGGGTCGCATCCCGAGATTGCCTGGACACGATGGAAGTAAGTACCAGGCGACTCTGCGACAAAGGAAGCGGCGGTGGAGCTGGCGATCTGACTGTCGAAGATCGTCGTGAATGACGGCGAGAGCGACCGCTCGATGAGATAGCCGCCATCGCTCTCGAGGCCCTCAGCGGGTGACCATACGACCGTGTACGTTGCGCCAGCGGCAACGGTGGTTGGAACGAAAAGGATTCTGGTTGAGCCAGGGGTTACGCACGCTGTTCGAGTCGTGAATGTCGAGACGATAGACGTGCCACCCGGGCCTGACGGGCAGCTGCTCTTGCCGGCTACCCGCCAGAAGTAGGTCGTTCCAGGCGCGAGTGATTCAACTCGCTGCGTTAAAGATGCGACTGTCGTGAGGAGTGGGGGCGTCGAGGTGGTGCCGAAATAGACCTCGAACTCGGAAGCGGCACCGCTCGCAGTCCACGTGAGCGTCACATCGGTGGCGACGCCCGTTTGTCCCGGGGCCGGGAACGTCGGAGTGATGACGAGAGGAGGAGGAACACAGGTTGCGGTTCCGGGCAAAACGGAGAAGCTCCGGATTGGTGAAGAGTAGGTCTCCGTCGCGTCGCACGATGCATGAGCAACAACGCGCCAGAACAGTCTCCCGGTGAGAGTGCCCGCTGAATAGCGTGTCGATTTCACACCGGAAGCGATCAGCGTCGGTGGGTTGGTAGAACCCAGATAGACATCGTAGCTATCGGCACCGGCCGAAGCCTCCCACACCAGATCCACAGGGGAGGAAGGCACGTCGGCCCCATCGGCGGGTGAGATGAGGTTGAACGGACTGGCCGCGCAGACCCCGCCCGTCGTGAAGGTTCGCGTCACTGAGGATGCAGTGCGCTGTGGGGTGCAGAAGGGGTCCCCCTTTGCGACCACTTTCCATACGTACTGAGTAGAGGGCTGCAGATTGGCGGGACTGATCGAGGTCTCACTTACGTCCGACGCGATGCGGGTGTCGGCTGCATTTCGTCCCAGGAACACGTCATAGCGGAAGGCGCCGGGAACCTTGCTCCATGAGAGCGTGGGCGCCGTGGCAACGTTGGTAGCGGAGTTGGCCGGTGAGATGAGCTCCGGTGCCGTCAGATCCACACACGCGAAAACCGCGCGGATTCGATTGTTGGACGTGTCGGAGAAAAAGACATTACCCGCCGGATCGACCGCAACCCCGCCGAGCTCGTATCCGAAGTTCAGTCTGGCCGCGGTGGCGGCGCCATTGTCCCCTGCGAAATCGGTCTCGTTGACGTAGTTGGCGGATCCTGCGACAGTCGAAATGATGTTCGTAGTGAGATCGATCTTCCGGAGCCGCTGCGTTCCGCGATCGATCAGGAAGAGGGTGTTGCGGACGCGATCGATGGCGAGGTGGGCCGGTGCCATCCGTGCAGAGGTCGCGGCCAGGCCGTCGCCATTGCTGTCGCCAGGCGGCTGGCCCCCACCAGCGAATGGCGAGATCGTTCCGCTCCGATCAACCTTTCGGATCGTCCCGTTCAGCGAGTCCGCGATGTACAGATTGCCCGCTCCATCGACGGCTACTCCATCCGGGGAGCGTAGCTGAGCAGCCGTGGCCGGTCCGCCATCGCCCAGTGATCCTTCCATGCCGTTGCCGGCGACAGTAGTGATGATTTTCGTTTTCGCGTCGACCTTGCGGACGCGAAACTCTGTCGGGACGGTGATGTAGAGATTGTCCTGCGCGTCGAACGCAATCGCCGTCGGACGCACGGTGGCTTCCGTGGCGAGCTTTCCTTCTGCCAGACCTTTATTCGGATCGGGGTTTCCCGCGTACGACGTGATCTTTCCCGCGAGGTCAATCTTCCAGACGCGATTGTTGTGTGGATCTGCAGTGTAGAGGTTCCCGACAGAGTCGATGGCGACATCGAGGATGCCACCGACTACCGCATCTTTCGCGTCCTTTCCTTCCTGGTCGTCTACGTAGAAGGAACCCACCTTGCCGGCCACCGTGGATATGAGGCCGTCTTTGCTGACGCGCCTTAGAAGATTGTTGCTGCTGTCGGCGATGTAGAGATTTCCCGCCTTATCGAGCGCCACGCCGTTGGGTCGGTGAAGGATGGCGGACACTGCGAGCAGTCCATCCCCGACATAGTTCCCTCCGCCCGCATAGATCGTCTCATTTCCCTGAGGATCGAGTCGGAAGATGAGGGCTGGGGAGAGGTTGAAGTAAAAGATATTGTTTTCGGAATTGACGGCGACGCTCAGTGGCAGATACAGATTGCGTCGGAGCGTCGTGACCTCGCGGGTGGTTTTGTCGACCCTGCGGATCGAGCCATCGTCGAGGGAAACGATGAGATGACCATTGCGATCGTGCGCCAGACCGAACGGGCGGGCGTCCAGCATCAGCCATGTGGTGATCGTGCCTGTCGCGAGCTCGATCCTGCGAATCCGCTGGTTCACGGAATCCGAAATGAAGAGATTACCCGCCGCGTCCGCTGTGATGCCGAGGGGGCCATCGAATCTCGCGGAGGAAGCCGGGCCATCGTCGCCGGCAAACCCCGGACCCCTCATATCCTTCGGCCCGGCGTAGGTCTCGATGATCTGCGTGTCGAGCTTGATGCGACGGATGCGACTTCCATCGAAGTTGAGCTCGGTGAAGTAGAGGTAGCCGCGGTCAATGACCATGCCCCAGGGTCCCGACAGCACAGCTTTTGTCGCCACCACGTTCTCGCCGATCTCGCCTGACGGCTGCATGCCCCCACCTGCGAAGGTGGTGATGATCCCGTTCGTGTCGACCCGGCGGATCAGGTTGTTGCCGTAGTCCGCGATGTAAAGGTTCCCGGCCGCGTCGCGTGCGATCCCATGCGGTTCTTTGAGGGTGGCGTTCGGACCGATTCCTCCATCGCCACTGAACCCGCCGGCACCGTTGCCGGCGATCGTCGTAACTTTGCGCGTGGCGGGATCGATTTTCCTGACCCGGCCCGACACCTCCGAGAAATAGAGCGTGCCGGTCGAATCAAAGAGCAGCGCACGCGGGTCGATGTTGAGCTCCGTGGCGAGCTTCCCGTCGTCGGTGCCGCCGCCAGCGACGGTAAAGATCGACTGCGCTGAGAGAAGTCCGGTTGTGCCGAGGAGCGCAAGGACGCAGCCGAGAACGAGGTTTCGCTTCTGAAGGGTGATCACGGTTCGTTGATTGTAGGCGATAACTATGCTGTGCGGTTAAGAGGGGGAAGGACCTGGGCGTACCGTCCATATGGCACCATGGGAGGGGCGAATCCCTCTCCCCGGCGGGGAGAGGGTGGTCGCGTAAGCGACCGGGAGGTGCGCCCGAAAGCGCACGCGAGCAGAAGGGTGAAAGTCCTTTCTGGTCAAACGTTCATTGACTGAAGCTGACCGTAACTGCGTCGT
>DATLXH010000052.1:0-14199 GCA_035576005.1 Thermoanaerobaculia bacterium | reverse complement strand
CCCGGGAGGGGCAGCGAGAGGGTAGCCGGTGGCTGAGCGCGGAGCGCGATGCCACCGGACCGGAGTGCAGAAACACTCATGCACCCCGGCAGGGGTGCCAGAAGCTTCTTGCACCCCTGCCGGGGTGCGAGCTGGCCGGTGCGAGAGACCGGTGGCATCGCTACGCGCTCAGCCACCGGCTACCCTCTTCGGCCCCTTCAGGGCCATCCATGGGACAAGACCAGTCGGGCCGACGCGCCCCCTAAAACCTCGGTGTCATCAGAAGCCTGGGCGTGTGGATGGCAGGTGCGAGGGACCTCGCAAGCTTCTATTTCGTCACGTCCAGCCCCAGCTCTTTCAGCTGCGCAGCGTCGACCGTCGAGGGCGCTTCCGTCATCAGATCCTGACCTCGGGTTGTCTTCGGAAACGCGATCACGTCCCGGATCGACTGCGCCCTGGCCATCAGCATGATCATCCGGTCGAGTCCGAGAGCAATCCCACCATGCGGTGGAGCGCCAAAGCGGAACGCCTCGAGCAGGAACCCGAATCGCTCGCGTGCCTCCTCCGCTCCGATCCCCAGCGCCTCAAACATTTTCGACTGCACGTCTGCGGTGTGAATCCGAATACTGCCGCCGCCCAGTTCGAGACCATTCAGGATGACGTCGTACGCCCGCGCTAGTGCGTTGGCGGGATCAGTCTCGAGTCGGTCGAGGTCAGCGACGGCCGGCGACGTGAACGGATGATGCCGAGCGTAAAGCCGCCCGCTTTCCTCATCAAGCTCGAACAAAGGGAAATCGGTGACCCATAAAAAGTTCCACGTCTCTTCCGGAATCAATCCTTCTTCCCGCCCGATCTTGATTCGGAGATTCGCGAGAGCGTCGAACACCACGGCACGCCGGCCGGCAACGACAAGGGCGAGATCTCCATCGGACGCGCCGAGAGTGATTCTGAGCGAGTCGAAGTCCGCGTCGGTCAGGAACTTCTTCATCGAAGACGTGGGCTGCGCATCGAACTTGATCCAGATCAATCCGCCCGCACCAAACGATTTGGCGGTCTCGGTCAACTCGTCGATACGCTTCCTCGAGAAGTTCGACCGTCCCTTGACCACAATCGCCCGCACTGTGCCATTGCTTTCCAACGCGGCCTTGAAGGGTTCGAACGCAATCCCCCTCGCGACCTGATCCAGATTCACGAGCTCCATGCCGAAACGCGTGTCGGGACGATCGATGCCGTAGCGATCCATCGCCTCGTGCCACGTCATCCGGGGAAACGGAACACTCACCGGAATGCCCGCTTCCGGGAAGATCTCAGCGAACAGACCTTCGATCAGACCGATCACGAACTCCTCGTCAATGAACGATGCCTCGATGTCGATCTGCGTGAACTCCGGCTGTCGATCGCTCCTGAGATCCTCGTCGCGAAAGCAACGCGCGATCTGGTAGTAACGATCGAGGCCGGACACCATCAATAGCTGCTTGAAGAGCTGAGGTGACTGCGGCAGTGCATAGAAGCTCCCTTTGCTCACGCGGCTAGGCACGAGGTAGTCGCGCGCGCCCTCAGGGGTGGAGCGCGTGAGTATCGGTGTCTCGATCTCGAGAAACTCGTTGCGATGCATGTAGTCGCGAACGAGGTATGACACTCGATCGCGAAGAATAAAATTCTTTGCGAGGGCTGGACGACGAAGATCGAGATAGCGATGCTTGAGGCGCAGCTCTTCCGACGCGGTTACTTCGTCCTCGATGGAGAAAGGTGGAGTCTCAGCACGATTGAGAATGTCGATGGAAGAGGCGAGGACTTCGACGTCTCCCGTCGGCATGTTCGCGTTTCTCCGATCGCCGGAGCGTTCAACCACTTCTCCACGAATACGGCAGACGAACTCGGAACGAAGCTCTCTCGCCGCATGCAAGGTCGCCTCGTCAGACAGGCGATTCTGGTCGACGACAATCTGGACGAGCCCTGAGCGATCGCGAAGATCAATGAAGATCAGCTCACCAAAGTCCCGCCGCTTCTGGACCCATCCGGACAGCTCAACCTGGCTACCCAGGTGACTGTTGCGAAGCGTCCCGGCGTAGGTGCGTTGGCTCGTTGTCATCGTTCGTTTCCCCTGGAACCCTCGACCGCCACATTCTGCAGAAGTGAAAGGTGAGAGCCCGGTGACTCCGCCAGATAATGCTCTTTGTACTCCAGATAGTTCTTCCAGTAACCGTCGAGGCCTTTGTCCTCCTCTTCAGTGAGGGGCCGCTTGACCCGCCCGGGAGATCCGAGAACCAGCGACCCTGCCGGAACGGACATTCCTTCGGTAACCAGAGCTGCCGCGCCGATGAGGCTGCGTGCTCCGATCTCAGACCCGTCGAGGATCCGTGAGCCCATTCCTATCAGAGACCCTCGCCGGATCGTGCAACCGTGAGCGATGACACCGTGACCCAGAGTCACCTCATCTTCGATCTCTATGGCCCACCGGCTGTTTGTGACGTGAAGAGTGCAGTTGTCCTGGATGTTACTTCTCGCTCCGATTTTGATCGGGTAAACGTCCCCTCGCAGCACGGTTCCGTACCAGATCGAGCTGTCGTCGCCGATCTCGACATCCCCAATCAATGTGACGTTCTCCGCGAGGAATACCCGCGCACCGATTCTCGGAGTCTTACCTCGATACGAACGAACGATCATGGACGCGGGACTCTAGCAGAAACAAATGTAGGACAGACAAGAGTGTCTGTCCTACACGCTGCCCTCGCCCTTCACCCACAGCTTCCACGTCGCAAGCCCCCAAACGACTGCCCAGGCGATTGACAACGCGGCAAGTCCCGAGGTCGCCGCCACAGGACCAAATCGGTCGGCCAGAAGGCCTGCGACCACACAGGAGACGCTCATCGTCAGAGTGAATAGACCGTAGTCCGCCGAGAACACGCGTCCACGGATCGAGTCAGGGACCTCTCTCTGCAAGCCGTAGGTCGATGTCATCCACGACGCACCCCCGCCGAGGTGTGCGATGCCGATTGCCATGGCGCCGACAAGAAGGGATTGAGAGTGTGCGAGTCCAAGGTAGCCGCAGCCGAAAATGATTCCGCAAAGCGAGATCATTCTGTAGCGCTGATCGTCGTTTCGCGCAACCGCCCTGATCACGAACGGACCTATGAGCGCGCCGATCCCGCGCGCGGCGTAGAGTGCGCCGATTCCGAACGCGCCTGCCCGGAAGACTTCCTTACCAAACACGCTGAGCATTGTGAGAATCCCGGCGCTCATTCCATAACCAGTCTTCGACACGAGCAGACCGAGCGCCCGAGGATGGGAGCGTGCAAAGGCGAGCGTCTCCTGGAGCGATCTGATCAGCGAGGGATGTTCCTTTGAAACGTCACGGGGCTCGGCGAACTTGCCATGCACCCGCAGGAGCAGAGCGGCCGACAACAGGAAACTGAGTGAATCGACGACGAACGACACTCGGCGGCCGAGCGTCACGGTCACAAGGCCGCCGACCGCGGCACCCACCGCGAGCATCGTTCCCCATGTCGATCCCATGAGGACTCCGGCCCGAGGCAGATCGACCGCGGATACGAGGTTCGGAAGCGCGGCCTGCGAAGACGGCTCGAAGTAGGCAGAGCAGACCGCAATCACAATCACACCGAGGTATGCGAACACCAGGAGCTCGGATCGTGTCGACAGGAGTGGAAGCAGCGCTGCGCCGGCGGAAATGAAGTTTGCCGTCACCATGATCCTGCGGCGATCGACCTTGTCTACGAGGCTCGACGCAAATGGAGTGGCGGCGAAGATCGGTAGTGTCTGACAAACGAGCATGACCGAGACCAGCGTTGCCGACCGGGACAGATCGAGGACGAGATCCAGCAGAGCCACCGTGAGAAACCAGTCGCCGCCGAGACTGATCAGCGTGCCGAGATACAAGAGACGAAAATCACGGTTCTCTCGCAAAAGCTGGAGGTATCCCCGGGCGGCGGGAGCGGGAGTTGGCGTCGGCTCGTTCAAGCGAGGCGCATCCTACCAAGCCTTTGATGGTGGCACCTCGGACTGCATGTGCGTGAGTGCTGTGTCTGAGAAACACACGAGGGACATCCCAAGCGTGAGACGGTTTGTGGAGAGGTGATGACACACGACGTGGACGGGCGCCCCGAAGGGGCTCAGTCCCTCTCCCCGGCGGGGAGAGGGTGGTCGCGTCAGCGACCGGGAGAGGGGCCGCGAGAGATACGAAGACTTCGCCCTTTCCGACGGACTCTCGAGACTTTCACGCCCCTCTCCCTGCCTCGCTTCGCTCGCTTCGCGGCTCAGTCATCAGTTCGACCGGCGTCGTTAGCAGTCTGGGGCGTGTGGGCGGGGGTTGAGGGCTCTCGCATGCTTGAGCTCTCTGGCATGCGTCAAGGGTCGTCCGTGGATTGTCCGCAATGCTCAAGGAGCGACTTTGCGATCGTATGTAACAAACGTGTAGCTCAACCCGCTCTTGTCGTCCGTCAGCGGTCCTTCACTTGCAATCAGCGTCCATGATTCCGGGTCGTAGTCCGGAAAGTGAACGTCCCCCTCGACTGCTGCAAGGATCAGCGTGATGTACATGCGATCGGCCAGAGGAATCGCCTGCGAAAAGATCTCACCACCGCCGGCAACGAAAATCTCGTCATCACCCGCATCCCGCGCGACCTTGATCGCGTCTTCCAGCGAAGGAACCACTGTCACACCGGCGGCATGGAACGCGTTGTTGCGAGTGATGACGATGGTCATCCTTCCAGGAAGAGGGCGACCAATCGAATCAAACGTCTTCCGCCCCATGAGCAGGTGATGCCCCATGGTCAGCTGCCTGAATCTTCGGAGGTCCGGCGAGAGCTTCCACGGCAGCTCGTTGTTGCGTCCAATGACGCGATTCTCTTCCATCACGACGATCAGTGAAATCGTCATACGGCGATTGGCGCTTTGATGCTGGGATGCGGGTCATAGCCGTCGAACCGGAAGTCGGAGTAATCGAACTCGAAGATCGAAGTGACCGCTGGGTTGATTCTCAGAGTCGGCAACGCCCGCGGCTCCCGGGTGAGTTGCAAATCTGCCTGATCGAAGTGGTTGGCGTAAAGGTGCGCGTCGCCGAGTGTGTGAACGAAATCGCCAGCTCTCAATCCACATACCTGCGCCACCATCATCGTGAGGAGCGCATAGGATGCGATGTTGAAAGGAACTCCGAGAAAGATGTCGGCGCTACGCTGATAAAGCTGACAGGAGAGCCGCCCTTCGGCGACATAGAACTGGAAAAGTGCGTGGCAGGGCGGCAACTTCATCTTCGAGATCTCCGCGACGTTCCACGCACTGACGATGTGTCGTCGCGAGTCGGGATTGTTCCGGATCTGGTCGATCAGCTGACTGATCTGGTCGATGCTCGACCCATCGGGAGCGGGCCACGAGCGCCATTGAGAGCCGTAAACGGGACCGAGCTCTCCCTGCTCATCGGCCCACTCGTTCCATATCGTCACGCCGTTGTCGTTGAGGTACGCGACATTGGTATGGCCCTTCAAAAACCATAACAGCTCGTGGATGATCGATTTCGTATGGAGTTTTTTTGTCGTCAGGAGCGGGAATCCATTCTCCAGATCGAACCGCATCTGATGGCCGAAGACGCTTCTGGTTCCCGTTCCTGTGCGATCGCTCTTGTCGACTCCGTGAGCCCTCACGTGCTGCAGGAGATCGAGATACTGACGCATGGCTGAATCTAACATAGTTGCCGCGAAGCGCGGTTCCGCTTGATTCCGTCGGCTCAATCCCTGACACTGCGCAACTTCCGTCATGCATTTCGAAAATCAAGTGCTTCAGGTCGGCAACGTCAGCACGGCTCATCTCGCCGAGAGATTCGGCACTCCGTTCTATGTCTACGAAGCGGATGTGATCCGGCGCCAGATCGCCCGCATCCAGAGCTCCTTCCGCGCGATCCCCTTCCGCCCTTTTTACGCAATGAAAGCGAACGCCAATGTAGCGATCCTCGACCTGCTTTGCCGGAGCGGCTTCGGAGTCGACGCGGTCTCTCCTGGAGAGGTATTCCTCGCAAAGCGCGCCGGTCTGCCAGCCGATCGCATCTGGTTCACCTGCTCGAATGTCTCCGACGACGACCTCGCGGCTCTTCTCGATCCCTCGATCGTGATCAACATCAACTCGATGTCGGAGATCGATCGCTGTCTTCGCCTGAAGATGCCCAACCCCATCGCCATCCGGATCAACCCTGACGTCGGCGCCGGACATCATCGAGACGTTGTCACGGGTGGGTTCGGAGTGAAATTCGGCATCGCTCTCGGCGAAGTCGAAGCGTTGCGGATGGTCGCCGAATCAGGCGGACTGCGGGTCGTAGGGCTGCATGCTCATATCGGCTCGGGGATCGACGGCATCGCTCCACTTCTCGAATCAGCGCGGATCCTCGTCGAGACCAGTAACGATTTCAGAGATCTCGAGTGGATCAATTTCGGCGGCGGCATGTCGATTCCGTACGCCCCTGGTGACCGCGACTTCGACCTCGAATCGTACGGGAGAGAGCTCGAACGGATTGCTGGGGAGACTCTGAGGTCGCGGAACCTGATGGCGATTCTGGAACCGGGTCGTTACGTCGTCGGGCAGTCCGGCACGCTCGTCGCCAGGGTCACGGCTCTTCGCATCAGTTCGGGCTACAGCTGGATCGGTTGCGACACCGGGTTCAATCACCTTGCGCGTCCTTCAAAGTACGGCGCCTATCACCACATCCTCAATGCCTCGCGCGGTGACGATCGGTGGCTTCGAGCGTCGTACGAGATCGACTGTCTCCCTCAGGACCAGGGAATCGTTGCGGGAAACATATGCGAGTCTGGCGACGTCTTCACCCGTGACATCAACGGCCCTACCCCGCGTTGTCTGGCGCCGACCAGAGTAGGCGACCTTCTGGCCTTCTGCGATGCCGGCGCGTACGGATTCTCCATGGCCTCGCACTACAATCTTCGCCTGCTTCCCCCCGAGATCCTCGTGGACGGCGACCAGGTGCGGCTCATCAGACATCGACAGACGTACGAAGACCTCATGAAGGGGCAACTATGACGTGGAATGCTGAACGAAGAACGCAGAACGCAGAACGACGAACGAAGAATGTGCAGCACATTCGCTTGGCGCGAGTTTCAAAATTCTGCGTTCTGCGTTCTGCGTTCTTCGTTCATGCTTTTTCTCGTCATCGAGGGCTCCTGCTCGCATGCCTCTCGTTTTCAACGCTCATCTCCGGATGCAGGACAACCCCGATGCCTTCACAACAAGCGCAGTTCGACATCAGGATCATCAATGGTCGGATCATCGACGGGACCGGCGCTCCCTCCTTCCGCGGAGACCTCGGGATTAAGGGAGACGTCATCACCGCGATTGGCGATCTCGAGCAGCGGACCGCTGCAATCACGATCGATGCGCGCGATCAGGTTGTCGCCCCAGGCTTCATCGACCTTCTTGGGCAATCACAAAACTCGGTACTGATCGATCCACGACTCGAAGGAAAAGTCCGTCAGGGCGTGACAACCGAGGTAACTGGTGAAGGGCACTCGCCAGGTCCGATCAGTGAAAAAAATGTGGCCGATCGCCTTCGAGCCGATCCGACCGACATTCCAAGATGGAGAACGCTCGGCGAGTATATGAAGGTCGTGGAAAAAGGCGGCAGCGCGATCAACTTCGCGTTTTTCGTCGGAGCGTCCAATCCAAGGTCGATGGTGATCGGCAGCGTCGATCGTCAGGCGACCGAAGATGAGCTGGTGCAGATGGAGCAGATCGTCGATCAGGCCATGAGAGAGGGCGCCATCGGACTGTCTACCTCACTCATTTACATCCCAGCGGTGTTCTCAACGACAGAAGAAATTGTTCGACTGGCCAGGGTCTCAGTCAGACATGGCGGGATGTACTTTACGCACATCCGTGATGAGGGAGACCGGATTGATTCTGCGTTAGATGAGGCCTTTCAGATCGGGAGGGAAGCAGGAATCCCGGTCAACATCTGGCATTTAAAAGTCGGGAAGAAACAGAACTGGGGCCGTATGCCCGAGGTGATCGCACGGATCCAGGCCGCCAGGGATTCAGGGCTCGACGTCTCAGCAAATGTTTACCCCTACATCGCGTCGTCAACTTCCCTGAGTGTGCTTGTTCCAAGCTGGGCACTCGAGGGAGGATACAGCGCCTTTCTGCAGCGTCTGCAGCAGCCCGAAGAGCGGCAGAAGATCGAGGTTGAGCTGCAGAACCAGGTTGACGCTCGAGGTGAGCGCGGGATCTTCGTCTCACGGATCTCGGTGCCGGAACTGGAGCTGTATGAGAAGAAGTTTCTCGAAGAGATCTCGTCGATGATGGGAACCACTCCTGTCGAAGCGCTGCTGAGACTCTTCTCCGGTCACAAGTCGTCCCCGGGTGCGATTTACTTCAGCATGAGCGAAGCCGATGTCCAGTACGCCTTGAAGCAACCATGGGTCTCGGTCGGAGCGGATTCGGGTGCGGTTGTAGGCGCGGGGAAAGAGGCCGGCGCCCATCCACGGGCGTACGGCACGTTCCCGAGAGTCGCGGGACACTATGTTCGTAACGAGAAATTGTTCTCGCTGGAAGAAGCCGTTCGTAAGATGACCTCACAGGCAGCCGTGCGGGTAAACATTTACGATCGCGGAATCCTCCGGCCAGGTATGAAAGCAGACGTCATCGTCTTCGATCCGGCCAGGTTGCTTGATGTGTCAAAGTACGAGGATCCCCATCACTTCTCGGTCGGCATCAGCGACGTGATCGTAAATGGTGTCCCGGTCCTCCGAAGCGATCGGATGACTGGCGCGTTGCCGGGAAAAGTCTTGCGAGGCCAAGGTAAGTAGAACCGTCACAAACAGCGCACATTGATTGACTGAAAATGAGGTGACGACTCTGAGCGATTCCACCCAGCCCTCCGGAAGTCCCGCATCGACGGGAAAGCTCGTACGCGCGATCGGTTTCTGGGGCCTCGTGATGATGTGTATCAACGGGGTAGTCGGGAGCGGCGTGTTCCTCCTGCCCTCCGAATCCTTCAAGTTGCTCGGTCCTTTTTCTTTGTGGGCCCCGCTCCTGTTCTCGATTCCCGTCTTCATCCTCGTTCTCTGTTTCGCTGAAGCATCGAGCCATTTCAGTGAACCGGGAGGTGCTTACCTTTACGCGAGGACAGCTTTCGGGGACTTCATCGGATTCGAGACAGGATGGATGAACTCTCTGGCGCGGATAACATCCCTTGCCGCGCTCTCAAACGGATTTGTAGTGGCACTCGCCCGCTTGTTCCCCGAGGTCGGATCAGGATCGGGACGAACCATCATCATCGTCGGCAGCCTCCTGATTATCGCTGCAATTCACCTGTGCGGTATCCGCTACGGCGCCGCGTCGATCTTCCTCTTCACGTGGGGAAAGATGCTTCCTCTGATCGCGTTCATCATCGTGGCGCTCGTGGCATTCCGCACCAATCCTTTCCCCGCTTCGATGCAGCTCCCCGGACCCGGAACCGACTGGAGTGAAGCTGCGCTTCTTCTCCTTTTCGCGTACGCAGGCTTCGAGAACCTCGGCGTGCCCGCTGGAGAGTTCAAGAATCCGAAACGGGACGTTCCGTTCGCCCTGCTGACGGGGATTGTGGCCATCGCAGTCGCGTACTCACTGGCGCAACTCGCGGCGATGTCCGCCCTTCCCGACCTTTCGTCGACTTCAACTCCGATCGCGGATGCCGCAGCGGTACTCATGGGAACCGCGGGCGCCACGATCATCACAGTCGGCGCGGTGATCTCGATGCTCGGTACAAACTCCGGCACCATGCTGGAGGGCTCACGGATGTTGTACGCCCTTTCCCTGGGGCGTCCGCGGCTCGCGGTGCTGAGCAAGGTACATGACCGCTTCAAGACACCGTATGTTGCCATCCTGGTCTTCCTGGTGATCGCTATTCCCCTCGCTCTCGCAGGCTCCTTCGCGAAGCTCGCTGCGCTGTCAGCCGTTGCGAGAATGACTACGTATCTCTTCACCTGCGCAGCCGTCCCGCGATTGCGCAAACTCTCTGAGGGTTTCCAGGTGCCGGGTGGTCTGCTCGTCCCGGTGCTCGGAACGCTCATCTCGATTGTCCTTTTCGCGACTTTGAAGCAGAGACATCTGATCGCGGCCGCAATCGCCCTGACCGTCGGGGCACTCGTATGGCTGGCATCACGACCATCCGGCCCGATCCCCTCGGCAGACGAACCGAGCAGCACGGGGCCTGTGGCTTAGCAACGAGAATCTCCGGACACTAACCGGCGACGCGGCTGTCATCCCGCGCCATTTAACAGCGGGTGCGCTGCGCCTGAGAGAAAGAAACGATGTGTCGTCCCGAGCTTGGGTGCAGCGTACCCGCTGTCAAATGGCTTCCGATGACACCGGTCACTGTCTGACGTCGTTGAGCCGCGAAGCGGCGTAATCCCTCTCCCCGGCGGGGAGAGGGAAGCGAGCGGAGCGAAGCAGGGAGAGGCGTGTCATCACTCTTCAACAGCGTTCCCGCTGTTAACCCGCTCGAGTCAGACATTTCGTGGGCTGTGCTACCAGATCGTGTCGTGGTTCTCTCAGAACATCCAGACGCAGATCCCCACTGCCGCAACCGCTGCCACGACATCGCCGATCAATGCGGCCGGGATGGCGTGCCGGGTTTTCTTAATTCCTACGGCTCCAAAGTACACAGCCAGTACGTAGAACGTCGTCTCGGAACTGCCGTACATCGTCGCCGCAATGCGTGCGAGGAGCGAATCAGGTCCATGCGTCTTGATCAGGTCGGTGGTCATGCCGAGCGATCCACTGCCCGATAGCGTTCGCATGACGGCAAGGGGGAAGAGCTCAGGCGGAAAGCCGACGGCACTCAGAAGAGGACGCAGGCTTGCCGTAACCATATCCATCGCACCCGACGCCCGGAACATACCGATCGCGACGAGAATCCCCACGAGGAACGGGATGATCCGTACACCAACGCCAAAACCCTCCTTCGCACCTTCGATAAACACGTCGTACACCTTCACGCCACGTATGAGACCTGCCAGCGGTATCCCTACGAGCAGCACTGGAATGGCCCAGAGCGAGACCTGATCGAGAAGAGCGCGGATCATCGATTACTTCCGGTCGTTCCGCTGTCGGCATCGCCTGAAACGCCGCCTGAATCGAGCGCCAGAACCGGTGCCGGGAAAAATCGCTGCAGGATGAGGGCGCTCACCACTGCCACCACCGTTCCGATGAACGTTGCGACCAGCGTCGTGCTGATGATCGCGGTAGGCTGGACGGCGCCTGCTGCTGAAAGAATTCCGATGACGGTCGCCGGCACGAGCTGCACACCGGTCGTGTTCACAACCATGAGCATGACCTGCGCGTTGGACGCGGTCTCGGGATCAGGGTTGAGCGTCTGGAGCTCCTCCATGGCCTTGATCCCGAACGGCGTCGCTGCGTTGTTCAGTCCCAGCATGTTCGCCGCGATATTGAGCGTCATTGCGCCGACCGCCGGGTGGTCTTTGGGAACCTCCGAGAAAAGGACTCGCCGGACCGGACTCAACAGCCTACCCACGAGATTCACCAGACCCGCAGCCTCGGCGATCCGCATGATCCCGAGCCAGAGCGTCATCACTCCGACGAGTCCTATTGAAATCTCCACGGCCGTCTTTGCGGAATCAATCGCCGCCTTCGAGACGTCTGCCGCCGTTCCATTGACCGCGGCGAAAATCAACGCGATCGCCATGAGAGCAAACCAGATGTAATTCAGCACAGATCACCGTCCTCTCTGAGACATGCGGCCCCGCTCCCCTCTCCCGGCGGGCGAGGGTGGCACCGCGTGAGGGTCCCTCTCCAGCGCCGCGACACTAAGCCGGGACGAATCGTCTCTTTCATGGTAAAAAATCTTCCAGCCTTGCCACTATCAGACATTCTCCCTTTAGTGCGAAGAAGATTCATCGGCGCCAGAAACTATAGACATGACGAGCGAACCGAACAGATCAGGAGGGCTACAGCGTTTCCGGATGGTCGTGCTGACCCTGCTCGCAGTCATCGGCTGCGCGCAGGAGCAACCCTCGTCACCACCTCCGGAAGCTATCCTCCAGCCGTCGATCCTCCTGATCACCCTCGACACAACGCGAGCCGACTCCATCGGACCCGACGCAAAAGGGATCGCCACTCCTGCCTTCAACACCCTCGCGAAGAAAGCTCGGAACTTCCGGCAGGCATACGCGACGGTTCCGCAGACCCTCCCGTCTCACAGTTCGATGATGACCGGTCTCTACCCGGCCGCACACGGCGTTCACGAGAACTCCCGCTTCCTGGCTGCCCATCATCCCGTCGTGGCGGAGCGTCTCCGCGATGCTGGCTACCGCACCGCCGCCTTCGTCTCTGCTTTCCCGCTGGCCCGTCGTTTCGGCCTCGCCCGAGGATTCGAACAGTATGACGACGAGAGCGAGAATGGTCGCGCCGAGCGGAGCTCTCGGGCGACCACGGACCGGGCGCTTTCATGGCTTCACGTGAAGGCCCCTCAGCCCGTCTTCCTCTGGGTCCACCTCTTCGACCCGCATGAACCGTACGAGCCGCCAGAACCGTTTCGCAGCCGCTACCCCGGCAACCCATACCTGGGCGAGATTGCCGCGATGGATGATCAACTCGGAAGACTGGTGGCCGCATTTGAAAATCAGCGCGGGCGTCCCACGGCAATCATCATTGCCGGGGACCACGGAGAGTCTCTTGGCGAACATGGCGAGGCGGAACACGGCAAGCTTCTGTATCAGGGAGTGATGCGCGTACCGCTGCTGGTCTCAGGTCCGCGTGTCGAGAATGGCACGTCTGACTCACCGGTGAGCATTCGACGAATCTTTCACACAATCCTCGACTGGGCAGGGATTCAAACGGAGAACAGTCTGTTGCGCGCGGGCGAAGAGGTAGTGCTCGCCGAGGCGATGGAGCCATTTCTCGAGTACGGCTGGCAACCACAGATCATGGCGGTCGCCGGAAGTCAGAAGGTGATTCAGGCTGGCAGACTCGAGGTCTATGACGTAGTCGCCGATCCCGCCGAGAATCGCGACCTGTCCGCCACCGCGGATCTGTCGCGACCTCTGCGCCAGGCTCTACGCGACTATCCCATTCCCTCGCTCGATGCCTCAACGGATACCGGCAGTGTGAGCGACGAGGATCGACGACAGCTGGCGAGCCTGGGCTACGTGAGCTCTGATACGCAACCAGTCGTTCGAGCAGACGCCCCCCGTCCCCGCGACATGGTTCATCTCTTCCATGAGCTGGACCGGGCATCGATTCTCGTCGTGCGTGAGGAGTTCCGGCGCGCCATTCCGCTCCTGAACGAGGTTCTGGAAAAAGATCCCTACAATCTCGCAATTGCTCTCCGACTGGCAGCCGCACACTCTCGCCTCGGACATGAGAAGGAAGCGCTCCTCGCGTTCACGAGAGCGGAGTCGATCGCTCCTGATTCGGTCGACGTCCCTCTATATCTCGCTCTCCATCATTCACGCGGCAGGGAGTGGCAGCGCGCCGGACCTCTGCTGGAAAGAGTCCTCGCCAGGACGCCGAACCGCCTGCCCGCCATCGAGGCACTGGCGGTGGTGAGGGAACGAGAGGGGCGAATCGAAGAAGCGCTGCAGCTGCGAGTCAAAGCCGAATCGATGAAGAGTCCTGCGCCATCTGAGCTCATTCATACCGGTGAGCTTGCCATGAGAGCTGGAAACACGGCACTCGCTGTGACCGCGTTCGAGAAAGCACGAACGCTACAGGGCCCTGGCTTTCGAAACGATCTCGAGCTCGGCGTCCTCTATCTGAGCTCGAAACGATTCCAGGATGCCGCGGTGGCACTCGATCGCGTGAAGCCGTCAGACCCCGGCTATCCGATGGCACTGTTCAAACGAGCTCAGGTGAGCGTGGTTCTTCGCGAGCCGGATCGGATCTCGCGAATCAGCACGGCTCGCACTCACGCGAACGAAATGACCCGCAGGCTGATCGAAAACGAGCGCATGTTCGCGAACGTCAATTAGCCTGCGCCCAGGCTTCTGATGAACTCCTCGTGAGCGCAGGCGTCCCACGCTGTTCTGACGCTTCTACTGACACCGGTTCACTGACTGACGTGGTTGAGCCGCGAAGCGGCGTATCCCTCTCCCCGGCGGGGAGAGGGAAGCGAGCGAAGCGAAGCAGGGAGAGGGGCGTGAAAGTCTCGCCAGTCCGTCGGAAAGGGCGAGGTCATCGTATCTCTCGCGGCCCCTCTCCCGGTCGCTT
>DATLXH010000051.1:0-47102 GCA_035576005.1 Thermoanaerobaculia bacterium | reverse complement strand
CGTCGTTGAGCCGCGAAGCGGCGTAATCCCTCTCCCCGGCGGGGAGAGGGAAGCGAGCGGAGCGAAGCAGGGAGAGGGGCGTGAAAGTCTCGCCAGTCCTTCGAAAAGGGCGAGGTCTTCGTATCTCTCGCGGCCCCTCTCCCGGCCGCTTACGCGACCACCCTCTCCCCGCCGGGGAGAGGGATTCGCCCCTTCGGGCGCGAGTCCCGCCGCGTGTCATCACTTCTTCAACAGCGTTCCCACTGTTAACCCGCTCGGGACGACACATCGTTTCTTCTTCACATCGCGGTACTTGAGCCGTGCGCCGGTCAGGGATCACATCCCTGAACACTCAGTGTCCCGCAGCTTCGGTCTTGGTGTAATCCTCATAGTCTTCCGGCGACATCAGATCGTCCAGCTCATCCTGCGCCGTCATCCGGATCTTGACCATCCAGCCGTCGCCGTAGGGATCGGTGTTGACGAGCTCCGGCTTCGACGTCAGTAGTTCATTCACCTCGATCACCTCTCCCGAAACAGGCGAGAACAGCTCCGAGACCGCCTTGACCGACTCGATACTGCCGAGCTCATCCGCGAAGTCGAGCTGCGTGCCGACCTGAGGAAGCTCCACGAACACGACGTCGCCGAGCTCCTTTTGCGCATAGTCCGAGATGCCAACCGTCGCTACCTCACCTTCAGGGTGTACATATTCGTGACTCTTGGCGTACCTGCTGTCTTCTGCAGTTGTCATCAGATGATGCTCCTTAACGTTTCGGTCTCTTGTAGAAGGGAGTGGGGACGACTCGCGCTCTCGTCTCCTTGTCGCGGATGAGAACTGAGAACTCCTCTCCCGGCTCCGACCTGGCTGGCGGAAGATATGCGAGTCCAATCGCTTTTTTCAATGTCGGTGAGTGGGTCCCGCTGGTGACCACTCCGATCTCACGGCCTCCGTCGACAATCGTATGTCCGTGCCGCGCGATTCCTCGGTCGATCATTTCGAATCCAACGAGCTTTCGAGCGGTGCCCTCGTTTTTTTCCTTTGCAAGCACATCACTTCCGTTGAACGCTCCCTTGTCGAGCTTGACGATCCACCCGAGGTCGGCCTCGAGAGGAGTCGTCGTGTCGTCGATGTCGTTCCCGTAGAGTGCCATCTTCGACTCGAGCCGGAGCGTGTCACGTGCGCCGAGTCCGCATGGCACGATCCCCGATCCTTTCCCCTTTTCAAGAAGCGTTCGGAACAAGCCGCTCGCCTCATCGGGGGCCAGATAGATCTCGAAGCCATCCTCCCCGGTGTAGCCGGTGCGAGAGACAAGGGCGGGGATGCCGTCAACGCGTCCATGAGCAAAGCGGTAATACTTGATCGATGGCAGATCGAGCTCAGTCAGCGGCTGCAGGATCTCCTCGGCGAGAGGCCCCTGCAAAGCGAGTTGCGCGTAGTCGGAGCTCCGGTTCACGATCTCAACATCCATGCCCTGCCCCGCGCGCGCAAACCAGTCGTAGTCCTTCTCCGCGTTCGAGGCATTCACGACGATGAGGTAATCCTCGACTCCGTTTCGATAGATGAGGATGTCATCGACGAAACCGCCGTTCGGATAAAGAAGGCCGTTGTACTGACAACGCCCATCCTCGAGTTTTGAGACATCGTTGCATGTGAGGCTCTGGAGCAGATTCAGCGACTCTGCCCCCTTGATCGAGATCTCACCCATGTGCGAGACGTCGAACAGACCGACGCGCTCGCGCACTGCCTTGTGCTCGTCGAGAATGCCGCTGTACTGGACCGGAAGATCCCAGCCTCCAAAGTCGACCATCTTCCCGCCGAGCTCGCGGTGCAGAGCGTTGAGAGGGGTCTTCCTGAGGGGACCGCCGTGAGTTGGTTCAGACATTTGTGGGGTGCGCCTCCGAGGGAGCGGTACCGTAGCATGCGGAGGGAGCCGGTTCAAGGTGTTCCGGTTCAAGGTGTTGATGAGGTTCGCGAAAAAACGTCCGCACCAATCTCCCCTCTCCCCGGAGAGGGTGCCGCGCCGAGCGGCGGGTGAGGGTCTCTGTCGACCTCGGGATGAAGCCTCAAATCAGACCGGGAACGTTCGTGCGGCACTGCGGTTTCGACGCTTCGGGCCAGGGGCGATCCTTGCTTGTGCGCAAGACCCTCACCCCTAACCCTCTCCCCGCGTGTATAGACCATAGACATCCCGAACACATGCGTTATCAAAAGCAAAAGCTCATCTAGGAAAAAAGCAGGCTCACCTGCTTCTCTGTCGATTGTTGCGCGGTTGGGGCGAGTCGATGCGTGAGCGCGGGGGTGACTTTGTTTGCCGAGATTCAGGGAGAGGGAGATGGAGCGCCGTGGCGCCACTTGAATGGCACAATGGTCGGAACTCAATGAATCGCGAGCTTGTGGATTTTCTCGACTACCTTTCTTACGAGCGCAACGTCTCGGTCCATACGGTTACTGCTTACCGTGAGGACCTCGAATCGTTCGTCTCTTTCCTCACGAACGACTACCTCACGACCTCTCGTGAAAGTCTCGACCTGTCCACGATCGACGTACTCGCCATCCGTTCGTATCTGGCACACCTCGGGCGGAGAAAACTGAGCCGCTCATCCTCGGCACGTCACCTGTCGACCCTTCGCTCATTCTTCAAATTCCTCATGCGTGAAGGTGCCGTTTCTTCCAATCCGGCACGTGCGGTAGCAACTCCGAAGCGGGAGAAACATCTCCCCGCAGTTCTGCAGACAACGGACGTTACCCTTCTCATCGAGCAGCCCGATCTCGATGAGCCGCTCGGCATTCGCGACCGGGCATGGCTCGAGATGCTCTATGCCTCAGGTTTGCGTATCAGCGAGCTAGTCGGAATCGACCTCGATGACATCGACCTTCGTGGACGCCTTCTGAAGGTGCGCGGCAAGGGCTCGAAAGAGCGAATCGTCCCGTTCGGATCGAAAGCCGAGGAGGCGATCCGGGCGTGGCTGCCAGTTCGACTCATGCTACTCGGAAAACGATCAGGACCCTTCGAACCGGAAGACGCGCTCCTGCTCAATCATCGAGGGGCGCGCATCACGACACGGAGCATCAGACGAATCTTCGAGTCGTATGTCCGGCACGCGTCGCTTCGGACAGGCGTATCCCCTCACACGTTGAGGCACTCCTTCGCGACACATCTGTTGAACGCCGGAGCTGATCTCCGCGCGATCCAGGAGCTGCTTGGTCATGCGTCGCTGTCGACAACCCAGAAGTACACACACCTGAACGACTGGAAGCTCATCGAGGTGTACAGGAAGGCGCACGCGCGGGGGTAGAACGAGAATGCTGAATGCAGAATGTGGAGCACGGCGGAAGGCCGTCTCCCCCAGGGTCTTTTCCATTCTGCATTCTGCATTCTCGCCTCCCGGGTACAGTCGTTGCGTCTGATCCTGCCTCATGGCGAATCGACTGGCTGACGAAACCTCTCCTTACCTGCTCCAGCACGCTCACAATCCTGTGGATTGGTATCCCTGGGGACCGGAAGCTCTCGAACGTGCGCGGAAGGAGGACAAGCCAATCTTCCTTTCGATCGGTTACTCCGCCTGTCACTGGTGCCACGTGATGGAGCGCGAGTCCTTCGAGAGCGAAGAGACCGCCGCCATTCTCAACCGCGAATTCGTTTCGATCAAAGTCGATCGGGAAGAGCGACCCGACATCGACTCGATCTACATGCAGGCGGTGCAGATGCTGACCGGCCACGGCGGCTGGCCGATGTCCATGTTTCTCAACCCCGAAGGCGTTCCGTTTTATGGCGGCACATACTTCCCGCCGGAAGCGCGACATGGCCTCCCCTCTTTCCAGACGATCCTTACGCACATCGCTGACGCATACAAAACGAAAAAGGACGACATCGCCCGGGCAGCCTCTGAGATCCGCGCCTCACTCAGTACAGCCAGTCAGACTCCCTCGGCGCCGGTAACCCTCACGCACGATGATCTCGAACGCGCTGCGATGAAGATGATCGGCTCTTTCGACGCCACGTATGGCGGTTTCGGTGGTGCACCGAAGTTTCCACCGTCGATGTCTCTGGATTTCCTCATGCAGGTCGCACACAGGACAGGGGACGAGCACCTGCGACATGTCATCACCTTCACGCTCCGCAAGATGGCGAATGGCGGAATCTACGACCAGATCGGCGGAGGTTTCCATCGATACTCAGTCGATCAGCGCTGGCTCGCGCCCCACTTCGAAAAGATGCTCTACGACAACGCTCTCCTTGCTCGCCTTTATCTCCGCGCGTGGCAATGGTCGAAAGATCCTTTTTTCGCTCGCATCACGCGGGAAGTTCTCGGCTTCGTGCAGCGTGAGATGACCTCTCCTGATGGAGGCTTCTACTCGACTCTCGACGCGGACTCCGAGGGAGTCGAGGGAAAGTTTTACGTCTGGCAGCGTGCGGAAATCATGGAGATTCTCGGCGACGAAGAGGGAAAAGCATTCTGTGCGCTCTTTGATATCAGTGAGCACGGGAACTGGGAGGAGACAAACATCCCCAATGTTCCGAAAGACCCTGCCGAAGTCGCGGCGGCTCTGGGTGTCTCTGCGGATCAGCTCAGTGATCTCGTGAATCGAGCGAAGTGCAAACTTTACGGGGTGCGGGCTAAACGAATCTGGCCGGGTCGTGACGAGAAGATCCTCGCGGGATGGAACGGCTGGATGCTGACCGCATTCTCCGACGCAGCAATTGCTTTCGACAGCGCGGACTATCGCGAAACCGTCACGAAGAACGCGGACTTTCTGATGGCGTCGATGTCAGACGGCAGGAAGCTCTTCCGCAGCTGGAAAGATGGGCGCGCGCGCATTGCGGCCGTGCTGGAGGATTACACCGGCGTGGCCTGGGGGTTGATCGCAGCCTTTGAGGCGACTCAGCAACGGAGATATCTCGACCGCGCGCGCGAGCTTGCTGAAGAAATCATAACGAGGTTCGCCGACGAGAAGGGCGGATTCTTCGACACCGCGATTGACCACGAGATACTCATCACGCGCCCGAAGGATCTGTTCGACAACGCAACTCCCTCGGGGAACTCCATAGCTGTGGATGTCCTGCTTCGCCTTGCACTCTATTTCGGCGACGAGTCGTTGCATCGCGAGGCGGTCCGCGCCCTCGGCAGCTCGGGATTTCTCGCTCACCGCCACCCCTCCGCTTTCGGCTTTCTCCTGGGAAGCGCCGAGTGGATCCTTGGCTCGCCAAAAGAGATCGCGATCACAGGACCTGACAAAAGCAAGGAGTTCAACACGCTCATGCGGGTGGTCGGCGACGAGTTCGTGCCGCACCGAATTCTCGTCTGGCGTGGGAACTCCGATCTCCCGCTCATGGAAGGGCGCGTGGAAGGCGACACCGCTGCGTATGTCTGCAGCGGGTATGTCTGCCAGGCCCCGACGAAGGACCCGGAGACTTTGCGGGCGTTGCTCACGAGCAGTGCCACGGCGAAGCCGTGATTCCCTCTCCCCGGCGGGGAGAGGGAAGTGAGCGAAGCGAGCAGGGAGAGGGGCGTGAAAGTCTCGCCACACTCTCGCGCTTATCGCAGCAAATGATTTAACCCGCATTTCTCACAGCCCTTCGTCGAGAGGCGGCGGAGAGTGGCTTGGATGCGAGGCGCACGATGGTTTCGCGACGAGAGCATAGTTGACACTATGTCGAGGAGCGAAACCATTGTGCAACGAAGCAGACAGGCCGCTATCCGCGGCCTCGCGATGAAGGGCTGTGAGAAATGCGGGTTAAGTACGACCAGGCGATCGCAAGAAAGCGCAGGCCTCGCAACTTTCACGGCCCCTCTCCCGGTCGCTCGACGCGACCACCCTCTCCCCGCCGGGGAGAGGGGAGCGCGCGAGTTGTACATTCCTCCTGCAGGTCAGCAGGGAAACAAACGCTCCGCCTCGCGCCGGCTCAGCGGGGAATCATCGCCACGGCCGCGGCGACGGGCGGACTCTCATTTCCTTTGTCGTCGACACTCACGACGGAGTAGATATACGACACCCCAGGCCTCGCGGTGGAATCGCGAAAGTTCGTTTCACTCACCGCTGTCCTGGTCAGAGCTATTCTCACAGTTCCTGCGACTCTGTAGATCTTGTAGCCGGCCAGATCAGACGCTTCGACTCCGTCCCAGACGAGACGGATCGCCTTTTCCTCGACCAGTGTCACGAGGTTCTCCGGTACTGGTGGCGGTTGAAGATCGCCGAACTCAATGGTCGCAAATCCGGCAGGATCCCCTTCCTGTCGAGGCGGTCCGACCGCGCTGACGGCGGTGACGAGATAACGATTCCCGCCAAAAGGGGGAACGTCGGTGTAGGTCAGCTCCTTGACTGGATTGCCATTCACCGGCGCACCGAGCTCGCTCGGGTTCCCGGTAGCGGGGAATCGATAGATATTGTATCCGATCAACTCAGGTACGCCCTTTCCCTTCACCTTCTGCCGAGGACTCGTCCAGCGAAGAACAACGCCTTGCGCTCCTGCGGTCGCTGTCAGGTTCTCCGGAGCGCTTGCAGCCTCGAGCGGAATGATGCTGACCAGGTTCGACAGATCACTCTTCCCTTCCACTCCTTCGGTGACCACGCCATATGTGATCCGGTTCGGTCTTCCGTCTACGGAAACAAATGGCGGATCATCCTCGTAGATCAACTTGCCCCCGAACGTGATGTCAGGCAGTCCTTTCGCGTCGCGCGAATCAATCTTTTCTCTCAACTTCGTGAACTGCTGCGGAGTAAGGGGTGGGACCTGCTGAAAAAGCGCGATCACCGGAGGAACGCCCGGGTCGCTTCCCTGACCCGAGAAAGTCGCCGGGTCACGACCGGACAGGGTCGCCGGGAGAGCCTCTACATAACGGTAAACCACCACGCGATCGATCTTGCGAAGTGCAGCACCCGATGTCGTGAAGCCGGGATAGGACCAGCCCAGCACGGTTTTAGGCCCACGCTGTGCTACAACGAGGTCGCTCGTACTCTTCGGGATCAGCGGCACCGGAGGTCTCGGTGGCCCACTCTTTCCGCAGGCTGCGACCAGAAGCGCGATGAACAGGAGCGAGGAAGTTTTCGTTGGCATCGTGAGGCGCGCATTCTACGTTTACAGTCACCCAGTTGCGAATCGCTGAGAAACGATCCAGTCTGAGCGGGTCACGCGAGGCATGGCGTCAGGATGACGCTTTCGCGTCATGATTCGTATGCAACAGATGTCCGACTCACGCCCGAAAGACTCACCATTGTCCCTGACTCCACCTCGAGAGGCTCAACCATGTGCGGAATCATCGGCTACGTAGGCGAAAGAGATGTGGTCCCGGTCATCATCGAGGGACTGAGGAAGCTCGAATACCGCGGTTATGACAGTGCCGGCATTGCCGTGGTGAACGGCAAAGGCGTGGAGATCGTCAGGGCGGAAGGGAAGCTGACAAATCTCGAGAAAAAACTTGTCGAACATCCCCTCAAGGGAAATTTCGGGATGGGCCACACCCGCTGGGCCACTCATGGCAAACCAAACGAGACCAACGCGCATCCGCATCGCGACTGCAGCGGCAAGATCGTCGTGATCCACAACGGCATCATCGAAAACTTTCTCCCTCTCAAGCAACAACTCCAGCGCGACGGCCACGAGTTCAAGACGGAAACCGACACGGAAGTCGTCGCTCACCTCATTGAGGCCAACCTCAAAGGAAGCAGCTTCGTCGAAGCAGTCAAGGTCACGCTCAAACAGATCACCGGTCATTACGCTCTCGTCATGATCGATTCGGACGAGCCTGGGACCATCGTCTGCGCCAAGCAGGGACCACCCCTGGTCATCGGCGTGGGCGAAGGAGAAAACATCGTCGCCTCAGATGTTGCCCCACTTCTTGGCTACACGCGCAACATCATCTATCTCGAGGACGGCGAATACGCAGTCGCCACTCGTGATGATGTGAGCATCTTCGACTTCAAGGACTCGCCGATCGAGCGGCAGCCCAAGAGAATTCTCTGGGACGCGGTCATGGCAGAGAAAGAAGGCTACCGGCACTACATGCTCAAGGAGATCCACGAGCAGCCGCGGGCTGTTAAGGACACGTTCACCGGCCGTATGTTTCAGGAGTCGAGCGAAGTCATCTTCAACGACCTCAAGTTCACGCCGAAGGAATGGAAGAAATTCAAGAAGGCTCACATCGTGGCGTGTGGGACTTCGTGGCACGCGGGACTCGTCGGCAAATTTCTTCTCGAATCAGCCGCGAAAATTCCGATCGAAGTCGATTATGGATCTGAGTATCGATACCGGGAGCCGATCGTCGATGAAGACACCCTGATCATCGGCGTGACCCAATCGGGCGAGACTGCCGACACGATTGCCGGGATGCAGGAGGCGAAGAGGAAAGGCGCGACGATCGTGACGATCTGCAACGTCATCGGATCGGCGGCCACGCGCATGTCCGACGGTGTGATCTATACGAATGCAGGACCAGAAATCGGCGTCGCGTCGACAAAAGCGTTCACCACTCAGCTCACTGCCTTCTATCTTTTCTCGCTCTACATCCGACAACTCCTGGGGGAAGACCCCAAGGACCTTCAGTTCGCGATGCATGAGCTGTCGGTCATCCCTCAGAAGATCGAAACGATCCTCAAGAAGGAGAAACAGATTGAGGCGCTCGCCCACAAGTATGCAAATGCCCGCGACTTCCTCTTTCTCGGACGGGGCGTTCATTACCCGATCGCTCTGGAAGGGGCGCTCAAGCTCAAAGAGATCTCGTACATTCACGCCGAAGGCTACCCGGCAGGTGAGATGAAACATGGGCCGATCGCTCTGATCGACGAGAACCTTCCCGTAGTCGGCGTCGTGACGCACAACGGCGTGTACGACAAGGTCGTCTCGAATCTTCAGGAAGTGAAAGCGCGGGATGGGAAGCTCATCATCATTTGTGACGAGGGTGATGAGGACATGAAGACATTCGCCGATGAAGCCATCGAGATTCCCTGGACCATCGAGCCTCTGCAGCCGATTCTTTCCGTGATCCCGATGCAGCTCCTCGCGTACCACATCGCACTCAAGCGCGGAGCCGATGTCGACCAGCCTCGGAATCTCGCGAAAAGCGTGACGGTGGAGTGAGGCACTAGCCCGCATTTCTCACAGACCTTCGCCGTGAGACGGCGGATAGCGGCCTGTCTGTGAGAAATGCGGGCTTGCCCGCGCGTTTCGAAGGGCGTGCGGAGGTCTTCCGCGCCTCCGCTGCGGGAAACGATCACCAATCGAGCACCAACCTGTATCCACGTCCGAAAACGGCGAGCACGCGTTCAGCCCGAGGTTCATACTCTCCATCGATGACCCTTGATTACGACGTCTGTTATCGCGCCATCCGAAGCCGCGACAGCCGGTTCGACGGCCGGTTTTTCACGGCAGTCCGCACGACTGGAATCTACTGCCGGCCCGTCTGCCCGGCGCGGACGCCTCGGAAGGAGAATGTCGACTTTTTCTCTGAACCCGCCGCCGCGGAAGAAGCCGGCTTCCGCCCCTGTCTCCGGTGCCGTCCCGAGGTCGCCCCATCGACACCAGCGTGGGCGGGATCGAGCGCTGTAGTCGGCCGCGCTCTTCGTCTCATCGCGGAGGGTGCTCTCGATCGTGCGGGCATCAACGAGCTGGCCCGACGCCTCGGCGTCGGAGCGCGTCAGCTTCGAAGATTGTTTATTGCTCACGTCGGTACCACGCCGATCGCCGTGGCTCAGACGCGGCGCGTTCACTTCGCAAGAACTTTGATTGAAAGTACCCGGTTGCCGATGATCGACGTCGCGCTAGGTTCCGGCTTTTCGTCCGTGCGACGGTTTAACGTCGCAATGCAGCAGACCTACGGCCGGACCCCTAGCGAGATCCGGGTGCGGCAACCTGCCTCTGCTTCCAGCGAACAGTCGGTCGAGCTCAAACTCACCTACCGCCCTCCTTTTTCATGGAACACTCTCGCTGCGTTTCTGGCGTCTCGCGCGATCCCGGGAGTCGAGATCGTCGGCGGAAACTACTACAGTCGGACCATTCGCTCAGGCTCGGATCACGGAGTCGTCTCGGTTCGATACCTTCCAGCCACGTCCCATCTGATTCTTTCCGCACCATCACAGTTCGGCAACTCCATCCGCACGATTGCGAATCGAGCACGAGCTCTTTTCGATCTGGGAGCAGACCTCGAAGTCATCTCCGAACAGCTGCGGCGCGACCCACTACTGGCATCACTGATCGACGCCAACCCGGGCGTGCGGATTCCGGGCGCCTGGGACCCCTTCGAGCTCTCGGTCCGGGCGATTGTCGGCCAGCAGGTCAGTGTCAAAGGAGCCAGCACGATCATGGGTCGGATTGCCAACCGCTACGGCGAGAGAATCGAGGGAGCAGACGATCGCTTCTTTCTTCTATTTCCTCGTCCGGAGGTTCTGGCTGACGCGGTGATTGAGGGGATGCCGTCGAGTCGCGCGCGGGCGATCCGCGGGCTCGCGCGGGTCGTCGCTGACGGAACCTTGCGGCTCGAGTCAGGCTCCTCTCTAGAGGAGACGATCGAGAAACTCGTCTCACTGCCGGGCATTGGTCCCTGGACCGCGCACTACATTGCCATGCGGACCCTGGGAGAGCCTGACGCGTTTCCACACAACGATCTTGGACTCCGAAAAGCGGCGGGAGCGGGCATCACGATCTCGGGCGCAGAGCTGCTGAGCCGCGCGGAAGCATGGAGGCCGTGGAGGGGCTATGCTGCAATGCTGCTCTGGAGCTCGCTGCCTTGAGATGTCGTCAGAGACGCCACGGTCCGTCCTCATGGAGATTGAAATGATTTATCGATATCTGTCATCGCCTATCGGAACTTTACTCCTTGCGCGCGATGCGCACGGACTCGCGATCGTCTCGTTCGAGCGGGGCGGTCGACCGAGTGAACCGCTCGATGAATGGGAGCGCGAGGACGACGCGTTCAGGGAAGAGGTCTGCCAGTTCGAGCGCTACTTCGCCGGCACGCTGCGGCAGTTCGATCTCCCGCTCTCTGCTTCCGGTACCGCTTTTCAAAAGAGTGTCTGGATGGCCCTGCGGGCGATCCCATACGCGGAGACCCGCTCTTATGGCGACATCGCACGAGTACTTGGGAGGCCCTCAGCGTGCCGCGCGGTCGGAAGAGCGAATGGGGCCAATCCTCTTCCGATCGTCGTACCGTGCCACAGGGTGATCGGATCCGATGGATCGTTCACCGGCTTTGCGGGAGGTCTCGGCGTGAAGCGATATCTGCTGGAGCTCGAAGGAGGCGCAGCAAGTCAGCGTTCGCTGCTGCCGCGAGCATCCGCTGTTAGAAGTGCCGCCTCGATCAATTTGCTGCTTGCGATGGAGTGAGAAGGTGGGTCTGCGAGCATTCTGCAGTCACCGAGTAATCCACCCACCACCCAGACAAAGGTCACCGTCGTAGAAAACGACCGCCTGGCCTGGCGCGATCGCTTTCATCGGTGCGCGAAATGTCACTCGTGCGCAGCCGTTCGGGAGAGGCTCGACGCTTGCCGCGACCTCTGTCTGACGTGAGCGGACTCTGGCGCTGATCTCGAGAGCGGCAGCAGCCGGCGCCTTTCCCGAGATCCAGTGAACACGCTCCGCGATGAGCACGGAACGATGCAATCGCTCGACGGGACCCACTGTGACGCGACGGGTCAGGGGGTTGATGTCGATGACGTAGCTTCGATCGGGTGATCCTCCGAGTTGCAGCCCACGTCGCTGACCGACGGTGAAGTGATAGTAGCCATCATGTTGTCC
The DNA here is from genome assembly GCA_035576005.1 of Thermoanaerobaculia bacterium. GTDB lineage: Bacteria > Acidobacteriota > Thermoanaerobaculia > Gp7-AA8 > Gp7-AA8 > DATLXH01. Next base: position 35,397 of record DATLXH010000051.1, on the reverse strand, counting down.
GATCACTGTGCCCTGTTCGTCTACGAGCTCGCCTCCCGCGTCATCATCCGCAGCCGCTCTGACCAGTGGGTCGTCGTGCTCCGGGTTCGTCCTGACGATGTTCTGCGCCTCGCGACGAACCACACCCGCATACCCCTCCGCTTCGGGCACGAAGCAGATCTCGTAGGACTCAGACTTCTCCGCCACCGATAGACCGGCTCTGGCGGCCACACCTCGCACCTCAGGCTTGGTCATATCACCGAGAGGAAACAGCGCATCACGCAACTGATCCTGTGTGAGCTCGAAGAGAAAATAGGATTGATCCTTCCCCAGGTCTCGCGCTTTGCGAAGCTCGAACGTCCCGTCGCTGCTGGTCGTAATCCGGGCGTAATGACCCGTCGCAATTTTATCCGCTCCGAAGGAAAACGCCTTGGCGTGAAACAGATCGAACTTGACGTGGGTGTTGCAGAGAACGCAGGGACTTGGCGTCGTTCCGTTGAGGTAACCGCTCACGAAAGGCATCACGACCTTCTCGCGGAAGCGCGACTCCATGTTCAGGGTGAAGTGAGGGATGTCGAGCTTCCACGCGACGCGACGGGCGTCCGCAAGATCGTCGATTGTGCAGCACCCGCCGTATGTCACAGCTGTGTTGGCAAGGTTGTCGTACATCTGCATCGACAGACCGACGACCTCATGACCTTCAGTTTTGAGCAGGTATGCGGCAGTCGACGAATCGACCCCGCCCGACATTGCCACGGCGACCTTCACGCCGACCAGAACTCGAGTCGATGACCAATATTCCGGAAACCGGGGAAGTTAAAATCGGATCCCGGTCGAGAATCGATAAGTGCGCGGGAGTTGATACGCCTCAAACCGAGACGGCTTGCCGAAGGTCGGACTGAGTTGGAAGTGCGCCCCCAGGGCCGTGCATGTCGCCGCCGATGCACCCTGAGGGCATTGGATTGGTGTCTCAGTTTTTGGGTTGAACGCTTTGAGACCGGCGGCCCCTCCGGCTGTCCTCCGGGTTCGCACCGTCCTGTCGATGAACCCTCGATCGATGACCGCATCGTTGTTGAAGACATTGATCACAGAAGCAGACACAAACAACTCGAGCCGGCGAATCGGAAGCCCATAATTAATCGCAACATCCGTGCTGTGACTGTCATCAAGTCGAAATGCGTTCCGTTCGCTGAAGAAGTAGGTATGGGTGAAGCCGAGTTGCGAGAGCGTGTAGCCCGGATTTGATGGGGGATTCGCGAAGCTGTTTCCCGCAAGACGGCCTGAAGCATCGATGAAACCCGCCGACGAGAAAACGCGTCCCGAGTCGTAGTTGTGAAGGGCCGAAAGATTGAAGTCGCCTATCACTGTCGTTTGATCAAAACCAGCCCAGACCCGCGCACGGTGAGTCTGATCCTGGATCAGCTGGCCGTATGGTCTGCGCTGAGCGTAGTCGAGATACTCGGGATAGAACTTTGAGTTCGGAGTTCCCGGAACCCCGTCACTGCTGTCGTCATTTCCTTCCAGCCTGGACCAGGTATAGCCGCCTCCAAAACTGAATCGGCGCGGTCTCCACGCCGCCTGTAGCTGCACGCCTCGATACTTGCGTTCAGTCTCCCGGTCGTCGTTGATCACCCTCGACTGGTCCCCTCGGTTGCCGAAGGGATCAACAATCTGTCCAGTCGAGGTGTCGAGCTGGCCCGCGTAGAAGTTTTGCCACTTCCGCGAGATGCCGTCGATTTTGGCAAACCCGTTGCTCCCGATCTGGACGCCGTAGCCGAGCGTGATTTCATCCATGGAAGGGGACTCAATTCCTTCGTCAAAGCGAGTGGAAAAACCCGGGACGCTGGTGGAAGTCAGAAATTCTCGGTTGTTCGTGCCGCCGACCGAGTCAAACCAGGCGAAGAGCTGCCTGATTGCTTCATGGGTGGGTACCAGAGGCGCGGCTCCCGGACCATTGATTACCGGGCCGGCATAACGGAAACCGAGGGTGGCGGCAGATCCTGCGGCCTGCGCCGCAGAACCAACGCCTCCATCGAGGATCTTGGAAATGTAACGACCAACGGTTGCGGAGAGCCGGTGCCGCCCGTTGCCGCGAGCGTCGTAAGTCATGCCCAGCCGTGGACTCCATCCGCTGTCGTCCGAAACGAGATGACCGTCGGCATCCTTTCCATCATTCTTGTCGAAACGAACGCCGAGGTTGAAGCTGAAGTTGTTATTCAGCGCCCACCTGTCATTCAGGAAAATGGAGTCGGTCTGGAAGTCAGTTCCCTCGGAATTCTTCAGAATCGGAGCCCAAGAGAGTGTAGTGTTCCCGTCGAACCGCGGGAACACTTTCGAGCCCTGGATTACACTGCCGGAGCTCGAAATGGTGAAGTCGCTTCCGGACTGATGATTGTTCTCGATTCGTGTCTCCGCAAAGTTCTCGACTCCGAGGACGAGGCTGTGGTTCCCGAGGCTCGCTGTGTCGAGGTAGTACGTAGCCTTCGCCATCCACGAACGATTGTTGCGCTCTGAGGGGGAGCAGACGCCACAGAAGAGCGGCGCCCCAAAGAACGCGCCCCGGCTGAGATCGCGGATATAGGTTCCTTTCACTCGATCGGTAAATCGGCCTCCTCGATTGATTAACCCAGACTCCTTCTCGGCGAACCGGGCCTCGAGGGCAAAGTTTCTGGCCAGGATCCCGCCGTACTGTAGAGCCCTGAGCGAGTTCGGAGAAGACGACCTGTCAACAAGGCTGTCGGTATCGAGAATGGCGCCGACCGAACTATTGAATTCGGTCAGATCGATGTTGAGATAAGAGGCGACGAGATTGTGTTTCGGCGTAACCGAACTGGTAAGCTTCCCTTCCCATCGTTTTTCATCCAGCGTGTTGGTGAACTGCAGGTTGGTGAATGCTGTGGAGCGTTGAGCAGCAGTTTCCGCCAGCCGACCGGCAGCGAAAAACCAGAGACGGTCGCGAATGACTCGTCCGCCAAGCGTTCCTTCGAAGATCCGATCAACCTCGTCGACTGGATCCGCCTGGGGATTCCCCTGAGAATCGCGGAATGGTGTCTTGTCGGTCCAGGAGGGATTGGCAAAGCTCTCTCGAAGCGATCCTGAATATTCGTTCCCTCCGGATTTCGTCAGTGTGTTCACTACGCCACCCGTGAATCGACCGTACTCGGCTGAGATGCCGGAGGTCATAACCGTCGTTTCCTGAATTGCGTCCTCGATGAAGAGGTTATGAGGCTGACCGCCAAGGTTCTCGTTAACGACAACCCCGTTCACCAGAAACAAGCTGTCATTAGCGGGACCACCTGAAATGCCGATCGCGTTTGCTGCCCCGCTCACGCTGATGCCGGGCGCCAGGAGCACGGTGCCCCGGATCGTGCGTGGAACTGGAAGCCTGGCGATTTCCCTGCTCGTGAAGTTCGTCGCGCTCCCCCTGGTCTCGAGCACTGCCGGAGTCCAGGCCGTCACCTCGATGGATTCCGACACACTCCCCACCTTCAAGTCGGCGTCTACGCGACTGGTTTGTGCCAGGGAAAGAGTGACCTGCTGCGCGATGGACGCCAGACCGGCCCGCTCAGCGCGGACGGTATAGACCCCGGGGTTGAGGCCCGAGAAACTGTAGCCACCTGAATCACCAGTCACGGTGGTCCGCGTTCGTTGCAACGCGGGTGAAGAGACGGTCACCGTGGCTCCAGCGAGGGGATTTCCATCGGTCGTGATCGTGCCGGTGAGCGAAGACGTAGTCTCAGAAAACGCGCTGGTCGCGAGCAGAAGTATCGCCACCAGCGTTGTCGATATGATGGAAATTTTCATAGTGATGCCCGTCCCGGAGTTGATGTATTGGAGCGTCGACCAGCGCACTGAGTCAGTGGCCCGGTGAAGGTGCGGTTCGTCTTTTCGGATGAGTGACATATTAACATTATGCATTCGGGGGTTCGCCAGTAGGGCGACCGCATGAAAACGTCTTACCATGGCGGTCATGTCGCGCTACGACGTCATCATTTCAGCCAGAGACGAGGCAGCCACTGTCAGTGATGTCGTAAAAGCAGCCCGTCGCGGTGATCGCGCAGGCCTCGTCATCGTCGTTGACGACGGCTCAACCGACGAGACGGCCGCAATAGCTACCGCCGCGGGCGCCATCGTCATCAGCACTCACGGCGCGGGCGACAAAGCCCGAGCGATGGCAACGGGTATGAGGATATCGACGGCGGACGTAATCGTCTTCTTCGATGCCGACATTCTCCACGCCGCTCCGGCCCACTTCGAAGCGCTCGCCGGACCCGTTCTCGATGGGCCGTTCCAGATGTGTTGCGGTCTGGTCGATTACGGCCGCTGGAGAAATCCTCTGTTTCAACGTCTCCCCCCGATTACTGGCTTGCGATCGGTGCGGAGAGCAATCTTCGAATCGATCCCGGATGAAAAACTGAATGGCTTTCAAATCGAGATCATGATCAACGAGGTGATTGCCAGAAATCATCTCCCGACCGCGATCCGCGTACTGACGGGAATTGATCACCGATCCAAAGTCAGCAAGATGGGCTTTGTCCGTGGCGTCCGCTCGCACATCTCTATGACCCTTCAGTTGCTTGCGTGCTTCCGCTTTGTTCCCCTCTGGACTTACTGGAGTTATCTATCGACTCTCGTCGTTCTGAAGCCATCGGGGCAGGCTTACGATCTGAGTACAGGTGTCAACCGTCAGCCGCCCGAAGAGCCCGGGCTCGTGACTGAAATCTAAAACCTGCAGGAGCACTTCATGAAGACCTACACGATTCGAGCAGCCACTCTCTTCGCCACCTTCTTTCTCATCGCCTCGGGCGCGAGCGCAGCAGACCCTGATTACTCGGTCTGGAACACGTTGCTCTCGAAGTACTACGACCCCGCAAGGGGGATGGATTACCAGGGGTTGAAGTCGAAGGACGCCGCCACATTGACAGCTCTCCGGCAATCGCTTGCCAAGGTCAACGTCAGCACCCTGACCCCAAAGGAACAGCTCGCCTACTGGATCAACCTCTACAACGTCAACGTCGTCGGGATCGTGGTCGATAAGTTTCCGGTCAAGAGCATTCGCGATATTTCCACGGATCCGATCGTCCGTCTCAATGTGTTCAAGAAAGATTACGTCCCTTTCGGCAACGGGAAAATGTCGCTCAATGACGTAGAGAACACGAAGATCCGGGACGGCTTCAAAGATGCCCGAATCCACTTCGCCATCAACTGTGCGGCGAAGAGCTGCCCTCCAATCAGAACGGAGGCCTACACCGGCGCAGGAGTTGACGCTCAGCTCGACGACCAGACCCGCAGGTTTCTCAACGGATCAAATGGTGTAAGACTTGGTAAAAAAGGGGATACTGTCGTCATCCACGCGACGAAGGTCATGGATTGGTTCGGCAAGGATTTCGACCAGTGGGGTGGCGGAAAAGTTGCTTTTCTCCGCAAATACGTCAGCGATGACAAAGCCCGGACGATTGATGCTGCCGGTAAGAAGATCAAAATTGAGTTTGACGAGTACAGCTGGGACTTGAACAACAGAGCCCGATGATCGCCTGAGCAAAGGGCGGTGAAGTCTGACGGACATTGAGTTGTCCGGCGGGTTCGCGTTCGCGGCCGAGGAAGATTGCAAGCCCGGCCATTAATCCGCAAGGAGGTTTGAGTGATCGGACAGCCCCTCTCTCTTAAAAAGGCGTACTCGCTGCTGCGAGACCCTGTCACTTCCGAGAAGCGCCGGATCCTTGCGGAGCGCTGGGCATCTCTCGAGAAAGACGTAAAGTACCCGACCCAGGGACTCGGTCAGAAAGCAACCGGCTGCGGAGCCACGATCGGAATTCAGCCGCGCTGTGACTTCGCCTGCACCGGTTGTTACCTTGGGGATGAGGCGAACCGCATCCCCGCGCTCCCGATGTCAGCCATCCTCCGCCAGCTGGACGAGCTTCGCGCTTACCTTGGTCCCAAGAGCAACGTGCAGATCACAGACGGAGAGGTAACGCTCCGGCCGGTCGAAGAGCTCGTGGAAATTCTGCGCTATGCCCGCGCGATCGGGATCGTGCCGATGCTCATGACGCACGGAGACAATCTTCGGCGTCAGGCAGGCCTCCTCGAGCGGCTCATGACGGAAGGGCATCTGACCGAGGTGTCGATTCACATCGACATCACGCAGCGAGGACGTGATGGATACCGCTCGCCAAGATCCGAACTCGAGCTCATGCCACTGCGTGAAGAATTCGCCGGCATGATCCGGGAGGCACGGCGGAAAACAGGACTGCGGTTGCGTGCTGCCCAGACTCTCACGATCACCTCCGACAACCTCCCGCAGGTCGCTGCCGTTGTCAGCTGGACCATCGCGAATCGCGACGCATTTTCGTTGATCAGTTTCCAACCGATGGCTCAGGTCGGGCGCACTCGCAAGAATCTCCGCGGCGTCACGCCCGAGACGCTCTGGCACGAGGTCTCGAAAGGGACCGAGGCATACGGTCTCGAAATCAAGAACACGCGACCGATGAATTTTGGACATGAAGAATGCACACGCTTCGTTCCGCTCATGGCGATCGAGAACAGCGTCGGCAAGCCGAAGCTCGTGCAGTTCATCCGTGACGAACCGGATGACATCGCCCTCATGACGGAGTTCTTCTCGCGCGGTCTCGGGGGGGTTGCGTTCCGCGACGACCTTCCGCTCGAGATGGTCGCGCGCGGGGCCGGAATGCTCAAGCGTCAGCCTCGCTGGCTCTTCGGCCGGGCACGACGCTGGGTCAATCGACGACTCAAGGAAGAAGTCGGAACTTCGTTCTTTCCCCTCCTCCTCAACGGTCTTCGCGGGAAAGTCCGGGTCGACGGAATCACATTCACGAGCCATCACTTCATGGAGGCGTCACAGCTCGATACCGAGCTTGGACAAGCCCGGCTGGCTGCCTGTGTCTTCCGGATCCCTTACAACGGCGAGATGGTCCCGATGTGCCAGATGAACGCGGGCGGAGTACGAGAAGAGTTTTATGCGGGGATCGCAGGACCGGAGCGTTTACCGGCTTCCGCAGAACTGCACACGAATTGATGGAGCACTCTGCGCGGTTCGACACGCGCGGCCCCCGGGCCTGCTGCGAGCTCATCTGTCCGCTTCGCGCAACAATCGCAGAAAGCGGCGCCACAGTAGCTCCTTGCTGAACCTGGTCGCCACTCTGATCATTCGATCTCCGCCGCGGTAGTCGATAAAGCCTGACGGCGAGATCGACACGTTCCGTTCCTCGAAGTCCACTCCTTCGGGGTCGGTCATATAGAGTGCTGCGAGGAGATCGTAGATTGGAAACTCGCGCATCGCGCGGGTCCAGAACAAATGGCGCAGCCATCGCTCCGTTCCCTGCCTGAGCACATCACCTAGCGGGCCCTCCATCTGATGGAGGTGCGCGCGGTCGAAGCGGAATCCTGATGCCACGTTCAACGGGAAAACCGTCATCGGAATCGTGGAGTCGAAACAGATCTTCGTCGCATGACGGTCTTTGGTCAGATTGAACTCGTAGGGCCAGACAGGGGGCCAGCGGCCGCGGGAGATCGAGTTGGAACCGATCACAACGAGCTCCTCGATGCATCGAGACGCTCCGGCTGTGATCGCGGCAGCAATGTTGGTAAGAGGCCCGAGGGCCGCGATGCGCAGAGGGACGACTGCCGCTGCGAGGAATTGACTGGCATCCGTGGGAAGGGATGAGACCGCGGCGGCGCCGCGAAGAAGCAGGCCGTCAAATCGCAGCAGCCGCGCGAGACTCGAGTTGTTCGCGTGCGCAAGGGCCTCTGCTGTATTTCCAAAAACGCTCGAGAGCGCAACTATCGACTGTCCGCTTCGAAGCAAAGCCGCAATCGCGAATGCGTCGTCGACATCTCCGGAGCGAGACCCCATGGCGTTGTCACTGTCTATGAAGACGGGCGAGCTCACGCGTCGAAGGATACCTTCGGTCGGCCTGACCCTCACGGCAAGAAAGTGGAATTCGCACAGTGCGAGCCGGCATTCCTTACCAGATTGCTGCACGACCTTGCAGCTTCTGAAAGAATGGATAGCTGGATGGGGTAACGTGTCGGCCGCCAGGCCATCGCGCTCCACACCGTTGCCCGAAACTTGCACAGCAGCGTTCACCCCACAGAGCCAAAGCATGAAAACGTCTAAAAAGGACCCCGTCCTCAAGAAGGGAGCGGTCGCCCAGAAACAGCAGATACAGGCGCAAGCGTCCGTCGCCGCGGCTGAGGTCTCGCTGCATCAGAACATCCTGAAGATCCGCGAGGAGCACCATCTCGAAGATCTCGGGATCTCCTTCTACGATTACGAGACGACCATTCAGTGGTCGTTCAACGCCGACTCGTATTTCCACTCGGCCTCGACGATGAAGCTCGCTGTCCTGCTCGGGGTTTTTCGACAGATCAACCGAGGCGAGCTGCGGCTCGACAGTCCGGTCCATGTCCGTAATCGCTTCACCAGCATCGTCAACCAGGAGCACTTCATGCTCGATCTGGCCCGCGATGCGGATCCCCACGTTTACAGCAACCTTGGGAAGACGATGACGGTACGCCAACTTGCGTACCAGATGATCACGACCTCGAGCAACCTCGCAACCAATCTGCTGGTCGAAGTAATCGGCGTGAACACGATTCAACTCTCGCTCGACGAGCTCGAGCTCGATGGGATGCGAATCCTGCGCGGCGTCGAAGATCAGGCGGCCTTCGCAGCGGGTTTGAATAATGAAGTGACTGCGAACGGTCTGCTCAAGATGCTCCGCGTGATCGCGGACCTGCGCGCCTTCTCAGTGGAGGCGTCAGAACAGATGCTGGAGATCATGCACGACCAGCGGATCAGGAGCGGTATCCCCGCCGGTCTTCCGAAAGCAGCGCGCGTAGCGCACAAGACCGGAAACATCTCCACCGTCCATCACGACGCCGGCATCGTCTATCTCGAGAATCGAAAACCTTACGTACTCGTCATCCTCACTCGCTTCAAGGCCGAACAGGGGCGTGGAACAGCTGTCGCGGAGGTTTCCCGCGACATCTACACGACCCTGGCAGGAAGAGCGAATGGCTGAGAATACGGAGCCGGCCGGACTCAAGATTGTCGACGCCTTCGACCTCGACGACGAGCTCAGATCGTTGCTGCGTCCCGGGGAAATGGTCAAGGACATAGCCGGGCGCAGGCACCGTCTTCCTCGATACTTTTATGAGATTCCCTCCCATGAGTACGCCAGGAATGTACAACTCACGCCAGGCTTCAAGCTCAACGAGTTCATCGTCGTCGACCTCAAAGAGACCCCTCGCCTCCAGAATTTTCCTCGTTACATCCCCTGCGCAGTCCGTGTCCTTGCCTTTTACCTCCAGAGACTGAGGGAAGCCGTGGGCGCAGCGGTACACATCCCGGTCAACGGCGGATATCGCTCTCCAGCCCACAAGCTCGGGAAAAACGCGACGCGCCACATGTGGGGAACCGCGGCGGACCTGTATAAAATCGGCACCACGATCCTCAAGACTCAGGTCGCAATCGAGAAATACAATCGAGTGGCCGAAGAGCTCAGTGACGACCTGTTTCTCAAGCCCTACGGGCGCGAGCTGGGTCAGGCGGACGATCACATTCACATCGATCTGGGCTACGTGAACGTAATCCCGCGTGAGATCAGCGAGGATCGGATGGAAGTCCCTCAACAGCAGCCTCGGTTCGCATTTGAAGAGCGGAGGCGCCAGAACCGTCGGTTCGATCTGGACCCCGACGGCGAGGTTCAAGCCTCGGAAGCGTGAGTCCGCACGGAGCGCGAGCGCCGGGAAAAGAAGGGAAATATGGCGCCCTGCAACCCCGTTCGAGTGCTTCCGCGGCAGGCCTGACGTTTGCTAGAACCGTAAATACGTTCCAAACCGACGGCTGACGCCGGGTCCTTGTTCCATCCGGACCCCGTCTTTGCCACGGATTTTTTTCTGTTCACAACTCTTTCTGGACCAACCTTCAGATGCCCCTTCCGCCAAAAGTCACCCAACGCCGTCGCGACGGAAAACTCGTCCCGATCACCCGGCTCGACCTCCCTGTCATCGGGATGGAGTCGGAGTTCAACGTCTGGGTGGACGGAATCGAAATCATCCCCGAGACGTATTGGAAGACCCCGCAGGACTTCATTGAAGTGAAGATGCTCGCCCGTGAGAAGAGCTCATCTCAACTCCCTACAGGCGGAGCCGTCTACTTCGACCGCGGGGTGATCGAAGTTGTAACCCCCGTCATCGAGATCGCGCCTTCATGCACGGCTCGTGTAGTACGGAACCTCTGGGAGCAGATTGGCTTCGTCAGAAACGCGCTCTCGAGGTGGGAAGCAAAAACCGGACACCACGTTCGGCTCAAAGCTTACAGCTGCCACTACAACGTCTCCTTTGAGCTTCGGCGCCGGCAGCAGAACAATAGCAAGAACATCAAAAAGCTCGCGCTGCTGCTCGCCTACATCCTTCCAGTGCCCGTGATTGTGCTCGGCGCCAACAAACGCTCGACAGGCGTCGGCGTCCGCCCTCGCGGCGACCGGATCGAGATCACCGTGGACTTCACTCCCGATCCCGGGCTCACGATTGCCACGGCAACTCTCATTGTAGGAATCGTCCGCGAGGTGATTCAATGGGACTCGTATGAGCTCTCCGAGATCTCCAGGCGAGGCATTCCAATCATTGCCGACGTCATCCCTGGTAAACACACGACCCGCAAGGGGTGGCTGACCAAGGACTTTCATTACAGGCAGAGCCCGTACACGACCGATATCGATGCCCGCGTCTGGCGCACTCCCGAAGGTCGTTTGATGTCGCTTCGCACGATGGCACGACTGACCGCCTGGAAGTTCAGAAAGTCTCTTCGTCGTCATTCCGACCCGTTCAGTACGCGTCTGTTGTTCGCCATTCTGCAGGGGAGAGCCCCATCGCTGCTCGACCTGGCTGACCGGCCTGCTGCCTACGAAGATGTGGGAATCCTATGTAAATGGGGCGAGGTGATCGAGGAGCTCCGGAACTTTCACAGCGAATCGACCTACGAGCGGAAGCAGGATCACGAAGCTGTGGACTCCGCGCTTGCGGGATATCACGAGGAGCAGGCGACTGTTGCCCGAGCAAGCGGGAATCGCGCCCATGCAACTGCAGCGAGTCCCGTGTTCTCGAAGAAAGATCCAGGACACGGAGAGCTTGCCGAAGCAATGGCAACCGCTTTCCCGGACGTCGTGCCTCTGAGCGTCTCCGCCTCGGGAACTCGAGCTGGTGCTGGTGGTGTTGCATCCCCGAGGAGGGGCGGGTCGAATGGCAAGGAGTCGTTGCTGCTTCCTGCTGATGGCGGCGAGTACATCGACCGGCGACGCGTTCCGAAAACCGCACCGAAGAGCGATAGAAGAGCGAAGGAACGCAGAAGCAAGGACTACACAGTTCCGTTCCCCGACCGGCGCCTGAAGCGTTCAGTCTACGAGCAGGTCTTTCTCAAACTCGTTTCAGGGGGGAGTTTGAAGATAGGCTCGCAGGTCTACACTCCGGTCGGCATGAAGGGCTGGTATCACGCAATCTTTCGCCGGGTGTCAGACGGGAAAGAGCGCCTGCTCACCATCGACCAGCTGCTCAAGAAAATGGACGACTGGCAGGTATAAAGAAAGTCCCACTCCGAAGCGAATGGGCACCGCCGGCTATGTCCGCCACACTCTTTATTCTCTCGCCGGCAAACTGCAGCGGCATTCGGGCAAAACAGCTGATCTCGCCCCGGGCGCAGTTTCCTGCAGCGCAACAGTACAGGTCGACTGAGGGCGTCCCCCTCTGCGACGCCTTCGCGTTCATGAGCGCTCTGTACTTCCGGGGGAAGATCGCTTACGCGAAGCGCTTCGCGGTGCCGGTTCCGGACCGCGTACCTGAGGCGATCCTTCTGATCGCTCCCGGCTTCGGACTGGTAACTCCGGACTGGGCACTGACTCCGGAGCGCATGAAGAAACTTCAACGCACGCCCGTCGATGTCAGGAACCGCGGCTATCGTCTGCCTGTGGAGCGCGACGCCCGCAGCGTGGCCGGGCAACTTCGAGAGGGCGACCGCATCGTGCTGCTGGGAAGCATTGCCACCGGCAAATATGTCGACCTCCTTCGACCCATTTTCCAGAACAGGCTTCTCTTTCCGATCTCCTTCGTCGGCCTCGGCGACATGAGCCGCGGCGCGATCATGCTCCGGGCCGCAGCGAGCGGTGACGAGCTCCAGTATTCGACCCTCGATGTCGAGCGGCATCGAAAAAGAGAGCCTTAAGAGACTCGCGCCAGAAGGGCGCGAATCCCTCTCCCCGGCGGGGAGAGGGTGGTCGCGCAAGCGACCGGGAGAGGGGCCGCGAGAGATACGAAGACTTCGCCTTTTCCGACAGAGTGGCAAGACTTTCAGACCCCTCTCCCTGCTTCGCTTCGCTCGCTTCCCTCTCCCCGCCGGGGAGAGGGAAACGCCGCTTCGCGGCTCACCACCTAACAAGCTGCTTGACTCCCCGTGCAGGGCAAGCGGAAGTGGCCCGGTCGCTGCACACTCGCGCGGTCATGAAGCGAGTCATCATCCCGGAAGATGAGACCCACGCGGTTCTCGACCTCGACGGTCGAGCCGTGCAGCTGACCAACCTGCAGAAACTTTTCTGGAAGGATCTCGGTCTAACCAAGCGCGACCTCTTACAATATTACGCAGATATTTCTCCATGGCTTCTCCCTCACATCGCCGAGCGGGCCATGGTGATGAAACGCTATCCCAACGGCGCCGAAGGGGAGTTCTTCTATATGAAGCGGGCCCCATCCCCACGGCCCGAATGGATCGAGATATGCACGATCGATCACAACGCCGGCCCGGTCGGTTTTCCCATCGTTCAGGATCTGGCCTCACTGCTCTGGCTCATCAACCTCGGCTGCATCGATCTCAACCCCTGGTACTCGCGGTGCGACGACATCGACCGCCCCGACTTCCTCCACTTCGATCTCGACCCTGGACCGGGATCGACGTTTGCCAGAGTGAGAGAAGTTGCGCTCAGGCTTCGGGATGCTCTCGATATTCTGAAGATGCCGAGCTATCCCAAGACGACCGGATCGAAGGGGATCCACGTCTACATACCGATCGTCCGCGATCCGCTTCAGAAAGAGGTCTGGACCTTTGCCAAAGCGCTGGCCATCCAGCTCGAGAATCTCTATCCCGACATCGTCACGGCCGAGTATCGCAAAGTGAAACGTCCTCACGGGCGCATCCTGGTGGATTACAACCAGAACGCCTGGGGGCGTACGCTGGCCTCCATCTATTCTGTGAGGCCCAGCGCGCGAGCAGCCGTCTCCACTCCGGTGACGTGGGAAGAAGTCGAAGCGGGAGTGGAGATCGACGACTTCCGGATCGACAATGTGGTCGAGCGAGTCAGAAAGAGTGGAGATCTTTGGGAACCCGTTCTGGCAAAGAAGCGCCACGACCTTCGAGCGCTGCTGACGAAGCCGAAGAAAAAATCCGCGAAGAAAAAGCTCGTCGCGAGCTGACCTCACGGCCATGCTTTCGGCGCAGCACGCCCGCTTCGCGGGCTATCCCTCTCCCCGGCGGGGAGAGGGAAGTGAGCGAAGCGAGCAGGGAGAGGGGCGTGAAAGTCTCGCGATCTCGTAGAGCCGGAGCGGCTTTCGTATCTCTCCCACGGCGCATGACGGAAGACGGTTTACATTGTGGGAGACACCGACATCATCAATCGACCTCCAGCTGCGTCGCAGGAAGTTGAGCCTGGGCACAGATGGAATGCGGGTTAACGACATCATGAATTCAAAATCAGAAACGGCCTCCGGTCCCGAAGAGCCGAGGCTGGCGATTGATGAGTGGCCTGTGAGAAATGTGGGCTAGAAATGACGATGCCTGACCTGTAATGCTGTTTCTCGCAATCTGCTACGCTGCGCGAGAAGCGGTGAGTTGCTCGAGCAGATCAGACAATCAGAAAGGTACTTCGATCGATCGACCGGCCCTGATGAAAGTTCCGGCTGGAGTGAGCCGCGCGGAGCCCCTCAGCTGACGCGAAGCGTACGAAGCAGCTGTCGTCGCTTCGGCCATGAATCCGGCGAGGTTGAGAGCAGTGTCGAAAGGAAGCGGGTTACTCAGGAGACAACAATGAACAAATGGCTGGCACCACTGCTCTGTGTCGCACTTACGAATTGCGCTCTGACGTCCCACGGAACGCAGAAGACGCTCAATGTCACATCGCAACCGGCGGCCGCACAGGCAGTGCTCAAATGCGATGGCAAGGATGTCGGAGCTACCACGACACCAGGTACGATCACTTTCCATCGTAAGCACCGCGCGTGCGAGTTGCGCGTAACGAGTGAAGGATTCGAAGAACACAGAGTATCCCTCGAACGAGGACCGGCGCGAGCCTTCTGGGGGAACTTCGGACTTGCCGGAGGCGCCTTATTCGGGATTCTGGAGGCGGAGCGTGACAATAACCTGGCTGGGTTGATCGCAATCCCGATTTCGCTCGTTGTAGGCGGGGGCGCGATGCTCGTCGACAGGTTAACCGGGGCATACTACGAATGGTGGCCAGCCATTGTGGACGCCAGATTGATCACGCCGACTGCGGTCTCAGCGCCGCCGCCAGTTCCAGCGCGAATCACCCGAGTCGCACCCTGAATTTGTCGACAGTTTTGCAACTTCGATTGCTGCGTCTGGCCGTCAAACAACGCGTCGGCCAGTTGGTGATTTGGGAGAAGCCGCGCATGCGAAAGAGGATGGCGTCCCGATGATGCTCACGACAACCCAACGGTGATCGAGCCGCGCCTGGCCTTCTCGAGCAACGATTTCCATCGCTGTACGAGATGATCCAACTCATCGTCGTGGAAACCCAACTTCTCAGCGTCTTGGCGATATCTCGCGACGTCAATCCAGGATCGGTTGGTGAGGCCGGGGTAGTCATTCGGATCCACGGACGATGGATTCCCCATGTGCCAGTACTTGCGATCGTCGAGGTAAAGGTACTTTCGTCGCGAGTTGAAGAACGGCTCGACAGCGCCGTAGCGTTCGATGCAGTCGATCGCTCTTCGGAAGTTGTCGTGATCAGACGGTTCGCGCAGCGTGTATTCGTGTGGATATGACTGAACGTACGTCTTTGCGAATCGCCAGCGTGAATCGCCGACGAAACCTCTGAACCACACCATCTCTTCTTCCTGGCTCATTGGACTTGCCTGGCCGCCACGCCGCTGGCGAGCGGAACGTTGGTCTATTGTCTCGAACAACCCTCTAAAGCAGCGATGAGATTTCGAACGTCCCTGTCGGCCATCCGCCCTCGTCCGCTCCGCCGGGTTATTTCTTCACTTCTGCCGCCTGCATACGGACAAGCAGCTGGTGCGCTGTATGCTTCGCCTCGAGCAGCACGATTTGGACACTGATCCTGCCGGTTTCGCGACACTGGATGCGAATCTCAACCTCACCAACTGGAGGATTGCCTGGCCCCCACCGTCCCCGATCTAAGCGAGCTTCCAATCAAGCCTCCCTACGACCCGATGGAGGCTAAGCGGGTCGGCGAGATCCCGGCGGGCGAAGGTTGGCAATACGAGCCGAAATGGGATGGGTTTCGGGCGCTGGTCTTCCGCTCCGCCGATGAAATTTACATTCAGTCCAAGGCGGGACAGCCTCTGGGACGCTATTTTCCCGAGCTCGTTGATGAGCTGTTGAAGTTGAAGCAGAAGCATTTCGTGCTTGATGGTGAGATCACCATTTCGGTCGGCGGAAGGCTTTCCTTCGACGACTTGCTTCTCCGGATTCATCCCGCTGCCACGAGGGTAAAGAAGCTCGCAGCTGAATCCCCGGCGAAGTTCTTCGCTTTTGATCTGCTCGTCGATGAAACGAAGTCGGCGATCGTCTCAATCGCCGAAAAACCTTTGAACGAACGTCGCGAACGGCTGGAGTCGTTCTTCAAATCGGTTCCCGATCAATCAGCGATCAGACTCTCTCCTGCCACCGAAGACTTCCGCGTTGCCACGGAGTGGTTCGAAGATTTCGGCGCCCTGGGTCTCGACGGAGTGATGGCCAAACGAAGTCTCGAGCCGTATCACTCCGGCGATCGCGACGGGATGGTCAAGGTCAAGCACTTCAACACCGCCGATTGCGTGGTGGGCGGCTTTCGCTACGCCACCGGCTCAAAGGCCATTGGCTCACTGCTCCTGGGGCTCTACGACGATGCGGGGAGTCTCGTATTCATCGGTCACACCTCGTCGTTCAAACGGCAGGAGAAGATCGACCTCAAGGAAATCGTAGAGCCCCTCATAGGCGAGAACCCTTTCTCGATTCGTGTCCCCGGCGGACCGAGCCGCTGGTCCACGGAGAAAACCGGAGAGTGGAGTCCACTCGAGCCGAAACTGGTCGTCGAAGTGGAGTTCGACTACTTCTCACAGGGAAGATTCAGACATGGCTCACGCTTTCTTCGCTGGCGTCCCGACAAGAAACCGACGCAGTGCACCATGGAGCAGGTTGATCCGAAGAAGCGCTCATCGAAGGTGCTGAAAAATCTGGGGATGGAATGACCTTGGCCTTGATCCGAAGAGTCGTGTTTGCCGGGCTTCTGGCGCTGGTTCTCGCTCCATCCAGTCTCTCTGGAGCTCCGGTCACGATCACCCTCAAACCTAGGGTACTGGTTCACACCACGCTCATGGTGCCGGTCTCAACCGATGCTTCAGTCGAAAGGGTTGAGCTGCTCGTCAACGGCGTCAAGTCCTCAGAGCAGCGAGGCCGCTCGATGGTCTTCCCCCTGAGCATCGGCAAGTACATTCGACGGCTGCGGATCCGCGCCGTTGGTTACGACGCGGCGAACCAGATCGTGGGTGATGACGAAATGGTCGTGAACGATCCACGTCCGCCGTTCCGGGTACGTCTGTTCGCTCCCCGCGAGCTTCCCGCAAGCGGGACAGTGGAGCTGACCGCGAACGTCATCTCCCCCGAGGCACAGGGACCCGCTCGCGTGGACTTTTACGTCGGCGAACAGAAGATTGGAAGCGACGATGCCGCTCCCTATCTCACCTCTTTCGACGCATCGAGTTTCCAGGGAACATCCTACGTTCGTGCAGCAGCGAGCACAGCTGATGGCGCCGAATCCAATGACGTCCGTTTCTTCGGCACCACGGTCAGCGATCAGATTGATGTCTCGCTGCAACAATTGCCGATTTCCGTATCCGGAAGTTTGCCGCTGGATACGAGGGATGTCGAGGTCAACGACAACGGCGTGCAGACGAAAATCGAGGGGATCGTTCCGGCGACGGATCAGTCTTTGAGCGTGGTCCTGCTCATCGACACATCAGAAAGCATGTACAAGGAGCTGCCGGTCGTGAGGGCGGCGGCTCGAGGATTCGTCGCTTCACTGCTGCGACCCGTGGACCGTCTGGCACTCGTGGAGTTCTACGATCGGGCGTTCTGGCTTACGGACTTCACCTCGGACCAGAATCTCGTGAACAGCGCGTTGGAGAAGCTTCGCACTCGCGGAACGACGCATCTTTACGACTCCATCATCGAGATGCTGTTCGAGCTTCAGAAGCGTCCGGGACGACACGCCCTGGTCGTCCTGACCGACGGCGTGGACCAGGGGAGCACGTTCGCGCTCGATCACGTCATTCATTACGCGAAGTACGCCGGAGTACCCATATACCCCATCGTGAAGAATACGATGCTCTCCCGGCTGATGAAGTTCGGCATCGGACGTCTGGAGGCGAGGCGCCTGACTAACATCGCACGCGACACCGGCGCGACGCATTTCATTATCGAGCGCGAGGATCAGTTGCCGGCGGTCTATGCGAAGATCGCTGCCGAATTGAAAGAGCAGTATCTGCTGATGTTTTACTCGCAGCCCTCCGCCCAGGATCAATGGCACTCCGTTGCGGTACGCTCACGGTCCGGCCGGCCGATCAGAGCGCCGCGCGGGTATTTCCCCTGATTGCGGGCGCAAGGTTGCGCCTGGAGCGCCGGCTTCCAGCCGGCCGTACCGCCGGCATCTTGCCGGCTGCTACAGTGATCGCGGCCGGCTGGAAGCCAGCGATACGGCCGCCTGGAAGGCGGCGCTCCAATGCCTACGAGCTGGTGTCATCGCTTCTTCAATACGTTCACCGCTGTTCTCCCGCGGGATGACACCGCCGCGGTTGACGGTACGCTCAGGTGGCACATGCACAAAGCGGCACGTCTTATGAACTCAAACGACCGCAAAACAGCATGAACACGGAAAACCACTTTCTCCCGCTGGAGCGTGAAAGGCATTGGTCGGCCTCGGGGCTGAACAGGCGGCGTGAGAAAGTGTTCAAGTGGCTGGCGATCTCACTGATTGTGGTGATGGTCTCGGGGTGGGCCTTTTCGATCGTTGACCTCATCAGCCGTCGTGACGAGGCCAAAGTCAGTTCGCTGCCGGCGTCGGCCTCCTCTGGGGCGAAAGCCGCGGCAGCGCGTCAGGAGCCGGTCGTGGCAACTCGAACGATCACCTCAGCGCTGCTCGATCCGCGTACGAAGTCCACCGCGTTCCTCAATGAAGCGGCCATGACGTACCTGACTCCGCTCCGAGGCAGTAGCGGAAAACTGAGGGCCGTGTTTAGAACTCCAGGTGAGGGTCTTTCCTCCCGCCGGCCGTCGGCCCCGGTTTCGGTCCGTTACTCCACGGGAGCGGGAAACGAAGTCGCATCTTCCGGGCTGGCCGCGCCAATCGAGCCGGGCATCTACGAAATGGCGGTTGAGCTCAACCGGGCACGACAGGCTGTCAAGGACCTCAAGATCATTACGCTCGTACCATTCGAGGAGAAGCGCGGGGGGAAGATCGGCCTCTACTATCTCGGAAGCTGGCCATTTGAAAACGGTGGACAGCCGAAGTCCCCTGCGTACGCCAACCCGGATGGATTCATCCGGGTCACTCAGCAGAACCAGGACACGTATGTGTCCCAACACTTCAGGCTGCGCGACTTCCTCACCAAGGATCAGGGAAACGTTTGGCCCAAGTATCTGCTGCTGCAGACACCCTTGCTCGATAAACTCGAGCTGGTGATCGCCGAGCTCGAGGCGCAGGGGCACATCATCAAACACGTGCAGGTCATGAGCGGCTTCCGGACCCCCCGATACAATCATGGTGGAGGCAACACCGGAGGACGGGCCAATCTGAGCCGTCACATGTATGGCGACGGAGCGGACATCTTCGTCGACAACGATCGAAACAGCATGCTCGATGATCTCAATCGGGACGGGCGGGTTGACGTCAGGGACGCCGAGGTGATGTCACGGGCCGCGGAAGCGGTCGAAAGGAAGTTCCCGGCCCTGGTCGGAGGTATTGGGACTTACGTGGCGTGCTGCGGGCACGGGCCCTTCACACACGTCGATGTTCGAGGACACCGGGCCCGATGGCGCGGCACCGGCAATGGATGAGTTGTCTGCAGGCGGAACTCGCCTGAGAAGGAGGAGATGTGGCTGAAGCAACCCTATGTCCTGAGTGCGGCACGATCAGAGAGGATTTCACCAAGGTCTGCAGGGCCTGCGGTGCCCCGCCCATCATGCCCGGCGTGTCAGAAGGCGATCATCGCAAGAGCGAAGAGATCCGCACGGCGGACCTCGAGCCTTACGTAGCGCTCCGATACATTGCACGCCTGTTCAAGGTCCTGGCGGCGCTGATGATTGTCATGCTCATTGGAGAAGTGATCATCGGCTTCATGAGTGAGGGACGAGCAGCGATCATCACCCTGCTCGGGGAGGCCACACGGCTCCTGGTCCTGTCGGGACTCATGTGGTCAGCGGGCGACATCACGCTGCTGTTGATCGATGCCGGTCATGATCTCCGCGTCGCGCGAATCCTGCTCGGACGGATCAACGCCCAGCTTCATCGTCAGGAAACTCTCGACGCTGGAAAGGCTGCAGGGCCGCGGGTCCACGTAGAACGCGGACCTCGATAAGCGCAATTGAACGCAAAAGACCGCCGGTGCGCCGGCGGTCTTTTGCTGTTCCTCAAGTCATTTGGCAGATCGTTTGCCCCGCTTCAGCTCTTTCTTTCGCGCTTCCATTCGAATCCCCAGCGTAATCAGCTCCTGCTTGTCGAGCAGCTTTTTCGCCTTCGGGAACATCTCCCGTTCTTCCTCTTTTGCGTGATGCTCGATCAGCTCTCTGAGCACTGTCGCTTTCGCTCCAAACTCATCGCTGGCAGGATCTGAGGCCAGAAGTTCCGGAAGCACCATGTCGACGACGTGATGCTCCTCCTTTGCCTCAAAATAGAGATCGAGCTCGTCCTTCTTTTCCGCGGCTGCCTTGTAGGCCGGGTAGAAAATCTCTTCCTCGATCGTCGTATGAACTTTCACCTCGTCGGCGACCTGGTTCGCGAGTGTTTTGCGTTTCTTGGTTCCCCTGGTGGTCGTCTCGTCGAGTTGCTTGAGGAGCTCCCTGACTTTCTTGTGATCGTCCTTGAGTAGCGATATGGCGTCGGCCTTCATCATCAACATTGTGATTCCTCCTAATGGACAGGATCAAAGCGAGTGCCAACGCGAGCGATGGAGTCTCCAGTCGCCCCCAACAAACTTCTTGACTAAGTTCCTGCGAGTGCCTATTGTAATAGTCTACTAGTACAATGGCTAATGACAACACAGAGTTCAAGCTCAATCCCGGATCCGGCGTCCCCTACTACCGGCAGATCATCGATCAGGTCCTGCTCGGCCTGGCAGATGGACACTTCTCGCCCGGGGCTCAGCTTCCAACGGTCAGGCAACTCGCCGTCGACCTCTCGGTAAATCTGAACACGGTCGCCAAGGCGTATCGCGAGATGGAGATTCGGGGGATCGTCGAGACGCAACAGGGAACAGGGACGTTCATCTCCAGCCGCAAAGTCCACAAGACCTCGTACGAGCGTAAGAAAGCACTCCAGGAGCTCGTCGATCAACACATTGCCCTCGCTGCTTCGAAGGGCATCTCAATCGACGAGATCGTCGAAGCATTCGTTGAACGCGCCGAAAAGGCGAACAGGAGATAGTCATGGTGTTCAAATCACAAAGAACCACGCGATCTGAAGCCGACAGCGAGGAGAAGCGACCTCGACTGCGCAGTGTCGCCGTTCAGTACGAAGGACAGCCTTCGGAGGAAACCGGAGGCGCCAGGCGATACGTGAACAGCGTGAGTCTTACGGCGATGATTCTTCTCGACGTTCTCGCTATCGCTGCCATCGCACTCGCACCAACTCCGGGAAGCAAAGCTGCTTTCGCAGCGACGTTCTTCGTACTGGGTTTGCTGGCGCTTTTCTCGATCAAGATCGCGCAGCAATGGGAGAAAGCCGTCGTCCTCCGTTTCGGAAAGTTCATCGGGCTCCGAGGCCCGGGACTTTTCGCAATCATTCCAATCGTCGATGCGGTCTCGCATCTGATCGATCAGCGTATGCGCGTCACCGACGTTACCGCGGAATCCGCGCTCACGCGGGATACCGTGCCCGTCAACGTGGACGCGATCGTCTTCTGGACCGTCTGGGACGCTCAGAAATGCGTCCTGGAAGTGTCAGACTACTTTGCTGCGGTCGCGCTCTCGGCACAGACCGGACTGCGCGAGGCAATCGGCCGACACCAACTCGGCGAGATGATCACCGAGCGAGACCGGCTTGGTCGCGAGTTACGCACGATTCTCGACGAGAAGACGGCGCCGTGGGGAATCACCATTCACTCTGTAGAGATTCGAGACGTCCAGCTTCCGCAGGAGCTCGAAGATGCGATGAGCCGGCAGGCGCAGGCAGAGCGCGAGCGGCAGGCGCGCATCATCCTCGGAACTGCCGAGACTGAGATCTCGGAGCAATTCGTGAAGGCCGGAGAGGCATACCGCAACAATCCCGTCGGACTCCACCTGCGAGCCATGAACATGCTCTACGAAGCAATCAAAGAAAAGGGCTCAATGGTCATCGTTCCTTCGAGTGCCGTCGAAACGATGGGTCTCGGTGGGATGGCCGGAATGACGGCTCTCGCCCGAGGCCACAACGAAGCGCCCTCGGAGTAACGACGTCAGCGTCCCCGGCAGGATGTCGTCCTGGCGTACGACAGACACTCTTGTGTAGGACAGACACTCCCGTCTGTCCTACCGGGACTCAGACCGTCCGACAGGACGGTTACAGCGTGACAGACAAGAGTGTCTGTCCTAAACAGCCGAGACGATCGCTTTTGCCAGAGCGTCGCGAACATCCCGGAAAACGTTCTCGGCGGGAACGCTGAGCGTCCGGTAATTCGCGGCACGCTTCACGAGATTTTCCACGCCCTTTTCATCGAGAGCGCTCGCATTGATCTGCCGGTTATTCATCTCGCAGAAGGCTAGGAGGGAAGTGAGGGCGAGTCTCCGGTTGCCGGATCGAAATGGCAGGTTGTTGAGAATCGCGAAAAGGAGAGCTGTCGCTTTTTCGGCGAACGTTGGATACGCGTCACGACCGAATACGGTCGTCTGTGGGCGTTGAATCGCGTTCGTCAAACCGTATTGCGATTCCACGATTCCGGGCGTTGACTGCTTTCCGCCGAACTCCCTGCTGACACCCCGATGCAACTCGATCAGATCCTGACCGGTGAGATACCGAACCGACTTTGAATCAGTCGGTGAGGTGCTTGAGAGCCGTGGCGTACTTTTTGAGGGCACGGTTGAATGCGGCTTCGACGACGGGGTTGGTGAATGTGAGAGCGCCACTTTCGATTGCGGCTTCTTTGCTGCGACCGTTGCCTTTGGCGGCTTTAGTGCTGCTGGCGCCTTCCTGAGCGGCGCCCTCGCGCTGCTTTTTGCCGCTGCCTTTGGCGGGCGGCTGCTCGCCGGAGCTTTTGACCTGGCGGCTACCGCTTTTGCTGGAGGCTTCGAGGCTTTTTTTTGAACCGGAGGCTTTCTTGTCGACTGTGGCTGATTCTTTTTTCGGTCGTTTGCCATCTTTCATTTCAAACCTCAACACCATCTTAAGTTAGTTAAGTAGTTGAGTCAACAATGGCTTACAACTGAAGTGACTAAAAGGAAGGGCGAAAGCCCCTTCGCGCTCCCTCCTTGACCCCGTGTCACTCTCCCGCGGTGGTCTCCGCGGTGGTCTCCGCGGCGGGACTTTCGGCTTCGACGACCGGCTCATTCTCCGGGACCGGATTGTAGGCGAGCAATGGGTCGGCACGAGGCGTCAGAGAAAAGCTCTCCGCTTCACCTGCCGTGAGATATCCCTTTGACAGCAGCGACATTTCCGGCTTCTCGGCCGCCGTCACCGGATGTTTGATTGCCTGAATCTCAGCCGACGAGAGTGCGTCTTTCCCAAGTCGTCGAAACTCCTGCAGCACTCGAATCTCCTGAGTCGTGAGGCCTAGGCTCAGAACCATGTTTTTCTCCTCCGCCGTGACCGAGTCTACTCGATTCCGCGCTCATCCTTTGACAAGGACGGAGCCGAATTATCCGACGACTGGCAGGTCGGACACCAATAGGTGGATCTCGCGTCGAGACCTCGTTTCTCGTACTCGATGGGCGTCCCGCATTGCCGGCAAGGCTTTGCGCGTCTGCCGTAGACAAAGAGCCGCTCCGCCGGATCGCTTCGACCTGTTGTCCGGCGGAACCCTGTATATGTCGTGATCGCTCCGTCGTGCTCGGAGCGGACGTTGAGTGCCATCAACTTCCTGGCACTTTTGAGAAGCTCAGCCAGTTTGTCGTCGCCCAGCGTATGGACGGGCGCGAACGGATAGACGCCACAAGTGAAAAGGACCTCGGACTTGAACACATTGCCGATGCCCGACACGACGCGCTGGTTGAGCAGTGCCTCTGCAATCGGAGTCGCACTACGCGCCTTGAGTCTTGCAATCGCTTCGGTTTCGTCGAAGGAAGCACTGAGAAAATCAGGGCCGATCCGTTGCAGGTCCCGCTGCCGCTCGAGGGAGCGCTCATCGTGAAACTCAGCAACGGGAATGTTGAATCCCACCGCCACGAAGTCGCGCGACTCAATGACAATCCTCATGTCGATCCGGGGTCGTCGCCACGCCTCCCCGGGACGATACAAATGCCAGCTTCCATTCATCCGCATATGCGTCCTGAGCGTGAGGTCGCCCGAGAATTCGATCAGCAGATGCTTTCCGCGTGATGAGATCAGATCGATGCTACGACCCGAAACGGGCGCGTCGACATCGATCCGGTTGAGTTGAGGGAACATCGACTCGAAGCGGGTCACTAACTTACCACTGAGAGCCTGCTGCATTCGCCTCGCGGCGCGGAAGATTGTGTCCCCTTCGGGCATTCCAATTCGACGATAGCATGGACTGCTTCCTTGACTGACGGGGACGCCACTCCTAGACTCCAGTCACACTTCCCGTCTGACAGGTCTCAACTCATCCGTTCACTTGGAGGCATCATGCGTAACAAACTCGTCGCTCTCTCACTCGCGATCTCCGCCCTTGCCACCACAGGCGCCGCGCAGAACACTGACATCGAAGCGCTCGCAGGAATTCAGTTCAACTTCGCCAACCCGGGGGCGCGCTCACTCGCAATGGGAGGAGCGTTTCTCGGCCTGGCTGATGACGCCTCGGCCGCAGAGGCGAACCCAGCTGGTCTGACGATTCTGCGCAAGCCAGAAGTTTCTCTGGAGCTCAGGAACTTCCAGAACTTTCAGTCGCTCAATACGGGCGGCACTGTGCCCGATCTGACCACGACAGACTTCTCGTCGTTCAGCAGAAGGGTCGAGCCGGTGTTTGCGAGCCTGGTCTACCCGATCAAGAACTTCGCTGTCGCCGGCTACTATCACCAGACACTGAATTATCGCAATTCAGGATCGGTACTTCCGACCTACAACGGGACGATCAAAACCGCTGAAGTACCAACGTTCTATATTCCTGTAGGCACCCCGCCAGGGAGTGCTCTGCCGGTCTCCGAAGCTGAATGCGATCGGATCATTCGCCAGACGGGAAACGTTTTCGCCTGCGGCGGATACACAACGACTCCTTTTGTGACAGCGGTGTCCGTGAATATGAAGACCTGGGGAGTGGCTGGCGCCTGGAATCTTGGAAAGGTTTCCATCGGAGTGGGAGCGCGTTATCAGAATTTCACCGAAGGCGCGTTTACGACGCGGTACACCGACAACTTTCGTGGCAGTCTCACCCCTGAATCGATTGTCGTTCAGGCGAGCGGACTCGATGATGAGGGCAACCCGGAAACTCAGACCGATGTCACATTTACCGCCGGTTTCAAATGGAACGTCCTGGATAATCTGAGTTTCGGGGGAGTCTACAAAGAGGGCGCCAAATTTGATGCGCCCGTCTTCTCTCAGAGCAGCGCGAATCCGTCGTTCGGACAGACGGCCTCGCCCACGTTTCACATTCCGGATATCGCTGGCCTGGGGGTCACTTACAAGCCCGGGAAAATCGGCCCGATTGACCTCAATCAGGCTCTAACCCTGAGTGCGGATGGCGTCTTTGTGAAGTACTCGAATCTGACGGATGATTTTTCATCGTCAGGCTTCGGCACACAGTTCCTCTCTGACCAGTTCACCTCGAAAGATGCGGTAGAGATTCACCTCGGAGGCGAATATTTTTTCTCCACGAAAATTCCAATCGCAGTCCGGGCTGGCTGGTGGAGAGATCCGGCGCACTCGATCCAATACGGAGGCCCTCTAACCTGCGACGATTCCAGGTACCCGGCTGAACAGCGAGTCCTCTGCGCAGCGAACAGAGTCGCCGCAACCACCCTCTTCCCGGAAAGCAAAGATCAGGATCATCTGTCCGTCGGCATCGGACTCGCGTGGCCCCGGTTTCAGATCGACGCAGCGTATGAGACATCCAACAAGTTCAAAGTCGGCTCGCTGTCGATGGTCACGCGTTTCTGAGGGTTCAGTACAGATCTTCCGTCCCTCAGTCCTCTGAGACTGATAGGAAATATTAGTTCTCCATGGGCTCGCGAGTTGCAGTTCGCCCCCATTGATCAGGAGACCGATTTGGCCGTCCCTTCTTCATCAGAATCGCCATCCACCGGAGTACTGACACCGGAAGAGTTTCTGCGCTGCTTCAGCGTGTTATCGCACGATCTCAAGTCGCCCATCTTCACCATCGACGGTTTCAGCGATCTGCTGATGGGCGACTATGCAGACAAGCTCGACGCCGAGGGAGTCGACTTCCTCACCCGCATCCGCGGCGCTGCCCTGCAGATGCGGAAGATCCTGGACGACATGGGTCACATTCTGAAGCTGTTGAGCAAGCCGCCCGTCATTCAAACGGTGAGCCTTCAGCAGATCGTCGAGGAGCTCCAGCTGCGCTATAACTACCTTCTCGAAGAGTCAGGCACCACTCTCGAGCTCGCCGCCGACTTACCGTCTGTTGAAGGCGACCCGGAAAGAATCCGCGAATCACTCAGCTCCCTCCTCTCCAACGCCATTCTGTTCAACGATCGACCCGCCGGCGAGCGCACCGTGACCATCAGCATCTCGAGAGAGAATCAGATGATTCGTTGCTGCGTGGTCGACAACGGAATTGGAATCGACCCGCGTTACCTCGGTCAGATATTTGATCTCGGCCTGAAGCTCGACAAGGCGCGCGGCGGGGGACCCGGGTTCGGACTCTATCTGGCAAGAAGGGCGATTGAGACCTCGGGCGGATCACTTACCGTCGATTCGACCCTCGGCGCGGGAAGCAGGTTCTGCCTCCTGATGCCCGCGTCCGAGTAAGCCGACGGTGCCGGAGCAAGACGAGAAACGCCGCACCTGGGACCGCGGATGTAGTGATTTAGTCCGGGACTCGCACAGGCCTCTCGCATGGCGTCCACGGCGAGGCTCCCCGCGGAGGCGGAATCGAAAGAACCGTGATCTCGACGTTGCGATCTTCGGCATGATCCACGCCCAGCAAACGCGCCGCCGCTCGAGACAGATCGACCACGAACCCACCTGTGTAGGGTCCGCGGTCATTCACCCGCAATCGCAACGTTCTGCCAGTTGCCACTGAATAGACCTCAACGAGGCTCCCGAGGGGTAAGGTGAGATGGGCGGCGGAAATCCCGGCGCTACGATAGATCTCGCCGTTCGCCGTCAACCGCCCGTCGAAAAACGCGGAGTAATAAGACGCCGTCCCCCGGAGGCGGTGACTCCTCTGAACCGTCGCCAGTCTCCCGACCTCGCTCGCGAGAGGATCGAGGCAAAGGTTCCGGTGATGCCCCCGAGTGCATAGAGCCTCGGGCGCTGCGTTCACATGCTCGCAATCCGACCGGGCCGCTCCAGGTTGGGCCCACAGCAGGGCAGCCGCGGCAAGGGCCGCGATGAAACGGTGGCTCATGGTCGCGAAATCCTGGCGAAAGCGCTCGATCCAATAGGTGATCCGCAGCACTTGAGGTTGGCACGAATAAACTGAATGGATTGTTACACTTACACTGACCTCTAAAGGGGTCGCATGGGATGAAATAGTGGCGCTCCACTTGCAGTTAGTAGAGCAGTTGAACAGGAGGATCCTATGGACCCGATAAAAACAGAACGTCCCTTCGAGCAGCGGTTTCTTGGAGGGTTTGAACGCTCCCGACTGAAGCAGGAAGTCCTCGCGTCCAAGCGCAAGCATAAGACACTCAAGCAGCGCTACGCGGGACTTGTGCTGGGCGCCTCGCTCGCCATCGGCGGAATGGGAATCGGAACCAAGGGAAGCAAACTCCTCTCAGACGCCGAACAGAAGAGTGACTCTGCTCGCAACAGCCCGATTCTGGAAGGGATCTCTGATGACTTGAAGACTGCGAGGACGATAGCCCAGGAGGTTACGGGCGGCGTCTCCTCTGCGATGTCAATCCTTGAGACTCCCACTGGAGTCAAGAAAACAGCGCAGCGAACCGAGCAGCAGATGGCAATGGTCACAGATAGTGCCAAGGAAGCCTTCTTCAAGACTGAGATTCCCTTTGGCGGGATCATTTATCAAGAGGCCCTGAGAAACGACATCTCCCCCGAGCTCGTCGCGGCGGTTGTCAAGCAGGAGTCTCGTTTCGTTCCGACAGCGCGCTCACACCGCGGCGCCCAGGGGCTCATGCAGATGGTGCCGAAAACCGGACGCTGGATGGGTGCTACGAACCTGATGAATCCAGCCGACAATGTTAAAGCGGGCGCGAAGTATCTTCGTTACCTGAGCGACCGATTCGACGGTGACCGGACCAAGATCGTTGCTGCCTACAATGCAGGCGAAGGGAACGTCCGTCGCTTTGGCGGCATCCCGCCCTTCAAGGAAACACAGAAGTACGTGAAAAAAGTGTTCTCGTACGAGCAGGAATTCAAGGACCAGCTTTCAGGGAAAACCCAGATGGCCGCCCTTGGTAACGCTTCGGCAATCGCACGCTGAAGTAGTTCGTAAAATTAACAGAAGTCATGACCGGGAAGCGACTTGCCCTTGGAATCACGATCATGGGCGTCGCTGTCCCGGTCGTTCTGTTTCTGCTGCTGGGCCTGAAGTCCTTCAACCAGCTGGCCACGCTGTCACTGGTCTGCATGTCAGGTTGGGCCGTCGCTCATCTCGCCGGCGACATCCTGAGCCTGCGAAGGTTGGGTGGCCGGAACAATCCAGTCGAGGCATTGAAGCAGTGGGAACCGGGAGACAGTACCCCCGACGGCGGGTCGCTCGAAGATCGCGGGCAGGATCGCCCGGCGTAAGCCACTCGCATGCTCACCTGAGGCGCCATTTCAAACAGCAGTGTCGCGTGACAGACAGGAGTGTCTGTCCCACATGCGCATGTAGGACAGACACTCTTGTCTGTCAGGCGACGCTCCCGTTCATCGGAAGGCCGAGCACTGCCTTCAGGTCCACGACAAACGTCAGGGACGTTGCGAGACGCCGACCCCGTCGGTTGCGGCAGTCTCCCATGGCATGAGCCAGCGCTGTGGATCCTCATCAATCGGCGGCAATGGCACCGGACGTCCCAGCGCTTCGAGCCGAGTGAACTCCCACAGCTTGGCGTACTTCCAGAAGGTGTAGTAGACGTGCATGCCGACTGAAATCAGCCCTGCCGCTCCATCGAGAAACCCGAGATTCACGACGTAATCCCGAAAGAACTTTGCGAAGCTGTGCGTGAGGATTCCCATAGCACCTGTCCGCCTGCCATCCAGATAGAGCTGCGTCGCGCCGAGCCTTCCATAACGCGTCATCTTCCCGATCATGTGATCAAATGACCGGATGTAGTAATGAAGGAACCGGGATTCGAGTCGCCCTATTGGCCCGTTTACTCTTAGATCCGTATGGACCAGACGGTTGGGATAGCGGGCATTCTGCCGGTGGAAGAGTCTTGTTACACGGTCGCGCTGCAGTCCGCTGTAGTGCATTTCTTTCCCCAGCATGAAGTTGCGGCGTCCGATGGAGTAACCCCACAATGGGGGTGGAGACTCGAGTAGACGGAGGATCTCGTCACGCAGCTCGGGGGTCACCCGCTCATCAGCATCGATAAACAGGACCCAGTCGTTCTCCGCATGGTCCGCGGCGAAGTTCATCTGCGAGGCGGCTCCGTAGTAGGGATGCTGCTCGACTCGGACCTGAGGAAATCGCTCGCGGATCAGCTCGACCGTCCCGTCGGTCGAAAACGAGTCGACTACCCGAACCTCATCTGCCCACAGGACAGATCGGAGACACTCCTCGATCTGATCAACTTCGTTGAATGTTGTAATCAGCGCGGAGACGGGAATAGGGCTCATGAGGGACAGGGTGAAACTTTCAAGGCCTCTCCATACAATTCCTGTCGAGACCGAGGCCGAGTATCACGTGCACTGTTTTACGGACGCAACGGCGAAGCAGTCCATGAGTCGCGGCTTGGGGCCGTCGCTGCATGTCAGAGTGTGTAGTTCTTTTCGACCAGGACCCTCGCCCTTCGGTCGCGCAGGTTGCGGATCTGACTCTCGATCTCCCGCTCGAAGGGGATTTTACGATGGCTCGCGTAGATTGGCGCATCGCTATCAATCTTGGCAAGTTCCATTCCGAACGTCGTCGGGCAGAGATGTCCACTCTCGACAGCGAGCTTCTCCTGCTCGTTGGGAAACGAAGCCTCCGTGACTACGGCGGCGACGTTTGCTGTCTTGTTCGTGCGCTTCCAGATCTCTTTGGTCGGACCCGTATCGCCGGTAAAGACAATCGCCTGTCCATTCATCTCGATGATGACTCCGGCCGCAGGCACGATGTGCTCAACAGGGATTGCCGTCAGCTGAGCCTCGCCGAAGGCAGTCTTCTTTCCTGTGGCGAGCGTCTTGTACTGGACCGCTGGTTTTCCTGTGACTGGGGACATGAACTTCGAAAAGTCCGGCCACACCTCGCCATTGAACAGGTGGCTCCGAAGCCGATCCATCACGTCGCTGGCGGCGAAGACGGTCAGCGTAGGACCATTCTGATTGAAACGGTTCTGGATCAGATGCGGCAGATCACGGATGTGATCGGCATGAGCATGCGTAATGAATACGCCCTGGATCCGCGATTGCTGAGCGAGCGAGAGCTTGGAGCCAAGCGTTCCGGCGTCCACTGCAAGCCAGTCATCGATCAGGTAACCCGTCAGGTTGTGTTCGGCATCGGAAGCCCCATAGGCCCCAAGCACTCTTAACCGCATTCCAGCCCCGTTGCTCCCGCGTTCTTTGGAAATGATTGTGGAGGAAAGTCCTATTTTTGCAGTGTTGAACGATTTCTGTCCAGCGTTACCGTACAAAACACATCTGAGAGATGAGGATTCATGACTCGAATCGAGCGACCGTTGCCCGGAAGTTCTGAGCAGTTTGCAGGGCTCAAAGCCTTCGATCCCGCCGTGATTGAGTGGTTCATTTCCTCGTTCCCCGCCCCTACGGCCGCTCAAACACTGGGATGGCCGGCGATCGCCCGCAGAGAGTCCACGCTCATTTTTGCTCCCACGGGGAGCGGCAAGACACTTACCGCGTTTCTCTGGTGCATCAACGAGCTCATGTTTTCCCCACTACCCGAGCCTGATGCGCGATGTCGTGCCCTCTACATCTCTCCCCTCAAGGCGCTTGCCGTAGACGTCGAGAGGAATCTCAGGGCTCCTATCGCGGGCATCTCGCACGTTGCATCCCGCATGGAACGCTCATTTCACTTGCCCCAGATCGCAGTCAGGACCGGTGACACCGCTGCGGCCGATCGCGCCCGCTTTCAACGGCATCCGGCCGACATTCTGATCACCACACCTGAGTCGCTCTACCTGCTACTGACCTCCAAAGCCAGGGAGGTTCTTCGCCACGTCGAGACGATCATCATCGACGAGATCCATGCCCTTGTGCCCGTCAAGAGAGGCTCGCATCTCGCGCTTTCGATTGAAAGACTCGAGCAGTTCTGCCTGGTCCCCCCACAACGAATCGGACTATCAGCGACACAACGCCCCCTCGAGGAGGTCGCCCGCTTCCTCGGCGGCCTCTCAACTGTGGCCGGACAATCCAATGTCCGGCGCCCTTCGGAGAAAACAAGCAGCACTACGAAATCAAGACGGGCAAAGCGAAAGGCGCCGGACATTGGAATGTCCAGCCACGATTCGACGGGTCGCGAGTCCGACGAAACAGTCGACAGGCCGCTGTCTGAGTATCGTCCGGTCACGATCATCGACACGAAGGAAACAAAGAAACTCAACCTTCGAGTCGAGGTGCCTGTCGAGGACATGTCCCGCCTCGGGGAAATCCAGGAGATCCCAAGCGGTCCCGCCTCCGGCGGTACTGTCCGTTCGTCCATCTGGCCGGCAATCCATCCCCGCCTTCTCGAGTTGATCCGCGAGCATCGATCCACTCTGATCTTCGTCAACAGCAGGCGACTGGCCGAACGCCTTGCTGCCGCGTTGAATGAGCTTGCGGGCGAAACGCTGGTTGCAGCGCACCACGGCTCGATCTCGCGCGCTCAACGAGTCGAGATCGAAGACAACCTCAAATCGGGCAATCTCCCTGCGCTGGTTGCAACCTCCTCACTCGAGCTTGGAATCGACATGGGCGCGATCGACCTCGTCATCCAGATCGAAGCTCCTCCATCGATTGCGAGCGGAATGCAGCGCATCGGACGCGCAAGTCACCAGGTCGGCACGGTCAGCAAAGGAATCATCTTCCCGAAGTACCGTGGTGATCTCGTAGCGTGCGCCGCGGTGACCGACGCGATGAAGAGCGGACAGATCGAGCCGACGCGCTATCCCCGCAATCCTCTCGACGTCCTTGCCCAGCAGATCGTCGCGATGGTGGCGATGGATGACTGGAGAGTCGAAGATCTCTACGCTACGGTGCGACGTGCCGCACCATTCGCCGAGCTCAGCCGCACCGTCTTCGACAATCTTCTCGACATGCTTTCCGGCGTCTATCCCTCGGATGAGTTTGCAGAGCTCCGGCCTCGGGTCACATGGGACCGCATAGAGGACAAGCTCACCGCACGTCCCGGATCGAAGAGAGTCGCGGTCATCAACGGCGGAACCATCCCCGATCGTGGTCTCTACGGCGTCTTCATGGCCGGAGCCGAAAGGGGGGGCGCGCGAGTCGGCGAGCTGGACGAAGAGATGGTCTTCGAGTCACGAACCGGTGAAACCTTTCTGCTCGGCGCGTCGACGTGGAGAATCGAGGAGATCACTCACGACCGCGTCGTCGTCTCGCCAGCGCCAGGCCAGCCGGGAAAGATGCCGTTCTGGAAGGGCGATGCTGCCGATCGCACAGTTCAGTTCGGCGAGCGAATCGGAGCCTTGATCCGTGAGCTGTCGGATCTTCCACCGGCCGCCGCCATCAGGAGGCTGGTGACACGACATGATCTCGACCAGAGCGCAGCAGAGAACCTGCTGCAGTATCTCGGAGAGCAGCACGCAGCAACCGAGGCGATCCCTACCGATCGATCGCTGATCATCGAGCGCACTACTGACGAGCTCGGCGACTGGCGCATCTGCGTGCTTTCACCATTCGGCGGCAAAGTCCACGCTCCCTGGGCGATGGGTGCGACGGCGAAGATTCGTCACGAGCTCGCACTCGATGTCGAAGCCATGTGGAGCGACGATGGCTTCATCATCCGCTTCCCCGAGAGCGACGCACCGCCTGATACCAGCCTGGTCATTCCTTCTGCAGCAGAGATCGAGGCCCTCGTCATCGAGCAATTGGGAGCGAGCGCACTGTTCGCAGCAAAGTTCCGCGAGGCTGCGGCGCGCGCCCTGCTTCTCCCGCGGCGACGCGCGGGAACACGCACGCCGTTATGGCAGCAGCGTAAACGCGCCGCGGATCTTCTTCAGGTCGCCGCGCAGTACGGCTCCTTCCCCATGCTCCTCGAGGCATACCGCGAATGCATCCGTGATGTGTTCGATGTCCCTGCATTAATCGAGACGCTCGTGAAGGTGGAGAAGCGCGAGATCTCCATCACAACGGTCGACACGGACAGACCCTCACCATTCGCTGCATCTCTGCTTTTCCGATACGTCGCGAACTACATCTACGACGGCGACGCACCACTTGCCGAGCGTAGAGCGCAGGCCCTGGCAATCGATCAGAATCAACTTCGCGAATTGCTGGGTGACGCTCAGCTTCGCGAACTGCTCGACGGCGACTCAATCGACCAGGTCGAGCGTGAACTGCAGGCCATCGATGTTCGCTACCAGGCGCGAAATGCAGACGCTATCCACGATCTGCTCCTCCGCATCGGTGACCTCACCGTGGAGCAGATCGTCGCGCGGGTCCAGAGCGTCGATGCCCAAGAAGCGATCGCCGCGCTGAGCAAGGCGCGAAGGGTGGTGACGGTTTCAATCGGCGGTGACAGCCGGCTGATCGCGGTCGAAGATTCGAGCCGCTACCGCGATGCACTGGGAGCTCCGATTCCCACGGGAATCCCTGAGCGTTTCCTCGAGTCAGTCAAGGATCCGATGGCCGACCTCGTCCTGCGTTTCGCCAGAACTCATGGTCCGTTCACGCTTTCAGACATCGCCCAGCGCTACGGGACTGGCGAAAAAACGATTGAGCCATACCTCGCGAGGCTCGTCGCCCGAGGCCGGGTACTCGAAGGAGAGTTCCGTCCGGGAGGGACTCGCCGGGAGTGGTGTGAAGGGGAAGTTCTCAAGCACATCCGGCGCAGATCTCTTGCAAAGATTCGCAAGGAGGTCGAGCCGGTCGATCCGCGCGTTGCGGCCCGCCTCCTCACCACGTGGCAGGGAGTGACTCGAAAGAAAAAAGGCCTTGATGCGCTGCTCGAGGTGATCGAGACGCTGCAGGGATGCCCTCTGCCTGCTTCCATCCTCGAGAGCGAGGTTCTCGCCGCAAGGATCGAAGACTACCGGCCATCCCAGCTCGACACGCTCACGGCCGCGGGCGAAGTCGTATGGGCCGGTGTCGAGTCGCTTGGCGAGCGCGACGGCCGGATCGCGCTGTATCTCACCGACCACTTCGGCACGTTGCGTCAGCCGCGCCCGGCCACGAACCTGTCGGAAAGCGAGAGTGAAATCGTCGCGTTCCTTTCGAGCAATGGAGCCTCGCTCTTCGCCGCAATTGATTCGGCGATGGGAGGCTTCAAAACCGACACGCTGAAGCATCTCTGGAATCTCGTCTGGCAGGGACAGGTCGTGAACGACTCGTTCCACCCGCTTCGCGCATTTACCCGGCCGAAGTCATCAAAGCTTCGCTCGTTTGCAGGGGGAAAAGGTTTCCGGTCCAGAAGAAGCTCGCCCGCAGGAAGCGAGGGGCGATGGTCACTCCCTGTGGGCGTCTCGACCGAGCGTGGAACGACCGAGCGTCGCGCGGCAGCCCTGGGCCAGCAACTCCTGACACGCTATGGAATCGTGACGCGTGAAGTCATGAATGTCGAGAGTGTGCAGGGAGGGTTCTCCGCCGTCTATGACGTGCTCAAGTTGATGGAGGAAGGAGGAAGGATCCGTCGAGGCTACTTTGTAGAGGGCGTCGCTGCGAATCAGTTCGCCACTCCCGCGGCGCTCGATCTGCTTCGCTCGCTCAGAACCGAGCCTGACCTTCCGGAGTCCATCCTCATCGCAGCAACCGATCCGGCAAATCCATACGGAAACATTCTGGCGTGGCCGCCTCTCCCATCAGGCCGCTCACCGAACCGCTCAGTGGGCGCCAGCGTGATCATGGTCAATGGTGCCCTCGCCTGTTACGTCAGCAGAGGCGAAAAACAGATCCAGGTTTTTCTCCCCGAGGAAGAGCCCTCGAGAAGCCTGATCGCGAGAGAGGTAGCGAGCGTCCTTGCGAACCTGGTCTCGACCGGCAGGAGGAAGGCGATGTTGCTCGCGGAAGTCAATGGCGCCTCGCCTGCCGACAATCCGATCGCCCCATTCCTGCTCGAGCGCAGATTCATCCCGACTGCGATGGGGTTTCACTTGCGAAGTGAAAGGTCGTTCAACTCGAGAGCAGAGGTAGCGACGGACGAGACCGACCCGAGCTCCGAGTGACGCTCGGAGCTAGCCCGCATTTCTCACAGACCTTTGTCGTGAGACGGCGGAGAGTGGCTTGGATGCGAGGCGCACGGCGATTTTGCGACGAAGGCATAGTCGACACTATGTCAAGGAGCGAAATTGCCGTGCAACGAAGCAGACAGGCC
>DATLXH010000050.1:0-3295 GCA_035576005.1 Thermoanaerobaculia bacterium | reverse complement strand
AAGGGTACTTCTAAAAACCCTCCCTTTTCCAAGTGTGATCGTCTTGGTACATATTACGTATGCGTTATCACCAAGACGACGGTACCGGTCTGTTTTCATCCGAGGAGCGTCTGACGGCGCTGGCCGAGTTAGGCGATCCTTTGCTGTTTCTGGTGCGCCATATCGACTTTGAGTTTTTTCGTTGCTCGCTGGAAGAGGTATTGTATGCCAACTACGATGGCAGCAAGGGAGGGCGTCCACCCTTTGACCCGGTGCTGATGTTCAAAGTTCTGGTGTTGCAGCGCCTTTACAACCTGAGCGATGACGCCGTCGAGTACCAGATCAATGACCGCTTGAGTTTCATGCGCTTCCTGGGCCTGGACTTCGCCAGCCGCATTCCCGATGCCAAGACAGTCTGGCTGTTCCGCGATCAGTTGCAGCGCCACGACCTGGTCAGGACGCTCTTTGAGCAGATGAATGCCGATCTCGAACGCCGTCATATCATCGCCAATGCCGGACAGATTGTGGATGCGTCTTTTGTCGAGGCTCCTCGCCAACGCAACAAGAAGGAAGAGAATGCGGCGATCAAGGCAGGCGCGTTGCCGTCCGGGTGGGAAGAGAATCCGCGGCGCCTATGCCAGAAAGACACCGATGCGCGCTGGGCCAAGAAGAACCAGGAAACGCATTACGGCTACAAGAACCACGTGCTGTGCGACCGCAAAAGCAAACTGGTGAAAGATTACGTAGTAACCCATGCGGCGGTCCACGACAGTGGCGTGATTGGGAAGCTGGTGTCTTCGGGAGCGGCTGTTGGCCAAACGCTCTATGCCGACAGCGCTTACCGTAGCGAGGACATCGAGACTGAATTAGCCGGACGCCAGATCAAATCCCGCATCCATTATAAGGCGGTGCGCAATCGTCCGTTGACACCCAGGCAAGAGGCCAGTAATAAAGCCCGCAGCCGTAAGCGAGCCCGCGTCGAGCACATCTTTGGATTCATGACCAATTCGATGGGAGGGATGGCAGTGCGATGTTGCAGCCAGGCTCGTAACGAGACGGTGATTGGACTGATGAACCTGACCTATAACCTGTGCCGGATCATGCAATTGAATCGGGAATTGAGGCTATCCAGGGCATAGCTGTGTCTCAGGGTACCCAAAGGCCCGAATTCTGCGTCGTTTCGAGGCAAAAATGGCTGTGGAACAACACAAAACCAAGCCAGCCAATACGTCAAATTCAGGCGGGAAGAAAACGACGGTTAGAAAGACGCTATTTCGAGGTCCCCTCAAGTGATCTATTGAAGACCTTGCAACTTTTCTCTCTATGAATCTGTTTTCGATCGAGCCGGTTATCGCGCTGCAAAATTACGCCGTTCCGCCCGCGTTGTGGAAAGTGATTACTTTTTTGGGCAACGAGGAGTTTTTCCTGTTGCTGATGCCGTTCGTTTATTGGTGTGTCAACGCGCGCCTGGGCTTGCGCTTGGGTTTGTTGGTATTGTTGTGCGATGCTCTCAATCTCGTCTTCAAAGTACTTTGGGCGCTGCCACGGCCCTACTGGATCGATTCGCGAGTGCAGCCTTTGGCACTTGATACGACTTTTGGTTCGCCCTCCAGCCACGCGCAAAATGCCGTGGCAATCTGGACGTTTTTGGCGGCGCTTTCTCGAAAAATATCGGTATGGGTAGGGGCTTCGATTCTGGTTGTGGCCATCGGCTTATCGCGCGTGGCGTTAGGTGTGCATTTTCCGATTGACGTGTTGGCCGGTGCAGCCATTGGTCTGTTGTTCCTACTCGCCTTTTCAAGGCTCGAACCAACGGCAAGCGCCTGGTTTGCGCGTCAAGGCTCACTTATACAAATCTCGATCTCGACGCTGCTATCATTTTTGGTGATGTTGGCATGGTGGGTTGCGAAGTCGATGTCATCGCCGGGAGTCTATTTCTTCACATTGAACAACGCGAGTGCAGCCCATAGTTGGGAGCCAATCGTGTCGCGTGCGGGAGCCTTGTGGGGTTTGGGTTGTGGCGTGGCTCTGGCACAGCGTTGTGCCCGCTTTGAAGTCGAGGGGCCAACTGCGAATCGAGTGCTGCGCTTTGTTGTGGGTGGAATTGGTGTGGCGTTGTGCTGGAAAGGCTTGGCGATGATCTTTCCGCGAGAACCTGAAATACTCGGCCTGTTGTTTCGATTTCTTCGCTATGCGCTGTTGACGTTGTGGGTTGTTGTGGGAGCGCCTCTTTTGTTTATGAAACTCGGCTGGCTGCGACCACGCCCTGCGATTGCGCCCGACAACCACGCGCTGTTGGGAAGCTGATGGTGGTTCGTTGAAGGTCGGTACAAGGATTATCTATGGAATCGCGCACCAATCAATCTAACGCCACACCTGACGCATCGCCAATGGCATCGCCAATGGCATCGCCAATGGCTGCGCCTGTGGCGGATATGGGATCGGCGGAGAGCAATCGAGTCTATCCCACTCAGACGCCGTGGTTCTATTTGCAACTGAGCGTTTACTGGTTTGCCTTGTCGTTTATGTGGTCGGGGCTTATCACGATTGTGATGCAGTCATTGGTGGCACGATTAGCCGGGGACCAGAAAGATTTGTATTTGGGCTATTCGCTGGGTGCCGGTGCGCTGGTTTCCACCGTTGTCTGTTTGATCGTCGGCACATTGAGCGATCACGCGCGCTGGAGGATGGGCAAGCGACGGCCCTACATGGTGGTGGGAACCGTGTTCGCGGTGCCGGCTTTGTTGTGGCTGGCGCACATCGATTCGATTAGTGAACTTATCCTTGTTTTTTGCCTGATTCAATTTTGGATCAATGTGGCGACGGCGCCTTATCAAGCCTTAGTTCCCGATTTGGTGCCCAAAGCGAAGCAGGGCGCGGCCGCGGCTTATATGGGTATGGGTAGCCTGTCGGGTCAACTTGGCGGCCTGATGATGTGCGGCTACTTGATGCAGCAACGCGGTGGATTGAACATTATCGTCAACGTGTTGGCTGGCCTGCTCGTGCTGTCCATGATATTTACGCTTGTCCGCATTCGTGAGCAGCCGGCTACCCACAACCCGGCGCCTCAAAGTACTTTGGCCGGCACATTGGCGAATTCGTTTCGCGTCCAGCCGCGCGACAACCCCGATTTCTTCTGGCTCATCGCATCGCGCTTCGTCATCAATGTGGGCTTCTATTCGGCCACCGAATTTTTGCTTTATTATGTGACGGACACTTTGCGCGCGCCCAATCCGGCTCAGACGGTGATGCAGTTATTCATCGTGACGACCATCTCCGGCCTGCTGGGTAACTTTCCGGCCGGACTTCTCAGCGA
>DATLXH010000049.1:0-2890 GCA_035576005.1 Thermoanaerobaculia bacterium | reverse complement strand
CAGGCCGACAGCCTCCTTCTCGACGAGGCTACACGGATGAACGCCCGCCGCATCTTCGTCGATGGGGTGGCGGGCGTGATGGGCGGCAACGGCAACAGTGCCCATGAGCCCCGCGAAGCCTTCCAGGTCCTCGTCGAGGGTCTCCAGCGCGAGCAGCTCACGGCCGTGCTGGCGGTCGAAGCCAGCGCGCTCAACGCCGACCACCCGACCGCCCTTCCCGAAGAGTCGATTGCCGACACCGTGATCCGGCTGCGAATGGAAGACGTCGACCGCGCCACGGTCCGATCCATCCAGGTGGTCAAGTCTCGCGGGCACGATTTTCAGATGGGTCGCCACTCCTTTCAGATCGTCGACGGGCAGGGAATTCAAGTGTACCGACGGGTACAGGCGCCTCGCAGGTCGAGCCGCGACGGCGCCGCCGCCTTCGATCCGACCACGCGGATCACGACTGGCATTCCGGGGCTTGATCCCATCGTGAACGGCGGCTACTTTCTCGGCAGTACGACGGTCGTTGCGGGCATTTCTGGCGTGGGCAAGAGCGTCATGGCCTGTCACTTCATCGCTGAAGGGGCGCGGCTGGGCGAGCGGAGCCTCATGTTGTCCCTCGACGAGCAGGTGCCTCAGATCCTGCGGAACGCCGGCAGCATCGGCATCGACCTGCAGGCGGGGATGGACCGCGGTCTCGTGCGGCTCCACTACGATCCGCCCCAGGAGATCGAGATCGATCGCCACTTCCACGACATTGAGCGGATCATCGAAGACTTCAAGCCCAAACGCGTCGTGTTCGACAGCCTCTCGACGTATGGCTCGAACCTGGGGACAAAGGGGCGGGTGTTTCGCGACTTCTTCCACGCCCTCATCGCGTTGATGAAGGAGCATCAGATCGTCACCGTCTATAACCATGAGAACCCGGAGTTGCTCGGGATGACATCGATGATGGGTGACTTCCACATGAGCTCGCTCGTGGACAACATCGTCTTGATGAACTGGATCGAGCTTGGCGACACCTTTCGGCTTGGCCTGACGGTCGCGAAGATGCGCGGGAATCCGGTGGTCCGAACCACGCACGAGTGCCAGATCGTGGCCGGTCACGGAATGCGGGTGCTGCCGCAAGAGATGCACGTGCCGCTGCCCCGTCCGTTTTCCGGCTACTCCGGTCTGATCTCGCGCTCGCCGGACC
This sequence comes from Thermoanaerobaculia bacterium, assembly GCA_035576005.1. Classification (GTDB taxonomy): domain Bacteria; phylum Acidobacteriota; class Thermoanaerobaculia; order Gp7-AA8; family Gp7-AA8; genus DATLXH01. The sequence goes on along the minus strand of DATLXH010000049.1, from coordinate 1,710 downwards.
GACGCCAGGGCCAACCGACGCAGAACACGACAGAGGAGCCCAGGTAGCGCAGATGGATCAGGCCTCCAGCGCGCGCTTCGACGGAGCTGTCTGGAGACCGGCGCTGGAGAACTACGGCCGTGTGACCCACCTGACGGTGGCCATTTACGACGCCGATGCTGGCCTCGTCTGCGGGCCGATGCCGCCCACCGCTCTGCACTCCGTGTTCGAGAAGCACGATTACGGTCCTGGACTATTCGCCGACTGCGCCCGCCGCTGCCTTGCGCAGCCTGACGATCGACCTGCCGTCATCGTGGTCCCCTCACACGGCCTGGCCGTCATAGGGGCGCCTTTGGTGCTGGAGGGAAGGATCGTTGGTGCGGCCGTCGCGGGCTATGCCCTCCTCGATTTCCCGCAGTCGTTGCCCATCGAGCGCCTCGCCCGGCAGGCCGGCGTTCCGTTCCAGGGCTTATGGGAGGTGGCGCGGCATCAGCAGCCGGCGCCGGAACGGCGACTCGCCCTGCACGGCGAATTACTTCAGATCCTTGGCAACACCATCTTGAGCGCGATCTGTCGCGCGAGTCAGCTCGAAGAGACGGCTGCGCAGCTCGCCGTCGCGGCTGCGGCGAAGGATGAATTCCTGGCGATTCTCTCGCACGAGTTGCGCACGCCGCTCACGCCGATTCTTGGGTGGACGCGGACGCTGAAACGCTCGACCGACCCCGAGATTGCCCGTGCCGCCGAGGTGATCGAGCGCAACGCCATGCTCCAGCTCAGGCTGGTTGAAGATCTCCTCGAACTGAACCGCGCCACGCGAGACAAGCTGGCGCTCCATCTCACGGTGCACCGGCTGGATCAGGTGATCGGCGGCGCGCTGGAAACGATCGTCGACGACGCGCGGAACAAGCGGATCACGGTGACATTCGTTGACGCGAAGGAACCGCTCTGCGTGGAAGTCGATCAGGATCGCGTGCAGCAGATCTTCAGAAACATCCTCGCGAACGCTGTGAAGTTCACCCCGGCGGACGGGGCCGTGACGGTGACGTTAGGGAAAGATGGCGACTGGGGAGTGGTGTCTGTGCGGGACACGGGAGAGGGCATCACGCCGGAGTTCATGCCGTCTGTGTTCGAGATGTTCCGCCAGAGCGAAGAAGGCACGCGCCGAACGCACGGGGGGCTGGGAATTGGAATGGCCCTCGTCAAGCAGTTAACGGAGGCGCACGGAGGTACCGTCAGCATTTCCAGCGAAGGCGTCGGTCGCGGCACGGAGGCGACGGTTCGCCTTCCCCTGGCCGCTGACGCGCAGGCGTCAACGGCGCGCACGCCGCTCCCGACCGCGCTACGCGCGGAACTTCGAGGGCTTCGCATTCTCGTGGTCGACGACATGGACGATGTGCGCGACGCCACGCGCGTCACGCTGGAACGGCTCGGCGCGGAAGTCCAGGTGGCTGCTAACGGGCGCGAGGCGCTGGACATGGTGGCGGCCCGCGGCTTCGACATCGTGTTATGCGACCTTCGGATGCCGCGCATGGACGGCTACGAGTTTCTTCAGGAACTACACCTCGTCACCACGTCCCCGCAGCCCCCGGTGATTGCGATCTCCGGTCTGGCGAGCAGCGCCGATCATCGACGCACCGATGCCGCGGGATTCGAGGGGCACATCGACAAGCCGTTCGACGACACGGCCCTGCTCACCACCGTAAGCGCCGTCATGGCCCGTCGGCGAGCGGT
>DATLXH010000048.1:0-9176 GCA_035576005.1 Thermoanaerobaculia bacterium | reverse complement strand
CGGGAACGGCGGTCTGCACCGAAGCGAATGGAGGTACGGAAACGGTCAGGCGCTCCGAAGCCCGCTGCCCGTTGACGAGAACCGTGAACTCGCGACTGACCCCATCGAGATTCACGATGCCGACGTTGGTCCGGGATCCTGGCTCGTGAACCAGTCCCAATGCGCGAGCGCGCCTCTGCAGTCCGAGGGCCTGGTTTTTCTAAGAATCGACCTGCGGCGGCATTCGCACAGCATCGGTCCCCTATCGCGCCAGGAGCCTGCCTGCTTCGTTGCACAACGGTTTCGCTCGTCGACATAGTGTCAACTAGGCTCTCGTCGCGAAACCGTCGTTTCTCGTCAGGCCTCACATCCGCGATCTACTTTGGCGGACCACTGGCAAGATTCTGCAGATAGACGACGCGAGTCCTGGAATGATCCTGATCGGCCAGCGCCAGTAACCCGTGCGCTCCCCGCTCCCCTCTCCCCACGGGAGAGGGTGCCGCGTCGAGCGGCGGGTGAGGGTCCCTCTCCCCGAGCCACGATGAAACGAACGAACATCAGAGCAGTCGCGTTCTCACCGTGAGTTGACGGGAGCCGCCGGCAGAGAGAGGAAGAGTGACGTCCTATAATCCTACGGTGTCGACTTCAAACCAACAGCAAGCATCGGAGCGTCGCGCGTGGATCGAGGAGTTCGAAGCCGCGGCCGTGCGTCCGCTGGAGTTGCGCTTCCGTTACGCCTTCATCAAGACTTACAAGCCAGTCCTCGATGACGCGTCGTATCGCGCCTTCGACACGATGGCCGAGTATCGCCAATGGTGCGAGACGCATCTCCCCTCGTGGCTCGGCTATGGCCGCTAGCCCGCATTTCTCACAGAATGCGAGCGCAGGGACGCACGGCGTGCGTCCGGTACCCTGTCCCTGACCGAGAAGATTGTTCTCGGCCATCGCTTTGGACGAGGGTTCAGGCCGGGATGCAGAATTCCTGATGCGAATGTCTGGGTGCCGGACGCAGGCCCTGCGTCCCTACACCCGCCCCGGTTGCTCTCGACACAGTGTCAACTATGAGACGAGCGGGTTACAGGCTGGTCTCGGGTTGATGCAATGGGGCGATCAGCGTCGACGACAACTTGCGGAACCTGACCAGCAGGATGACCGCGACGGCGGCCAGACCTGCACACAGCCCCCACCAGAGCCCCACGACTCCGTATCCCAGCTTGAAAGCGAGCAGCATCGCGATCGGAAAGCCCATCACCCAGTGCCCGACGAGGTTTGCCAGGAATGTGAACTTCGTATCACCGGCACCACGAAGGACGCCGGCACCGACACCCTGAATCCCATCGAAGATCTGGAACACTGCGGCAGCGGCAAAAAGCGGAATCGCCGCGGCGATCACATCACTCTGATTCGTAATCAGCGAGGCGACCGCTCGGGGCGCCAGCCAGAAGATGATCGCGGCAACAGTCATGAATAACGCTCCGGTCGCGAACGCCACATATCCAGCCACGGCGGTTCGCTTCTGGTCGCCAGCGCCGATCGCCGAACCAACGCGGACGGTACCGGCGGCGCCTACTCCGATGACTACCGTGAACGTGAAGCTGGCGAGCGTCAGGACGATCTGGTGGGCAGCGAGAGCTGTTGCGCCGAACCTGCCTGCGAGAAGCCCCGCAAGTGCGAAGACCCCTACTTCGGCTCCCATGTGCAGCCCGATCGGAATTCCGATCTTCAGCGCGCGGAGGCAGTCCTCTTTCACCAGCCGGCCGGATGGCTCGTAGCCCGAACGTAAGTCCTTTCGCTTTACCGCCCGGATGACGATCCAGATCTCGAGCACGCTTGCGAGCGTCGTTGCCAGCGCTGCACCGGCCGCACCCATTGCCGGAACGGAGCGCAGCGGTCCAGACCAGGCGGGCAGGTTGCTGCCGCCAAAAACGAATAGGAGGTCGGCGGCGAGATTGAAGATATTTGCCGCGATCATGGCGACGAGTAACGGCTTGGTGATGCCCAGCGCCTGGAGATACCCGCGGACGACGATGAACATCAGAAAGGGGATCAATCCGAGAGCCCGGATCCAGACGAAGAGGGACGCTTGCCACTCCATCTGTGCCGAGACCTTCATGTACCGCAGCAGCAGTGGCGACAGAGCGAGTGGAATCGAGAGGACGAGACCCACGATGGTCGCCAGCCAGAGACCCTGCGTGAGAATCGCGCGAGCCCGCTTCGGATCGCCACTGCCAACAGCCTGCGAGGCAAGGGGATCGATCCCCATCACGATTCCCAGGCCTACAATCGAGATGGCGAAGAAAAGAGAGATGCCGAGACTGGCCGCACCGAGCTCTTCGGCACCGACCCTTCCGACGATCGCAACGTCGACGACCGACATGAGCTGGGTCCCCGCCTGCGCTGCGGCAAGGGGGAGAGCCAGTCGGAGAAGGGAACGGGTCTCGCGAGCAACAGTGTTGGGCATGGGGAACGGGCTCAGGTGGCAGTTCGAGGAGCCACCTCTGCGAGGCTAACTTCCTGCTGCAATGCGCGCCCAGGTGTCGCGGAGTGTAACGGTCCTGTTGAAGACAGGGCGCTCGGGGGTCGAATCGCGGTCCACGCAGAAATATCCGAGACGCTCGAACTGGAACCGGGAAAGCGCAACGGCTTCGGCGGCGCCAGGCTCGACCTTGCATCGCGTCAGTACTTCGAGTGATTGCGGGTTGATGCCGTCGACGAAGTCCTGACCCTCGTCGCCGGAGTCGGGATTCTCTTTCGCAAAGAGTCGATCGTAGAGGCGGACCTCGGCATCGACTGCATGTTCGGCGGAGACCCAGTGGAGGGTTGCCTTCGGCTTCCTTCCATCAGGCGCGCCACCGCCACCACGCGTGGCAGGATCGTAGCTGCCACGAAGTTCCACGATGTTGCCCTCATCATCCTTGACTACGGAAGTACAGGTAACGAAGTAGGCAGAACGGAGCCTCACTTCACGGCCTGGCGAGAGCCTGAAGAATTTCTTCGGCGGGTCTTCCATGAAGTCCTCTCGCTCGATGTAGAGCGTCCGCGAGAATGGAATCTTTCTCGATCCGGCCGCCGGGTCTTCCGGGTTGTTCGGCGATTCAAACTCCTCCGTCTGACCCTCGGGGTAGTTCTCGATTACGAGTCGCAGCGGATTGAGGACCGTCATCACGCGCGAGGCGGTCAGATTGAGATCCTCGCGGATGCTGTGCTCGAGCATGGCGACGTCGACGATCCCTTTGCGTTTTGCGACCCCGATGCGCTCACAGAAGGTCCGGATCGAGGCCGGCGTGTAACCGCGCCGACGGTATGCGGCGATGGTGGGCATCCGTGGATCATCCCATCCATCGACATGCTTCTCCTGGACCAGTCGCAGGAGCTTGCGCTTGCTCATGACGGTGTAGCCGAGGCTCAGGCGTGCGAACTCGATCTGACGGGGGCGTGAGGGGAGGGGAAGCCCTTCGACGAGCCAGTCGTAGAGAGGGCGATGGTCCTCGAACTCGAGGGTGCAGAGGGAGTGTGTGATCCCCTCGAGTGCGTCGGAGATTGGATGGGCGTAGTCGTACATCGGGTAGATGCACCAGGCGTCGCCGGTACGGTGATGCGATTCATGACGAATGCGATAGAGCGCCGGATCGCGCATGTTGATGTTCGGCGATGCCATGTCGATCTTTGCGCGAAGGACGTGAGTGCCGTCCGGAAATTCGCCTGCTCGCATCCGTGCGAAAAGATCGAGATTCTCATCGATTGGCCGGTTGCGATAGGGACTGTCTCGTCCCGGCTCCGTCAACGTACCGCGAAGCTCGCGAATCTCATCGGCGCTCTGGCTGTCGACGTACGCCCTTCCTGTGGTGATCAGCTCGCGCGCGAGCTCATAGAGTCTTTCGAAGTAGTCTGAAGCGTAGTAGAGATGGTCGCCCCACTCGAATCCGAGCCAGCGGACGTCTTCGATGATTGAGTCTGCGTATTCGACATCTTCCTTGAGTGGATTCGTGTCGTCGAACCTGAGATGGCAGCGCCCCTGGTACTCGGTCGCGATGCCGAAATTCAGGCAGATCGATTTGGCGTGCCCGATGTGCAGGTAGCCATTCGGCTCCGGAGGGAAGCGCGTGACGGGAACGGGATGCTTCCCGGTGCGGCGATCGTCTTCCACGATCTCGCGGATGAAGTCGAGTGAACGTTCGGTGTCCATGGCGGGTTATAGGTCTGTCGGCGCTGTCAGTAGCAATCTTGAGTCTACAACGGAGCGGCGTGAGGCGCGGTCACCCTGAGAGGCTGGGCAGAAATCCAGCGGGGAGATGCGCTAACTTACCTCGCGGGGTCACTCGCGCGGTCTCAGGCCCCCGGCGGGGGCGCGTAGGGTAGCCGGAGGTGCGAGCGTGAGCGAGCGACCACCGGTATGCGTCGGCGAAAGACAGTTCGACCCCGGACGGGGTCGCGGAGCTTTCACCAGATTTAGCGCTCGTCGTACTCGACATTGTGCTTTCGACGTGAAAGTCTCGCCAGTCCGTCGAAAAGGGCGAGGTCTTCGTATCTCTCGCGGCCCCTCACCCTGCTTCGCTTCGCTCGCTTCCCTCTCCCCGCCGGGGAGAGGGAACGCCGCTTCGCGGCTCAGTCACGCAGTTCGCGGCTTAGTCACATCAGTTGATCGATATGTATCGATATGTATCGTTAATAAGCGCCGCGTGGGTCAGGAATGCCGGAGCCTCCAGATGCCTGATTCCGAGAGGGGCTCCTCCGGTCTCCGATATTGCGGGAGCTCGCGTTGAAGCGATCGCGCTGCTACCGCTGGAACAGCCGTCCGGGTCACCGCGCCGCTGGCAGAAGGTCTCGTGAAAAAGAGCGACGCCCCGAATACCATCGCCATGAGCGAGAGCAACGCACCGGTGGCGAAGAAGCTCGGGATCATAGAGAAAAACGCCAGCCCGGCAACTCCGGAGAATATCGAAAGAAGCGGGGCGAAGCGATGATGGCGGCGAAGAGAGATCATGGTGACAATCCATGAGGTACATGAAAGAACTGCAAGTGCGAGCGTGAGCGTCTGGTACTCGTTCATGGTGCCTCCAGTGGCGACGCGTTCCTTTGCTGCTCCAAATGCAAAAAGGGGCTTACGCCCCTTTTTTCGATGATGTTGCTGCGTCTCGTTCCTGTCGCGTCGCCGTCGATGATTACACCAGCAATCTCAATTGATCAAAGTGATTGCCGTCACGATGTGAAAAAGTTTTACGACGCTTCCATGAAGGAGTGCAGCGCCTCCTGCCACCCGCGCATTGGAGTCAGTCCGAGCCTGCTGGAAAGAAGGCAGGACATCGGTGAGTAGCGGGGACGGGGAGCCGCCCTTTTCAGATCAGCCTGCGTGACGAAGTTCAGGAGGCGATCTGTCTGCTCGTCGCGCAGTTCAAGGCGGCGTGCGACTTCCCGTGCGAACATTTCATAGGAGCAGACTCCGTGATTGACCAGATGATACGTTCCCTTCTCACCGTGCTCGAGGATCGCGGAGAGTGCGGGCGCCAGGTCGTCGACGTACGTCGTACTCGCCCACATGTCGCGGACAACCTGCGTTTCGATCCCATCGCGCAGTCGCTGGGAAAGTGAGCTGAAAAAATTCTCCTTGCCGGCTCCGAAAACCCACGAAGTTCGCACGATAAAACTCCCCGGGTGCGCTCGCACGACCGCTCTCTCTCCATCGAGTTTGGTCTGTCCGTAGACATTGATCGGGAGAGCTTCGTCTTCCGTGGTGTAAGAGCGGGGAGGCTCGAGCGAGCCGTCGAACACATAGTTCGTGCTGAAGTGAACGAACTCCGCGCCCGCATCGGCCGCGGCAGCTGCCAGAAAGCTCGGACCGTCGACGTTAACAGAGCGTGCCAGGGTGGGGTTCGTCTCGCACAGATCCACTCCGACTGCTGTGCAATTGAGCAGGAGAGTGGGGCGGAGTCGTGAGATCACCTCGCGAACGTGAAGCTGGCTGGTGATATCCAGTTCCGCGCGAGTCAGTGGAATCACCTCGTGGTCCTCTGCGAAGAATCTCGACAGGGCCGATCCTACGAGTCCCTTTGTGCCAGCGATTGCAATCTTCAACTAGTGGAGTGTATTCGATGAATCGGGACCACCTGGCTTGGTCTCGCCGCCGTGGGCTTCGTTGCGACTCCTCAGCATAGTCACCACTATTCCTGCGTCGTCGCGCCTCGCCCACGTCGCCCATCCCGTCGCCATCTGGTACCAATTCATCAAATACACTCCACTAGTCTTCCGTGAACGACGCGATCACGATTACTCCCTTCGTCCAGAGCAGCGAGGGGGGTTCGAAGTGACTTGCTGTCACTGCGACTGCAGCCAACGGTTGAGGTTGGCCTCCTGGAGAGAACGGAGTCTGACGCAGTTGTCGATTTTCTCGATCGTGTTTCTCAACGTCCTCTCGGCCGAGATGACCGGGTTGTCCTGAAAAAAACGCAGAACCTCATCGCGCTTCGCTTCGGAACAATACCCCGAGGTGGCAGCGATAAGCGATGCACCCGACCATGTCGTCAACTTCTTCTGGAGCGCAGACCAGTTCTTCCGTACGAAGAGCCAGGCAGGCTCACGGCTTTCGGCGCGCTTGAGAGCCGTAGCGAGGAACGTCGCCGTATTCTGCGAACGCATTTCCGGCTCCAGGCTGAGCGACAGCGCACGACTGAGCAGCTTCGGGTCAAGAAATTTTGGCAGGGCATAGAGATATCGTTCGTAATCAGTCGGTGCCTTTGTCTCCTCGAGCTTCTTGAGAAACTGCGCGAACAGGAGCTGGTCGCCGCTTGACGGCGCGAGCTCGAACAGGGTGCTCACCAGCATGGGATCCGTGGTTGAGGGATCCTTGAGAAAGTTGTTGATCTCCGAACGCGCCCAGCGTGAGGCGTCGGCGTCACGTCCGGTGATCCCGATCGTGCGCAGCACATGAGATCTGAGCTGGCGCTGATCGTCGCTGTCGCCTGGCCTCGGCTTCCATCCGAGCTCCTCCGCTGCCGGGGCGAGCAGCTTGCGGACCCACTCACGATAACGCGCATCGTTCTCCGGCGTCGTGAGGTTGACGGCAATGGCGTCGAGGTGACTGTAGACGAGCTCAGCGACGGCACGATCTCGCTCTGCGGCAAACCAGGGAGAAAGGCTCAGGTAGTCGCTCACCGGAACGCGTCCCGCACGAACCAGTGCCCACATGTCACCACTCAGCGCGATTCTCTCCGCGGGTGAGAGCTCGGTGATCAGAGAGCCGGCGCGACGACGGAGATAGTCGGAATCATATTCTGAGATGTAGAAGCCTCGTCCTTCGTCGTTGAGAAAGAGGCTGGTCTGGCAACCAGGCAATTCGAAAGTCTGCTCGCGCCGGGTGAGCAGCTCGCACCGCCGTCCCTGCGACGTTGTCATGCAGACGGGGACGGTCCAGAGCTCACTGCCGGGCTCCGGCGAATCGAGACGAAAGCGTTGCTGCCTCAGGGTCACTGAGGTCTTACCGTTGCTGCAGCTGCTTGTCAGGGAGACCAGAGGTGAGCCGGCCTGATCGACGAAGCTGCGCATGATACGGTCCACTGGTTTTCCGGAGACCCTTGTGATCTCGTTCCAGAAGTCCTCTCCGCTCGCGTTTCCGTATGCGTGCTTCCGGAGGTAGCTGTTGATTCCTTTCCGAAACGTTTCTTCGCCAAGATACGACTCGATCATTCGAAGCACGGCGGCGGTCTTGCCGTAAGCGATGCCGTCGAAGAGCTCGTTGATTTCATTGGTCGTCGTTGCGTTGGCGCGGATGGGCCGGGTTGTCCTCAGCGAGTCGACGTCCAGCGACCGGACGGTGGAGCGTGCATCGTCCAGGTCGAAGCGCCATTCAGGCTTCCAGTCCTGCATCGGCTTGCTCGAGACCCAGGTGGCAAACCCCTCGTTGAGCCAGATGTCGTCCCACCATTTCATGGTGACGAGATCGCCGAACCACATGTGTCCTATCTCGTGCGCCAGGATCTCGGCGACGTATTTTTTCGAGGAGACGGAGGCTGTCTTCTCATCCAGTAGAAGCGCCGTTTCGCGGTAGAAGACCGCGGCTGTGTTCTCCATCGCGCCAGCCTCAAAGTCCGGGACTGCAACAATGTCCAGCTTCTCGAAGGGATACTTGATCCCGTAATAACGGTTGAAACTCTTCAGGATCCGCGCAGTCGCTTCGAGTGCGAAGACGCCGAGTTTCTCTTTCCCGGGAGTTGCGCAGATCCTGATTGGAATGCCCTCGGATGATCCACTGAGGCAGCGGAAGTCGCCGACGGTAATGGCCACCAGATACGTCGACATTTTCGGCGTGGTGGAAAAGCGGACGGTGTGCTTTCCCTTGCCGGGCCCCGGCTTGTCGGAGATCACCCGACCGTTCGAGATCACAACGTCACCCGCGTCCGCGACGACTGTGATGTCGAAGGTCGCCTTGTACGCCGGCTCGTCGAAAGACGGGAAAGCTTGTCGCGCGTCTGTGGGCTCGAGCTGAGTTACGGCGTACTTGCGGTTGTTGGCTTTGCTCAGGTAGAAGCCACGGAGCTGATCGTTGAGAACCCCGCGATAGCGAATATGGATTTTCGCGGTGCCGGGGGCGACGGGCCGAGCGAGCTCCAGCGTCACCATTTCCCGCTCGGGGTTTGCTTTGACTGTCGCGGTCTGTGTGGACTTCTTATCCTCTACAGTGACCTTGTCGAACTCGATCGCGACGGCGTTGAGTGTGATCGAGCTGAGCGATTCCAGGAACCGGACGGTGATGGTCTCAGCGCCTTGAAAGGTATCCCGGTCGAAGTCCGGAGTGAAGTGAAGGTCGTAATGACTGGGAATCACGGTCGAGGGAATCCGCTGTGCGTAAAGCGGGGATGCCATGAGCAACAGGCTAAGCAGCAGCAGACATCGTGTTTTCATCAGGGTCTCCGTTGGGTCAGCCCGGTACGAGGGTGCAGCGATCTTTACTCTGTGCGACCAGCGTCGTCGCTACGCAACTGCAAAAAGTTGTCCGAGCGCGGCGACGAAGTCAGCAGGCCCGAGATGCCGATGCCCGGGACATCTCCACCGAGCGACGCGCCTAGCCCGCATTTCTCACAGTCGTTCGTCGCCAGGCGGCGGAGAGTGGCTTGGATGCGAGGCGCAGGACGGTTTCGTGACGAGGGCATAGTTGACACTATGTCGAGGAGCGAAACCGTTGTGCAACGAAGCAGACAGGCCGC
>DATLXH010000047.1:0-11387 GCA_035576005.1 Thermoanaerobaculia bacterium | reverse complement strand
AGCCTTGGCTACGAACAGAATCAAAGCAAGACTGGCAACAAGAGCAGGCAAAGACCATTACCGGAAGCGAAAGTCGATCGTCGAGCCAGTGTTCGGGTGGATCAAGCAAGCACTCGGCTTTCGACAATTTCTAATGCGCGGAGTCGAACGCGTGCGTGGCGAATGGAACTTGGTGTGCCTGGCCGTAAACTTCAAGCGACTTCACGTGGCTTTTGCCGCCTAACGCCACAAGAATCCACGCTGACAGACCACTCTCGCTCGAAAAACAGCCCTACCGATCACTCGAAGCCGCCGTGACACTTCGCTGTCTCCTCGACAGCGTTATAAGATCGTTCCCAAATGGTCTAATCACAATCTTCAAAGCGCACCGCTGCTCGTTCTACCACGCAGGCTCCTAGTGGGGAAGTGGGGTCGTATCTGAAAAATCAACTTAACGCCGTAGAGCGATGCGTTAGGGACTGTGCCCGCATGGAGAGAATTCAGAGGACGTTAAGTTGATTTTCCAGATGCAACCCCCAACTTCCTCCTGAGAGAGAAATTCTCACACTTGTGCGTCAAGAATCTGGAGTTACCGCAGACCGTGTACGACGAAGAGGTCGGAAAGATAGCGACGGTAGCCGTATGCGTAGTGTGTTCCGCCCGGTGTCATCTTGATCGGCTGGATGTCCATAATCCCACCGGGATCAGCCGGGCGGATAGTGTGGAAGTGCGATCGCTCACCAGTCGCGAGATTGACGCTGTAGACGTCGACGGCCAGCCGGCCCTGACCCGCAACCAGAAGGGCTTGTCCATCGAGACTCCAGGCCAGCGGCCGTTCTCCGGCAGCGCAGCTCTCGACCGCGCGTGACTCGCCTTCATCGACGGGAAAGAGCGTGACACGCTGGTCCGGACTCATCGCCGCAATCGTGGCGCCATCGGGCGATACTACGAAGGGTGCCGACGTGCCCTCTTGTGAGAGTGCACGCGGAGTACCGTCGCCGTCGATTTCAACAACGTAGAGCCGGTTCCCATGATCCGGCTCGTTGCCCAGGATGATGATGCGCTTCTGGTCGGGGGTGAGCTCCCACGCGAAGTAGCCGAGTAAGCCGCGCAGCGGAATGCGTCGCGGTTCGCCTGCGCCGACGGGGAGAAGATCGAGCGACGGCAGGCCAGTCTTCGCGACGACCCACTTTCCGTCGCCCGAGATGGCGCGTGCGTATCCTTCGCCGATGCTGATGCTCTGCCCCCCGTCCGTGGGGCGCACATAAATCTGATACTCGCCGCTGGCGCGCGAGAATGCGCCTTGTTCTTCAAAGAGAATTCTGCTTCCGTCGGGTGTGATTGCCGTCAGGAATGACCAGTCGAACCACGAGAGGTTCCGATCCTGAGTCTGACCGACGGTGCCGCCGATGATTTCGCGGCGGCAGTTGTCAAAGGACATGAGCACCGTACCGTCTTTTGCGATGTCGTACAGCGACAGACGGCCCGGTGCGGCGAGGATCGTCCGTTCCTTGCCGTCGAGCGTCACCGCCCGGATGTCTCGTCCCGTCTCTTCGCGTTCACTGGCGATCCACACTTCGTCGCCACTGGGAACCCATGCGATCCCAGCCGTGCTGGGGAAGCTCGACGAACGTACGATCTCGTGCCCCTGAAGATCGATGATAACGAGCGCTCCGCGGTCATCGCCATAGTGTGGATGGTCGACAAACGCGATGAAGTTTCCCTTGGGCGAGAGCCTCGGCTTGCTGATCCAGTTGACGCTCCGGTAGAGGACGTTCCCGATGGGGTACTCGATCCGGAAGGCACCGCCGTAGCGTCGGAGGATGATGAGGGACTTCCCATCGGTTCCCCATTCGGCGTCCTGCACGTCTTCGCAGATTTCGCGCGGTGCGCCGCCCAGGAGCGGAACGCGTGCAAGCGTACCGGTCGCAACCCAGCCGGCGACGTATCGGCGCCCGAGAGAAACGGCGAGCTCGCCAAATGAAGAGATGGCCAGGATGTCCGCGGTCGGCACTCCCACGGAACGCGACATGCGCGTCCCGCTCGTCGAGAAAATCTCCACGGCCTGATCGTCCCAGGCTGCCGCGTAGATGATTGACGCGTCGGGAGCAAAGCGGCCACTCATCAGGAAACCGCGGCGGAACGTGAGGCGCTTGAAAACCGGTGTCTCCGCTCTTTTCGTAACCGTCTTCTTCGCCTTCGACAGGGCCGGTGCTTCACCGCTGCCGGAAAGGCTTTCGAGCGCAAAGGCGAAGTCGCGCGCTGATTGAAAACGATCGCGGGGGCTCTTCTCGAGCGCGTGACGGATGATGCGGTCGAGCGCGGGTGGAATCGCCGGTGCCGGGAGGGAAGATGGGTCGTCCTTCAAGATGGCGTTCATGGTTTCGACGCCCGAATCGCGGCGGAAGGGATTCGTGCCGGCCAGCATCTCGTACAGAACGCTGCCGAGCGAAAAGATGTCGGAGCGGTGGTCGACAGCTTCGCCGCGCACCTGCTCGGGAGACATGTAGGCGACGGTGCCGAGGACGACGCCGGGATGTGTCGGTTTGTTCAGCGTGTTGTTGTCGTCGTTGAAGGGAGCCTCGTCGAGAAGTTTCGCCAGGCCGAAGTCCAGGAGCTTGACGCGGTGATCGTTCGTGATCATCACGTTCTCCGGTTTGAGATCGCGGTGAATGATCGCTTTGTCGTGTGCTGCTCCGAGCCCGTTGGCGAGCTGAATGGCAATCTCGACCGCGCGGCGGACCGGAAGCGTATCCTTTTTTCTGGAAGCGTCGGTGCCGGCGGCGAGCAGTGAATGATTGGAAAGAATCTCGCGGAGTGTAGAGCCCTCGATCAGCTCAGAAACGATGAATGGCGATCCTTCGTGTGTACCGAGCTCGAAAACGGTCAACAGATTCGGATGATTCAGTGCTCCGGCGGCACGAGCTTCCTGCTCGAAACGGCGAAGCCGGTCGGGAGTTGCGGCGTATGAAGGGGGGAGAATCTTGATTGCAACTTCTCGACCGATGCGAGGATCGCGCGCTCTGTAAACCTCACCCATACCGCCCACCCCGAGTGGCGCAACGATCTGGTACGAACCGACATGGAAACCGGCCACTAGTTGCATGGGTGAGGTGTCATTGTTCCATGGTAAAGGAAATCGGCGGTCAGACGCCGGTCAGTGGGGTCACATCTACAGTTTGCGGTAAATTATTCTGCGAACGTGAGCTCGGGGTCAGAGCTTCAGCCCGCGAGTCAAGCTGCAAGGTCGGTTCCTCGGATAGCGAGGTGTCGACTGCAATGTGATGTTGTCGTTCCCGCGCGACTCTCCATTTCGTAGAGTCAATCGCCAACGCGGAAGCGATTCGTTTCCGATCCGAGGAGGTTTTCCGAGTACCATCCGAGAAGATCGCAGTTCCCGCGCGGGGCGTGAGGACCATGCGCCATGTCATAATCACGATCGTCGAATGACACTCCAAGCCGGTGCGCGACTCGGCCCCTAGAAGGAAGTGCGGGGAGACTTGGGGTCGCAGCTTCAGTCGGCACTGGGTGATTGTAAACTACTGCTAAAACTCGAGATACGAAATAGCCAGAGGTTCTTGGTCTTGGAAATCGAGCTTCTTCCCCTGCGGGCCCGACTAAAGCTCCGTCCCCAACGCTGCCCTCGCTATTCTGCTGGGTGATCAGCGAGCAATCTACGTGACGTGGAGTCGAGTACGGCAGGCTCCAGTGATCGTGTGACGAAGTCGCGTTTCGCAGCAGACCGAGGTACCTTTTCTTCGTGAAGAAGCGAAGCAGCGGGAAGGCGCATCAGTTCGGCGGCGACTGGACGTCGAAGAAGCTCGACATCATCGCGAACTACTTGACGAGTTACACCACGGCGCTGAAGAACCAGCCGTTCGCGACGATGTATGTCGATGCATTCGCCGGCACCGGGTACCGCGCGGACAAAGCAAGCGAACGGACCGCCCTCGCTGACGATACTCCGCTCATCTTTCCCGAGATTGTTGAGCCCGAAACGCAGCGACTCCTCGACGGCTCGGCGCGCATAGCCCTCAACACAGAGCCTCCTCGACGGCTCGGCGCGCATAGCCCTCAACACAGAGCCTCGATTCTCGAAGTACGTTTTCATCGATCGCAGCGCCGAGCATTGCGCAGAGCTCGAGCACCTTAAGCTCGAACTCCCCGAAAAGGCCGCCGATGTCGTCATCACTGAAGATGACGCGAACCGGGCGATCGCGAGACTCTGCAGCGAGACCCTGGGGATCGTATCGCGCCGTGCTATTCATCGATCCCTACGGCATGCAACTCGAATGGACGACGATCGAGAAGATCGCTGCGACGAAAGTGATCGATCTCTGGCTCCTCTTTCCGCTCGGAGTGGGCGTGAATCGACTGCTCGCGAAGAGCGGCGAGATTCCTGCCGGGTGGCGGCGCCGTCTGGACATCCTGCTCGGCACGTCGGCCTGGGACAAGGAACTTTACCGCGTGGAGAAAACCCGGACGCTTTTCGGCACGGAGGAAGATCATGTGGAGAAGGCGTCGGTCGAGGTGATCGGAACGTACTTCAACGAGCGGCTGAAGACTTTGTTCGCCGAAGTAGCCAGGGAGCCCGCCGTTCTGCGAAACTCCCGTAAGTCGCCGCTCTACCTGCTTTGCTTCGCCGCCGCGAAGGAGAAAGGGGCGCCGATCGCGCTCCGGATCGCGGAGCATATCTTTCGAAAGGCGGGGTGATGGCACACGTATCCGATATCGAGTGGACCGGGTCGACCTGGAATCCGGTGACGGGCTGCACAAAGCTGACCGCAGGGTGCAAGAACTGTTACGCCGAGCGGATGGCGAAGCGTCTACAGGCGATGGGGCAGCCGAACTACCGGAACGGATTCGAAGTCACGCTACAGCCGCAGATGCTGGGGGCTCCGCTGCGCTGGAAGAAGCCGCAGAAGATCTTCGTCAACTCGATGAGCGATCTGTTTCACGCCGATGTTCCGACGCCCTACATCCAGCGCGTCTTCGCGGTGATGCGCGAAGCGGAGTGGCATACATTCCAGGTACTGACGAAACGCGCTGACCGCCTGGAGGAAATCGATCGTGAGCTCGATTGGCCGCAGAACGTCTGGATGGGCGTGAGTGTGGAGAATCGCGCGGTCCTTCATCGTATTGATTCCCTTCGCACGACAGGCGCACGCGTGAAGTTCCTGTCGATCGAACCGTTGCTCCAGTCGCTCCCCGGTCTGAATCTCACCGGAATCGACTGGGTCATCGTCGGTGGTGAGTCCGGTCCCAAGTCACGGCCGATGCACGAGGGATGGGTGCGAGACATTCGCGATCAATGCCTGGCTGTAAGTGTGGCGTTCTTTTTCAAGCAATGGGGAGGAACGAACAAGAAACGCACCGGCCGCGAACTGGACGGACAAACCTGGGATTGCATGCCGGCCCGCGTCTCCGATTGAGCGAGGTCCAGGGGGGCAAACTTCGACCGTCCGTTCGTGTCGGGTGAAGCGACGAGTAGGCCGCTTCTGAGGATCCGAAGGTCTGTGAGCCGGCGCGAATCTCCAGGCATCTTGATCGCGCCTGTGACGAGGAGTATCGTTCCTACGGGAGCGGTGACGACCGCGTCGAAATACCGGGTTCGAGACCTTTGGCCTGGGGCGTCGACGAGCCTAGAGCTATCATTCTGTCTTCGGACAGGAGCGCCAGTCTCATTTGTCGCGCCGCTCCCACTTTCGAGCTCGGTACGTCTCCAGGCGTGCGCGTGGCATCCTCTCAATCGAAGTGGAGCCACGGCGATCCGGCAGATCGGCTGATCGTCGCTTCGGCAGTCATACCCCTCCCGCCCACGCGCCCAGGCTCGGGACGACACATCGGCTCTTCTACCAGCTGCGACACTCCGTCGTACATGCGCAATTCAATGCAGATCTCCGCCAAAGCGCCGATTCGCTCAAACAGAAAAGGCGAGCCTTGCGGCTCGCCTCAGGTTTGGAACTGCTGTCCTGTCTTTCAGCGCTCGACTTCAAAGTCTGTGCTCACCTGCGGCAAAGGCTCATTGAAGATCACGACTGTCTCCGCGATCGGAAACAGAACCGTATGCACTCTGTCCTTCACTTCGAGTGACACCTCGTAAAACCCCTGATCGTTCACAGCGACCAGAGTGCCTGCTTTTCCCTTGATCTCCAGCGTTCGATTGAAGACCGAGACTTTCGAAGGTATTTCCATGGTCCCCCACCTTAAACGCCACGTGATTGGTCAGTCAAGAAGCTGACATCTCTCACGCTACGGTTTCTTTACTGGTTTTTTCTTCCCCTCTGCAGGGGAAGCAGCCGTGACCGTCTCTGTTGCCGGAGGTACCGGAGCGGTCGGAAAGTACGCTTCATTGAACGTGATTTTCCCGCTCTCTTTCATCGAATCCAGCTTTTCCTGAAGTCGCGACTGCCGGAGCTCTTTCTCCAGCTGCGCTCGTACCTCGGTCAGCGGTGAGGTCTTCCTCTCCTGCACCTGGATGATGTGATAGCCGAACTCCGTTCGGACCACAGGTCCGATCTCGCCGACCTTTCCTTCGAACGACGCTTTCTCGAACTCGGGAACCATCTGTCCTCGCGAGAACGTCCCGAGGTCGCCGCCGCGAGCTCCGGAGCCGGTGTCATCAGACTCTTTCTTCGCGGTCTCAGCGAAGTCCGCTCCCGCGACCAGCTTCGTGCGAATTTCCTCCGCCTTCGCTTTAGCCTGGTCCTCGGTGAGTTTCGGCTTGGAAGGCTGCGCGGCACGGCTGCCTGTGAACGCGATCAGGATATGTCGCGCTTTCGACTGCTCGAACGTTGCCTTGCGATCGTCATAGCTCTTCTGAAGGTCCGCGTCCGAGAGCTTGATCTCCGACTCGATCCTGGTGAGCTGTGCATTTGCAATCGCGTTGTCGCGAAGCATGGCAAGCTGAGCTGCCACCTCCGGAGTCCGCTCGAGGCCGTTTTTGATTCCCTCGGCCGCAAGCATCTTCATCCTCGCGTACTCCTCAGCAAACGCCTTCTTGCCGACGCCCGCAGCGTACGACTGATATTCGGCCGGAACGGACTTGAGCGCGCCTTCCAGCTCAGACTGCCGGACCTGGGTTGTGCCAAAGGCCATGACCACAGGATCGATTTCGAGCTTCGACGCCGGAGTCGTGGTCTGCTGCGCGACGGCCAGCTGTGAGAGCGCGAACGTAACTGCGATCAGATAGGGGGCTTTTCTCAACATGTTCTCCTTCGATGCATGATGTCGTGCGAAACGAACGACCGCCGGACGAAGAGCATTCCCGGACGAAATGCCAATGCACTCTCAGCCAATCTTCTCCACCGCTCGTCGAATGCGGCTCACACCTTCCCGCAATTTCTCCATTGACGTCGCGTAGCTGATCCGGATGTAACCATCCTCGCCGAATGCATCGCCAGGAACGACAGCGACTCGCGCCTCGTCGAGTAAATACGTCGCAAGCTCTGATGACGAAGCCATCCCGCTCCGTTTCTGGATTGCAGAAATGTCTGGAAATACGTAGAAGGCACCGTCGGGCATCGGACAGCGGAACCCGGGGATCTCGTTGAGCGCAGCGACAAGCCACTCACGGCGTTCCACATAGGCCTGATACATCCTGTCGACTTCCCGCTCACCAACCCGCAAGGCTTCGATTGCGGCCTTCTGCGAGATCGACGAGGGGTTCGATGTCGAATGGCTCTGAATCTTTCCAACTGCAGAGATGATCGCAGGATGTGCGATCGCGTAACCAAGGCGCCAGCCAGTCATCGCAAAGGTCTTCGACATCGAGTTCACCACGATTACGGTCTCGGGAAACTGACCGAACCACTTCGCCGCTGAAACGTGATGATTGTCGCCGTAAATGAAAAACTCATACGTCTCGTCGAAGACGAGAAACATCGCGTGGCGGTCACAGAGCTCGATGACTTCCTTCAATTCCTCTTCGCGGATGACGGCACCGGTCGGATTGCAGGGCGAGTTGATGATCACGCCACGACTCTTCGCGGTCACGGCCTTCTCGATCGCCCGTGCGGTCGGTCGAAAGGAGTCTTCCGAGAGAGCGCGCGCAAAGACCGGCGTCCCGCCAGCGAAAGACACCTGATCTGGAAAACTCACCCAGTAGGGCGAAGGGATGATGACCTCGTCACCCGGCGACACGAGCGCGAGCATGAGATTGAAAAGCTCCTGCTTCCCCCCCGTCCCCGCGATGATGTTCCCCGCACCAATCTCGGCGCCATGACGGCGAACGTACGTCTGGGCGATTGCCTGCCTGAGCTCGAGGCTCCCCATCGCATTCGTGTACTTCGTGAAGCCTTCGTCGATCGCCCGTTTTGCGGCAGCACCGATTGAATCGGGAGTACTGAAATCGGGCTCGCCCGGCCCGAAATCGATCACATCCACTCCGCTGGCAACGAGCTCACTGGCGCGATTGAGCACGGCCAGCGTCTGTGACGGCTGCATATCCGTCACGCGGGAGGCAAATCGGATGCGGCTGGCCCTCGGACTTGCCAAGTTCATGACCCTCTGCCTACAACGAATCTGGGGCGCGCCGCCTCACGGTGCGTCGCGTACGAACCTGGACTATCACCCGCCATGGCCATTTCAATCCGACTGGTCATCATTGCAGGCCTGGCGGAAGGGACGGGTCATTCTAATTCAGACGCTGCACCTGTGACGCGAAAACGCTTCCCCCCCCGCGTCGATTGAGGCCGACTCCTGAATCGTTCGCATATCATCACGAGCGTTGGAGCGGCGAGTCTGGTCGTCGCTCACTTACCCACCAGCGATATCTCGTGAACTACCAGACTGCCACGGAGCTCGACATCGACACTGCGCCAATCGCCAGCCGCGAGAACAAATGGTTCCGCCGCTTCAAGGTGGCTCTCGAGAGTCACGAGGAGGAAATTGTTCTCGAGGGACCCAAGCAGATTGGCGACGCGATCAGACTCGGCTGGGACGTCATCGCTGTCGCCGAATCAGCCGATCGGCTGGAACCATCGAGCCATTTCGCAGACAGGTATCTGCGCTTCGACAAGCGGCTGCTCAACCTCATCTCCGACACTAAGAGCTCGCAAGGCATCCTCGGACTCTTCGAGCGGCCTGCCGCCCGCATGGACGTCATCTTCGAGCGTCGATCGACCATCGTGGTTCTCGACGCAGTGCAGGACCCGGGCAACGTGGGGACGGCGATCCGCAATGCGGCTGCATTCGAGGCAGCGGGAGTCATTCTGACGGAAGGGTGTGCCGATCCCTTCGCACCGAAAAGCATCCGTGCCTCTGCCGGAGCAGTCCTCGCGATGCCGCTGTGGCAGACGACGCGGGCAGCTCTGTTGGAAGCCGCCGTGCACAACGACATTCCCATGTTCGCAACGGCGGGAGCCGGTGATGGATCCGTCGACGAGATCCCGGATGCGGCGCTCATCGTCTTCGGAAATGAGGGACAGGGAGTCTCCCACGAGCTACTCGCCCGATCGAAACGAGTGCGCATTCCAATTTCGGGACTGGTGGAGTCGCTCAACGTAGCATCCGCAGCTGCGGTCGTGCTGGCGGAAATGCATCGAAGGCGATCACGCGAGCCTGAGCGGTAGTGCCAGCCCTCTCAACCTCGCGGAGCTCGCTGGCATTCAACCTGCTGCCGGTTGCTGCATGGCCGACGACCTCGATTCCGAGCTGCGCGAACTGCAGATCGATTACCTCAAGGATGTGCAGGAAACCGTCGACGTTCTTCAGAAGCATGGCAGACACCTGGCCGGACGGAACCAGTTCAAGACATCGTTCCCCGTTCTGCTGTTCCTCTCGCATCAGCTCAAAGGCTCAGGCGGCTCGCTCGGGTTTCCCAGAATCAGCGAGCTCGCGAATCAAATCAGTCTCGCACTGAATCAATATCTGGAAGACGACACGTCGCCCCGTCCGACTCCGGAGCAGCTCTCCGTTTCGATCGTCGGATTTGCCGAGCAGCTGGCTGAGACAGTCACACAATCCCAGGCAACGACCCGCCTGACCTGACAACTCGTCCGGAAAACTCCTAGTGTTTGTGCGGACTTTGCCGGGGTGTAACCCAGTATCGATGTGATGCGCATGCCGCTGCTGAGGGAAGAATCGACGTGTCGTTTCTTTTTCTCCCGCTCGCCAATTCGGGACCTGCTGGTCCGCATCCCGGCCACTTCCATCCCTTACACTTGACCGAAATGTCTGGAAAGCTGCTGATCATCGGCACGCCGATCGGAAACCTCGGGGATCTCACCCCACGCATGGCGGAAGCTATGCGGGGATGCGACCTGCTGCTTTGCGAAGACACACGCCACAGTGGTCGCCTCCTCCAGCACCTCGGCATTGAAGCGAAACTCGAGAGCTTCCACGATCACAACGAGGATGGAAAAGGCGAGAGGATGGCGGCGCTGATTGAAGCGGGCAAGACCGTCGGGCTCATCAGCGACGCGGGGTTGCCTGTCATCTGCGACCCCGGCTTCGCGCTCGTAAGGCTCGCCCGGCAGCGACAGATGCGAGTGGAGACGATCCCCGGGCCCTTCGCAGGGTCGTTGGCCCTGGTCGCCAGCGGGATCGCGCCTCTCCCCTTCGCATTCTTCGGTTTCACTCCTCACAAACAAGGAGCCAGACTCGATTTCTACCGCGACATGGCTGCCAGAGCGATGACGTCCATCGTCTATGAGTCGCCTCAACGGCTCATCGACTCCCTGCGAGATGCCCTGTCGATTCTCGGCGACGTCGAGGCGACAGTGGCGAGAGAGATGACGAAGTTGCATGAAGAGATCGCCAATGGTGTGATCTCGACACTTCTCGAATCGTTTTCTGCACGCGAGACGATTCGAGGAGAGATCACGATCGTGTTCGCCGCGGCGGCCAAAACGGAACCTGTCCATTCCGAGAGCGATCTTCTGCGGGAGTTCGAAGCTCTTCGTGAGAAAGGAATGCGGCGCGCCGACGCGATCAAGGTGCTCGCCGAGGGTCACGGATTACGCAAGAATGATTTGTATAAGATGCTGATGGGCGAGTAGCTGACCCGCATTTCTCACAGAATGCGAGCGCAGGGAAGCACGGCGTGCGTCCGGTACCCTGTCCCTGACCGAGAAGATTGTCGTCGGCCATCGCTTTGGACGAGCCCGCATTTCTCACAGACCTTCGTCGTGAGACGGCGGAGAGTGGCTTGGATGCGAGGCGCACGGCGATTTTGCGACGAAGGCATAGTCGACACTATGTCAAGGAGCGAAATTGTTGTGCAACGAAGCAGACAGGCCGCTATCCGTCGTCTCGCGGCGAAGGTCTGTGAGAAATGCGGGCTAGGAGCCTGCGCGGTAGAAAGGACGAATGGCTGGTAAAATCGGGCATGCCGACAAGTTACCGCGAGTACATGCCCGAGCAGTCGTTGCTACTGCCGCCCTCGTTGCGTGATTGGTTGCCCGAAG
>DATLXH010000046.1:0-22255 GCA_035576005.1 Thermoanaerobaculia bacterium | reverse complement strand
CGGCCTGTCTGCTTCGTTGCACAGCAATTTCGCTCCTCGACATAGTGTCGACTATGCCTTCGTCGCAAAATCGCCGTGCGCCTCGCATCCAAGCCACTCTCCGCCGTCTCACGACAAAGGTCTGTGAGAAATGCGGGCTAGAGGATCCGATTTTACCTTCGTCCGGAACAGACAGGAGTGTCTGTCTTACATCGAAGCACGACACGGATTTCAAATCGCCCCGGCCCCTCAATAAACGACTCACCACCAGGCGACCTGAGCGATCTTTCCGTCTTTTGTGAGTGTAAAGCTGAACCAGCGCGTCACTGCGCCCAGGACCGCTTTGAAGCGGATGACTTCAGCGTCATCGGTTCGTTCTGCCTCACTGAATGTGAATGACGTCATCGGACCGTCGGCCAGGACCCACTGCCAGACTCCCTTACCACCGCCAGTAGTGAGGAACCGTTGGAATGGCGGCGTAAACGGCTCCGCTGTCGCCGAGCCCGTTCCGAGATCGAGCAGAATATTCTTCAGTCTTTTACTCCTCGCCGGATCGGGATCGGCCCGCGGATCTTTAGGCCGCGATAGTCCCGGCACATACATTCCCGCGATGTCGTGTGCCAGATGGTCGAGGACGCGATCGCTGTGATTGGTCGTCACGATGATCGTGATCCTGTCGTCGACGAATCGTGTGATGAACGACGAAAACCCCGGGGTGCCACCGCCATGCGTCATGAACCGTCGCCCGTGGTATTGCCCGACCCACCAGCCGAACCCGTAGTTGAACGGAGCGAGCGCGCCAGAAATGCGAAGCGGCGTGAGAGTCTGTTCCCAGCTCGTCTTCTTCAGGAGTTTACCGCCCGCGATGGCGGCATCCCACTTCGCCAGGTCACGGGGAGTCGTCACGATTGAGCCAGCGGAATATGCGTTCTCGGTCAGTGGCGGACGATTCTCGAATCGGCCCTCACGCCATTCGTACCCCGCCGCACGGCTGGGAAGGAGCGTGCGTGGTTCCCCGCTGCGTGTTTCGCTCATCTTGAGCGGCTTGAAGATCCGCTCATCCAGAAATTGAAAGTACGGTTTGCCGCTGACCTTTTCGATGATGTTACCGGCAAGGAGATACCCGGAATTCGAGTACGACCATGTCTGTCCAGGGCGAAACTCCGACTTGAGTCTCGCGAAGAACAGCTCGGCGATGGCGTCGTGCGATGTGCCCGGGCGCGCCGATTCTTCGAGCAGGTTTTCAACCAGCAGATACTCCTGAATTCCGGAGGAATGCGTAAGCAGGTGTCGAACCGTGATCGGTCCCCAGGACTCAGGCAATTGAGGGAAGTACAAGCTGATCCGTTCGTCGAGTGAGACCTTTCCTTCCTCGACGAGCATCATGACCGCGGCCGCGGTGAATTGCTTGGTGATCGAACCGATCTCAAATCGAGTCGCCACGGTTACGGGAACGCCGAGCTCGAGATTTGCGCTCCCGTACCCCTGAAGCTTCACGATTCTTCCGTCGCGGACGACCGCGAGACTCAAGCCAGGAAGATGCAATTCGCTCATGCGCGCGGCGATGTAGGCATCGACCTGATCTGCCGAGGCGGTCGTGAATGACGCTGACAGTGCGAGCAATGCGGCGACGAGACAGAAGATTCTCTTATCCATAGTGTGAGCCTCCGATGGGTGCGCTACGACCGCCAGAGCTGGCAACGTCTCAGTGCCATGACCCCGTGCGTCGGACCGGGATAGAAAGCCGCTCTCGCGTCTCCTGGTCATGGAATTCACGAAGGCGACGGCCCGGAGGATGGGCAGGGGATCATAAGAACGCATAGAGCGGCTTCTCTTGCAGTCTCACCTCGCTGGATTCCGTTTCATACCCACGATCATACAGGGTGGCGATTTCAAGCAGCGGTCAGGGTTGATCCTCACTTCCCTCGCAAGCGCCAGCGTCAGCCCGGGAGCACGCACAGTCATGGGCCACGCCATTGGGGCCAGGCTTTCAGATTTCACGCTCGCTGACAGGTCTATCCGGACGGGTTGCCCTAACAAGTTGTGGCATTCCAAATACCTCGATTTGATGGCTGCGAATTTGAAGGCCTGGCCCCCTCGGTTCATCGTCTGCGAAAGATCGCGGGGCTCTTGACGGAATCAAATCTCACGGTTTAGAGTTGGTCCACTTGAGTTAGTTCACTACCATGACTATTGTCAACATTCACGAAGCGAAAACGCATCTCTCCCGTCTCGTTGCCCGCGCGGCTAAAGGGAAATCGTTCGTCATCGCCAAAGCCGGGAAGCCGCTGGTGAAAGTCTCCGCGGTCGATGCGCCGGCCAAGCCGAAACGCCTCGGGTTCCTCAAAGGGGAGGTCGAAGTGCCCGACGATTTCAACCGCATGGGCGAGGGCGAGATCGCTGCGCTGTTCGGAACGGCGGACGAGTGAAGCTGCTCCTCGACACGCAGCTCCTCCTCTGGGCCGCGGGTCAGCCGCAGCACCTCTCGGCCCGCGCGAAACGGATGCTCAGCGCCTCCGACAATGAACTGCTGTTCAGCGCCGCGAGCCTGTGGGAGATTACGATCAAGTCGTCCATGGGGCGCAACGACTTCCGCGTCGAGCCGCGCGTTCTCCGTCGCGCTTTGCTCGACAACGGCTACGTCGATCTCCCGATCACGAGCGAGCATGCCGTCAGCCTGGACGCGCTCCCTCCCCTTCACAAGGACCCTTTTGACCGCTTGCTGCTCGCGCAGGCGATGGTCGAAGGAATCACGCTCCTCACTGCCGACGCGCAACTCACGCGATACCCCGGCCCTATTCGAAAGGTCTGATCGACTGCTTGATCGAGGACGCAGCAATCCGCATGGCTTCACCGAACCATGTGATCGGGCTGCCACTCGGGGATGCGGTACCGCTCCCTCGGCGACGCGTTCGGCTACAGACCGATCTATTTGTTCGCGATAAAGAAGCGGCGCATCCGCGTCGTCGCCCGCAGACCTTTCACAGGGCGGACACGGGCGCCGTGTTCCTACACGACAGCTACCAGCTGCCCTTTTCCAGTGGGAGCATCACCTCGTTGCGACGAAATGGCGGAGGGGTCCAGGGCGAATCGTAGTAGGCCACGATCGGTCGCCGCTCCGCTACGAGGTCGTGCTCATTGAGAAGCATCCGCAGCTTGGTTATTGCGCGCCGTTCGCGGGCAATCCCCATGAAACCGCCGAAGCGCATGGCCGCGACGCGCATGGCCGGGCGGACTCTGATTGTCACCGCATCGTCCTTTGGTTCCGGTATCGATTCCCCGGGGGGCATGATGAACATCATCTCCACTCCATCGTTGAGCACGGGGGCCGTCATAGCGATTTTTCTGTCGCTGCCATTCCCGCCGCTGATGAATCGAAAGAGGCTGTCGAAAGCGCCGTATCGTTCCTTCGCCGTCACGCTGGCCACGTCCAGCGAAGGGTAGTCGCGAATCTCGAAGTCTCGTTCCGAACGCACGACCTTATAGGGCACCTTCTTCACTCCCGCGCGCGAGCTTGCCACCAGCCAGTAGGCGGCCGCTGCCGTCAAAGCCCCACCAGTGATCATCCATGTCCGTTTCTTCATGTCGAAGGAATCAGGCAAGAGTCGCACCACCGGCTGTGCGGAAGGATTGTCAGCGCACGAATTACGGGTGCGATCGGTGCGTCGATCCGAGAGAAAGACGAATGGCGACAGTGAGGCTGGGAAGCCTCAGTCTCCCATTCACTGCAAAGTTGGGGTCGGATCTGGAAAGTCAACTTCGCGGTTCGGGCCCGTTGGGGCGGCGAGTTAGACGTCGGTCCGAGGCTTCACAGGCTCGCCAACAAGGTCGAGGCAAAGGCTGGAAAACTTCAGCTCGAACCACTCCCTGAACATGCGGAGGGTGCGTTTGCTCGGCCAGTCGCTCGGATCGGTGCTCCACGATCCCAGCTGAAGTTCAAAAATGTCTTCCCAGAAGTGCGCGATCAGTGCTTCCTCATCACCCGAGTTATTCACGTCGGGAAGCAGGTAGGCGGTTCCCTCCTCGCTCAAGGATGCGAGCGTGGTGTGGGCAAAGTCGCGGTCCTGTCTAGCCCAAGCTGCAAAGGGTTCCCTGGGCAAGACGAAGAGCACTGAGCGATTCAGGTCTTCGATAAACTCTGACATTCGACGCCTGACTCTCCGACCCAGGGATTACTCGAGCACTTCTCCGATCCATGCATGGTCGTTGGTCTCGGGGTTGTGTTTCCAGTACGTGAGAGTGTCACCCTCGATTGTTGGTCGGGTGACACCGTCCCGTTGGTAGTCAGGGTCGAAACCTTGCCGCACAAGATCCTCGTGTTTCTGAGCCGTAACCAGGAGATAGAGCTCGTCGGTGTAGACCCGCCGCCAGCGTCCCTCTGACGTTGCGTCTTGCAAAGCCGCGAGGGTGACTCGCTCACCGGGCCCGAAGTCGGCGCGACCTTTTACAGCGTCCAACTGCTCCACGACGTTCTGCAGTGTCGATCCCATGAAGTTTGACTCTCCGTCCTCACGCGCGTACACGGAAGGGGCGAACGATCGCAGAATGCGCCGTGTTTCCCCCGTGCTTCCAACCGTAACAGCTGGAGCACCACGATATGCCGCCATTCATCCGCGGAGTTTCGTGAAAGGCGGCCGCAGCGACGAAGCTAGCCCGCTAGCTGGGCCGCCGGACCTGCGGTGCCGAGTTTCGATCCTTGAGGCCGGGAAATTCTCGCTCGTTCGCCGGCCCAAGCCCGAGGATCTGCAGGATCGGTTCAGTGTTGCTGAGCGTGCCTACGATCCGGTGGCCAGGATAGGGCGAGACGACCACCAGCGTCGGTGTCATGTAGATCGATTCCGCCAGGGCGCGACCGGGATCCACACAGATATCCACGATCTCGATCTCGTGACGGTCGGGCAGATGCGTGTCGCAAAGCTGCGTCAGGTTGTCAATTGCCTGCAGCGAGTTCGGCGCGTTCCCTGCGACGTACAGCCGAAACACGTATGCTTCCAGTTTCGTCTCACGTGTCATCGCTTCACACTCGTCGTGTCGGGCACGTCATCGGTCCCTCGAAGTTCACGAACCCGGTCGCGCCCAAGCGACGATTCTCTTTCCTGAATCGCGGCACTACGGGCCAGTAGCTCTTTCTCCGTCTGCCTTGCGGCAAGCTCGACCTGCAGAGCCTTGACGCGGGCGTCGAGCTCGGCCTCTTCGGCCTCCAGCTTCGCGCTCCGAAGTTTTCCGGCCACTGCTGCGACCTCATTGGCGTGGCGTTCGGCGCTTTCTTTCTCCCAGCGCATGGTGCCCATGAGCACTTCGCCGCCGGCACTGTAGGTATCCGTCACGGTGATCCCCGCATCACTCAGGATCAGCTCGCGCACCTGGTTGGAATGGGCGGTGCCGCGCGACTTGATGATCGACATGCCGCGGTTTCGCTCTCCCGCCTGGACGAGATAGTTGAGATGAATCCAGGTATCCGCGAGCGTGGAGATCTGCAACGGCGAGCCACCTTCGGACTGGCTGGACATCTCGTCGAGCAGACTGGTGCAGACGAGAGTGATGCCCTCGGCCTTCGACCAGTCGATCAACCGTTCCGCTACGCTATGTGCGGTCAACTCGTTGCCTGTTTTGGACAGGGTCGAAATCGGATCGACCACCAGGCAGCGAGCCTGATGCTCTTTCGCGAGAGTCTTGATACGCACGAGGTAGGTCTCGGCACTTCCAGTGATCGTGCGGGCAGAAACCATGTTCAACGTTCCATCTTCCACGAATCGGTTCAACTGTATGCTGACCGACCCGAGGTTACGGATTACCTCGTTGGAATCGGAATCGAAACTTACGAACATCGTCCGCTCACCGCGCTCGCAGGCCGCTTCTGCGAAAGCGCCGCTCAACGTGGTTTTGGCTGTGCCAGGGAACCCGGTGATCAGCACGCTGGCGCCGCGGTAGTAGCCGCCCCCGAGCATCGTGTCAACGCGTTCCACACCGCTCGACACGCGTTCATTGGTCACCTCCGCCTGCCCTCGGCCGAGCGTCCGGCTCACGGCGACCTCGAACCCGCTCCTGCCGATCAGAAATGGCGACTCGTTCTCATCGAAGCTCGAGCCGCGATACTTCTGAACGCGCAGATTGCGTTGGGACACGCCGAGCACAACTGTGTGATTGAGGATGATTGCGCAGTCGACCATGAATTGCATGACGCCGAACAGCTGGCTGGTGGCGCCGCCCTGGTGGCCGTCCGCTTTGAGGGTGATGATTCCGGTCATCTCGTGCTCCAGCAACCAGGCGTGCAGCCTGTAAATCTCCCGCCGCTGCGCAGCGGCATCGGGCAGCAGCGCCAGGACGATATCGAGAGCATCGAACACAATGCGGACGGCCTTCATCTCGACGGCCTTGGCTCCCAGCGCTGCCAGCATCCCGCCCAGGTCGAAAGTGCCCGACTGAATGAGGTCATGCGGAGGTTGGGCGTCCATGAAATAGAGCTTGTTCTGCCTCTGCAGGTCCGCCAGATTCCAGCCAAACGTTTCAGCGTTGGCGATGAGTCGCGTCGGTGTCTCTTCAAACGCCACGAAGATCCCCGGCTCAGTGAAGCGCTGCGCGCCATTCACCAGGAACTGCAGCGCCAGAATGGTCTTGCCTGAGCCCGATCCGCCGGCCAGGAGAGTCGTCCGACCCCTGGGCAACCCGCCACCGGTCATCTCGTCCAGACCGGTGATGCCGGTCGGGGCTTTGGTTGGGGTGGCGGTCACAAGGTTCACTGGCGCGGATTTCATGTTCTCTCCCTGGAAGGATGGAAAGGCAGTCCGGACACTAAGCCCTTTGGTGGACTAGAGGCGAACTTTGGAGACTGCACTGACGTGGGCTCGCTTCGCCGCTTCGGATGTTAGAACTTGGCTTGAGTATTCAGCGAGGGATAACCATTATCTATGCGGCTTCACTGCCACGAGGGATGAAGATCGGAACCGAACGCGTGATGTGGAGGGGCGTGAGGGGCGAGGGACCTCGCAAGCTTCTGATGACACCGGTCACTGACTGACGTGGTTGAGCCGCGCAGCGGCGTATCCCTCTCCCCGGCGGGGAGAGGGAAGCGAGCGAAGCGAAGCAGGGAGAGGGGCGTGAAAGTCTCGCGAGTCCGTCGGAAAGGGCGAGGTCTTCGTATCTCTCGCGGCCCCTCTCCCGGTCGCTTTCGCGACCACCCTCTCCCCGCCGGGTGTCATCCCCTCGTCAACAGCGTTTCCCGCTGTTAACCTCCTTGGGATGACACGCTGCGGCTCGTTGATAGAGGCGTTGGGAGAAGTGCGGGCTGGCCTGATCGGCCTGCCAAAGGCGCGCTCCTTGCTTTCTTTAGCGTAAGGAACAGTCTCGTGCGTCGGTGGCGAAGGCCACCCCACGATTGGCTCGTCCGAGTAAGGGCCAAAGACACTAACAAATGACTGCTTCAAGACGGTTCCGCACACGACGATCGGGAAAGCCCACCTCGGCGCAGCAGGCGAGCGAAGTCCGGCGAGAGGAATCGCTGCTGAAAACCGGAGCCCTTCAGAACGCGATCCTCAATAGCGCCAACTTCTCGAGCATCGCTACCGATGACAAGGGCGTCATCCAACTATTTAACGTGGGCGCCGAGCGAATGCTGGGCTACGCCGCAGCGGATGTCATCGATAAGATCACCCCGGCCGACATCTCGGATCCACAGGAAGTCATCGCCCGTGCCGAAACGCTCAGTCGCGAGCTTGGGACCACGATCGCGCCCGGTTTCGACGCTCTCGCCTTCAAGGCTGCCCGAGGCATTGAAGACATCTACGAATTGACATACATCCGCAAGGACGGAAGCCGGTTCCCCGCCATCGTCTCCGTGACCGCCCTGCGCGACGACCAGTCTTCAATCATCGGCTATCTCCTCATCGGCACCGATAACAGCGCGCGGAAACGTGTGGAAGAGACGCTGCGATGGACCGAAGAAAGCTTTCGCCTGATGGTGGAAAGTGTCTCCGATTACGCCATTGTGATGCTCGATCCCGAAGGACGTGTGGTCAGCTGGAACACCGGGGCGGAACGGATCAAAGGGTTCCAGGCCGACGAGATCGTGGGCCGGCACTTCGCGATTTTCTACCCTCGCGACGATGTCGGGGCCGAGAAGCCGCAGAAAGACCTCAATCAGGCTGCGCGCGACGGGCGCTTTGAAGACGAAGGCTGGCGCGTTCGCAAGAACGGGTCGTTGTTCTGGGCCAACATCGTCGTCACAGCCATACGAGATCAGGCCGGAAATCTTCGTGGCTTTGCGAAGTTGACTCGCGACCTGACCGCGCGTAACAAGGTCGAGGCGGTCCTGACCAGTGCGAAAGCTGCCGCCGAGAAAGCGAATCTGGCGAAGTCCGAGTTTCTTTCCAGCATGAGTCACGAGCTTCGCTCCCCGCTCAACGCCATCCT
The DNA here is from genome assembly GCA_035576005.1 of Thermoanaerobaculia bacterium. Lineage (GTDB taxonomy): Bacteria > Acidobacteriota > Thermoanaerobaculia > Gp7-AA8 > Gp7-AA8 > DATLXH01. Next base: position 13,867 of record DATLXH010000046.1, on the reverse strand, counting down.
GGGGTTCGCTCAGCTGATGGAATCGGACTCACCGGCCCCGACAGCAACGCAAAGCGAGAGCATCAATCAGATCCTCAACGCCGGCTGGTATCTGCTGGAGTTGATCAATGAGATCCTCGATCTCGCGGCGATCGAATCGGGGAGGCTGTCGATCTCGCTCGAGCCGGTCTCACTCAACGAGCTGCTGCTCGAATGCCAGTCGATGATCGAACCGCTGGCACAGCGACGGAGTATGCGCATGAGCTTCCCCGCAACCGGCGGCGACTTTCATGTGCATGCCGATCGCACCCGCATCAAACAGGTTCTGATCAACCTTCTATCGAACGCCATCAAATACAACACGGTCGGTGGATCCGTGGTCGTCGACTGCAGCGCGAAGGCGAGTGCGGGCCGGGTTCGAATCACTGTGACCGATTCCGGGCCTGGACTCCCGCCCGAGAAGCTGACTCAGCTGTTCCAGCCGTTTAACCGCCTGGGACAGGAGGCTACCGGCGAAGAAGGAACGGGCATCGGACTGGTGATCAGTAAGCGATTAGTGGAGCTGATGGACGGCGCGATCGGGGTCGAGAGCAACGTCGGAATGGGAAGCGTCTTCTGGGTTGAACTGCGATCGACGGCGCCGCTTACAGTCCCGGCTGCGATGGAAACCTCCCCACCCGCGGAAGCAGTCAGCACCACGTCGGCGGCCTTGCGCACCCTCCTATATGTCGAAGACAACCCGGCCAACCTGACGCTCGTTCAGAGGATCATCAGCCGCCGGCCCGACCTGCGCATGCTCAGCGCCGTAGACGGACAGCGCGGCGTTGAGCTCGCACGCACCTGTCTTCCCGACGTGATTCTGATGGACATCAACCTGCCGGGGATCAGCGGGATCGAGGCCATGAAAATTCTCCGCGACGACAAGACCACGGCCCACATTCCGGTTCTCGCGCTGAGCGCCAACGCCATGGCTCGCGACATTCAGAAAGGCATGGATGCCGGCTTCCTCCGCTATTTGACGAAACCGATCAAGGTCGGCGAATTCATGGAGGCGCTGAACATCGCGCTCGAGATCGCGGACAAGGCTCGTGCCGATGTCGACTGACGGTCCTGCTGGCAGGATACTCATCGTCGACGATCAGGTGTCTAACATTCGTCTGCTCGAATTCACGCTACGACGCGCTGGATATGTCGATTTCGCGTCGACGACGGAGCCGACGGAGGTTGCGGCCTTACAGCTCGAGAACCGTTACGACCTGATCCTTCTCGATCTTCAAATGCCGGGAATGACCGGATTCGAGGTCATGCAGCAGTTGCGTAATGCTGAGGGGCCTGGTCGGGTTTCGATCCTCGTCATCTCGGCCGATCCCGCCCTGAGGCTGGCGGCACTGGAGGCGGGATGCGACGGTTTCCTCAGCAAGCCGTTCGTTATCACCGAGCTCCTCGAGCGTGTTCAGTTTTTCCTGGCGAAGGCTGGTGTTCGGAAAAGCGAGAAGCCGAAAGCGCCGGGGGTCGAGCCTCACTCCGCAGGGGAGCTACCTGACCCATAGAATGTTTCCTCTTGAGATCCGCGCCACGCTGCATGACGCCGGAATGATCCCGGCAGCCGATGATGGCGGAATGCGCATCGCCTCGCGGAGAAGGTGCGTTTGCTCCTGGCGTTGATGAGACCAACGTTTGCACCAACGTTCGGTCGCTTGCAACGAGTTTCCGCGCGATAGAAATGAGCCTCGAGGAAATTGTCGCAGCCAGGAAAAGCTGGTCTGGTCTCGCTTCCCGGCAGGGAACTTGCGGTTACCGATCTGAGCAAGACCGGATCATCAGGAGGCTGTAAATGGACAAAGGACGCGATTTTCTGCGAGCGCAGGTCAACAACGCAATCATGCTGCACGCCACACTGATCGAGAATCTCGAGGACCACATCAAGCAGGCCGAGGACAATCGTTACCGAGAGCTCTGCCAGCGTTATCTCACGCGGATGGGCCCTCATCAGCGAACTCTCGAGGACTATGGCACAAGCATCGGCGCAGCAGGGGCAACCGGGGTGAAGAAAGCGATTGGCGTGGTTCTCGGCAAGGCACGAGATGCAGTGGACAGCATGCGTGAGTCAGACTTCCTCCGTGTGGTAGGAGACATCGTCACCATTCGCCAGTGCCAGGATACGTTCGCGACGTTCGCCGAGGCTGGCGATAAGATCGGTGAGCCACGACTCTCCGAGATTGGTAGGACTTGCGAGCGCGATCACGACGAGATGCAGCGTGAATTCAACCAGCTGATTCGCACGATGTTTGTCGCGCACACCCTCGCGACTCCTGGCGGAGAGACGGCCGGGCGCCCTTAGTCCGGGAACGCTCCCGTGGCGGTAACGAGGGGGAGCGTTGACCTACGTCGGGCTTAATGAGAAGGGGCGAGGAGTGCGACCTCGCCCGCTTCCGCCTTGCTCACTAGTTCAGAGGTGAGTCTGAGGTGGGCCTCGTCAATTTCGCTTGGAAGAGGAGCTCGGGGATATCGACTACCCGTTGAGGCTGTTCTCGCGCTGACAGGAGAGCGGACACGCTAACGAACCGATATCCTCGGTTCTTGAGTCCTTGGATAATGGCAGGCAGAGCCTCACGCGACGGAGCTCGCGATTTGTACATGACGTGAAGCAGGACAATCGATCCTTGTGTCGTTCGCCTCAGCACGTCGCGCACGATGGCATCGCGATTTGCTGCAATCTCCGGATCGCTCTCCGGTTCGACGTCAAAAAAGATGTTGAGGCGTTTGTTTCGCATCAGGTAGTACGGCAGGGAGACGAAGCGTTTGCCGTACGGCAACCGAAAATGGATCGGCCCGCTGTAGCCGCTCTGCCTGATCAGCGCATCGGTTCTTTCGATCTCTCGGCGAATCCATCCTTCACTCTTGAACATCATTCGCTGATGAGTGAGTGAGTGGTTTCCGATCTCGTGTCCTGCTTCTGCAATCAGTTGCGTCGCTCGAGGCTCTCCCTCCATGTCTCGTCCGATGAGAAAGAACGTGGCCGTGACCCCTTCCCGCCGCAGGACATCCAGGATCTCCGAGGTGTAGCGGGCCGTTGGTCCATCATCGAAGGTGAGGGCGACGAGCTTTTCTTCTGTCGGTTTCGCGGTGATGAGGTGGCCAAAGAACTGAAACGAGCGTGATCGGCTGAGCTGAAACGTTCCTGTAGCGGAGAGAAGAAACGACACGAGGATAGAGATCGTCAGCCCGGCCGCCCGACGCCTGCCGCGGGGAGATATCAGGAGGTTCAAAAGTACCGTGACGATGGTGACGAGAACAATAAAGGCGGCAACGTCCAGCATCAGACGATCTTACTGGAAGGCGGCGGTCTCCCGATCCTCGCCGACGGGTGATGCCGTTCCCCCACCATGCAGCCTGGAGACAACCGACATCCCGAATGCTTCGCCTACGAGCTCGTAGGCACGAAGTCGGGCGGTTGCGTCGTATGTTGCCGTCGCGATCATGAGCTCGTCGGCCCCGCTCTCCCTGACGATCTCGGTGCGTGCCAGAACGGTGGCGGGACTCCCGACTACCTGCAGTGCCCGCCTGGCATCGACGATCGCACGCTCCTGTCTGCTGTAGGGATACGCGAGAGCTTCTTGAGGGCTGGGTATCTGCCCGAACTCGCCTCGATGGAGTCTGACCCAGACCAGTTCCATCGACGACGTAAGCCAGGCGGCCTTCTCATCCGTCTCGGCGCAGACGACTCCAACACCGAGAATGACATGCGGCCTCGGGAATTGAACTGAAGGTTGAAATGTGTCGCGGTAGCTGAGGATCGCAGGCAGGGGCGAGGTCGCGCTGAAGTGGCTCGCGAAGCTGTAGCCCGTGCCGAGGGCCGCGGCAAGGGTCGCCGTTTCGCCGCTGGAGCCTAGGATCCAGACGGGCGGCAGCGCGACGTTAGAAGGGGTTACGCGAACTGAGCGGCTTGACACGATGCCGACGTGGGTCCGATATCCTGACTCGTGGATAAGTCCCAGGGCGCGAGCGCGTCGTTGCGTTCCGAAGGCCTGGGTCGAGACTGCGAGCAGCGACTGCGACACCGAACCGGGACCGCAGAGGGACGAAGAGCGCACCCGGCTAATCAGCGACGACCTCACCGTGGTCCCCCTGAGCCGGCGCCCGGTGGCGACAGCGACGCCTTGACATTGGGCCGGGAACGGCGTCAGATATCCGCCTAACCGAAGGGAGTTTGATATCGCATCTTCCCTAGAGCTCGCAGCCCGCTTATCTGCGGTCGTTGCCGCGCAGCAGGAAATTCTTTCTGCGGTCACGGATCTCGACAAGGTGCTCGATGTCATCGTTCGAAGCACACCGGAAGTGACCGCCGGGAGTGGGGCGGTCGTGGAACTGGTCGAGGGTGATGAACTCGTTTATCGGGCCGCCTCAGGCAGTGCCTCAGGACATGTCGGTAAGCGCCTCGCTCTGGGTGGCAGTTTGTCCGGGAAGGCCGTTCAGACGCGGGAGCTCGTTCGATGTGAGGACGTGGAGCGCGATGCCAACGTCGACCAGGCAGCGTGTCGTGCCATCGGGATCCGCTCGATGATCGTCGCACCGCTCTTGCACGGGGACGGTGCCATTGGAGTGCTCAAATCGTTTTCACCCGACACGAAAGCGTTCAATGACCTCGATGCTTACGTCGTTCAACTTCTCGCGGGCATCTGCTCGAGTGCGGTGATGCAGGCCCGCGAGTTCGCAAAGCATCTCGCTGCGGAAGAACGGTACCGGCTGCTGTTCGAGCGGAACGTGGCAGGAGTCTTCCGTTCCACCCGCGACGGAAGGTTGCTCGACTGTAACGCTGCGCTGGTCAAATACCTCGGCTACTCGTCGCGTGATGAGTTGCTGGCGCGGGAAACCTGGGACCTCTATCCGCAGCGCTCGGATCGTGAGACATTCATCAAGACACTTGAAGCAGGGCAATCAGTGACTAACGCTCGGATGCAGTTCAGAAGGAAAGATGGTTCGCAAATCACGGGCATCGTCAACGCCAGCATGATCGCGGCACCCGGAGGAGACGACCCGCAGATCCTCGGGACGCTCGTTGCGGAGTAGGGAAGAAGGGATTACACCAGCTCGCAGGCATTGGAGCGCCGCCTTCCAGGCGGCCGTATCGCTGGCTTCCAGCCGGCCGCGATTCACCATAAAAAGCAGCCGGCAAGATGCCGGCGGTACGGCCGGCTGGAAGCCGGCGCTCCAAGTCCAACCTTGCGCCACTCACTCGAGGTGTCATTAGACGTGCGGCGAGGAGCGTAGGAGCGAGCCCTGACAGCGGTTCGAGCTGACGTCCCGATTCGAATTGTCAGTTCACGGGTATTTCATCTCTCGAAGCACTGCTGCGAAGCGTGGATCGGAGTGGAGCTTGATGAATCGAACTTCGGTTTTGAATTCGCTCATCAGGCCGTTCGGTTCCGCGAGATCGTGCTCGAGCCACTCGAAGGCACGGTCGCGATCGCCGAGCGCGCTATAGACGATCGCCAGATGGAACCCGAGAGCTCGCTTTTTCTCGAATCGACCCCTCAGGGTCTCGATGGTCTTCAGAGCTTCCTCGCGGCGGCCGGCATACGCGTAGGCGTGACCCAGGTTGGCGAGCTGCTCACTGACCTGGCCCGAAGTCTCTATACCTGTCGCCGTCGTGGTGATTGCCTCTTCATGCCTTCCGGCAAGCGAGTAGGCCACACCGAGGACCCCAAGAAGCTGTGCATATTTCGGGTCCAGCTCGAGGTACTTTCGTCCCGTGGCGATGGCCTCGTCATATCGCCCGAGAATCGTCAGAACGTCGACCACATTCGTTCCGATGATCATGGAGAGAGGATCGAGTTGTTGGGCCTTGCGGACCACTTTCAACGCTTCCTCGACTCTTCCCACACTTCGTAGATTGATGTTGTACCAGTGGTAAGCGGTGGGATAGTTCGGATTCAAGTCGATGGCCCGCTTGAATTCCACCTCCGCTCTCTCCCATTGCCACGTGTGGTCATAGATCAATCCTAGAGTAGCGTGTGCCTCGGCGATGCCTTCATCGATTGCCAATGCCCGGCGGACCGCTTCTTCTGCTTTCGGGAGGATCTCGGTGGCTCGAGCGTCGGCGTATTGCTCCATGAGCGCATAGGAGTCAGCGATCCCGACATACGCGAGAGCGAAATCGGGATCGCGCTCGACCGCACGTTGGAAATACTCGAGTGCCTTGTGGAGATCTTCACCTGTCCGTTTGTTCCAGTGATAGCGTCCCTTGAGATACATTTGATATGCCTCGGGGTCGTCCGTACCACGGCGGTCGATACGCTGCTGCTCCACGCCCGCCAGGCGCACCTTGAGTTTGTCCGAGATCTGTTTCGAGATCTCCTCCTGAAGAGCCAGAGCGTCGGATACCTTGCGGTTGTATCGCTCACCCCAGATCTGCGAGTTCGTCTTCGTATCGACCAGCTCCGTCTGAACGCTCAGCATTTCGCCACGCTGATGCACCCGTCCTGAAAGGACCGCGCGCACGTCGAGCTCCTTCGCGATTGAGCACTGAAGCCGCATGAGCTTCCTGTAGGAAGCGGGCCCTGCGTTCCGGATTGTCTGCAAATTCGGCGGGCAGGATTTTGAGTGCGACCGGACGGTGAAGTTTCGTATCTTCGGCGAGATAGACCTCGCCCATGCCGCCTGATCCGAGCTTTCGCTTGATCTGGTAGTGATTCAGTGTGTCAGTCATGGTTTGGTTGATGACCAATTATGCCAGACGGGAGGCGCTGAGTTCCCGGAGCGGGCTAAGAGTCCGCCGGATACATCCGATCGAACTCAGGATCGTCGCGCAACAGTGCAAGATCCGGATCGCGGCGCGTCCAGTCGGCATCACGAAAGCCTGCGTCGTACGCTTTGCGCAGTGCATTCATGGCATCGTCCTTCCTGCCCAGGCCGCAGAAGACACAGGAGACGTTGTACATCACCAGGGCGTCGTTCGGACGAAGAGCCATGGCCATGTTGGCCTCTCGCGTGGAGTCATCGATGCGATTCAGAGAAGCATAGTCACTGGCCAGCAGAACACGCGCCCGTGCATCCTCAGGCACCTTATTCAGCTGCGCCTCGAGTACCTGCACCCTCTGCTGTCGCACGTTGTCGGTGTTCTTGCCGAGCGCTCCGAAGGCGTTTACGATCGGAACGTAGATGTTGTAGTTGTCGCCGGAGTGAGCGATGGCGTCGTCAGTCATGTCGACGACTTCGTGATAACGACCGGCTGCAAACAAGGCCCGCCCCAGCAGGTAGTACGCGCTTTCAGCGTCCGGCTTTCTAGCTATGGCCTGTCGCGCACGCGCGACCGATTGCTCATACTGCTCCTTCATATACAGGACCCACGCTTCGGCGACGATGACCTCGGGTGCGTCCTTTCCGAGGGCGGTGGCGCGTTCGCTCGAGGCCATGGCCCGGTCAATCCATTTGACCTCGCGCTCGTATAGATTGTGATACTGCGCGCAGGCGTTGGCGATGGCGGCATGCGCGAGAGCGAATTGCTCATCGAGGGCAACGGCATTCTCGAACATCTGGAGCGCGAACTCGAGGTCCTGGCGTGTCAGCCGGCGGGTGTAGCTGCGGCCGCGAAGGTAGAGATCGTAGGCCTGCAGGTTCTCGGTCGGCTTGGTGGCCAGCGCCTCCTGCTCCTGCGGCGATAACGTAATGCGCAGCGCCTCGGCAATGCGACGGGCGATCTCGTCCTGCACCTCGAATACGTCCTTCATCTCCCTGTCGTAGCGCTCGGACCATAGCGGGAAGTCGGTTTGCGTGTCGACGAGCTGCGCATTGATGCGAATGCGCGTCCCTGCCCGCCGGAGGCTTCCCGTCAGAACATACGCCGCGTTGAGCTGCTGGCCGATGGTTGCCGGCGTAACCGTTTTGTCGCGATATGCCAGTACGGTCGCTCGCGAGAAAATCTGCAAACCCTTGATCTTCGAGAGCTCGGTGACGATATCTTCCGTGATCCCGTCGCGCAGATATTCGTCCTCTTTGACACCGCTCAGGTTTTCGAAATAGAGAACGGCAATCGACTTCTGCGTCGCCGCCGCTTTGCGTGAATCGCTCGACTCCGGAACACGGCGTCCTCCCGAATCCGCATCGCGTTTGAGCCGTAACATATCGGTCTTGAGGTCCGTCGCGCTCTGGTAGCGAAGCGTTCGATCCTTCTCCAGTGCTTTGCCCAGGATTCGCGTGAGCTCCGTTGGCAGCGCGGGATTGACCTGATGTGCCGGTGCCGGGTCATGATTGAGGATGTTGTCGAAGATGACGGCGGATGTATCGCCCTGGAAGGGCAGGATGCCGGTAGCCATCTGATAGATCACGACACCGAGCGAGAAGATGTCCGTGCGGGCATCGGTGAGTTGTGCGCGAGCCTGCTCGGGGGACATGTACGAGACCGTGCCCATGGCCGTTCCGGCCCTGGTCAGTTCTTCGCGCATCGCCGTCGGCCCCTCGGACTGTTGGCTGGAAACCGCCGGTCGGTCGATCTTGGCGAGGCCGAAGTCGAGGATCTTGGCCTGTCCTCGCGTGTTGATGAAGATGTTGGCCGGCTTGATGTCGCGATGAACGATGCCCTTGGCGTGCGCTGACTCGAGCGCGTCGGCCAGCTGAATGCCGACGTCGAGCAAAAGTGCGAGGTCAAAGGGGCCGCGGCGGATCCGTTCCCCCAGTGTTTCGCCTTCAAGCAACTCCATGGCGATGAAGTGCTGCCCTTCATGCTGGTCGATCGCGTGGACGGTGCAGATCGCGGGATGGTTGAGCGCCGAGGCCGCGCGTGCTTCGCGCTGAAAGCGCTCGAGGAGCGTCGCATCCTGGGCCATCTCGGCCGGGAGAAACTTCAGCGCTACGTTTCGTCCGAGCGTCGTGTCCTCAGCTTCGTAAACCACGCCCATTCCACCGCTGCCGAGTTTGGACTTCACTCGGTAGTGGGAGAGGGTCTTTCCTATAAGCTCACCGTTCATTGTCAGGAATGAGCGGCGATGGTAGTCGAGGGAGGGCGCAGCAGCAAGCGCGAAGAATCGGGGGCGAAGGCTTCGGCCACGAGCTCGTAGGAACGGAGTCGGTCGTTGGCGTTGTAGGTCGTCGTGGCGATCATGATCTCGTCAGCGCCAGTCTCCTCTGCCAGTGCAGTGAGGCGCAGCCGCACCGTGGCGGGGCTGCCCACTACCTGAAGTGCGCGCCGGGAGGCGATCACTGCGCGGTCCTGGTCGGTGTAGGGGTAGGCCAGTGCCTCTTCCGGCGACGGAATCGGACCGAACTCGCCCCGATGAAGTCGGACCCACACCAGGTCCATGGGCAACGCCAGATATTCGGCCTCCTCGTCAGTCTCCGCGCACATGACAGCTGCTCCGAGAATGACGTGGGGCTGTGGGAATTGGGCGGAAGGTTGGAACGTCTGGCGATAGGTTCGGAGCGCCGGCAGGGGTGAGGTGGAGCTGAAGTGGCTGGCGAAGCTGTATCCGGTTCCAAGTGAAGCGGCCAGCGATGCAGTGGCACGGCTGGAACCAAGGATCCAGACCGGCGGCAGTACCACGTTAGATGGGATTACCCGGCGGGAGAGGGAAGCGAGCGGAGCGACAGGGAGAGGGGCGTGAAAGTCTCGCCAGTCCTTCGAAAAGGGCGAGGTCTTCGTATCTCTCGCGGCCCCTCTCCCGGTCGCTTACGCTACCACCCTCTCCCCGCCGGGGAGAGGGATTCGCCCCTTAGGGGCGCGAGTCCCGCCGCGTGTCATCACTTCTTGAACAGCGTTCCCGCTGTTAACCCGCTCGGGACGACACACCGTTTCTTTCTTGGTCGTGCCACGTCGCCGTACCTCGCTCGGGACGACACATCGTTTCTTTCTCCCAACCGCGGCATGCTGGCGTACATCCGTTCTTCCGCGCCGCGGCTGGCCGGTGTGCGTATGATTGCCTGTACTGGAATCTTACAGGGAGCCCCTTGATGGCCAGGTACTGGTGGCAATGCATGTCGTGCGGTGAGAAACCTGCCTGGCTGACGGTATGCCAGTCGAGCAGTATTGCCGCCTTCATCTGGGACGAGCTGGCACCGAGCGGCTGGGACCAGAGTCTTCTGCTCCGCCGATGCGAGTGCAAACGCATCGCACTTCGCATCACTTACCGCGCTCAGCGAGGCGATCCCGACCGGATCAGCATCCGGCATATCGTTGGATTGGGTCCGACGGGCGACTACATTCCGATGCTATGGGAAACCTTCCGGCATTCGAGTCCGCGGAAGAACTGGATCGATCTCAAGTACCAAAGGGGTCGCAGCCCCTGGGGGCTCACGAAACGACTGGTCCTCGAGCGTGCGACGTTCGCGCGGCTGCTGCGCGCATACAAGCGCGTGACTGGTAAGGCGATCGGGTCCGGTTAGACCGAACCCGCCCCAACGCCATGAAAAGGCGCCAGGGCGGGGGCCGCGCGACACCAATCGCCCTGAAGCTCAGAAGCTGCCACCCAGCGTGATGTACGGCTGCACGTCACCCTTGCCCGGGTCGAGGAGCAGATAGGCGAGACCCGCCCGAAGCCGGACAGGGACGAAGTTGCCGAGGATGAAGTCTGTCGAGAGCTCGCCACCCATTGAGGCAATGGTGTCGAACTCGCTCCGCTCTGCACGTTGTTGCCAGATGCGACCTCCATCGACAAACACATCACCGTGGATCCGACTGAAGAAGACGGGCAAAGTCGTCGGTCCTCGCTCGATCTCATAAAGGGGGAATCGGTACTCGAGCGAAGTAATGGCGGCGCGCTCTCCGCGAAGAGTTCCACTTTCATAACCGCGCACGGGGAAGCTTCGGCTGTCTAACGTCGCACGCTCTCCGTAGCCGAGCCCACCAACTCTGAGCTCGCGCTGCAGAATGAAGTCTCCGCTGTTGTCGCCACCCGCCCCGCGGAGCGCCACTACATGGCGCCCGAGGGGAGTGCGGTTGTATGGGATTGTCAGGTAGCCCCGTACATCCCCGCGGAGTTGTTGAAGAGATCGATCGCTGCCGAAGGCGCGGCTGAGATGTTCGTACTGGACCGAGGCTGTCACCCCTCGCTCGGCTGAGATCGAGAAAGGAAACTGCTTCGCGTTGTTGAAGAAGGCGCCGACGCGGACTCCCTGCAGTGTGCCGGTGAAGATCCCCGTGCGATCGAGGTCGTCCTGCGAGATGACGTCGGAGCTGTTGCTGGTGATGCTGTCGCGGATGACGCCAGCAGTCGCTTCCATCTGCCATCCCACTTTGCGCCATGGGACCGAAGCCTGGGCGAGGAAATGGTTCGTGCTTTCGGTGTAAGTCGTCGTCGAGTCTCCATTGACGAATCGCGCGACATCGTCATCGTATCGCGCTGCCACGAAAGTCAGTGTCGGGTAGAGCCGATCGTATGAGTACAAGACGCCGTATGAGCGGTTCGTGATCGTCAGGTCGTAGACGTGGCGGAACAAAGCATCGGCGCCGGATGTGGTGAATCCGATCTCAGCCCTGTTCTCGCCGTTGACTCTGGTGGACTCGATGACCGGAACCCACCATCGAGGCAGCAACGATCGCCAGGGAGAATAAGGTTTCGGCTGAACCGGCGCGGCAGGTTCGATGAGCGCGTTGGGTATGTTGGAGGCAACTCGATTGCTGCCCATGACAGTCGTCGGAACGACACGGGCAACCGTGGGATAGTCACGCCCCTTGTCGACAACCGCAAGATCAAACCCCTCGGAAGAGTAATCGCTGTAGAAAAAGCGGCGGCCATCGGACGAGGTAGGGTAGAACGCGCCCCCATAAACGTTCGTGAGACGGCGGATCTCACCGCCGCCCGCGAGGACTGAGTAGAGATTCGTCACGCCTGTGACGTCACTGCTAAACCAGATCTCGCGATCGTCCGGCGAGAATCGCGGTGATGCATTCGTGGCTGCGGTGTGGCGTTCCGTGACGTTGGCGACGCGTCTGCCTGTTCGATCGAAAGTCACCACATGCGTCGAGCCATTCATCCACTCGGCGACCGCAATGAGGCGGCCGTCGTGACTGACGACAGGCTCGCCGAACTGGCGATCGTTGTCTGGCGTAGCCAGCTCACGGACCGCTCCTGAAGCGACATCGACCTCGACCAGACGGTTCCTTCCAAGACTGTTTGCGACAGCGATGAGAGTTTTTCCGTCGGGCGTGAAAGCAGGGTCTTTGAGCCGCGAGGCGGAGGTGACGCGGCGCGTGTCGTTACGCTCGACATCCCAGATGTAGAGATCAGAAAGGAGCGAGAACGTACCAGTAAACTCCAGATCGGAATAGGCGATGAATTTCCCGTCCGCGCTCCACGACACCGTGGAGTTCGTGTTGACGGTGCGGACCCGGGTGTCTCGTCCGCTTGCAACGTCCCGAATCCGGAGTGTGGGTCGTTCGTACGGTCCGCGGTGCGAGTACGCGATGCGAGTGCCATCGGGAGAGAGGAGGGGATGAGTGGTCTCGTATCCGAACGTCGTGAGACGTTTCCTCTCGCTGAGGCCGTCCAGCGCCAGACGGTCTCGTTCAACTTTGTAACTCTGCTGTTGTACGGCGCTCCACTCCTGCCAGAGCGACTTCATGCTTTTGCCGTAGACAGCCTTTGCGCTGGCGTTGACGCGGAATGGGATGAGGTTGCTCGAGTAATCGCCCAGGTATTGAGTGAGCTTGTCCGCACCGTGTGTGCGGCTCAGCCAGGAGAGAAATTTGGCGCCGTAGAGGTACCGGCTGCTGCCCGACGGCCAGTATGGGCCGAGTCCACTGGCTTCCGATTCGGAGCCGAAGCGATTCTCGACTGCTGCGGTACGAAGGACCATGTTGAGGTAGGTTCCCTTGAGCCTGCCAGCCCCCGTGGTCTCGCTCTCCGCTAGAGTCGCAAGCCCCTCGATCATCCAGAGTGGTGAGAACTCCTGAGGAAATCCGAGAAGAGGCATCCGGCCGAAGACTGTCCGAATCGATTTTGAAACTCCCCGGGCCTGGTCGAGATGGAGGATGTGCGTGTATTCGTGGAGGATCACGAGTTTCAGCCAGTCGTCGTGGTAGTTGATCGATGAAGTCGGGTCCGCGCCGGGCGACGTGACGTAGACCTCCATCCGGTTGTTCGGGAATGGCGTGGCGGATCCGTTCGAGACGTCTACGTGATCGGAAAGGACCAGATGCGTGCGTCCGCGCGGGGTCCAGTCGAGCAATGGAACCAGTTGCTTATGCGCATCCTCGGCATAGCCGGCGGCTCGTGAGGCCAGTGCTTCCTCTCCCTGGTGAAAGTGAACATGAAAATGCTCCGTCGTGATCGTCTGCCATTTGAGGCGTGGTGGGTACTCCGTGGCTGCATGAAGTTGGGCGGCGAGCAGAAGCAGGAGCAGGGTGCCAGGACGGCGCATGCGGGAATCCTCCGGGACGAGCGACTGCAATCGTCGTGGCTGAAGGATGCCTGAGGCCTTGAGCTGAGTTCTTCGAGTGAGGAATCGTTATTATTTGAACTCAGCCCTTTCGCCTCGGTAGCGGTGAGCGTCCCTAACCGGATACAGCCGCGTCCTCGCGAGGCGGCGCCGCGGGCGTGGCGTCGATGGGACTGACGGATAAGCTTGCGAAGGTCGCTCGCCCCTCCCGCCCGAACGCGCAAGCTTCTGATGACACCGGTTCACTGTCTGACGTCGTTGAGCCGCGAAGCGGCGTATCCCTCTCCCCGGCGGGGAGAGGGAAGCGAGCGAAGCGAAGCAGGGAGAGGGGCGTTAAAGTCTCGCCAGTCCTTCGAAAAGAGCGAGGTCTTCGTATCTCTCGCGGCCCCTCTCCCGGTCGCTTACGCGACCACCCTCTCCCCGCCGGGGAGAGGGATTCGCCCCTTCGGGCGCGAGTCCCGCCGCGTGTCATCACTTCTTCATCAGCGTCCCCGCTGTTAACCCGCTTCTGATGAAG
>DATLXH010000045.1:0-3945 GCA_035576005.1 Thermoanaerobaculia bacterium | reverse complement strand
CACACCGGCCGCTGCGACGGCGAGGGATGCGCCGCCGACTGACAGGAGTCGCTTGATGTCTGTCTCCAGTCCGATGAGGAAAAGCAGGAGGAGCACACCGAGCTCGGAGAGGACGTGCAACATCGGATCGTGCGCGTCGATCAGATGCAGTCCGGAGACGCCGATGACGATCCCGCCGACCATCCCGCCGAGGACCGCAGGTTGTCCGATGCGTTCGGCGAGCTCGCCGAAAATTTTGGCCGCCGCGAAAATAGCGAGGAGTGCGATCAGTAGCTCGGAGATGTCCACGTCAGTGAGCTCCTTCGTGCGAAGGGGTTGTCACGACGTTGCCGGGCAGGGTTAGAACGCGCAAGCGTCGGGTCATGTCGAACGTGCCGGGGCTCTGCCCCGACTCCTGTTCGAGCGGCGGCCCGACCGCTCGTCATCTCCTGCGGGACTGATTTCCCGCACCCATGTGGATCGCATTGTATGTCGGCCGGCGGCGCTTCATGATCGGCTGCGAGAGCGGACAATGTCATGGCGGAAGCGGAGACCCTCACCCCTGACCCGCGGTGTGGGGAACACGCCCGCCCACCCCTCGCAAGCCGGCGCCGCCGCAAGCCCGAGCCGGTACAAGCCCGAGGCGCTGCAAGGTGGAACAGGCGCGAGCGCGAGCCGCGCAGCGGCAACAACATAGGAGTCGAGGAGTTGATCACGATGATTCAGAAACTGGCAGCCAGGGAGGACGAATGACCGGCTTCCCGGATTACCCTCAACAAACTTGTGCTTCCCCGAGCCTGAGGTGCTCTAGAATAAAAGTTATGTTTAGAGAAAATCTTGTCCTCGTGACCATCGCCATTGCCGGAGCGTTCGCTACGCCCGCTGCGGCTCAATCTCTGTCAGTGACCTCACTGGCCGGGTCCACGAACGGCGGAGGTCACGTCGATAGCATCGGACTGACCGCGCGCTTCTCACTCCCTCAAGGCCTCGTGGTTGACGCAGGCGGAACGCTCTATCTTGCCGACCCTGGCAATCACGTAATTCGTAGAATCACACCCGACGGCCAAGTCACTACGGTGGCGGGCAAATCGGGGGAAATCGGATCTGCAGATGGCGTAGGCGAGAACGCTCGATTCAACACCCCGCGCGGCATCACCCTGGGTGCTAACAACACCCTCTACGTGGTTGACACGGACAATCATGCGATCCGCAGCGTCTCGCCCACCGGAATGGTTAGGACGTTTGCAGGACTTGCGGGAACAGCAGGGACAACAGACTCAGTGGGAGGGGCCGCTCGCTTTACCTTTCCCCGGGGCATCGCAGCTGACTCCAGTGGCAATCTGTACGTGGCCGACACCAGCAACCATACCGTTCGCAAAATCACCTCGAACGCCACGGTAACTACCTTAGCGGGTACAAATCGCTCGAGTGGAAGCTCGGACGGGTTCGGCAGTCAAGCCAGATTCAACTTTCCTTTTGACGTCGCTGTTGATGCGGCGGGATTTGTGTACGTCGCTGACACGAACAATCACACGATCAGAAAAATTACTCCGGAAGGGCGCGTGACAACGGTCGCGGGCGTTTCTCCAACGCCGCAGGGGGACAATTCCGGAAGCGTTGACGGCATTGGAGCCGAAGCAAGGTTTGAGTTCCCTTGGGGCATCGACGTGGACGCCCCGGGCAACATGTACATATCTGATACCGGAAATAACACAGTACGTAAGATCACGCCCGCCGCAGTAGTAACGACTATTGCGGGTTCGCCCGAGTTCTCCGGAAGTCTTGACGCAAGCGCTGGTGCCGCCAGATTCAGCTCACCGAGGGGAATCGCGCTCGATCCATCCGGCAACCTCTTCGTTTCCGACGGAAACAACCATGCGATTCGGCGAATTACGCCGTCGCAAGTGGTAACCACCTTTGTCGGATCGGTTCCGGTTCGCGGCATCAGCAATGGACAAGGGACAAATGCTCGTTTCTTTTACCCTGAAGGAGTGGCAACGGATGCCGCTGGTAACATCTACGTTGCTGACCTCAATCATTCGATTCGCAAAGTGACAGCAGGCGGGGCCGTGACCACGTTTGCCGGCTCCCCGGGCAACCCGGGCTCGACCGATGGGATCGGTTCGGCCGCCCTAATACGGTCTCCATACGGCGTGGCGGTTGACCGCAGCGGAAGTGTTTTCGTGGCCGACACGGGAAATCACACGATCCGCAAGATCGCACCTTCGGGAGTGATGACGACTCTTGCAGGAGTGGCAGGTTCACCCGGTGATGCGGATGGTTCAGGGTCACAGGCACGATTCGACAGCCCGTTCGACGTGGCAACCGACGCATTCGGCAACGTTTACGTTGCGGACACTTATAACTTCAAGATCAGGATGATTGAACCTTCAGGCGTTGTAACCACGTTCGCTGGATCCGGCGCGCGCGGCAGTCGCGACGCCATCGGAACAGGTGCATCCTTCGATTACGTGACCGGAATCGCGATAGATGACGCCCGGAACATCTACGTCGCTGATTGGGCTAACCACACGATCCGCAAGATCACTCAATCAGGGACTGTTTCAACTCTCGCGGGTAAGGCCGACGAGGCTGGAAGCATCGACGGCGTTGGAAGTGGCGCCCGTTTCCGTTTTCCAGACTCAGTTGCATCGCTGGGGGACGGCACCCTATTTGTTACCGACACTGAAAATCATACAATCCGCCGAGTCAGTCCCGCGGGCACGGTGACCACCATCGCCGGGCTTCCTGGGAGCGCGGGAAACGTGAACGGAACAGGTCGATTCAGCCGCTTTTTCTTTCCTGAGGGTATCGCCGTGGATGGAAGTGGCCGTGTCGTGATAGCCGACACATACAATCACGCGATTCGCGTGGGAGCACTTGCCCCGCCCTCAATCGCGGTTTTCAATGCGTCGCCGTCCTCCATTCGACCAGGACAATCCGCGCAGCTCAGCTGGTCCGCAACGAATGCGACTAGCGCCACAATCGACCACGGAATTGGCGCGGTATCACCTTCGGGTAATCGAGTGGTTACGCTTCAGGAAACCACAACGTTCACTTTGACTGTCTTTGGCGATGGCGGGGCAACTTCTGCAAGCGTAACGGTGAATGTTGGACAAGGAGGGCGCCGCCGAGTTGCGCGTCCTTAGATGAAGCTGGTTTCGAATTCGCATTAACACTTCAAGTCGTCGCCTAGGGGTCGGAGCTTCAGTCGACCAAATTACTGGGACCTGAGGGTCACATCTAAAGTTTAAAGCGAGTTATTGTGCTGGGCTTCGCGAGCCTACGCTGCCGACAGGGAGCCAATGACCCACGTGAAACTTTAGATGTAACCCTCAGTCCCACGTTACTCTAATGGACGCGGTCGGCGCGGCTGAGCGGCAAACCGTTGGGCGGATCCGAAGCCCAGACGACGCGACGACGGAAGAGGGTTCTGACATGCCGAAAATGACCTTGTGCGTTCTAAATGGCCGGACCATCGACATTTCGCAGGCTTTAGGAATGCGCGAGCGAAGCCTCTCGAAAACGCTCCGCTGTACTGACTGCGGAGAGCAAGTCAGGGCTCACAAGAAAGGTACAACCGGTCAAGCCGCGCACTTCGAACATTTAGCGAAGAACCCATCTTGTGCATTTACCGCGCGTTGCCTTGGGGTCGGAGCTTCAGTTGATCAGTCAACCGGATTACTTCCTTGTAGCCAATGAATTGAGGCACCAGCAGTTCATCGACAGACGTAACTGAAGCTCCGACCCCCAAGGCCCAACTGCGACCGTGGTCGGGTAGTTCAGCCAGATGGAGACGCCGTATCCCGCGGCAAAAGGGAGCGTCACACCGGCCGCTGCGACGGCGAGGGATGCGCCGCCGACTGACAGGAGTCGCTTGATGTCTGTCTCCAGTCCGATGAGGAAAAGCAGGAGGAGCACACCGAGCTCGGAGAGGACGTGCAACATCGGATCGTGCGCGTCGAT
>DATLXH010000044.1:0-36371 GCA_035576005.1 Thermoanaerobaculia bacterium | reverse complement strand
ATTCGTGATGCCGCGGGAGTTCGCGCGAAATTTGGTGTTGAGCCCGCGCTCATTCCTGACTATCTCGCGCTTGTCGGCGATGCTGCGGACGGCTACCCGGGCATCGCGGGGATCGGAGCGAAGACATCAGCAAGACTCCTCAACCAGCACGGGCCGATCGAGGAGTTTCCCGCCGAGGTTCTGGGTAAGCAATTGGAGAGCGCCTTGCTCTTCAAGAGGCTCGCAACGTTGCGCATTGACGCTCCTCTTTTCAGTGATGTCGACGAGTTGAAGTGGGCGGGACCGACGGCGTCGTTCGAGTCAGTTGGTGAGAAGATCGATCCTCGGCTGGTGACGCGCGTTAGGAAGATCGCGAAACTCGAGTGATGGTCTAGCCCGCCTTTCTCACTGACGTTCGCCGCTATTCACTGCCGCAGGCAGTGTCATCCCGAGCGGGTGAACAGCGTGGAACGGCTGATGAAGAGGTGATGAACTCGTGCGTCCTCACGCTGTTCAGCCGCTTCTGATGACACCGGTTTCACTGTCTGACTTCGTTGAGCCGCGAAGCGACGTATCCCTCTCCCCGGCGGGGAGAGGGAAGCGAGCGGAGCGAAGCAGGGAGAGGGGAGTGAAAGTCTCGCCAGTCCGTCGAAAAGGGCGAGGTCTTCGTATCTCTCGCGGCCCCTCTCCCGGTCGCTTACGCGACCGCCCTCTCCCCGCCGGGGAGAGGGATTCGCCCCTCCGGGCGCGAGTCCCGCCGCGTGTCATCACTTCTTCAGCAGCGTGCCCCCGCTGTTAACCCGCTCGGGATGACGCTCTGTGTGTGTACCAGAGAGGCTGTGAGAAATGCGGGCTAGCTCAACGCAGATGGATGACTTACCTGCGAGGGATCGCGCCGCCGGCGGGCCACGTGGTCTTGCCGACTCGCTTGAGGTTCATCTCGAAAAAGCGGACGGGATCCTTCCCGGGAATGATCCGGTCGCCTACCTCATGCCACCTGTCGTTCTTGATGGTAGCGGTATAACGGATCGTCATCGGGCCTGCGGGAATTTCCCAGACATAGCCGTCGGCGTTGGGCGTGATGACGAAGTCGCCTGAACGACCCATCGCGTAGCTGTGGAACGAGAAGCCACGGCTGGCCGGGTTGTACGAGATGATGCCGAGGGCGTTGAAAGTCACTTGTCCGTCGGAGTCGTATCCCCGACCTTCGAGGACCTTGACCGATCCATCGAGGAAGGGTCCGATCCTCTCGGTTTGAGTGATGTTGTGCTTCTCGCCGCCAGGCAGAATGGTCCAGGCGGGTCCGCGCCAGACTCCGTCCATATAGGAAAGTGGGGCCATCGCTTCGCGCTGCGCCGCGATGAGAGATGAAGGGTTTTGACTTTCCTGCGCGCTGGCTTTCGAAGATCCTGCGGTGATCACGAGGAGTACGGCAAGGGTCGCTAGTCGAAGAGTGTGCATTGATCATTGTCTCATGCGTACGTCTTGCGAGAGGCCCCTGTTGCGGCTTCGGAAAAGAATGCCGAAGGGCTGCGGCAGCGCGATGCCGAGTCGTTTCTCCCGTGCGGAAATAAGAGATCTGTCTTCGCTGCTAGCAATCGCAGTAATCCGAGATGGAGTCAGCTCGCCATGTCACGCATATCCCCTGGACTGCTTTTCCTCATACTCACGCTGTCGCGCTCTATCAGCGCCGGCAGCTGGATCACTCTCGCTCCTGTCCTCGAGGCGCGACAGGAAGTTGCCGTAGCGACCGCAGGCGGGAAGATCTATCTCATCGGCGGTATCGGCAACGGGCGGGTACTCACCTCGGTCGAACAGTACGATCCCGTCACCAATCAGTGGCGTTTCGTGTCTCCCATTCCCCAGCCGCTGCATCACTCGGCGGCGGTCGCGATCGGAGAGTCGATCTATCTCATCGGCGGCTATCGCACACTTGCGTTCGATCCGACTGATGCCGTTTATCGCTATGACATAGGGTCTGATCGGTGGCAGTCGGTGGCTCGTCTCCCGTCTCCCCGTGGAGCGCATGCAGCTGCCGCGATCGAGGGAAAAGTGTACGTCGTCGGCGGAGTTCCCGGAGGAAACCAGTTGACCGTCTATGATCCGTTGACGTACCGGTGGGCGGCGCTGGCGCCGATGCCGACCCCGCGCGAGCATCTTGCGGCTGTCGCGGTCGCCGGTCAGCTGTTCGCAATTTCCGGCCGGCTGCAGGGGAATGTCAGTGCTTTCGAGAGTTACGATCCGATGCTGAATCGATGGCGAACGCTCGCACCGATTCCCACCTCTCGGAGCGGGATTGCCGCCGCTGCGGTGGGGGAGCGGATTTACGTGTTCGGTGGAGAGGGGAACACCAGGGCATCGACAGGAGTGTTCGCAGAAACCGAGTCGTATTCTGTTAGCTCAGGGAGATGGAGCACGGAGACTCCGATGCTGACTCCCCGACACGGTATCGGCGCCGCGGCAATTGGCGATGTAATCTACATCCCCGCGGGCGCAGCGGTGCAGGGATTTGGAACCTCAGCCACTCATGAAGCTTTCATCACACCGGCGGCCCCGCGCAGACGAGCTGCGCGTAAAGGTGGATTGTAAATCGTTCGCTGGATCGTCTGCGTTCCTGGCTTCCCAGCCGCCGTAGGCGGCGAAAAGATCCCTAGCACCCGGCTTAGCCGGGTGACAAGACGCATCAGGCCTGAAAGCCCAAAAGATTTCTTTTGCCGGCGATTCTGTCGCCCGCTACACGGGCTTCGAGTTACTCCACCCGTCTTTCACCCGGCTAAAGCCAGGTGCTACGGATCTTCCGCCACCTACGGCGGCTGTCGGGTTGCATATCCGGCACTTGCCGGAACTCTACTTCGGGGAAAATGTCGTGGACGGGAGTGCTACCACCCACCGCCACTCCCGCCACCGGAGGATCCGCTGCTGCTGCTCGAGCCACCGGAGCCACCCGAGCTGCTCGTGGCCACTCCCGCAGCCATCATGGAGGCGGCACCGGCCCAGCTTCCACTCGAGCCTGCGCCACCGAACGCCGCTCCACCTCCGCTGAACGAGGGTGTCGGCCCGGAGGATGAGGAGGACGAGGAACTCCTGGTGGTCGAGCTCCGGTCGAGAATCGAACCTGTGGAGGGCGCAGCGGAGAACGTCTCCGACCACAGGTCCATCTCGCGACTGAGTCCAAACGCGAGCAGGTACGGATACCAGGCATCGTCGAGAGAGGGTCGATCCTTTTCGAGCTCGCGGCGGAAATACTCACGCGCGGTTGTAAGCATCCTCCGATGTGCGATGCGCATGCGACTCTCGCGCGATCGAAGCGAGCTGACCGCTGTCGCGAACATCCAGAGAGCTAGCATCGACGCCCCCAGCTGCATCTCGATCGGGAACCACGGTTTGTCGACCGTCATCACACGCGAGAGCTGGTAAATCACGGCGAGCACCACGACCAGCGACGGAATCATTGCGCGGAGGGCGTGAGAGATTCCGAGATCTTTCCGTGTCCGCCAGCGAGCGGGACCGGCGATGGTGAAGATGGACCCCACCAGGCTTCCAATCCCGGCGATCAGTGGCGCGTTTCCGACATCGACATGATTCTTCGCCGCCCAGAGCGCAGCCATTCCTGAAAGAAAAAGAATCCAGAGAGCCAGGGAAGAGGGACGAAATCGTTTTTCATCCGCTGGCAGTTGCTCTTCCACCACGGCGCTCAGGCCCGGCGTGATCAGCTTTGTCGGATTGAAGTCCTTGCCGGAGTAATGACTGCGAATTCCCGTCGTGCTCGTCGAGTCACCCTCGAAGAAGAGCCCATCGATCAGCGCGCGCTCGTACCCATGGAACTGGTCACGTGGTACGAGCAGGGTGAGTTGCATCTCTTCCTCTTTAACCTGACTTCGGAGTTTCCCTTCTCCCACGAGTCGCGCGAGCAGTGCGGAAACCTCGGCCTCGCCCAGGTTCTCGTCCCACACGGCGCCTACAACTTCCGCGGGAGTCTTGAAGAGATTTGCTTCCAGCCATCGGCGATCGACCTGATCTGTTTCGAGCGGATCGAGTCTTCCGTTCCGTTTTTCGCCAGCGAGGGCGAGCGCCAGCAGCAGCGGGGGAAGGAGCAGCAGCGAGGCGATCATTCCATAGACGGGAAGGGGGGATATGCGGGCGCTCGTGGCGGGAGTGCCTGCACCGCGGTATTGCAGAGGAATATTGACGGTGAAGTTTTTCCCCGGGGCAAGCGGGCCCCCGGTCCATCGTTTTTGCATCGACCCGACTGGCTGCCACACGGGGTCGAGCGTCAGATCGACTGATAACTGCTCGATTGAGCCGGGCCTGTCGGGGAAAACGAAATTGTGGTCTAACAGGAAGCGATTCTCGTCCCTTTGCACGACACCCTGTATCGTGTAACGCAGCACATACGTAAGTTTCGTGTTGTCGAACAACGGGTCGGACGGGGCTCGACTCCGCCACCGCACGAGCCGGTCGTTGATGAGGTCATAGGAGTCGACCGCGGAGAGCGAACCACGCTGGAGGGGGATCTCCTTTCCCTGGGGGTTGACGAGGCTGATGCCCTCGAACGTCAGCGACTGTCCTTTGCGTAAGTTGAAACCCCGTTCTCCACCATTCCAGTCGCCGGTGAAAACCATCACCTGCTTCTCGAGAACATGCAGGTCGCCGTTAGAGTCGAGCTGCGCGTTTACCGATAATTCGTCCCATCGGAGATCGCGCGCATCCGAGAGTTGCGGAGCGGCTGAAAGAAGGAGGACCAGAATGGACAGCGGTACAAATCGCATCAGGCAATCTCCAAAAGGATTGTGGAGCCGGCGGAGAGAACTATTTCGGCATCAGGCTCCACACCATGAGCGTCATGCCCTTGACCCCGGCCCGGATCGCGGGCTCTGGCAAAGGGGCAAAGCGACTGGAGTGGAGTGATGGCAACGGGCTACCACTTGCCATGAGGGAGGGATCGACGGCACCAAGGGAGAGCATCGCGATCGGAATCTGCCGGTCGAGCCCGTAGAGATTCACGTCCTCGCTCACCATGAGGGGATCCATTTTGACAACATTTCCATCGCCGAGTCCCTGCTTGAGCGTGGCCGCGAGACCCTCGGTCAGCTCGGGATCGTTGTATGTCGAGCCGATCGACTCATGTTCGAGCAGTTCGAACTGTGGCGCAAGGTTCTCGGGAACGCCGGCAGCGATCGCGAGTCCTCTGGCGACTCTCTCGATCGATGAGAGGACGCGTTTCCGCACCTCCGGTTTGTAAGTGCGAACGGTCATGAGCAGTCGCACTTCATCGGGAATGATGTTGCGTTTGGTGCCGCCATGGATCGAGCCGACTGTGATGACGACGGGATCGAGAGGTGAGCTCTCGCGGCTGATGATGGTCTGGAGTCCCAGGATCGTTTCCGATGCCAGGACGATCGGATCTTTCGTGCTTTGAGGCGAGGCTCCGTGTCCCCCCACTCCTCGAATTGTGAGATTCACGGAGTCGCCACTTGCCATGAAGAAGCCCGGCGTGTATCCAATTTTCCCCGCCTCGAGTGTTGCGGAATCATGAAAGGCGACGACCTTCGACGGACGGCCGAATCGCTCATAGAGACGATCGTTGAGCAGGGCAGCAGCGCCCTTCACCACTTCCTCGGCAGGTTGACCGATGAGGATCAGAGTTCCCTGCCAGCGATCTTTTGTCAGGGCCAGGATCTTCGCGGTCCCGAGCAATGTCGTCATGTGCAGATCGTGGCCGCACGCGTGCATGACTCCGACCTCCTCGCCCGTCACATTCTTCGTTTTCACTTTGCTCGCATAGGCGAGGCCGGTCTGTTCCGTAACCGGAAGCGCATCCATGTCACTGCGGATGAGGATGGTCGGGCCGGGACCATTTTTCATCACGGCCACGACGCCGTAGCAGGGGGCTGCGGAATCGGCATACTTTCCTACGGGGTATGCCACGTCGTAGCCGATCTCTCGAAGCCGCGTCGCGAGCGTTGACGACGTGTTCTTTTCCTGCATCGAGAGCTCAGGCGTTGCGTGGAATTGTTTGTAGGTATTGAGAAGAGAAGGGAGCTCGCGTTCGACCATCGAGTCGAGTGTCTGAGCTGATGCGGGTAACGCTATTACGAGCAGTAGAGTGGGAAGCCATTTCATAGTGACGATTATGGTCTACAAAATATGGATAAAACGGGGGAGTGGGAGATATTCACTATTTGTTACACCTTTCTTTCTTAAGGTAGAATTACACCATGGCCTTGAACATCAAGAATTCCGCTGTTGAGCAGCTGGCCGCTGAGCTCGCTGAGCTGACCGGGGAGACGAAGACTGAGGCGATTCGCCGGGCCCTCGAGGAAAGGCGAAAGAAACTCGCGTTTCGCGTTTCGCCGAAGAGTCGAGAGGACGTGATGGAAAATCTGGATCGGGAGATCTGGTCGAAAGTCCCTGCCTCTCTAAGAGGCAGGAAGATGTCAAAAAAGAAATGGGAGGATCTGCTCGGTTACGGGAAGGAGGGCGCTTGATCGTCGATGCATCAGCGGTGGTGGCGATCGTGTTTCAGGAGCCGGGATACGAACGTCTGATCGATGTTCTACGGGAAAGAGGTCCGAGTGGGCTCGCTGCGCCGACGTTCGTGGAAGCGGGGATCGTCATCTCGGCACGACTGCAGGACGATGGATCGGCTCTGTTGCACCGGCTGATCGCGGAACTCGACATCCATCTCGTTCCCTTCGGAGAGGAACACGCCCGAGCAGCTGTATCCGCGTGGTTGCGATTTGGAAAGGGCCGCCATCCGGCGGCTCTGAACTTCGGTGATTGCATCGCATACTCGGTCGCGAAACTATCCAGGACTCCTTTGCTCTGTACCGGAACCGACTTCACGAAGACCGATCTGGAGATTGCCTGACCGATCGGTGCCGGCGAATCCAGGGATATGTAGGACAGACACTCTTGTCTGTCGGTCGTCGCCTCACAGACAAGAGTGTGTGAACCTACATCCAGGCTCTCCGCCTGACAGACAGGAGTGTCTGTCCTACAACTCAGAACTCGATCTGCGCGCCCAGTTCCACCACGCGGTTCGGGGGGAGCCGGAAGTAGCGTGCCGCACTCTCCGAGTTTCGCATCATGGAAGCGAAAATTTTCTCCCGCCACATCGCCATACCGCTGTCGCGTGCCGTGATGACGAGAGTCTCACGCCCGAGGAAGTAGGTCGTGTCCATCTCGGGAACCTTGGGCCCGCGATCACCGAGCTTCGCAAGCAGAGCGGGAATGTCAGGCTCTTCCATATATCCATAACGGCCTGTCACTTTGTAGATCCCTTCACCGATATCACTGCACTGCATCCGTTCCTCTTCGACCATGTGGGAGACCTCCTCCGTGACGATCGTGAGAAGAATGACCTGCTCATGCAACGTCTTGAAATGTTTGAGCGTGTGCAGCAGGGCGGTGGGAGTGGCGTCCGCCGTACGATGCATAAAAACCGCGGTTCCAGAGACTCGCACCGGAGGATGTTTTCCCAGTGATTGTACGAAAAGATCGGTAGAGAGTGCGCCCTCCGCGAGCCGTGTGGTGAGGATGCTGCGCCCTTTGCGCCAGGTCGTCATCAGCAGGAATACCAGCGCTGCGATGACCAGGGGAAACCAGCCTCCATGGGCAATTTTGAAGAAATTGGCGGTGAGAAATGAGGCATCGGCGATGAAGAAGGGGGCTGTGATCAAGCCTGCAGTCCAGCTGCTCCACCCAAGCACGTCCCGGGCGACAAAATAGGCCAGGACCGTCGTAATGAGCATCGTGAAGCTCACGGCAAGGCCATACGCACCGGCGAGATTCGTAGAGCTTCGGAAGCCGATGACCAGAGCGATGGATGAGACCATGAGAGCCCAGTTCACCGAAGGAATGTAGATCTGTCCGATTTCAGCGCGGGAGGTGTGAATGATCTCCATTCGCGGCAGATATCCGAGTTGGATGGCCTGACGGGTCAGCGAGAAGACGCCTGAAATGATGGCCTGTGAGCCGATAATTGCCGCGATCATGGCCAGAGCGACCAGTGGATAGAGCGCCCATGACGGCGCCAGCAGATAAAACGGATTCGGCGCGGCCTCAGGGTTTCGGAGCAGGAGCGCCCCCTGTCCCATGTACTGAAGCAGCAGCGCTGGGGCAACCACGGCGAACCAGGCGATCCGGATCGGTTTCACTCCGAAGTGTCCCAGGTCGGCATACAACGCCTCACCTCCCGTCGTGACCAGAAAGACCGCTCCGAGCACAAGAAACCCCGGCATTCCGTTGCTGGCGAAAAAGCGGATGGCATGGAGCGGATTGAGGGCCAACAGCACTCCCGGCTCCCACAGAATGCCTCGAATTCCGAGAACCGCCAGCGTGAAAAACCAGACCAGCATGATCGGTCCGAAGATCAGACCGATGGTTGCTGTGCCGCGAGCCTGCAACACGAAGAGGAGCACCAGGATGGCGATGGTGATGGGTACGACGTAGGGAGTGAAGAATGGCGTTGCGACCTGTAGACCCTCGACGGCGCTAATGACGGCCATGGCCGGTGTAATCATGCCGTCTCCGTAAAGGAGCGCGGCCCCGAAGACCCCGATGACAATCGTCATGGTGCGGAGGCCGGCACGACGTCGGCTATTGAGGCCAGCCAGTCCCATCAATGCCAGGATCCCACCCTCGCCGCGGTTGTCGAAACGCATGACGTAAACCAGGTACTTCACCGTGACCACGATCATCAAAGACCAGAAGATCAGCGAGAGAATGCCGAAAATATTCTCGCGATTCAGAGGGACAGCGTGCGAGCCACTGAAGCACTCGCGAATTGAGTAGAGAGGACTGGTCCCGATATCGCCGTAGACGATTCCGAGGGCGAGAAGGGACATGGAACCGAGGCGTCTGCCGGTGTGGTGCGCCCCATGTTGTTGCTTATTATCGTCGGTCTCGACCACGTGCTCGCCCCCATCGCGCTTTGGCGGCGCGACTGCGAAGTCTATCAAGTGCTTCGACGCAGAGCGAACTTAGTCGGTACAGGTCTCACAACTTTTCCTGTGAATGGTTGCAGAGTGGTCTTTCGAGATCGCGGCTAGCCCGCATTTCTCACAGACCTTTGTCGTGAGACGGCGGAGAGTGGCTTGGATGCGAGGCGCACGGCGATTTTGCGACGAAGGCATAGTCGACACTTATGTCGAGGAGCGAAATTGGCGTGCAACGAAGCAGACAGGCCGCTATCCGTCGTCTCGCGGCGAAGGTCTGTGAGAAATGCGGGCTAGTACTGCACACGACCGTTCTGCCACAGTTTGAGGCGCTGCCGGCGAATCTCAGGAAGGAACTCCTTCTCGAAGATCGAGGCCAGCTCTGCAGTGGGTTGCGTGAAACCTTCCCGCATCTCACCGCCCCACAGCAGGATCGATTTGAGATCCGAGACGGCCGACGGTTTACTCGCAATGAACGCAGAGAGCTCGGCTTCCGGAATACATTTCGACTTTTCGAACGCCTTGAGAGCATCGATCGGCTCGAATGTGGCGAGCAGGTTCGTGAACGCCGCGGCCATGACGAAGCGTCCGTTCTTTGCGCCATCCTTCTTCGTCAACTCATTGACCACGACTGTGAGGGCCCAGTGGTGCTGACTCATCTCTTTCCCCGCTTCCAGTACCTTGAGCTCCATTCCCGGCAGCTCGGCAAACTGTTTGAGCAGGGCTTTGGTGATCTCAGGTTTGACCGGGGCATCCGCGTCAATGACCAGAAGGACCGGCTCTCTTCCCATCGGCTGCGCGTCGAGTGTGGCGAAGGCCGGCAGCAGCAGGCAGGCGAGGATGAAGATGTAACGAGTGATCGTGGGCTTCGGGATGATGTGTGAAGCGTTGGTATGTGGCATTGCCACCTCCATCAAATGGGTATGACAACTTCGAGGATCGCAAATCGCTTCCAGATGGTTCGTCCCCCAGCCACTTTGGACGACGCTGGATCCGCACTGAAGGATGCGAGTGAGCCGCGACGCGGCGTTCCCTCTCCCCGGCGGGGAGAGGGAAGCGAAGCGAGGGTGAGGGGTGTGGGAGTCTCGCAAGGCCGCAGGAGCTAATCGCACTCCGTATCTCTTGCGGCTCCTCTCAGGTCGCTGACGTGACCACCCTCTTCCCCCTGGAAATACGCGCTAACGCATCTGGATGCTCCCGCTCCCGTCTTCTGGCGCCGGTGACATGCGGCTCGTCGCTCCCTTCGGAGGACCCGAAGTTGATGGCTTGTGACATGCACGCCTCTTTCCTCATCGCACGTAATCTCTGCTCGATAGGAGACCTGCAATGACGCTTCCGCCGTGTTACGAACCTCTGGACGAAGATGAAGTTCCGGGCGCGTCGGAAAACTCAGATCCGGTCCCGGCAGCAGAAAGCCCTGCAGGTGCGAGTCGTCGGTCGTTTCTTGTCGGATCCGCGGTCGCGACTGCGAGCGCTTTCGTTGTTCCGTTGCTCGCGGGTGTTGACTCCAAAACTGGAGCTCCGGGAACCGCTGACGCAAACGCAACGGGTGTGACTCTCGATATCAACGGCAAACTCCATAAGCTCAAGCTCGACCCGCGGACCACCCTGCTTGACGCGCTACGCGAGAATCTCGATCTGACCGGAGCCAAGAAGGGATGCGATCAGGGAGCGTGCGGCGCGTGTACGGTGCTCGTCGACGGACGTCGCATCAATTCCTGTCTGACACTCGCTGTGATGCATGGTGGAAAGAGGATTGTCACGATCGAGGGACTGGCCAGCGAGGGGCGGCTTCATCCGCTGCAGGCCGCATTCATTCGCAATGATGGGTTTCAATGCGGCTACTGCACGCCTGGACAGATCTGCTCTGCGCTCGCCCTGATTTCAGAAGGGCACACGAAATCCGACGACGAGATACGGGAGTGGATGAGCGGCAACCTTTGCCGCTGCGGCGCCTACGTGAACATCGTGGCAGCGGTGCGGGAGGCAGCGAATGAGACCGTTTGATTTCGCTCTTGCGACGGATGAGGTCGTTGCACTCGAGGCGGGTGCTCTCGCCCGAACGAAGTTCATCGCAGGAGGGACGAACCTGGTCGACCTCATGAAGTGCGATGTCGAGCAACCCGCGCATGTGGTTGACATCAATGCTCTTGCTCTCAACGCGATCGAGGGGGTGGCTGGTGGCGTTCGAATCGGTGCTCTTGTCCGGATGAGTGATGCGGCTGAGCATCCACTGATCAGGCAGGGCTTCCCTGCGATCTCGCAGGCGCTTCTGCTGAGCGCATCCCCACAACTGAGGAATGCAGCATCACTTGGCGGGAATCTGATGCAGCGCGTCCGCTGTCCATACTTCCGCGAGCTCACCTGGACTCCCTGCAATAAGCGTGAGCCGGGAAGCGGCTGCTCGGCAATCGAAGGGGAGAATCGCATGCACGCAATCCTCGGGACTTCGGACGCGTGCATAGCGACGCATCCTTCGGACTTTGCGGTTGCGCTTGCCGCACTCGACGGGATGTTGACGATCCGAAGCGGGAAAGGGGAGCGAGAGGTTGCGGCGACCGACTTTCATCTGTTGCCCGGAGCCACCCCGCATCTCGAGCACGATCTGAAGGCGGGAGAGCTGATCACTTCGATTTACATACCCGACGCCCTTCACGCCCGGCGCTCCGCGTACCTGAAGGTTCGCGATCGCGCTTCGTACGAGTTCGCACTGACTTCAGCCGCCGTCGGACTCGACCTCGCTGGCGGCGTGATCCGATCGGCGCGTGTTGCTCTTGGCGGAGTCGGCACGAAGCCGTGGCGCTCACGGGAGGCTGAAGCTGCTCTCGCCGGAAAGTCTGCTGACGAGGCTGTATTCCGGAGCGCAGCAGAGGCGGCGCTGCGCACGGCAAAGGGCTACGAGCAGAACAGTTTCAAGATTGAGCTCGCGAAGCGCACGCTGGTGCGGGCGCTGACGGATCTGGCAGGAGGTGCAGCATGATCGGCCAAGCGCGCGACCGCGTCGATGGGCGACCGAAAGTCACAGGGGACGCCCGTTTCGCTGCTGAGAACAACCTGCCCGGGCTCGTTCATGCAGTGGTTGTCATGGCGACGATTCCTGCGGGCACCATGAAATCCCTCGATCTTGCGGCCGCTAAAAAAGCTCCAGGAGTGCTCACAATCCTTTCGCATCTCAATCCCCCGAAAACTCATCTGCCGGGGAGTGCAGGCGGCGGAAACAGCGAGACGGGCGGAAAGACGGCAACGCCTTCGGGGGGCGGAGCAGCACCAGGGGGAAATCCGTCCGGCAACTATGCTGAGCCTCGGGCTGTGCCATTCGCGAGCGCGACCATTCACTACGTCGGCCAGCAGATCGCTGTCGTCATAGCCGACACGCTCGAACATGCGACGCATGCTGCTTCGCTGGTGAAGGTGACGTACAACGTGAAGGCGGCGCGCACGGACATGCATGCGCTTCGCGGGGAGGCGGTCACCAAGCCGTCAGGTCCGCAGAACGAGCCGTTCACCAAGGGAAACCCCCAGGCCGCTTTTGAAGCGGCAGCCGTGAAGATCGATCAGGTCTACCGCAGTCCTTATCAGCATCACAATCCTCTCGAAGCGCATGCCATCGTCGCTGTGTGGGACGGGGACAAGCTAACGCTCCACGATTCGGCGCAGAACATTTTTGCCACGCGGCAGATGCTCGCGCGTGCTTTTGCGATTCCCACGGAGAACGTTCGCGTCCTCTCGCCGTACGTTGGCGGAGCGTTTGGCAGTAAGGGCTCCGCATGGCCTCATCTGCTGATCGGCGTCATGGCGGCAAAGGTCGTCAACAAGCCGGTCAAACTGTGGATGCCGCGCCGCCAGCTCTTCTTTACGACAGGTCATCGTCCCGAAACCGAGCAGCGAGTGGCTCTCGGCGCCACGCAGGATGGAAAGCTGGTGTCGATCATCCACGACGCGATCTGTCAGGGAAATGCCATCAATGACTTCAATGAGCGAGCCACACGCCCGACTCGAACGCTCTACGCGACGCCCAATCTGTACGCAGCCCACAAGGTCGTCGAGCTGAACGTGGCGAGCGGCACTTACATGCGTGCCCCGGGCGAGAACCCAGGCTGCTTCGCGCTGGAGTCGGCGCTCGACGAGCTCGCGTACTCGCTCAGGATGGATCCCATCGAGCTCAGGACGATCAATCACGCCGACGTGAACCCTTCAGACGGCAAGCCGTGGTCGAGTAAGTCGCTCAAGGAGTGCTATACGCGCGGAGCGGAACGCTTTGGATGGTCGCGCAGGAATCGTGAGCCGCGTTCCATGCGTGAGGGTCGTCTGCTCATCGGATATGGGACGGCGACGGCGACGTATCCGGCTCACCGATCGCCGGCCTCTGCAAGAGCGGTCATGCACGATGACGGTACCGTCATTGTGTCCAGTGGCTCGCATGAGATGGGGACAGGTACGGCAACGGTGATGGCGCAGGTTGCCGCCGAGGTGCTCGGTTTGCCTGCGGAGCGCGTGCGGTTTCTTTACGGAGATACGACGTTGCCGACTGCCCCGATCTCGGCAGGATCGATGACGGCGTCGAGTGTCGGGTCCGCCGTGTTCGAAGTTGCAACCGCTTTGAAGAAGAAGCTTGTCGAGCTCGCCGAGGGCGAGCGTGTGGAAGATTACGCCGCGCTGTTACACCGACATTACCTCCCGAGCATCACTGTGCGAGTCGACTCCAAACCAGAAGAAGCGGCGCAGAAATACTCGATGCACGCATTCGGCGCGCATTTCGCCGAGGTGGCGGTCGATGTGGATCTGGGAATTGTGAGTGTCAGGCGGATGGTGAGCGCCTTCGCCGCTGGGCGGATACTCAACGCAAAGACTGCGCGTAGTCAGTATCTCGGCGGGATCGTGCAGGGAATCAGCGCAGCTCTGATGGAGCAGACCCACTTTGACAAGCGCGCGGGGTCGTTTACCAACGTGAACTTTGGCGAGTATCTGATTCCGGTGAATGCTGACATCCGGAATCTCGATGTGATCTTCGTCGAGGAGACGGACCTGCATGTGAACCCGATCGGCGCAAAAGGGATTGGCGAGGTCGGAATCGTGGGAGTGACTCCGGCGATTGCGAATGCAGTGTTCCACGCAACGGGGAAGAGGATTCGGGATCTGCCGATCACGATCGAGAAGTTGTTGTAGGACAGACACTCTTGTAGGACAAACACTCTTGTCTGTCACTCGGTCGAGAGGAGAGCGAAACAGAGATTGTTTCGGCGGAGAGGACCTTGGCGGCATCGCCGGAGCCCCTCACCCCACCCCCCAATGCGCTAACTTACCTCGCGGGGCGCCCCAGGCCACGGGTTCCCATGTCGAGATCGCCGCGGTCTCAGGCCCCCGGAGGGGGCTCGTAGGGTAGCCGGTGGTGCGAGCGTCAGCGAGTGACCACCGGGTCTATGGATTCGCGGAAGTCATTCGACCCCGGAGGGGCCGCGTATGATCTTGCGATGCCCTCGACACATACGCGACCCCATCCGGGGTCGAACTGTCTTTCGCCGACGCATACCGGTGGTCGCTCGCTGACGCTCGCACCCCCGGCTACCCTACGAGCCCCCTTCGGGGCCTGAAACCCCGCGAGGTAACGTTCGCGCGTATGACCCGCCCACCCACCCCTTTCCCGCGGGGAGAGGTCACCGTCTCGCGGAGTGTTCTATGTCGTGAAGAGGTGAGATCCGGTTGCGGAGAAAGCCGGCGCCGCGATTCCGAGCTGCTGCTGTCATCTCTGCGACGATCGCCAGAGCGATTTCTGCCGGAGTTTCCGCTCCGATGTCGAGCCCGATTGGAGAATGCAGTCTTGTGGCATCGATGGTCTCACCCAAGGCTGCAAGTAATCGTTCGGTTCGGCCGCTTGCACCGAGCAATCCGATGTAAGTTGCATTCGAGCTGAACGCAGACCTCAAGGCGTGAAGGTCTTTCTCG
This sequence comes from Thermoanaerobaculia bacterium, assembly GCA_035576005.1. Lineage (GTDB taxonomy): Bacteria > Acidobacteriota > Thermoanaerobaculia > Gp7-AA8 > Gp7-AA8 > DATLXH01. Next base: position 21,510 of record DATLXH010000044.1, on the reverse strand, counting down.
AAATGATGTGTCATCACCACCACGTGAGCAGCCCGCGGAGTCTTTGCCCATGTTTCAAACGGGGCGGCGATTGTTTTCACAGAGTCCGGCAGTCCGCTTACTTGCCGCGTGTCGACAAGCGTCACTTTCCAGTCGAGTGCCGCTGCGAACTTCGCAACTGAGCGGGCATCCTCACCCGATCCGAAGATCGTGACGGACTCCGCAGGTCTGGCGAGATCGAAGAACCACTGGTCATTCGCGCTCGTTTCGATCCGCGGCAGCGCATCTCCGTCTTGTTCGACCAGTGCGTGCCCGCGGCCACTGATCGATGTCGCAAGAACGATCGGAGCCCGGTCGGCTTTCGTGGCCAGTAGCAGCAGATGAGGAGGTACGGTATCGCTCGACCATCGCTCGACCACAATCGAGATGACGCCGTTGCATCCGCTTCCAGTTCCCCAGACGAGATCATCGTCCGAACGCGTGTCGTAGCTGAGTCGCTTGAAGCTGCCAGGCTGCAGCGCACGGATGTGCTCCACCACATCAGCCTCCAGGCATCCGCCACTGATCGTTCCGACGTGCTGGTCGCCATCAGCTACCAGCATGCGGGCGCCTGCGTGGCGGTACGCCGATCCTTCGACAGCGATGACGGTGGCCATGCCGATGTAATTTGACGGGCTGGCGTGAACTGCTTCGAGCAGTCTTCCCAGACTCATCGGCCGCTCCGGGTCGTCGCGGATTCCAGCCTGCGGAGATCCGCCTCTGTGTCGATGTCGATCGCGGCAGCATCGAACGGGACAGTGACGACCTGATCCCGGTGAGCTCGAATGATCTCTGCACCGCCGTGGTCCCCGGTCACGGTGAGGAGCAGAGGCACAAACTGCTCTCCGAAGAAGGCCGGTGGTCCCATCGTTCCATTGAACAGTGAGACGGCGATCGGAGCGTTGACCGCAATCAAAGCTCTGAGATGCTCGGAGGTGACCCGCGGCTGGTCCGCGAGCACCACGAGAAGCGATCGCCGTTGTGCGGCATGGGCCGCGAGCTTGAGCGACGAGCTCATGCCTTGCTGCGGATCAGGGTTCTCCACGATTTCGACCGGCATCGTGCTCAGCTCGTGCCGGATCTCGGGAACCCTCGAAGGCACCACCACGATCGTACGGCTGCAGCCGGCGGCGAGCGCGATTCGAACGGACCGGCGCATCAGGGTTTCGCCCTCGAAGAGCGCGAGCTGCTTTCGGCTTCCGAATCGCAGCGACATTCCAGCCGCGAGCACAGCGCAAACCGGACCGCTCGAACTCCTGTGCTCAATCTTCAATGAGCTGAACGGTATCGCATTCAAGCCGTCGCAGCCGTCGAGTTTCAAAAGTTCGACTGAGCGTACCGGCGCGCCTACGATTTCTCGCTTCGCCCGGTCGTCTTCTGACCAGCGTTTGCCTGCTGACCCTGCGATCGTTTTTGCGGCTCCGAGGCGGGTTTTCGCTTCGGTCTCCTGCGGGGCCTCACCTTCCGGAAAATCGCTCGAATCCCGGCAGGAGCGAATGCGAGGACCAGCCCGACAGCCAGGACCCCGGCAGCCAGGGCAGGCACTTTCGACGCCGCATTCTCTTTCATCGCGCTCAGTCTGATGTCCAGATCATCGAGCTCGCGTCCAATTCCCTCGCGCGCGTTTTTTATGTTCCGTTCAATTGCATCACGTTCCAGGTTGTCGGACATCGTCGTTTTCCCCTCAGTTCATGCCGACATCTGCTGTCGTTCACATTCCACCAGTGAGCAAAAGATCCGCCAGCATGGGCCGCCCGCTCTTGCACGATTCGATCGAGCAGTGGGGAGCGGTCAGGTCAGTTGACGATTCGTTTTGATTACAATGTCGCCATTCAGGAGGTATTTCATGCGCAGATCTCTGCTTCTCATCATTTCCACGATTGTTCTCGTCGCGCTACCAGCCAGCGCCCAGGTCGCGACCCCGCGTCCAAGTCAGAAGGCTTCCGTAGTGCAGACCATCGGAACGGCGAATATCACTGTCGACTACCATCGCCCCGGCGTGAAAGGCCGCACGATCTGGGGTGGTCTCGTTCCGTACGACAAGCCATGGCGGATGGGTGCGAATGAGGCAACTACCATCACATTCAGCGATGCGGTCAAAGTCGAGGGAAAGGACGTGCCGGCCGGCACCTACTCCTTCTTCGCAATCCCCGGGAAAGAGAATTGGACGCTCATTCTGAACAAGGATCCCAAGCAGTGGGGAGCCTACGGATATGACGAGAAGAAGGATCAGTTACGTGTTGCCGTAACCCCGGCGAAGACGGCGCACACGGAATGGATGCGAGTCACGATCGACCCGACCTCGCCAACCTCGGCGATCGTCATGCTGAACTGGGAGAAAGCCGCGATACCGATGCGAGTCGATGTCGATGTGCCGAAGATCGTCTGGAAGAATCTCGACGCCGCACTGACCTCCGCGAAATCAGATGATGCGATGCTTTTCGGCAGCGCCGCTTCGTTCGCGCTCGACAGCAATCAGCGTCTGGACGAAGGGCTCGTCTGGATCGATAAGTCGATCGCCGCGAAGGAAGATGTCTTCAACCTCTGGACGAAGGCCCAGCTCCTTCACAAGAAAGGCCGGATGAAAGAGGCTCATACGACGATGGAGAAGGGCCTGTCGATGGCTCGAGGCAAAATGCCCGCAGACTTTATGGCGATTCTGGAAGGGACCATGAAGTCGATTCAGCGCGACATGAGGTAGTTACAGAACAGACACTCCTGTCTGGTGTGGGACAGACACCCCTGTGTGTCGACGCTGGCGCTCACCCTCCTGTCCGGAGGATGGCGTCAGCCTCTCCACTCCTCTAGCCCGCATTTCTCACAGACCTTTGTCGCGAGACGACGGATAGCGGCCTGTCTGTTCGTTGCACAGCAATTTCGCTCCTTGACATAGTGTCAACTATGCCTTCGTCGCAAAATCGCCGTGCGCCTCGCATCCAAGCCACTCTCCGCCGTCTCTCGACAAAGGTCTGTGAGAAGTGCGGGCTCGGGCGGGTGTAGGGCCGCACGGCGTGCGGCCGACACCCTTGTGCTTCACTATCGAAAGAGCTCGACCTCGACCAGCTTTCGCGCGGACGCCGCCAGTCGCGCATCGGTGGTAATCAGCGTAGCGTCCAGGAGCTCCGCAAGACTGACGTAAGCTGCGTCGTACGACGTGAAGTTCTGCCGCAGTTGCCAGATCCTTCTGAGCAGAATGCCATGAGGGTAGCGCTCCAGCCGAAGATCAGCGAGGTCCCGGAGTGCTTCTTCCGCGCGAGGCAAGGCGATGTCGCGAGTTTGCAGATAACGCCGGATAACCTGCAGGACCTCGAGGTCGAGAAGCTCCGGAGCATGGAGACTTTCGTCGCTGCCGAGGATGCGATCGCGAAGGGCAGATGCCGCTTTCGTGTGAAGAAGAATCTCGAGAATGGCCGAGGCGTCTGCAACAATCATCGTTTGTCGCGCTGGGCCCGGACTCCCTCGGCGGGGGAGAAAGACGCTTTAACCGGATCTCTACGTTCGAGGCGCCTTAGCATTTCCTCTGAGGTCGGACGCTCAGCGGAGCGGCGAATTTCTCGAAGAAGGTAGTCGGACAAGGACATTCCTGCGAGGGCTGCCCGGGCTTTTAGAGACCTGTGGAGCTCGTCCGGGACATTTCGAAGTTGAACCATCTTTGACATGTGCTAAACCTTAGTAAGTGTGAATGCGCATGTCAACATGTTTTGCACACGTGAGGCTGATCAGCCAACGGAAGACCCTCGTCCGGCGCTCGACGCGCCACCTTCCGGGGAAGGGAGAAGGGGTTCGACACCGTTCGTGCCAAACCCCGACGGGCGATCGCTACCGGCGCGCGCTACGCGTGACCGTGATGGTGTCGGCCCGATACTGGCTGCTGTTGCGGTTGTAGAGGCGGACCTGGACCTGGTCGCCCCGTTCGAGGTCGGTGATGCGGAACGAGCGGTTCTGGTAGACGACCCGCGTCTGATTATCAACTTCAATCCGCACGCTGCGTTGATTTGCCCGCCGACCGTCGATGTATACGTTGGTCAGTTCAAGCCGTCCACTTCGGTCGTCGACGTAGTCGACAGTGCCCTCGATGTCTGAGCTCTGGTTGTCGGGGTAGTTGTTTGGATAGTTGCTTCCCCCCTGACCTGAAACGCTGCGAAGGACCGTGATCGTGTCGGCGACCGGCTGATTGTTTCTGCTGTTCGAAAGACGGATCTCGACCTCATCGCCGCGCTCGAGGTCGCTAGGGGAATAGCTCCTGTTCTGATAGACCACGCGTGTGCGAGAGTCGAAATAGACCGTCGCCCTGCTGTTGCGGCCGTTGACGTAACTCAACTCGATGCGCTGCCCCCGGGTATCGACCGATTCCACAGTTGCACGGACGTCCTGGGACTGACTGCCACTGGGATAATTGCCGCCCTGGCCTGCGCCGCCGCCGCCGAGGACAGCCCCGAGGATGTCGCCGACTCCTACGCTCCCGCAGCCGGGAAGGAGAAGAAGGGCAAGGATCGGGAGAAGCGCTGTCAGACGAGTGCCGGATTTTTTCATGGGTAGGGCCTCCGCGGTCTATAAGAGCAAAAAACACGCCTCAGACTTGCCTTGCGGGTCGTGACTACCGCAATTCCTGACCGGTTTCTGAATCCGCAACTCGCCGGAGGGCGTATCGTCTCCAGCATGATGAGCCTGCGACACCTCTTCCGCCCGATTGTCCTGATCCTCGTTTCGATCACCGTGGCCTGTTCGCCTCGAGGTGGCGGTGAAGCGCCCGCCATCCCGAAGAGTGACGCGGCCACTGTGAAGGGCGAACCGGACTACTCGACCTGGAATCGTCTCCTCAAGGACTATTACAGTCCCGCGCAGGGGATGAAATATGGGCCACTCAAGGCGCGGGATGAGCAGGCTCTGCGCGAGTTGCGGGCGAAGCTCGGAAGTGTCGACGTCGCATCTCTGACGAAACCGCAGCAGCTCGCCTACTGGATCAATCTGTACAATGTGAATGTCGTCGGTGTGGTGGTGGATCGCTATCCAGTCGATTCGATTAAAGAGCTGTCGACAGATCCGGTGACACGGACGAACGTGTTTCGAAAGCCGCTCGTCCCTTTCGCCGGCAATGTCATCTCACTCGACGATATCGAGAACGACAAGATCCGCATGGTGTTCGCCGATCCGCGTATTCACTTTGCGATCAACTGCGCCGCAGCGAGTTGTCCCCCGATCCGGCCGGAGGCTTTCGTTGGAGACCATGTGGATGCCCAGCTCGACGAACAGGTCCGAACGTTTGCGAGCGGTCCGCTGGTTCGCGTCGAGAGAAACGGGAGCAAGGCTACGATGCACACATCATCGATCATGAAGTGGTTCGCCGACGATTTCGCGGCGGCGGGGGGCGGCGTCACATTCCTGGCGAAGTATCTTCCCGCAGAAAAGAAACGGGTTCTGGATGAGGCGGGAGGCAAGGCGGAACTGGAGTACGACGACTACAGCTGGAAGCTCAACGACTGGAAATGACAGAAGGCGCCGGGCTTGCCGAACTCGGACGAGAAGGCTCGGTCGCGCCGCGCACCCGGCAACGACCTATAGTCGCCAGAATGCACCATCCCGCTTTGATGACTCCCGTTACGGTTCCGCTGATCTTGGATCGGCCGACCCGTTTCCGATAGGACACAGCTCTTTCTTCGACCCTGCCTCCGAGCTGCAGTGCGCGGACCTGCATCTCGACGGTCCACCCATACGCCCGGTCCTGCATATCGATGCGGTCGAGCAGGGATCGACGAATGGCCCGGAACGGTCCCAGGTCGGTGTAAGCCCAGCCGAACAGCTGACGGATCAGAAAGACTGCCAGTCGATTGCCGACACGCTGCTGCGGCGAGAGTGCGCCCGACTCCGCGACTCCGAGTGTTCGTGATCCGATCACAAGGTCCGCATCGCCGCGGACGATAGGCTCCACGAGGCGCGACAGCTCGGAGGGGTTGTCAGATGCGTCAGCATCCATGAAGACGACAATCTCACAATCATCGGCGAGCAGCGTCAGAGCGGCAGCGCATGCTGCTCCGTATCCTCGGGTGGTTGCCGTCGCAACGCGGGCGCCATGCCGGGCGGCCACGGATGCAGTAGAGTCGCGGCTCCCGTTGTCTCCCACGATGATCTGGTCGATCAGGCGCGAAGCGATCGGACTGGCTTCGATCTCAGCCAGCACTCGCTCGAGCCCCGCCTCTTCGTCAAGTGCGGGAATGATGAGAGTCGTTTTCATAAGAGAGCACTGAGCCGCGAAGCGGCGTTTCTTCTCCCCGGCGGGGAGAGGGAAGCGAGCGAAGCGAAGCAGGGTGAGGGGCGTGAAAGTCCTCAACCTCCGGTGGAAAGGGCGAGGTCTTCCTCCTCATCCCCTCCGACTAGCGGATCTCTGTGGCTGTGCCTGGGGATGCGGACCTGTAGAAGACCTTGACCTGCTGGCCGGTACTGAACTCGGCGCTCGCGTTTTTGGTGCCGCTGGTCTTCACAAATCGGCGTGTCTTGCTTCCCACCTTGAGTGTGATCGCTCCTGACTGGTTCGAAACAACCTTGCCGGAGACGGACTTTGTGACCTGGTAAGACTTTGAAGACGTCTTCTTTGTCGTTGTTGTCGTGGGATGAGTCGTTCCGCTTCCCTGCGCGCTTAACGAGGTTGCACCGAGCATGGAAACGAGGGTGACGACTGCGAGAAGTCTGGCTTGCATGAGTTGCTCCTTTGTTGGTGATGCCTGAGGTTATCGGGCGCATTCGTCATGCGCTCCGTACTGAACCTGACTGACCCGGCTCATCACATCTTTGAGAACGAGGCATGCTTCCACCGTCATTCCTGCGACAACTCCTCCCATCGGTTGTTTCGAGCTTTGCGACCAGGGAGGAGGAACAATCCGATCGCGAGCAACTCGATCATGAGCACCGACATGCTCTCCGACCCGTCAATCATGACGAAGAAAGCGAGGTTCACAATCGCCGAGAGCTGGAACCAGAAGATGCGTCCACTCACCACCGCAAAGGGAAGGGTCCACGTCACGTACCAGGGCATGAGCACCGGCCCCGCAAGAAGAATGGTTCCGAGCGGCAGGAGCGCTGCTGTGGAGAGAAAGTCAATCGTCAGCCTGTCTTTCCACGTAACCCAGGCGATTGCTGCGAGAGCGAGGATTCCGGATGTCAGTCGCGCCCAGCGCGATGGGTCGCTGAGAGCGGAGAAGAGCAGCTTGATCAACTGAAATACTCCGCTATTGAACTCCCACGCTGTGGCGAAGGCTCGTGCTCCTGCGGTCGCGGAGATTTCGAGCTGCCATGGCAGAAAAAGCAGAGCAACCAATGCGAGAGATACGGTGATCGCCGGCCAGCCAACACGACGAACGACGGCGGGCAGCATGACGATCGGAGCGAGCTTGACTCCTACTGCAGCGGCAAAGCAGATCGCCGCGATGTAGCGCCGGCGCGACGTCAGAGCGTAAAGCATGGCTGCGAGCAGCAGAACCATGAGTCCGTCGAAGTGAGCGCTGCCGGCGAAGACCTTGACGACCAGCGGATTCCAACCGTAGAGAAGGAGCCACGCCTGCGATCGACCGAGTCTCGCGAGAGCGAGAGCGAGGAGCAACATTGTGAACAGGTCGCAAACGATGAGCGAGAGTTTGAGCGTGACAATACTTCCCGGGGCGACGATGTAGAGGCCCTGGAAGAAGAGTTGCGCGACCGGAGGATAGATGGTCGTGAGCTCGGGGTGGTTGATGTTTTGACGGATATCGTTCCAGACACCGCCGGCGCCGCGATCGGTGGCGAGCGAGTCGAGTCCGGCGTCTGACGGCGGCAGTTCGTACGGATTGATCCCGCTGGCTCCCACCCTTCCGTCCCACAGATACCGCCAATGATCGCTGTCATAGAGCAGGTGACTGTCGAAAACCGTTTCACGTCCCGTTAGATCACGAATCAGTAGATCTGGAATCCCTTGCAGAGGCGTGGACGCGGGAAGGCCTGCGGGAACGAGGGTCAGTCGAAACAGGATTGCGCCGAGGAAGATGAGCCGGACTTCGCGCCTGCCTGCCTTCTGCTTCGAAGCAAAGTGCCAGGCAAGACCGTAGAGGGCGAAGAGCGCCGCGATGATCGCCAGAAAAGAGAGAACGTCTCCTCTGCCATTTCCCGGTTCCAGTCGCCCCAGCAACAGATAAAGGGCCTCGGAAGCGACGAGAAGCGCTGGAAGGACGAAGGGCCGGGATATCGCTTTTTCTTGATCGTCGCGCATGTCGACGATCGATCATACGGCGTGCGACCGTCACCCTTTCAATGGAAAAGCGCTGATACGCGGCGACCTGCGAGAGGCAATCTATACTGACGATCCGCCGGCCCAGCAAAGGAGTTGTCTGAATGCACGCGAAGGTCTTCTCAACGATTCTGCTTTGCGCACTCCTGGGGTGCGGAGGTCCTGAGAGTCGGACGGCCACAGTTGCCTTGCCCGAAACCCCGGCACTCGCGGCGCCAGAGAACGGAGAGATCATGCGAATCGTCGGAGAGTCTCCCGAGTGGTCTGACTATCAGTCGCCCTCGAGCGCCTGGAGCTTCGCCACTGATGTGAAGGCGATGAACCCACAGGTCCGCGCGAATGCCGAGGATCTCGCAAAGGCGGGTTGGATCGTAATCGGGAAGGAGCGAGTGACGCTCAGCGAAAAGTCACGGAGCGATCCGCGATTTCTCGCGCGAACGAATGGTTTCATCGACGTGGTGCCGATCGCTACCAAGGAAGTCGTGTCAGTGGACAGCATCAAGATGGAAGGGGATCGAGTTTTCTGCAATCTGACGTGGTCGTGGCGTGCGAACGAGGTGGGTAGCGCATTCGCGTCGGAGCCGCTCCACGCGAGACTGACAGCGCTCCAGTACGCGGCGGTCGAGCTGAGGGCTTCCAAAGGTCAGTGGAGCGTCTGGGAAATCAGCGCGCGTGCGCCGGGCGGGAGTTGATTCGTTCGTCATCCGTCATCCTGAGGAGCGCTTTTTGCGACGAAGGATCTCAAGATGCGGCCCTGTGAAATCAACGGGTTGCGTCTTTCGAGATCCTTCGCATTCGCTCAGGATGACGAAACGCTGGTGATAGCGGAGTTGGGCAACAAGCCCGCTGACAACTTTTAAGTTCGACCCTGAGGTCTAGTGACTCGTCTGATTCTCGCCGAGGATTGACTCGAGGTTCAACGAATCGGCTTCCAATCTTGCAATTGCTCCGAGGAGGTGGAATTGCTCCTGCTCCTCGAGGAGGGGCGAGATACTCTTGACCTGACGACGCATCTCCGCAATGGTGAACGAGGCGCTTTGCAGTCGCCCGAGGAGCATCTTCGTTTCAGGATCGTATTTTGGGGTCATAAGGTTCTCTCGCTAGCCGTAATGCACGGACAAAGCTAGCGAGTTGGAATCGAGATGTCTGTACCGTGGCGTACTACGAAGGTTCATTTGAGGAAGTGGAATATCCCACCGTGAAGTAAGCCGCCCCTTCGTCTGGTTGTAGACCGGTGTCAGGTGACGCGGGCGCTCTACGGGTTAACGGTTGCTTGAGTCGGAGGTCGCTGATGAAAGTTCTGAAGTCTTTGCTATTCCTGCTTACGCTTCCGGTCTCGAGCCTCGCGCAGGAGACTCGCGTCACCGAGCGCGTGGACGTCAACGTTGTTCGGGTGGACGCGACAGTGACTGATTCCCGCGGTAACCAGATACTCGGCCTCCGGAAAGAGGACTTCATCATCCGGGAGAATGGGGTTGAGCAGTCGGTTGAGACACTCGACTACTTCACCAACCGGCGGCTGCTGACGGCGAACGAAAGCTCTGCTGCGTTCAAGGTCGAGCAGGTGAAAGAAGAGCGCTACTTCATCATCTTTCTTCAGAAGCCTGGATCTGCGCGATACACCGCCGATGTGATCGAAGCACGGAACGCGGCGATCGATTTCGTCGAAAAAGAGCTCAAGCCCGAGGATAAGGTGGCCATTGCCTCTTATGACGTCCGGCTCAAGCTTTTCAGTGACTTCACATCAGACAAGAGGGCTCTGAAAGCTGCGCTCCTCGAGGCCGGACGATTCTCGCTCGGTATTACGAGTCCGCAGCGCGATGCGCCGTCCCCATCGATCCTGCGCAACCTCGATATTGCAGGGATGATTGGAGACACAGGCAGGATTTATGAAGCAATCGAGTTGCTGGCGAACTCGGTGCAATCGATTCCCGCACGCAAGGTGCTCATCCTGTTTACTCCTGGTGTCGGCACTCCGAGCGATTTCAGCCCGGATATCGCTGAGAACGAGGACTATCTATATCGACCGATGATTCGAGCCTTGAATCGCGCCAACGTCACCGTGTTTGCAATCAACCTGCTGAGGTCGGTGCGGCCGCATGCAACCGAAGCCGATGTACAAAGGATGGCGACCGAGACTGGCGGTGAGTACTTCCGCACACTCGTCAACTTCCGCACCCCGCTTCGCACGATCGAGAATTTGAACAGCGGGTACTATCTGCTGACCTACACGAGCCGGAAGCCGGCGGGCAGCGGCGGGTATCAGAAGATCAGGGTCTCGCTACGGAATCGCGAATTCCGTGTCAAGGCAAGAGATGGCTATCCGTACGGCGAGTGAGCAGTTAGTAATCACGTGGCCGGACATTCCAATGTCCGGCTGGATGCTCCCGATCAACTGCGGTGGGCCAATTGACGCCCCCGCCGCCGGACATTGAAATTGAAATGTCCGACCACATTCACAGGCAATGTCTCATCGGCAATGGCAAAAGGGTGGATTGAACAATGAAACGTCAGAGCAGACATAGTGAGCTCGAGGACATCGCGCATGAGGCGATGATCGACCGCGGACTGGAGCCAGACTTCGCCCCTGACGTTCTCGATGAGGTTGAGAAGATCTCCCACGACGCAGGTCGCAGCAGCGTCGGTGGTGTGAAAGATCTCAGGCATCTCCCGTGGTGCTCCATCGACAATGACGACTCGCGAGACCTGGATCAACTCACGGTGGCCGATGCCCTGGACTCGGATGTCACCAGAATTCTGATCGCGATTGCCGATGTCGATTCGCGGGTCGCGAAGGACAGCGCCATCGATCGTCATGCCAGGACGAACACGACATCTGTCTACACCGCGGCGAAGATCTTTCCCATGCTGCCAGAGACGCTCTCGACAGATCTGACATCACTCAACGAAGGAGAGGATCGCCTTGCGGTCGTCATCGAGTCTGATGTCGATCAGCATGGGGCGACAGTACGCGCCGACGTGTATCGAGCGTTGGTGAGAAATCACGCGAAGCTTGCGTACAACAGCGTCGCCGCATGGCTGGAAGGGGAGGGGGAGATGCCCCCAAAAATCTCCCAGGTGGATGGGCTCGAGCAGCAGATCCGGCTGCAGGACAAAGTGGCTCAGCGTATGAAGAGCTCGCGTCACGAGAACGGGGCTCTCGATCTCGAGACCATTGAGCCAAAAGCGATCATGAGTGACGGAAGAGTGGTGGATGTCCGTCAGGAGAACAAGAACCGTGCGCGGGAGCTGATCGAAGACTTCATGATCGGTGCGAATGGTGCGACGGCCCGATTTCTGGAGGGCCGTGGATTCTCTTCGATCCGCCGGATCGTGCGATCGCCCGAGCGATGGGACCGCATTGAGAAAGTTGCGGAGGAGCTGGGGGAGCGGCTGCCACCCGATCCAGACTCGAGCGCACTCGAGGCGTTCCTGCTCCGCCGACGCAAAGCCGATCCGCTGCGATTCCCTGACCTGTCTCTAACCATTGTCAAATTGATGGGAGCGGGCGAGTACGCACTCGAGCGTGCCGGCGAGGACTCGACCGGTCATTTCGGCCTGGCTGTCCGCGACTATGCACATTCCACCGCTCCCAATCGACGCTATCCCGATCTCATCACGCAGCGCCTGCTGAAGGCGGCGATTGCTGGTGATCCGTCTCCCTACAGCGACGACGAGCTGCGTGAGCTGGCCGAGCACTGCACAGCCCAGGAGGATGCTGCCAACAAGGTCGAGCGGCAGGTCAGGAAGTCGGCGGCTGCTCAGCTCCTGCAGTCGCGCATCGGCGAGCGCTTCGACGCGATTGTCACCGGCGCTTCAGAAAAGGGGACATGGGTCAGGCTGCTGCAGCCGCCGGTGGAAGGAAAGCTCGTTCAAGGGCACGGTGGCAGTGATGTGGGTGACAGGATCCGGGTCAAGCTCATCGGTGCCGACGTGGAACGCGGATTCATCGACTTCGCAAAAAGCGGCAGGTAGTTGGAACAGAACCGTTAGCTGTTCTCGTTGACGGTCGCGCACGCGTCTCATAGACTTGCGCGCTCTTCAGATAAGGCGACGTAGCCAAGTGGTAAGGCAGAGGTCTGCAAAACCTCTATTCGTCGGTTCGATCCCGACCGTCGCCTCCAATTTGTCCAGCCGATGGTGTTGGCCCTCCTTCCGCGGCGACCGTAGCGTCGATGGGACCGGAGTAGAACCTTGCGAGTCCCTCGCCCCTCGCACCCAGCCGCCCAAGCTTGTGATGACACCGATTCACTGACTGACGTGGTTGAGCCGCGAAGCGGCGTATCCCTCTCCCCGGCGGGGAGAGGGAAGCGAGCGGAGCGAAGCAGGGAGAGGGGCGTGAAAGTCTCGTCAGTCCGTCGGAAAAGGCGAGGTCTTCGTATCTCTCGCGGCCCCTCTCCCGGTCGCTTACGCGACCACCCTCTCCCCGCCGGGGAGAGGGATTCGCCCCACTTTCGGAGCGCCAGTCCAAGCCGCGTGTCATCACCTCTTCACCAGCTTTCGACGCTGTTAACCCGCATTTCTCACACTCCTTCTGCTGCGGCAGCGGATAGCGGCCTGTCTGCTTCGTTGCGTGAAAGGTTTCCTTCCTCGACGTAGTGTCAACTGTGCCCTTGTCGCGAAACCGTCGTCGGCTGGTTGCGGAAACTCTTTCAAACGTTGAGAATCACACTGTGACGAGGGTGAGCGAACCGCTTGGGGAGAAAGAGGCTCACGATCTGCGGCTCCTCGGTGAACTGGTCCGTCGTGAGTATTTTCCCGCAGTGACGAGCCTGTCGATACGCTGGGGCCAGCAGCGCGACCGGCGACGCCAGCGAAGTATTCGCCTGGGGTCGTATAACCATAAAACCGCCGAGATCCGGATTCACCCGAGGCTCAACAGGAAGGATGTCCCGTCCCTGTTCATCCAGTCGATCATCCATCACGAGTACCTGCACCACATGCATGGCTCGAGGCACGATCGACACTTTCACCAGATGGAGCGAAGGTTCCGCGGTCACAAGGAAGCCAGGGCCTGGCTTCGCGGGAATCTGAAAATGCTGCTCAAGGTGCGAACAACCGTGGCAACCGTGCCGAGGCCGGTTGCTGTACCTCTCGCCCGGCCGTTTCTCCAGCTCTTTCTTTTCTAGCCCGCAAGCTAAGGGCGTTACCGCTCAACCGTCGCTCTTCTCCGCAAAAGGGAGAGGAGCGGCGGCGAGCGGTAATGGATTACGCGGTTACCTGTCGTTCTTGTTGCCGAGCACACTGCTGAGGTTCGCACTGGTGGCCGCACCGATGAAGGCTGAACCGGCGGCCAGAACCTCGTCGCTCTTACGCAGTCCGAGAAATACCCCGGCCCCAAACGCGAGGGCCACGGCGGCGATCGGAAACGAAGCAATATGATCGCGCCAGGAATCGGGAAGCATTGCGTCGATCTCCTTGAAAATGGCCTCGGGACCATCGGTCGCCAGGGCGCTTCCAAGGCTGTGAGCCCGCTCGCGGAAAGGGGAGTTGAAGTCCATCCCCCCTGCCGAGCGTTCGTGCCGGTCTGAATAGTTTCCTTGAGCCACGGATGCCTCCCTTACTCGTCGTCGTTACTGCTTCGAAGGAGCATGCCGAGAACGAAACCGACGCCAACCGAGATCAGCAGTGCCTTTCCAGGGTTGGTTCGGACGAAGCCTCGCATCTGCTCGGTCATCTCGCCGAAGTCGATGTCATCGACCTTCTCTTTCACGGCTGAGTAGCCTTCTTTAACCTTCTCACTTGCCGAGGAGTACTTGTCGCTCACGAATTCTTTTGCGCGGCCGAGGCGGCTTGCGTCGTCTGCGGCCGAGCTGCTGCCCGTTGCGCCCGATCCGCTCGTCCCGTATGACGAGGTCGTGCCCGTGCTTCCAGCCGACGAGCTACCGGTTCTCGCGCCATCACTGCCTGGGTTGCCGGCGCCTGAGCTTCCCGTGCCTGTGCTACCCATGCTTGTGGTACCCGTTCCCGTGCTGCCGGTTCCCGTGCTGCCCGTTGTCGATGTCCCAGATCCAGGTCGTTGATCGTTCGGCATTGTTCCTCCCTTGTTTCAATTGCTTCGAATCCGGCTCACTGCCGGGATGTGTTCGCGTTCGCAGCTGTTGGTTTGCTCCTGATGACGGTCACGTAGAGAAAAATCAGTACGGCCACTACGGGCAGGAGATGAATCATTCCTCCAAAGGTGAAGCTGAGCAACAGTGCGATGAGCCATGTGATGAGGAGAAGCGGTGGAATGGTTGTCATGTCGACTCGTTGCTCTGCCGTTATTTTGCAGGGACCGTGCCTCCCGGGACGGAAAACATCGTGGGGCGCAGCGAGTCGGAATTGCGGTCTGACTGTCCGGCGTGCGTCCTGCACCGTACGGGACATCGATGGCGTACAGAGTCCGGCTCGAAGGGATCGACCATTTTTACGGCGAAAGCGACGAAGGAAATGGGGCGCGGGCGCTCGAGGACGTAGCTCTCGAGATCGAGCCGGGAGCCTTTGCCATTCTGATGGGCCCATCAGGGAGCGGGAAGTCGACGCTGCTGAACCTGATCGGCGCCATCGATCGGCCTACCCGCGGGCGAATCTTCCTGGGAGATCACGAGCTCTCGTCGATGACAGAGTCGGACCTGACGATGATCCGCCGCAGGTCCATCGGGTTCATCTTTCAGTTCTTCAATCTGATTCCCACCCTGAGCGTGTCGGAGAACATCGAGTTTCCTCTCGCCCTCGGAAATGTCACGTCGAGTGAGGCGAGGGCGCGAACTGAGGAAACGATTGACAGGATCGGCCTGACTGCTCGTGCCCGCCATTACCCGAACCAGCTCTCGGGCGGCGAGATGCAGCGGGTCGCGATCGGACGGGCGATCGTTCACAGACCCGACATCATCCTGGCTGATGAACCGACCGGCAACCTCGATTCACAAACCGGCGAGCGCATTCTGGAACTGATCCGAACGATCCACCAGTCCTACCAGCCGACCATCGTCATGGCGACGCATTCTGAACGCGCCGCATCCTTCGGCGACTTCGTCATCGATGTGATCGACGGCAGGGTTACGCGGAGGCCCGACGCGCGACGCGGTGTGACGCGCGACTCGTCATGAGGCTGGACCGCGGTACGGCCGCGCTCGTCAAAGCTCTGATCCTGCGCCCCATCCTCCGGGAGAGAGGAAGGACACTTATCACCATCGCAGGGATTGCGATCGGGGTCGCGGTGCTCGTCGCAATTCAGCTCTCCAACGAGAGCGCGCTGCGTGCGTTTGGCGAGTCGGTCGAATCGGTCGCCGGTCGCGCGAACTTCCAGATCGTGTCGGACAGCGGCCCGCTGGACGAGAGGGTTCTTCTCGCTCTGCAGCCGTTATGGAGTGAGGGGGTGAGGTTCGCGCCGGTCATCGATCTGGACGGTCTGATCGAGCCATCGCAGATTCCCATACGAATCCTTGCAGTCGACCTCCTATCAGACCTCCACTTCCGAGATTATCGTTACGCGAAACTGGCCGTAGACAAAGCGACCGACTCGGCTCCGTCAGCGAATCGTGACACGTCGTTCTCGCAGTTCCTGGCACTCTTCAGTCCCGACTCCCTCGTCGTGCCCGAGCGCTTCGCGCGGGAGCGCGCTCTAACGCTGGGCAGCCGTGTTGCGATCAGTGCTGGGGGAATTCGATCACAGCTTGTCGTTCGCGGGACATTGCATGCTGAGGGCCCCGCGACCGCATTCAACGGAAGCCTTGCGATCCTCGATATTGCTGCGGCGCAGCGTTCGTTCGGAATGCGTGGAAAGTTGACGCGCATCGACCTGCTGATTCCCGAAGCTCGTGTCGCCTACGTTCTGCCCCAGATTCAGAAGTCGCTCAATCCGTCGATGCGAGTCGAACGACCCGCGCGACGAAATGAGCGTGTCGGCAAAATGCTGCGAGCGTTCCGGATTAATCTCTTCGCTCTTGCCGGCGTTGCACTTCTCGTCGGAACGTTTCTCGTCTACAACACCGTCCTCATTTCCATTTTGCGGCGACGTCGCGACGTCGGAATCCTCAAGACTGTCGGCGTGAGCTCGCGCCAGATTTTTTTCGCATTCATCGGTGAGGGAGCGCTGTTCGGCCTCATCGGATCATTGGCCGGTCTCGGACTGGGCTATGCGCTTTCCTGGTCGACGCTCGATTTGATCGGCAGGACGATCAACGCTCTGTATGTTTCGAGCAAGCCTGAGACGATTGATCTCTCATGGCCCCTTGTCGTGATCGCCATGGGGGTGGGCACTGTGGTATCGGTTATCTCCTCGATTCTGCCGGCGCTGGAAGCCGCGGCCATCCGGCCGGGCGCGCTGATACGGAGTGGCATTTATCAGAGGCTGGCCAGCCGCGATGTGAAAAGACTCGCTGGAGTTGCGCTCTGCTGCTTCGCTCTGGCAGCCGCGGCCTGCTTCGTCCCATCCTGGAGCGGCATCGCCGTGGGCGGATATATTTCCGTGCTCCTGCTCATCACAGGTTTCTCGCTGCTGTCACCTCTCGCTATCGAGTCTGTGTCGCGGTTTCTTGCGCCATCCCTGACGCGGTGGTTCGGGCCGGCCGGCCGGCTCGCCGCAGTCTCGCTTCCTGCTTCGCTGCGGAGAACTGCGGTCGCGAGTGCGGCGTTATCGGTCGCCATCGGAATGATGATCGCCGTCTCGCTGATGGTCGGAAGCTTTCGTGAGACGGTGAGGGTCTGGGTCGATCAGACGATCGCTTCGGATTTGTGGCTCCGGCCTGCGCGCGGGTTGGCAAGTGCGCCGAGTGCGGTTTTCCCGGCAGCGATTCTCGATGATCTCACTCGCTTTGATTTCATCGAAGCCGCGGACCCGGTTCGAGGGCGCGACATGGTGTATCGAGACTCGATCATTGCCGTGGGGAGTGGGGATTTCCGAATCGCGAGCGTCCATTCGAATCTCCCAATGGTCAAGCCGCGACGCGCGCGGGAGGCGCTTGTGGCCGCCATCCGCTCGAACGGGGTGTTCATCAGTGAAAGCTTCTCGATCAAATTCAAAAAGGACGTCGGCGATGTCGTTGAGCTGCCACTCGAGAGTGGTGTCGTCAGGTTCCCGATTACCGGAATCTATCGCGACTACTCGAACGATCGCGGTGTTGTCGTCATGGACCGTCCGCTCTACATCAGTCAATTCCATGACTCCAGCATCAGCAGCATCGCAATCTTTCTCCGCAAGGGGACGGACCCCGAGGCGGCGCGGCGACAGATCGAGGATGGCCTGGGAAAAAAGTACCGGATATTTGGTTTCACGAATGGAAGTATCCGTACGGAGGTGATGAAGATCTTCGATCAGACGTTCCTCATCACGTACGCGCTGCTGGTCGTCGCGCTGGTCGTGGCAATTCTCGGGATCATCAACACACTGTCGGCTCTGATTCTCGAGAGGACGCGTGAGATCGCGCTTCTCAAGGTCTTCGGCATGTCGACCGATCAGCTTCGGACCGTCGTAATCCTCGAGTCGGCAATCCTCGGGATTACGTCCACGCTTGTCGGCGTCGCGACAGGCTACGCGCTCTCCGTCGTGCTGATCTACGTCATCAACAAGCAGTCGTTCGGATGGACGATCGAATTCTCACCCCCGACGATGCTGATCGTCAGCTCGCTCGCGATCACGTTCGTAACGACGCTGCTCGCAGGACTGATCCCCGCCCGCTACGCGAACCGAGTCAACATGGCGTCCGCGATGAAGGGAGAGTGAGGGGGATCGCCCCTCCCGCCCACACACCCAAGCTCGGGACGACATATCGTTTCTTTCTTTCCAGTCGCGCCACTTTGCCTGCCGACACCGGCTCACTGACTGACGTGGTTGAGCCGCGAAGCGGCGAATCCCTCTCCCCGGCGGGGAGAGGGAAGCGAGCGAAGCGAAGCAGGGAGAGGGGCGGGAAAGTCTCGCGAGTCCGTCGGAAAGGGCGAGGTCATCGTATCTCTCGCGCCCCCTCTCCCGGTCGCTTACGCGACCACCCTCTCCCCGCCGGGGAGAGGGATTCGCCCCTTCGGGGCGCGAGTCCCCGCCCGGGTGTCATCACCTCTTCACCAGCGTCCACTTTGTTCTCGCGCTTCTAATGAAAACCGTCATCCTGAGGAGCGCTTTTGCGACGAAGGATCTCACAATGCGACGCTGTGCAATGAAGCATCTGCCTATCCTGAGATCCTTCGTCGCAAAAGCGCTCCTCAGGATGACGGTTATGTCACCACCGCTCACCGCTGGAGCAACGTTTCCAGCTCCTCGACACAGCCGCTCTTGCATTCTCCTTACATTCCCATCGGAAACGACACGGGATAGATGTACCGGCCTCGGGGGATCGAGATCACGATCGAGGGACGTTCGACTGAGCGCCTGATCTCGTGATTGAGGGTTTCTGTCGAGGTCACTTCAACCCCATTCACGCCGATGATCAGATCGCCTGGCTCGAGGCCAATCCGTTCTGCGCGGGAGCCGCGGGCTACGCTTTTGATCAAGACGCCGTCTCGATTGCTCGAAGCAGTGATTCCGCTGATGTCCCGGAGAATCCGCAATCCGAGATCCGGCGGAGCGTCGATCGGTGTGATTGCGATCTCCCTCAATCGATCCGCGCGTTGTACTTTCAGCCTGAGTGATTTCCCGGCAAGGAGTGTGGCGTTGCTTGTTGAGAACGCTTCCCGCGAATCAACAGCCATCCCGTTCACGGACACGATAACGTCGCCCACCTCGAGTCCGGAGGCGGCCGCAGGTGAGCCGGGGAACATGCGCGATACGACCGCGCCTCTGGCGACGCTGAGGCCGAGTCTGCGGGCTTCTTCCGGCGTCAGGGTCGTTGTCACGGCGCCAATCCAGACGCTCCGCACTTCACCAAATTTCCTGAGGTCTTCCACGATCTTCCGAGCGCGATCGACTGGAATCGCGAAGCCGATTCCTTGAGCCTGGGCGTAGATCGCCGTGTTGATCCCGATCACCTTCCCCTCGATGTTGAGCAGCGGTCCGCCTGAGTTGCCCGGATTGATTGACGCATCGGTCTGGATGAAGTCGGTGAACGTACGCCCTTCTTCTTTCGACGGAACCGATCGGCCGAGCGCGGAAACGACGCCGGTGGTTACCGTGCCACTGAGACCGAAGGGATTGCCGACCGCGACTACACTCTCGCCGATCATCAGATCTGATGAGGTGCCGATCGGAGCGGCCGTCAGGTTGCGACTCTCAACTCGAAGGACCGCCACATCGCTGTCAGGATCGACGCCGATCACGGTCGCGGCCAGTTGCTGACCGTTGCTGAAGTTTGCCGTGATTCGGGACGCACCTTCCACGACGTGCGCATTCGTCACCACGATGCCGTCACTTGCCCAGACGAAGCCCGATCCGACGGACTGCGTCTGGTACGCGCGCGGATCGGTGAACCCGAAGAACGGATCGAGCGAGCGTTGGCGCATCCGCGACTCGGTCTGAATATTCACCACCGAAGGGAGCACATCGTGCGCGACGATCACAGTCGACGTGCGTCGCGCAGGGCTGATTGGCGGCAGAGACCTGCGGACGGCCGGGGGAGATTCCTGAGCCATGGCCGAGGAACTGTCAGCTTCCCGGCATCCTGCGAAGAATGGCAGGGCGGCGAGGGCGAGTAACGCGATCAGAGTCGTGGAGCGCATGGAGCGATTTTACGCCCGGCCACGGGTCGGGCTAGCCCGCATTTCTCACAGACCTTTGTCGTGAGGCGGCGGAGAGTGGCTCGGATGCGAGGCGCACGGCGATTTTGCGACGAAGGCATAGTCGACACTATGTAAAGGAGCGAAATTGCCGTGCAACGAAGCAGACAGGCCGCTTTCCGTCGTCTCACGGCGAAGGTCTGTGAGAAATGCGGGCCAGTGGTTCGTCGTAAGATTCCGTCGTGAGACTCAAACTTTTTTTCAACCCGGCGGCGGGGCGGGGGCGAGGAGAGCGGTTGATCGACCGGGCCGTTCGCTACCTCGAGAGACACGGCGCTGCGGTCGTGCTTGCCCGAAGTACGTCTCCTTCTGACCTCTCTGCACTCGCAGGATCGAGCGAGAACGAGAGCTTCGACCGGCTGGTGGTCTGTGGTGGTGACGGGTCCGTGAACCTTGCATTGAGAAACCTGGACCTCGCTGGCTCGACGCTCGCTGTCATTCCGCTGGGGTCGGGTGATGATCTGGCCGGAGCACTCGGGATCCCGCAGTCGATTGAGAGGGCTTGCGATGTCATCCTCTCCGGCACGACTCGCGAGATCGACGTCGCCGAGGTTAATGGAGTCCGGTTCCTTGGCGTTGCAGGCGTTGGGTTCGATTCGCTCGTTGCGCGATGGGTGAATGAGCACAGCACGTGGCTGCGAGGGTCGCTGCTGTACCTGTACGCAATCTTCCGTGTGCTTCCGGAGTTCCGGCCGCTTCGGATCGGATTGACTGTCGACGGAGTCCGGCGCGAAGAGACGATCATGTTCGCGGTTTTCGGCAACTCGCACCGATATGGCGGCGGGATCGCAATCGCTCCGGGCGCGCTCCTCGACGATGGTGAGCTGAACGCTTTCATCATAGGACGCTGCTCGCGGTGGGATCTGTTGACGACGCTGCCGCTCGCTTACAGCGGCGCGCATGTGAAGCGGAGGTTTGTGACCGCGCTGCGCGCATCGGAGTTTCAGATCGAGAGCGAAGACGGGCTTGATGTTTACGCGGACGGTGAATTGCTCGCCAGAACGCCGGCGACAATCAGAATTTCAGGCGAGAAGCTGCGAATCTGCGTTCCGAGTTAGCGAAATGTGTCGTTGTATCGTCCTGAGCGGATGGACGACAACGTGCCACGACTGAGCTCGGGACGACATCTCGTTTCTTTTTCTCAGTCGCGGCAGCTTGCCGTACGTCGCTTGTAAGAAACTCAAGCGGCGATCACAGTTTCTTTCCCCCTGGTTCAGCGCACCGCTGTGAATGCGCTTCTGGTGACACCGGTCCAACGGAGTGAGGGGAGGAGCCGCGAAGCGGCGTATCCCTCTCCCCGGCGGGGAGAGGGAAGCGAGCGGAGCGGAGCAGGGAGAGGGGCGTGAAAGTCTCGTCAGTCCGTCGGAAAAGGCGAGGTCTTCGTATCTCTCGCGGCCCCTCTCCCCGTCGCGTACGCGACCACCCTCTCCCCGCCGGGGAGAGGGATTCGCCCCTCCCATGGTGCGAGTCCGCCGCGTGTCCTCACTTCTTCAACAGCGTTCCCCGCTGTTAACCGGCTACAGGGATGACATCTGCCTGAAAAATCCGCACGA
>DATLXH010000043.1:0-32145 GCA_035576005.1 Thermoanaerobaculia bacterium | reverse complement strand
AGGCGACGACCACAACATGCACACGTTCATGTGCATGTCGCGCTCGCGACTCGCCAACTGCCTCCTCAATCATGCGATCGAGAACATTTTCCACAGGTTTACGGCACTTCGACATGACAGTGTGAGAAATGCGGGCTAAGGTAGCGACGGTCGCTGTTTCCCCTCCTCCCGTGAACCGAAGGCGAGCGACGCGCCGCTAAGCCCGGGGGTCGGTTAGTTCCTGATTAAGTCGCGGGCCGCGCAGTCCAAAATCAAGAGGAGCTGGTCCGTCGCACATGGCAACGAGCGCCTAACTCGTCGCTTCAGCGGGCTTCGACCCGCAAGTTGCTGGGTCGTGGGCGCTATACTTGGTCGCGTGCGGGCCGAAGCCGCTGAGCTAGTTCCGTTAGGCGCTGCCGACGGTCGGTGTCGATGCCGACGTTCTCGCTGTGCCGCGGAATGCTGGGGGACCATTGCTCAGGGCAACGGGCGCAGGGTGGCCCCAATCGGTTGATCGAATGAACATCACGCAGCGCAGAGAGCGCCTCAGCAAGTGGATTGGAACGGTCTCTGACGAGGTGTCGGACCTCCTTTTACACCGCCACATTTTTACAACCCTCCAAGAGCTAATCGCTACCAATCCCGAGCTTCGTCAGTCCAAGAGCCACTTCTTCCAATGGCTCACTGAAGGGTATGTGATCCCCGCGGCGTCTGCAGTCCGCCGGCAAGCCAAGGTTGACAAAAAAGCTATTTCGCTTGCCCGAGTTATCTGTGAGCTGGTGCGCTATCCAGAGTTGGTCACTTTTGATTATCACGCCAGCTTCTACAAGCAGGGCATAATGGATAAGCTTTACGCCCGCGACACATACGCTCCCTTTGCCGATCAGAGCGGCCAGCATTTGAGTGTGGACAAGCTACAGGCCGACCTCGCTGTGCTGAGAGACAAGTGCAGAATCATCGAGCACTACGTTGACAGGCGGATCGCGCATTACGACCAACGCGGCATCACGTTAGATACTCCAACATTTGCCGATTTGGAGTCAGCCATCTTAGCAATCGAGGAGCTGACTCAGAGCTACAACCTACTCATAACCACAATCTGGTCAATGCTCACGCCTGTTATCCAGTACAACTGGCTGCACATTTTCGAATCGCCGTGGATACCGCGCCAATACTCCCGGCTGGATCCGAGAACGCCCATACCTTAAGCCGTCGCGAGTGGCACGAGCGCCTAACTCGGCGTTGCACCGGACTCCGGCCCGCAAGTTGCCTGGGTCCCGAGTGCTGTACAATCTCGCGTGCGGGCCGGAGCCGGTGAACTGGGGTCCGTTAGCCGGCTCTGGTGCACTACTAATGGACGACTTCGTGAGAGTAGTGACTTACAACGGCAGCGTCCTTCATTCATCGATAAACTTCATCATCCTCACGGTCGTTCTCGGTGCTTGCCTCGTTTCGCGCAACACCCGTATCCTCAGTCACATCGTCATTGTTGTTCTCTTCATCTGGCTTCAAGTCGTCCTGTGGCTGATTTTCAATTTTCAGGCACCTGGTGTCTCCGCGGTTTGGTGTGGCGTCGCAGGATCGATGATGCCAGATCTAATCGTCGGATCGCGCCGTCGACACAATGTGAGCGGCTCCGCGTTGGCGACATTTGCCGCGGCACTGGCGATCGTGTTTTATGGACTTACTGAACCAGCAACCCTTCGGCCTCATTTGGCCATCGTGGCCGGCGGAGCGCTCGTAGGCACGGCAAGTACGCTGTACTCGCGTTGGCGATCATCTAACAAAAGGCCCCCGTTCACGAACCGAGCCGACTAACTAGCCGCTGCATCCGACGGATGAGCGGCGGGTTAGGCGGACTCCTCAGGTGCGCCGCTTCGATGAGCCTCCTCGCAGTTTGCGGGCCTTATTGGGGTCAGTGGTGACCTCTGCCCGTTTGGTCCGGGTGTTTACCTCTTCCACAATGGGCGCTGTGATTGGTTTCCCAGGAACCTGAATGACAGTGATGCGAAACGTTTTCTGATTGTCAGGTAGCTGAATTAACCCACTGGACACTCCTACGACTCCATCGCCAAACAGTTCACGCTTCACGACAGAGACATCAAACGTGACATCGACGTTGCAGTGAAGTGTCAGCCGCAACAGGCTGTGCGACGAGCCTTCTTGACTAATAATCTGAGCGACTGACGGAGTGATCGTAACGTCTTCCATAAACGTCGCAGTCAGGTCGGCCACTGTCTTAAAACGTCCGAACGCTTTCTTAGACACGATCTCACCGATTGCCGGCGTTATCCGTGTCATAAAGTCGCCGAACGAGGTTCTAACGCCTGCAGGGTCTTCTATGAAACATGGTGGCGCAGCACTTACCCATCCCGGATCGGTCTCTGGAGTATAGGAAACGATTCGGTACTGCACATTGATGCGTCCAAGTCCTAACTTCATCAGCTCAGCCGGCCAATCGGTATCCATCGCCTCTTTCAGCGACCGGGTTTCTATCCGGTTATTTCGCGCTTTATCTTGAGCTCCGGCGCTGAATCCCTTTCTCGAGACGGCAATGATTCGTTGAACATCGATGTCACGATACTTCCCAACCAGAGCGTCGATCCATTCAACGTCGCTGGTTCGGCTTCGGTCGCGACACTCGATCGCCATCCTGATCGGGCTGTCCGCGAATGTCCCCTCGACCAACACATCAATCTCTCGTGGCTTGTTCGCACCACGCTCCGCCAAGGGCGCCGACTCGGTCACAGTGGCTCCGGAAGGCGCCAGCTGGTCGTAGATCCGCTTGATCATCCGTTGAAAACCGTTGCTACGCGCGGGCATTATCCAAGATTAACCTTTAATCTACTTTCAGGACAGCCTGGCCCGGCTATGGCCGAGTTCTGACCAACGAGTTGAGCTACTTTGAGTCTCCCGGCTACCTCATGCTAAAACCAACGGTGCCATCTGTCGTCGCCCGCCGCCTAACTCGGCGTTGCACCGGACTCCGGCCCGCAGGTTGCTTGGCCCCGGATGCTATACAATGTCGCGTGCGGGCCGAAGCCGCTGAGCTTGTGTCCGTTAGGCGCCTAGAGCAACGGAACTTCGATTTCGCGTGAACTAAGAAACACGGCACTTGTTTGGCTGTTGCCACTTTCCGGCGTTCTGCTTCCTTTGTCACAGTCCGCGCTCAGAACCATCGTAGAGCCAAGAATCATCTAGGCCGGGGGCGTCGCCGGTGGCACGAGCGCCTAACATCGTCAGCGGACTCCGGCCCGCCGGTTGCTTGGTCCCGAGCGCTGTACAATGTCGCGTGCGGGCCGAAACCGCTGAGCTTAGGTCCGTTAGGCGCTTCGAGCAACGAAACCCCTGTCTCGCGTGAACTAAGAAACACGGCGCCGTCTGGCTATCGTCGCGATCTGCTTCCCTTGGTACAGTCCCCTTCGGAGTCCCGCGCAGAGGCAAAGGCCACGAAAGCCCAGGCCGTCGCCTGTGGCACGAGCGCCTAACTCGTCGCTCCAGCGGGCTCCGGCCCGCCAGTTGCTTGGTCTCGGGCGCTGTATAATGTCGCGTGCGGGCCGGAGCCGCTGAGCTTAGGTCCGTTAGCCGCCGAGGATCCCATGCGACCGAAGACGCGAATCAGGTTTTTCTAGTCAAGAGAGATGCCCTCGAATCGGACGGTTGGCGCTCGAAGACAGGTAAGTCGGTTCACTGCGAGGGCCGGACGTTACAGTTTCAAGGCGACCCACTCTGATCGCCTGAGCGGCCTTGTCGTGCGCGACGGTAGAATCCTCAATGTGATCGCAGAACCGGATCGAGTGCCTGACCCACATTTCCCATCGGCGCAAACTTCGACCGTGCGTCACGTATCCAGTTTCCTCTTCGTCGTGCTCGTCGTCTTTTCCATCCTCGGATGCCGCACGACTTCCGCGCCGGTCTCCGCACGACTGGACACGCTCTTCTTCGACCTGCACACGCGCGGGCTCTTCGACGGTGCGGTCGTCGTCAGTGACGAGCGCGGGATCGTGTTCGAGAAGGGCTATGGCTTTGCAAACGTCGAGGCGCGCGCGCCGTTTACGGCCGACACCGCCGCCGATGGAGCATCGCTGGCAAAGACTTTCACGGCGGCGCTGCTGCTCGAGCTCGACGCGGAAGGCGTCTTGTCCCTCGACGATCCGGCACAGAAGCTCCTTCCCGAGCTGCCGTACCCGGACATCACTCTCCGCGATCTGCTCCGACACACGTCCGGCCTCCTCACCACCAACTACGAATGGTTCGACGACTTTCTTCCGAAGGACGAGGTGCGAACGACTGAAGCGCTTCTGCGCGTGATTGCCCAACAGAAGCCTGCTCTGCGCGCCAAGCCGGGAACGGAGTTCGAGTACAGCAGCTTCGCCTACGATGTCGCACTCCTCGCGGCATCGCGTGCTGCACGCACGCCCTCAGTCGAACTCCTGGCGGAGCGCTTCTTTCGCCCTCTCGGTATGAGCTCGGCGTTCGCGCGCCCGGGACACTTTCGCGACTTTCCGGTACCTCGCACGCTCGGATACACACGCTCGAACGGGACGCTGGTTCTCCATGACGTCTTCAACCTCGAGGGGTTTCACGGCGGGTCGAATCTCTACATCTCCGCCCGCGATCTCGACCGCTGGAACCGGTCGTTCTTCGACACGAGGATCCTCTCCCCGAACGCGCGTTCCGAGGGGCAGCGATTCGCGTCGATCGGCGGAGCCGCGTCCGGTCTCACGTGGGGAAGCTGGTATCGCACGAAGAAGGCCACCGCCTTCTGGTACTCCGGGCACCTCGAAGGATTTCACGACGAAGTATTTCGCGACGCAATCACGGGTCACTCCATCGTGTACGTCTCGAACAACACGATCGAGCCCTGGCTGTGGAAAGGCATTGTCCGCGCGGTACGAGGCATTCTGAAGGGCGAGCACGCATCGACGCTGACCGAGCCGGCCATACGCCGCGTCTCCAAGGAAGAGAGACCCCTACTCGCGGGCGAGTGGACGTTCAACGGAGGCGAGCGAGTGACCATCGACGCGGAAGACACGTCGCTCTTCCTAACGCGTGAAGGCGTGCGCTATCGCGTCTTCCAGATCGACGCGCGTTGGTTCTACGCGCCAGGCATCGACTGGATTCTCGGCCTCGTAGATTCGACGGCGAATGGGGTCGGTTCGCTGTATCGGAGCGCGAACGATGGCGAAGCGTGGGCGTCTCGTGCCTCGGCGACACCATGACACTTGCCGGTAGCCAGAACTGGCGGCGTCGCCCAACTAGACGGTTGCAGCGGGCGCGGTCCGCTGCGCTCCCATGTTCCTGGTTGCGCTACCATCGCGTCGCGGACCGCGCCGCTGAACCGCGAATCGTTAGGAACTGCGAACAAAGAAATATCTATCTCACGTGAGCTATGAAACACGGCGCTGTCTGGCTGTCCCCGCTTTTCCGCGATCAACTCTCCTTGTTACTGTCTGCGTTCGAAGCCCTCGTAAGGCCCAAGCTAACCAAAGCCCGAGGCGTCGCCTGTGGCAAGAGCGGGCCGAAGCCGCTGAGCTAATGTCCGTTAGGCCGCTCGGATCACTCCGTTGGCTCCTGCTAAAATCCGCTCGTGCCGATTATCTCCGCCTTTTTCGGAATCATCATTCGGATGTACTTCGATGATCACGGCGTCGCGCACTTTCACGCGGAGTACCAAGGTGAGCAGGCATCCTTCGACCTGAACGGGCAGCTCCTCGCTGGTGAAATGAAGTCCCGCACAGCTCGGAAACTCATCAAGGACTGGGCACGGCTGCACAGAGCTGAGCTTGAGGCGAACTGGAAACGAGCGAAGAAACTCGTGCCGCTAAACCAGATCGCTCCGTTAGAATAGGTCTCGATGAAGAAGCTCGTAAGCGTGATTCACGCACAGCACGTTCGAGGACACCTTCTGTCACTTCGCTTCAACGACGGAACAGAGAAAACGGTCGACTTTTCACGCTGGCTGGACGGAGCGGTGTTTCAGCCGCTGCGCAGCGTTCGCTACTTTAGGAAGTTCTTCATTGCAGGCGGAACCGTTTGTTGGCCGAACGGCGCCGACATCGCTCCGGAAACTCTTCATTCCGAAATTGAGAAGTCGACAACCGCGGCCTAACTCGTCGCCAGACTGTGTCAAAACTCCAAAGCGACCGAAAATCAGGGCATCGAATACCCTCAACCAAAGCGAGATATCGCCGTGGCGGTGCCTTAGAACGCGCGAGTTTTTTATTGAGACTCAGTCGAAATGAGTTTTGACACAGTCTGTCGCTTCAGCGGACTCCGGCCCGCCTGTTGCTTGGTCGCGAGCGTTATACAATGTCGCGTGCGGGCCGGAGCCGCCGAGCTTTGGTCCGTTAGGCCGACTACAGCATCGTGCCTTAAAACAGTAGAATGTCTCGTATGGCGACTGACCTCAAAAAGCTGTTCCACGACGCATTCGAGCTCCCCGAGAATGACCGGGCAACCCTGGCCGGCCTACTCATCGAGAGCATCGAACCCCCTCCAGACCCCGACGTCGAGGAGGCGTGGTCCGTGGAAGCGGAACGGCGTTGGCGTGAGATTGAGTCTGGAAAAGTCCAGACGATTCCATGGGAAGAGGTCAGGGCTAAGCTCTTCCGGCGGGGATGAACCAAGTACAGTTTCATCCGGAGGCGTTGCAGGAGACTATTGAGCATGAGTCGTGGTACCGAGAGAGAAGTGAACCTGCCGCGCAAGCCTTCCTCCTCGAGCTGGACCGGGCCGTCAGAAATGTAGCAGAATTTCCGGAACGCTGGCCCAGAGCGAGTCGAGGCGAACGCCGCTATGTCTTTTCTAGCTACCCGTTCACAGTTTTGTACCGAATCAAGAGCGAACAGATTTTCATAACGGCTGTGGCGCATCAAAGCCGACGCCCGGGCTACTGGCGGCATCGCAGGTAACCGCGGCCTAACTCGGCGTTGCACCGGACTCCGGCCCGCCAGTTGCTTGGTCCCGGGTGCTGTACAATGCCGCGTGCGTGCCGGAGCCGGTGAACTGGGGTCGGTTGGACGGCTGAATGGGTCACCCGCCAGCTTCGCGAATCACGAAGTCGCCATTAGGCGACGTGGCCTTGAGCAGCGCATCGAGTTTTTCCACAGTAGGCACAGCCTCGCCCCTCTCGTACCGGGCGTACGAATTTCGTGATGAGGCGCCCAGCCGGGAGGCGATTTCGCGCAGTGACGTTCCGCTGGCCTCGCGGCGTCGGCGGAGTAGGAGAGCCGTCATTGCCGCCGCGTCAGTACCGGCAACCTCGAATTCAGTCGTTCCCCGCAGGAACACCGTCGCTCGGAAGCCCTTGCGATCAACCATGGTCTCGAGCCAATCTCCGATCATGAAGAGCGCTTCTTTGCGCGTCCGGCCCTGTGTCATAGCTTCGAGAAGGGGAACCTCGGCCAGCCACCACTTTCCATCACGGATCAGTCTTCCTTCGAATCTCATTGCTTGCTCCTACAGGCTCGCCGCAAAATCGCGCGTGCCAGGTTCTCGTTGATCTCTCGGTGCCGAGGAACCGCTTCCTGGCGCTCTCCGTCGGTCCAGACGTCATGTTCTCCACCGCTTCGCAGGAAGCGCCAGCCACACTCTGTCAGTCGACTCTCCACATCTCTGCGCTTCACTTCAGTGGTGTACACCGATAGGTGTCCCGATATTCCGGTCGGAAGTATCGCTCGTCGTGCGCCGTCCAACTCGTCGCTTCAGCCGACTCCGGCCCGCCAGTTGCTTGGTAGCGAGCGCTGTACAATGTCGCGTGCGGGCCGGAGCCGCTGAGCTTAGGTCCGTTAGGCGCCACGGGTGCAGACGCGAACATTTGCAGTTTCTTCTTATGAATCTGACTGCTGAAACATTCTCTGGCGTTAACTTTCGCTCAACAGCAGGGTGGCTGCGCGCTTACATTGTGTTTTGCTTCAGGCCTGATTGCCGCTCCGCTTACGATTCTCTCCCATGAACTCGGTCATTTCCTTGCCGGTCTCGCCTTGAACCATCCGGGGGTAGTGATTCACTACGGGTCGGTTACGTCCGACGCCGCCAAAGCGGGCTATCCTTCATGGCAGTTAGCCATTGTAGCCGCCGCTGGCCCCTTAGTAACTTGCGCAACCGTGATCTTGTGCTGCTACTTGGTGGCACGCTACCGGCCGCACCCGTTAGTAGTGGCGGTGGGCTTGTTCGCTCCTGTAAAGTTTTCAGTAGGATTTGTTTTTATCTACTACTGGCTCTCAGGCGTAAGAAACTCATCGCCAAACTTCGACGAGTTCAATGTAGCGAAGCAGGCGGGCATCTCTCCGTTCATCCCGATCTTGATAGGGGTGGCGGTCCTCGTTGGAGGCTGGTTTTGTGTAATCCGAAAGATTCCAAGAGGCAACCTCATCTTAGACCTCACTACATCAATCGTGGGAGCGGTTATTGGTCTGGCGCTCTACGGAGCTATCATCGGCCCGCGACTGTTACCATAAAAGTGGCGCGATGTTTCTCAATCAACCCGCGCCTAACTCGGCGCTTCAGCGGCCTTCGACCCGCGAGTTGCCGGGTCGCGAGCGGGCCGAATCCGCTGAGCTGGCGTCCGTTAGGCGACACAGGGTGAGTACCTCGCGGAGTGGGCTCGTGCCCTTGAAGCCAGACGGCGAGCGGCTCGTGGCGTATCTCGAACGGAGGACACCATGGGACTCTTGACCTTCAGTATCAACGTCACCCTGGACGGCTGCGTCGACCACCAGGAAGGAATCGCCGACGACGAGACACACGCCTTCTTCACCCGTCTCATCGACGAGGGCGGAGCGATGCTGTGGGGCCGCGTCACCTACGAGATGATGGAGAGCTACTGGCCAGCGGTCGCCCGCGGCGACGCGGAGGCACCGCCGGCGATGCGCGAGTGGGCCGTCAAGCTGGAGGCCAAGCCAAAGTACGTGGTGTCCTCGACGCGAAAGGACTTCCGATGGACCAACAGCCACCACATCGCCGCCGACCTGCGCACAGGCGTACAGAAGCTCAAGGACGCGACCCCGGACGGCGTACTCCTCGGTAGCGGCAAGCTCGCGACCGAGCTGGACCGGCTGGATCTGATCGACGAGTACAAGTTGCTCGTCCACCCCAGGATCGCCGGCCACGGTCCGACCCTGTACGAGAGCGGGCTGCCCAGCACGCGACGGCTCGAGTTGATCTCGGCGAAGCCGCTCGGCAGCGGCGCGGTCGCCATGCACTACCGGCGCGCCCTCTGACTCGGAGATGGGTCACTGTCGCTTGGACTTCTCATGAGCAACATGTCAGTCGCGTTCACCGCGTTCGTTCTAACTTTCATCATCGGCTCGATGCTGAGCTTCCTGTTTCACCTCAGCCGTCCCAAAGCTCAACGACGCTTCAACGTTCTCGTCGGGCTCATAATCAGCGCCCTCGTCGCAACGTACGTATTCTCTTCAAGTGAAATTTGACTAACTCGTCGCTGCAGCGGACTTCGGCCCGCACACTTGTATGCTTGTTTCACGTTCGTGGCGGGCCGAAGCCGCTGAGCTGAGGACGTTAGGCAGACGCAACTCCCGTTGGAGTGAGCTGTAACCCTTCGTGCTACGCTGGTCGCGGTCGATCGTAATTGCATGAGATTACTGATTCTCGGAGGCACACGCTT
Source organism: Thermoanaerobaculia bacterium (assembly GCA_035576005.1). Taxonomy (GTDB): domain Bacteria; phylum Acidobacteriota; class Thermoanaerobaculia; order Gp7-AA8; family Gp7-AA8; genus DATLXH01. The sequence continues at coordinate 22,538 of DATLXH010000043.1, read as the reverse complement.
TCTTGGGTACCACCTCGCGCACGCAGCGGCTCATCGTCACCACGACGTTACGTTGTTTAACCGTGGGAAACACGCTGTTGTGGGGATTCGAGGTATCGACACGATCATTGGAGATCGCAATACCGATCTAGGAAAGCTTCAGAGGTGCGAATGGGATGCGGTAATCGATACATCCGGGTATCTCCCGCGAAGTGTGAAGGCCTCGGCGGAGGCGCTGGCCGCAGCTGTTGAAAGGTACATCTTCGTTTCCAGCCTTTCCGTTTACAAAGACTGCAGCGTTTCTGGCATCGACGAGACCGCACCTTTGGCTGAACTCACCAGCGAGCAGTTGAACCAAGCGAATGCGGTCGACACGTCCGGGCCGGTGTCGGCCATCACGTACGGCAAGATGTATGGTGGCTTGAAAGTGCTGTGTGAGCAGGCGGCGGAGGACGCCCTACCGAATCGCGTGCTGACCATTCGGCCCGGGGTCATTGTCGGAGCGTATGACTACACAGACCGCTTGACATATTGGGCCGTGCGCGTTGCGCAGGGCGGAGAGGTGCTTGCACCGGGGCCCCCGCAGCGCTATGTGCAGTTTATCGATGTGCGGGATGTGGCGGACTGGATCATCCAGATGGCGGAACAGCGACACACCGGCATCTACAATGCGACCGGGCCGCGAGAAATGGAAACGATGGCGGGACTGCTGGAAGCCTGTCGCACAGTGAGCGCGAGTGATGCCCACTTTACGTGGGCGAGCGAGCAGTTCCTGCTTGGTGAGCGCGTGACACCATGGACAGAGATGCCGCTGTGGCTCCCTGAAGATGCCATTCCGCACATGCGAGGCTTCATGGCCGTCAGCAGTCAGAGAGCCGTGGCGGCTGGTCTGCACTGTCGTTCACTCGATGACACCATTGACCATACCTCACGGTGGTATGCGGCTGAGGAGCCAGGGCGGAGGCTGCGCGCCGGTCTCGAAGCGGACCGGGAGCGTCAGTTGCTGCAGAAATGGCACTCCACGAAGTGATCGAGACTGCGGCAACCACCTTGGCGCTACCCAACTCGCACTGCAGCCGACGTCAAACCGCGCGTTCAAGGTACAAGGCGCCCTACATCAATCCGGGTCCCTTCACGTCGCAAGACTCCACGGTCAGAGAGCGCCCGCCAATCCCAGAACCTGCGCGCCCGCGAAGACCGCAAGGGTCGTCATCGCAATCGCAAACCCCGCTCGGCTGGTTAAGAACCAGTGAACGCCCCAGTAATCGTAGTGATGCTCAGGGCTTAGGTTCCGCGACTTCAGGATTGACGCGGCCAGGCCGAATGTTGCGGCAAGAACCACCATCCTGACAATCATTTCCATAGCACTCTCCCGGCATGTCATTTGTCAGCTTACCCGTCTCGGTAGTGTACGTTGTGAAAGGGGGGGTGTTTCAAAGTCCGCGATCGGAGTCGGAAGCCACCTCCCGAAGTTGATCTGGCTACCGTGATGCCATGCGCTCAGCCTCTGATTGATGCAATGGTGTGGCTACAGGTTCCAGCAGTCAAGACTCGCGGGCCAGACGCGGAACACCTAACTCGGCGTTGCACCCGACTCGGCCCGCAAGTGGGTTGCTCGGCGGGTGCCGTACAATATCGCGTGCGGACCGGAGCCGGTGAACTGGGGCCAGTTAGGCGCCGGAATATCCTGAAAGGCGGTGGGATTCGACACGGTATGACAAAGTTGGAAATCCTGGAACGGTACGTTCAAAGCCTATCCCTAGAAGAGCTCGCGGCGTTCCGCGGTTGGTTCGCGGAGTACGACTGGGCGGTGTGGGACCAGCAACTAGAGTCAGACGTTGCAGCCGGACGTCTCGACGGCCTCGCCGCTGAGGCACTTGACGAACACCGTCGTGGAAACACAAAGCCGCTTTGAGTCATAGAGCGGGAGCGAGCGCCGATGGATTCGCCGGGGGTTCCTGCTTTCCGGCCTGCGTATCGACATTGGCGTGGGCCGAAACGCCTGAGCTGGGAACGTTGGGCGGACGCAACTGACATCGAAGTCCAAGGAGGGCGCGTGATTCGTATCGCGAGGATTTTCCTCGTCGTGCTCCTTGGGGTCAGTTGTCGCGCCGCTCCGCAGCCGAATGACCCTCTTTCCGGAATATGGGCCCTGAACGTAGCGCGTAGTCATTACGGATACAGTGCAGAACCAAGAGACAGCGAAACGATGCGGTGCACCGCAGAGGGCCAGATCATCGAATGTGCGATTTCAAGCGTGCGCATTGATGGTCGCCGCCTGAACGGTAGTTTTCGAGCCCGATATGACGGAAAGCTGTACGCCTCGTCAGGAATACCCGGCGTTGATCAGGTAGCACTGACGAGAGTAAACAACGGTATCGTCGATGCGATGTTTCTTTACAAAGGCCGCCGTGTATTTGGCTACCGATCCGTACAGTCCCAGGATCGAAAGAGCCTGACGATCGCTTCGGTAGATCCTGAAACGCGACAAATCCTCACCAGCGTCATCGTCTATGAACGACGCGGGAAGATACCGTAGTGCGCGCACCGCCCAACTCGGTCGCGGCAGCCGACGTCAACCGCTGCCACGTTAGACTCCGAGTGGGTATCTCTGTCGCACGCGGTTGCCGCGGCTGAGCGGCAAAACGTTAGACGGCCTTACGGAGTGCCAAGGAGACCATATGCACGGGCGAACAGTACTGCTCTTTCCGCTCCTCCTGATTGCCGCCGGCTGCGGCGATTCGGGCGACCGCGCGTTTGACACCTCGATCGCGATGCCCGCATACGTGAAGGAGCACCCTCGGGTCGCTTACGACGAAGGTCATCACAACCGCCATGCGGCCAGGGGTACCTACCGTCCCTTCGTAGAGCTGATCCAGCACGACGGGTACGAGGTCGAGACGCTTCGTGACAGGATCACGGCCGCAAAGCTCGCCTCGTTTCGAGTGCTGGTTATCGTCGGGGCGAAGAGCGAGAGTGACGCGTCCGATTCCGCGGCTTTCACCGAGTCGGAGTGCGATGCGATCCAGGCCTATGTGGCAAGCGGCGGCGCCTTGTTGCTGGTCACCGACCATTTCCCCTTCGGCTCTGCGGTCGAGACGCTGGGACGACGCTTTGGCGTGGAGATGAGCAAGGGGATGACCGTCGACTCCGTAGAGTTCGACAAGGATTCCAAGGACGACAGTCAGCTTGTTTTCTCGCGTGACAACGGACTGCTGATCTCGCACTCAATCACCGACGGGCGCTCGGCGCGAGAGCGGGTTACGCGGGTGGTGACGTTCACCGGTCAGTCCGTCCGAGGTCCAGAAGACAGCGTACTCGTCCTGAAGCTCAGTTCCACTGCGATCAATCGCCAAGCCATTCCAACGGTCAAGCACGAAGGTGGCACCACGCGGGTCGAGGTGCAGTGGGGCCAAGGTACACCAGGTGCTGGATGGGGGCAGGCGGTCGCGCTGGTGCATGGCCGCGGACGAGTCGTGGTGCTCGGGGAGGCGGCGATGCTCAGCGCACAACGGGACGGAGACCGGAAGATCGGCATGAATCTACCAGGGAACGAGAATCGCCAGTTCGGGCTCAATACCATGCATTGGCTCTCCGGGAAGCTGTGAACTTCGGCCTCCGGCTCGCCCCGCAGCGGTCCCACAGCTCACAGTTCCCAGACGGTGGTGGCCGTTCCAGCGTTGAGCTGCCGCCTAACTTGTCGTTGCAGCGGACCTAGTCAGCGCGGCTGCTGGTCCAGAGTTCGTTACCATGCGGCGTGCGGGCGGCCGCTGAACTCGGGGGTTAGGCGCCTATGGAAATGACTTGTGTCACCTGTCCCTCAATGGACGGCCTTCGCCATAACCGTAACCCTCCTAGTGTTCGTACTCGCTCTCAGCGTTCCTATCTTTCGCTTCTTCCGGGGAGGCAGCCGAACCGTGGCGTGGGCTATCACCGCCCCATTCCTTGGTCGCGGCCCTCTGCACTGTTCTGGCCCGCAATCAGTTATAGGCTGTCGGCTGGCATGAGTCCCTCCTCGGCTAGTCCGGAGTCTAGCGCTTCAGCGCGGGCAAAGCCGCCCGATCGGACTCGTGGGATTCGCATGGCGGATTGCTCGAATCCAGCGTTCCTCTGGCTACGTTGGCTTCTCCATTTCTCCGAGCGTGCGGTTGCCTTCTCGTCACGGGAGTCATCGTCTCCGAGGGTGGCTGGATCCTACGACAGAAACGAGGAAGCACTCCGGAATGCCCAGGATGCTGTCGCGCGTGGTTAGCGAGCGCCTCGGAGCTCGGTCGTTCCATACCCAAACCAAAAGGCCGAAGACTGGCATGCGCGTAGACCCGGCGCCTAACTCGGCGTTGCATCGGACCGCGGCCCGCAAGTTGCCTGGTCCCCAGTGCTATACAATGTCGCGTGCGGTGTCGGAGCCGGTGAACTGGTGTCCGTTAGGCGGCTGAGAGCTTGGAGGAAGTCAAATGACCAATAGCGCTGAGCGCGCACTTGAGACATTTTCAGTGCCGACGAACCTCAAGCTCGCGCTACTCTGGACTTCCCTGATGTTCCTGTACATCTACAACGACTATTTCGAACTGTATTCGCGTGGCAAGATCGCGAGCATGGCCGCCGGCCGGATTGGTCCGTTCGAAGCAAATGGACGCGCGATGGTCATCTTCTCGATCCTGCTGGCGATACCGGCGCTCATGATCTTCATGTCTGCCGTCCTGCCACCCTTGGTGAACCGTTGGATGAACGTTACCCTCGGGCTCCTTTATACCGTGGTGGAAGCGTTGACGCTGATCGGCTCCCGGCTCTCCTATCAGGTCGTCGTGTCGATGGAGATCGTGGTCACGTTGCTCATCATCTGGTTCGCGATGCGCTGGCCCCGGCTGCCCGCGCCGGCGTGATCAGGGTAACCAATACGAGAGCGGGTTACGGCGGCTGAACAGTCGTCCGTCAGGTGCCGCGACGAGTACTCCCGAACATAGGAGCGCTGAACAATGAAAACCTTGCCCGACGTTGACGTAGGCCGCGCTACGGGACTGCTGTATCTGATTGTGGTCGTGAGTGGCATATTCAGCCTTGCCTACGTTCCATCGCAGCTGATCGTGCCGGGAGACGGTGCGGCCACATTTCGTCGGATCGAGGCATCGGAGAATCTGTTCCGGCTCGGGATTGCGGCCGGGTTTGTTTGCTACACGGCCTTTCTGCTTCTACCGCTTGCATTCTATAAACTGCTGGCGCACGTTGATCGGCGCGCCGCGCTGCTGATGGTTCTTTTTGCAGTCGCGAGCGTTCCGCTTTCGCTCGGCAACCTCGTAAACAAGCTCGATGTTGCCACCCTTATCAGTGGAAGGTCCTACCTGAGGGGCTACTCACCGGAGCAGCTGCATGCTGCAGTGATGCTGAGTCTTGCCCGCTACAACTCGGGAGTGCTGGTCGCAGAGATCTTCTGGGGTCTTTGGCTCCTGCCGCTCGGATATCTTGTATTTCGCTCACGCATACTTCCGCGGACGCTAGGAGTCTTTCTGGTACTTGGGTGCTTCGGTTACCTGATCGATGTCTTCGGTCGCACGGCAGTACCGGGTTATGCAACGACAACGCTTGCCAGCCTTGCCACACTTCCTGCCTCGATCGGCGAAATTGGTACGTGCTTGTGGCTTCTTCTGTTCGGAGCCAGAAAGACGGCGGGAGGGGAAGCGAACGATGCATTCGAGCGGACCGCCGGGAGTGAACTTGATCCTAACTGAGCGATCTGGCGGGGCAGTTTGCGGCAGCGAACGGACTAGGAGTCGCCGGCCGTCTCTGATTCGTAACTTTGCTTTTCTGTTCGCAGCGAATTCATGCAACGGTACAAGCAGCAGACCGTCGGTGGCTCAGAGTACACAGAGTGGTGGATTCCGGCTGAAGATCTCGAAGAACTGAACGACAACATCGTTGGCACGCTCGAAGTCGTCGCCGAGCTCCCCACACGAAACGGTGAATAACATCAGAGCTAGGAAGGTACTCCATGAAACGAGCAGTAAAAATGGTTCTTCTTACTTTATTGGGAGCCGGCTACGTTCCTGCGCAAGCGAGGAGTCAAGAAAAGCCTGCCCCGCAGGTTTACAAAAACATCCAGGTATTCAAGGAGCTTCCCGCTTCGCAATTACAGGCGGTGATGACCTTCATGGCTGGATCCCTCGGTGTTAAATGTAGTCATTGCCACGCCGGGCCCTTTGATAAGGATGATAAGCCGGAAAAACAGACCGCAAGAAGAATGATCAGGATGGTTCTGGATATTAACAAAGGAAACTTTGACGGCGTCAATGCGGTCACCTGTTACACATGTCACAGGGGGCAGCCTACGCCTTTGACGGTTCCGCCCGTGGGGCGAACGCATGGCAAAGGGATGCAACAACCGACGCAAAAGTAGACATTGCACTGCCGACCGTGAATGAAGTACTCGGCAAGTACGTGGAGGCAACGGGCGGCAGAGCTGCACTAATGAAGTTAAGGACACGAATTGTGAAGGGATCGCGCATTGGCGCAGACGGTGCGCTTGTCCCGGAGGAGGTCTACCAGAAGGCACCGAACAAGTTACTGGTTGTTACCCGTTATCCCGAAAACCCCATGCGTAAGGGATTCGATGGCACAAAGGGGTGGGTCGGAGATAGCAAGGGGGAAGGTCTAATCAGCGTACAGGACGCGGCGGACGTAGAACGTGACGCGGACTTCTACAAAGACGTTGAGCTTGGACGGCTATATTCGCAAATGAAAATCGCGGGAAGGAAGAAAGTCGGTGACCGACAGTCCTTTGTCATAGCGGCGAAGTCCCGCACGGGTGACACCGAAATGCTGTATTTCGATGAACAGACCGGGTTACTTATTCGCAGGTACACGGAGTTCAAGATTGCACTGGGATCGTTCCCGTCACAAACCGATTATGAAGACTACAAAGAGGTGGATGGCGTCAAAGTTCCGTTCACGATCCGCTGGTCAGTTCCCGGTAGAACCTGGGGCCGCAAGATTACCGAAGTGAAACATAACATCAGGATTGACGATACTGATTTCAGCCAACGTCGCCCCTGACAACGGCATGTGCCCGACGGCGAATAGCTCGCTTCGCGGACGATGGAATCTCCTCCCGAAGCGGTTTAGGATCACCGCATGCGTATCGCATCTGGAACCGTCGTGTCGGAGCAGATCGTTGTAGAGAATCGTCACGCGACGGATCAATCGCGACCGCCCCTGCTCTTGAGGCGAACTAGACGTTCGAACTCAACGCGCCCGCCGGTCTAACAAGGGAAGGTACATCAGGTATGAAACACAAATTATTCTCCGTTTTTCTCAGTCTATGTTTCTTCCAACTATCGTTTGTTCTCGAGGTTTCCGCGCAATCTGAAAAGGTTGACGCCTATATCGAATCCGAAATGCGGCGGCAAAACATTCCGGGACTTTCCCTCGCAGTCGTCCAAGAAGGCAAAGTCATCAAAGCAAAAGGCTACGGACTTGCAAACGTTGAAACAAATGTTCGCGTGACGACCGAAACGGTTTTTAAGATTGGCTCAGTCAGCAAACCGATGATCGCCGAAGGAATTATGCTGTTGGTCGAAGAGGGTAAAATCTCGCTCGACGGTAAAATCAGTACATACCTCGAAGGCACGCCGGAAAGCTGGAAAGACAATACCGTCCGGAATTTCCTGGCACACTCTTCCGGCATTATCCGTGAGGCTCCCGGATTTGACCCGGCAAAATCTCAACCCGACGCCGACGTTATCAAAACTGCTTACGACGCTCCGTTGCGTTTCGCACCCGGTGAAAAATATGAGTATTGCAATGTCTGTTATTTTTCATTGGCGGAAATTATCCGCAAGGTAAGCGGAAAGGCGTGGGGCGATTTTCTGGCTGAACGGATATTCAGGCCTGCTGGAATGAGCGCGACGCGCACGACTACATTCAGTGAAATCGTGCCGAACCGCGCGAACGCGTATTCGTTTCAAGACGGCAAACTGCAAAATGCCGAAGTTTATCTAGCTCTGCGACCGAGTGGCGCATTTCTTTCAACCGTTTCGGATTTAGCAAATTGGGAAGCGACTCTCTATTCTTCAAAGACGCTGAAACCTTACACCCGTGCCTTAATGTGGACTCCGTTCAAGTTCAATAACGGGACGCACTCCGTTTATGGTCTGGGCTGGCAAATTGATGAAGTAAAGGGAAAAAAGAGAATTCATCACGGCGGAAATCTGAATGGTTTCAAGTCGGAATTTGCTCGCTTTGTTGATGACAAGATTACGGTGATTGTCCTGACAAATTTGAATGAAGCAAACCCGGCGGCAATAAGTATCGGCGTCGCGGGCCTCTACATGCCGGCTCTTGCTAAAAGTTCTGCGCAGACGGTGGGCGAGCGCCCGAAGGCGCGTGCGGTTCAACGCCGGTGAGCGTCGATTCGTTAGCCGCCGACACCATGCGACCCAGCTGTTTCCTTCTGGGACCCTCTGAGAACGGCGCCATCGCTCTACCTACTCGCATGACTCGTCGCCCAACTCTCCGTTGCAGCCGACGTCAACCGCTGCCGCGTGAGCTCCAAGTGCGTTACTCTGTCCCGCGCGGTTGCCGCGGCTGAGCGACGAGCCTTCAGGCGGCGCCCGGACGATCGTGGACCCTCGAGAGCCCTGAGGCGATGATGGACGGAGGACATGGATTGATCGACGCGGACCTGGAACAACTCTCGCGAGAGCAGCTGATCTTTGAGACACGCCGGCTTCGAGATGGGATTCGCAAGCACCGGGACAGCTCCGGACACGAACTCTGTTGGCATCACCCGGCACTGTGGGGACTTCTACCCGAAAGGACCGACCCTCTGCCGGTCGTCCCGGAATGGCCGCAGTTTCTTCGCGGATGTCTGCGGTACCGCCAATCGTTAGACGCCCAGGCGCCCAACGCACCTCGAAGCAAAGAAGAGCTCGAGGATTGACCTGCTCGACGGCGACGCGCTGCCTAACTTGCGTTTGCAGCGGACGTTGCCCGATCCTGTGCCGGTCCTGAGTGCGTTACCATTTCGCGTCGCGGGCCACGCCGCTGAGCGCGGAGCGGTTAGTCGGCTCCCTTTCGGACGACAGCGGTGATAGCCTCAATGGCGTGAAGGTTCGGGAAGTGCTCCGTCTGCTCGAGGACGATGGCTGGGTTCTCGTGCGTACGCGGGGAAGTCACCGCCAGTTCCGGCATAGCTCCAAACCCGGAACTGTTACGGTTGCTGGGAAAGAGAGTCTCGACCTTCCAATCGGAACACTCAACAGCATTCTGAAACAGGGCGGCCTCAAGAGGTGAGCATGGAATACTTAGTGATACTAGAGAAAAGTGAAACCGGGTTTGGGGCCTATCTCCCCGACCTGCCAGGGTGCGTCGCCGTCGGCGAAACGCGCGAACAGACTCTGTCACTTATCCGGGAGGCGGTTGGGTTCCACATCGAAAGCCTTAAAGAGAATGGGGACCCTGTCCCATCGCCGTCGGCAGTAGCAGAAAAGGTGTCAGTCTAAAGAACCCTCACTTTCGGTGCCACCCGTGTTCAATCCCTCTTCGGCCGTGGCAGAAACAGTCGCGCGCGACGCTTCGCACGTGGGACGAGCGCCTAACTCGTCGCCAGACTGTGTCAAAACTCGCGAGCAACAGGCTTTCAGTGAGGGACGCGCGGGCCTGAGGCAATGACACCGGGAGGCGGTACCGTGTGGCTGTGAGCCGATTGGGCTGACGAATCGCGCCGGAGCGCCTCTGATCATCGGCAGACCCGCAAAACGGATGATCGAGTCGTTTTTGTATGCTTCAGGCGATCGCCTCAAGGAGTGCCGGAACCCCGACGATCGCGAGTACTCGCTTGAGGTTGTACGCGAGAGCGGAGAGTGAGAACTCGGCGCGCACGTTGTCCAGTCCACGCATCAGAAAGTACGACTGGTTCATCCAGCGCTTGATCGTTCCGAACGGGTGTTCGACGATCGCTTTGCGGCGTCGCATCAGCTCCGGGTTCGCGTCCACGCGCGCGTTCATCTGCTCGATAGGCCACCTCGCAGCGACGCTGGTCGACCTCGGCTTCGAACCTGGAAAGAACTTCGCAGAACCTCCTGGTCGCGACAGCAGATTCAGGAGGAGACAACCTATGGCGAAGTACCGCAGCAGGTTGCCACAACTCGGCGGAGGACTCTTCCTGACCGATGGCGGCCTTGAAACGACCCTGATTTTCCATGAAGGACTGGAGCTCCCGGACTTCGCCGCGTTCCACCTGTTGAAGACGGAGGAAGGCGAAGCTGCCCTCCGCCGGTATTTTCAGACGTACGCGGCGATCGCGCAGAGCTTTGGTACTGGCCTCATTCTCGAGAGCGCGACCTGGCGGGCCAGCGCAGACTGGGGCGCACGGCTCGGCTACCGTCCTGAAGAATTGTCCGAGGTAAATAGGAGGGCGATTGGTCTGCTGGAGGAAGTTCGGCACGAGTACGAGACGGAACGCACCCCTGTCGTCATCAGTGGATGCCTCGGTCCCCGGGGGGATGGCTACGTTCCGGACCAGGCCATGTCAGATGGCGATGCCGAGGCCTATCATCGAGAGCAGATCGAGTTGTTCGCGGGTTCCGCTGCCGATATGGTTTGTGCCATTACCATGAATTACGTGGAGGAGGCCGTCGGCATTGCGCGAGCGGCGCAGCGAGCAGAGATGCCAGTTGCTATTTCGTTTACGGTCGAGACGGACGGCAACCTTCCGACCGGCCAGAGCCTGAAAGCGGCCATCGAACAGGTGGACCAGGCGACGTCAGGTTATCCCCATTACTTCATGATCAACTGCGCCCATCCCACACATGTTGAGAACGCATTAGGTGACAGCGGGTCGTGGCTGGACCGGATTCATGGCTTGCGCGCAAACGCGTCGCGTCAGAGCCACGCCGAGCTGAATGACTCTCCCGCACTTGATATCGGGGATCCTGCGGAGCTCGGCATGCAGTACATGGAACTGAGGAAGCCGCTCCGGTACCTTAACGTGATGGGAGGGTGCTGTGGCACAGATCACCGTCACGTGGAGCAGATCGCTATGGCTTGCGCGCCACTGTTTCGCGATGCAGCACCTGGCCAGGAGCTCGGCTCGGGAGCCGTCGCGATGCGGTATGCGCCGAGAAGGTAAATCAGTCATGAAAGTGCGGCCCTACATCGGCTCGGATAACGAAGAGTGGGTACGCATGCGCCGGGCGCTCTGGCCGGAGCTGGCAGCCGAGACCGAGGCGGAGGACGCGGCCGCGTGGCTCGCTCGGCCGGACACGCACGTCCTTGTCGCCGAGCGTCCAGACGGGAGCGGCCTGTCCGGGTTTGCCGAAGTCGCGGCTCGCCCGTACGCGGACGGGTGCGAGACCAGTCCTGTGGCGTACCTCGAGGGTTGGTACGTCGACGCCGACGAGCGGCGCACGGGAGTCGGGGCGGCACTGCTGCGCGCCGCCGAAGTCTGGGCGCGCAGGCAGGGGTACACCGAGATGGCCTCCGACGCTCTGCTCGAAAACGTCGTGTCGCAGCAGGCGCATGAGGCGCTCGGCTTTGCCGAGGTGGAGCGCGCCGTCAAATATCGCAAGGGGCTGTAGGCATCAGTGGGCGAGCGTCGCCCGAATTGATTGGCCGCTGAAAAGGAGGCCGCCGCTTTGTCCTCGCCATCTTCGTCGGCATGGGCCGAGAGTGGAACGTGGAACGAGCGCCTAACCAGAGATTGCACCGCGGTTCGGGCTGAACATTTGCCTGCTGCCGGGTGCTGTACAATGACGCATGCGAACCGGAGCCGGTGAACCGAGGCCCGTCAGGTCGATTCGTCAATGAACAAAGCGCTGCCAATACTGCTCTCATTAGGACTCGCGAGCTTCTCGAATGCGGCACCAGTCCGGCCAGGTTTTCCTCCCGTAATCCGTAACACTCCGGATCTGTCTCCGGCGAAGCTGGGCAGCGTGAGCGCTCGGATGAACGTCAAGCGGATCGTGATGGTCCTGGGCAATCCGCAGCTCGATGTCTGCTCAGGAATACACTGTTCTGGCTGGTTCTTTTCGGACGGACGCATGCTGACCGTAGGTTGGACCGAATACTCGCGTCGCCCTCAGCGATTCTCGGTCGAGAAATGCCCGAAACTTCCTTGCGAACGGAAGAACCCGTGGGATACGCCTCCTCGAGGGAGATAACCGAGGCTGCGTCCTGAATGAGAGACCTCCACCTGTCGCTGGATCAGGAGCGACCACCCGGCGTTAGAGAATTTGCTGTTCAGGATAATGAGCAGTGGGCGTTCCGAGCCGGAACCATGGGCGACAAGCCGTTCGGAGTGTCATTCAACAGAGTCACCCTCGGACTGAACGAGCGGAAAATCGAATGGACTACAACCAGCCGCGACCTCGGCTTTCAGTGGAGCCTGGTGATGCGAGCAGGGCCCTTTGAAGATAGACTCGGTGTATCTGCCTGCCTAACCCCTGAATGCAGCCGACGGGCGCTGATCTCCTGCGACTTAACCGCGTCAATCGACCCTGGGTTCCGAATCGCACTGCGTCCGAAACGAGTACACTGAATTCCCTTACGAGCCGTGATCTGACTCATCGGTGAACGATGGTCGTTCACACAATCCCGTAGCAACTCGAGCAATGGGAGGTCATTCCTGAAAGCGATTACACACACCCGATACGGCTCGCCGGAGGTGCTCGAGCTCAAAGATGTAGTGAAGCCGACTCCCGCCGACAACGAGATTCTGGTCAAGGTTCACGCGGTGTCCGTGAACCGGTCGGATTGGGAAGGACTCACAGGGAGACCTTTGTACGCCCGCATGAACGGGCTTAGAAAACCGCGTCGTCAGATATTGGGCTCTGACGTGGCCGGCAGGGTTGAAGCGGCGGGCAAAGACCACACCGATTTCAAGCCGGGTGATGAAGTATTCGGTGAGATGGAGAGCTATAGCGGAGGGTTTGCCGAGTACGTCTGCACGCGTGGAAGAGACTGGGCGTTGAAACCGCCGACGATGACGTTTGCGGAAGCGGCTGCTATCCCGCAGGCGGCCGTGATCGCTCTGCAGGGAATCCGAGATCATGGCCGGGTCCAATCAGGCCAGAACGTCCTGATCAACGGCGCCGGCGGTGGTGCCGGCACGTTCGCGATGCAACTCGCCAAATCGTGCGGGGCGGAAGTGACCGGGGTGGATAACGGCGGAAAGCTGGACTTCATGCGCTCGCTTGGTGCAGACCATGTCATCGACTACAGCCGGGAAGACTTCACCAGGAATGGGCGACAGTACGACGTGATCCTGGATGTCATCGCCGGTCGTTCCGTGTTCGACTACGCGCGGGCGCTCAGACCTGGGGGGAGATACCTTGCGGCCGGTGGTTCCGTGGCCACCTTCCTTCAGATCCTGCTCGTGGGACCCTGGCTGCGGGTAACCAGGAACAAAAACCTGCGGGTTCTCGTCGTTCGGCGCAATCGGAACGATCTCGTCCACGTAGCCGAGCTGTGTCAGGCCGGCAAGCTTGTTCCGGTGATCGACCGATCTTATTCGCTCCGTGACGTCCCTCAAGCGCTAAGGGATCTTGGAGAAGGGCGGGCCAGAGGAAAACTCGTCATAACCGTGGACGATCAAGGGAACAGTTCACTCACGAGTTGAATGATGAAGCCGTCCCTTGCGGAAGATTTTCATCAGTGTCGCAGATGGCCCTCTGGTAAAACCCGTCGTGGGCCCGGTCGATGAATTCGCGCAGCCTAACTCATCGTTGCAGCGGAACACAGTTCGCGCGTGCCTGGTCTGCGGGCGCTACAATGCCGCGTGCGGGCCCGGAGCATGGGAATCGGGTTCTCGGAATCAACGGAGAGCGCTAACGATGCTGCGTGACGTAGTGGAAAGCGATCTGCGAACCCTGTTCGAGCACCAACTGGATTCGGACGCTACGCGGGCCGCGGGCTTCCCGGCGAGAGACTGGGACGCGTTCCTCGCTCACTGGAAGGATCGGGTCTTCGCAGACCCAACCAATCAGGCGATGGCCATCATTGTCGGGCCCCGGATTGCTGGCTACGTCGCGAGCTGGGACAGCGATGGCAAACGGATGATCGCCTACTGGACTGGCAGGGAGTACTGGGGTCGAGGTGTCGCGACAGCGGCTGTGAACGAATTTCTGAGAGCTCACGAACAGAGGCGTCCGATCTACGCGTACGTAGCGATCGCGAACGTTGGTTCGATCCGCGTTCTCGAAAAATGCGGTTTTCATCGATGTAGCGATCCTGGGGCCGGTCCGGATGTAGCAGAGGAGTTCCTGTTTCAGTTCGATGGCACGACCTGACTCGTAGCTCCCACCGGCCTTGGGTCCCTCGCTCTGTTGCGGGGTTCGGCCCGCCGTAGGGAAGCTCAACCGCCGGATGCTGGACGAGGTTAGCATAGAGACACTGCCCAGAGTCTGAGCCCGCATTTCTCACAGACCTTCGCCGTGAGACGACGGATAGCGGCCTGTCTCGCTTCGTTGCACGGCAATTTCGCTCCTTGACATAGTGTCGACTATGCCTTCGTCGCAAAATCGCCGTGCGCCTCGCATCCAAGCCACTATCCGCCGTCTCACGACAAAGGTCTGTGAGAAATGCGGGCTGGGCAACCCTCATGACCGCTTCGACCAGCGCGAGCGGTGCGCGTCGGCCTGACGAATGTAAGTGATCGGGGGCGTGTGCTTCTTGAAACGGGTTCGCGCCTCAGGGCCGAGACAGCGAAACGCTTCAGCGGACAGGTCCACTCCACCGCTGGCTTCCAGCCGGACCGCCACGTTAACCGTCTTTCCAAGCACGTCGTAGCGCCGGTCGGCCCCTGCTCCAAACTCGCCCGCTGCAACCGGACCGAAATGCACCTTGACCACGAGGCGGCAATCCCAGCCCCGCTTCGTCATGAACGCGTCGGCGGCGTTCTTGAGCTCGAGCAACTCGAGAATCGCGCGATCCGCCTGGTCGGGCGGAAATACACACAGTGTGGCGTCGCCGATGAATTTGACGACGCGTCCGCCCGCACCACGGATCGCGGACCCTGCGAGCGCGTAGTAGTCGTCCATGACGCCTGCCACAACCGCGTCATCGAGCCGATCGATCTGGGCAGTGTAGGCATTGAAGCTCGTGAAGGCGACCACCAGCGATACTTCCGAGAACTCCGTCATAACCAGCCTCCAACCGCTTGGGAATTCTGATGTCGGCTCGAGGTCCGACAGGGTTAGGAAAGCCGCGCAGGCCCACAGGTCCTGCAGTTGACCGGGGTAGTCTTACACGAGTCCAGTGTAGCGGCAAGGCGTCATGATCCGGGCGGCGAGAGCACGATGTTCTCATCCCCTTCTCGTGACAGGCGGTGCTGTACAGTGTCACGCGCGACAGGCTGAATCCGTCAACCGGATCCGTTAGACGTCGAGGTAATCGTGCGCACGTCAGCCAATATCGGAGGTCGGAATGCGAAGAGTCACAGGCATTGGCGGCATCTTCATGAGCGCCCGGGATCCCAGGGCATTGCGCGATTGGTACAAGAAGCACCTCGGGGTCGACGTTCAGGACTGGGGCGGAGCAGTCTTCACCTGGGCGGACTCCGATGGCAATCCGACTAAGGGAACTACGACGTGGTCAGTCGGTCCGGCGGACGGCAAATCCTTCGCTCCGAGCAAGTCGACATTCATGGTCAACTATCGAGTCGAGGACCTGGCGGCACTGCTCGAAGCACTGCGCGAGGAAGGTTGCAATGTGCTCGAGAAAACCGACGACTCGGAGTACGGAAAAGTCGGATGGGTGATGGACCCGGAGGGCAACAAGGCCGAACTCTGGCAACCGCCAGAAGGGCAATGAGAGGGGTTGGCCGCAGGGTCCGTCTTCACCCAACAGCGACAACCTGGCGCTGAAAACCTGTACGAACAAGTTCGATCCGCCGTCTAACATGGCGTTGCGCCAGACTTTCTTCGCTCGAACTGCATGACCGAATGTGAACGATCTAACGCATGTGATGGAAGTCAGCGACTCCGGTCCAGTCAGACGCTCGAGAACTCGAACGCGTATACTCACGCAGGTACGACACCATGCCTGCTGACCTCGTGCGCAGTGCTGCGTGTGCCCTGGCGTTGGTCGTCGGTTGCTCCCCCGAGAATCTTGGCTACCCGCGCGTTGCTTCGGTAAGTCACTCCCCCGACCTTCGTTACACGACGGAGATTCGAAATCATCCGACGATCGATCCTCCGGAACAGGCGCTATGGATCGGCGTCGCTTTTCGCCTTTGTCGTGGCGGCAGAAGTCGTTGTCGTGGAACCGTCCACGGGCGCGGTTCGAATCAGGCAGCGGCTGATTCCCCGCGAAGATCACGTGAGTCGATCAGAAAGCGCGGTCCGCTACATCGGCTTTGCTCGAGACTCGTCCGCCGTCATCACTCAGATCTGCACGCAAGAGGGGTCGACGTGCCGGGAGCCAGACAACATCCTGATCCCGCGAACTGGAACCGATCTCTAACTTGTCGCTGCACTACATAGATGGGGTACGTTGGCACCGCGTCAGTGTCCGTCGGCCGGGACCAAGCCAGTTCAGTCGGCTGCGACAACCAACTCAAGGTCGCGCGGACCCTCTCGTGGCCCCGTCGGGCGGCCTCCCTTCCTCAGGGGTAAGATAGCGCGACGCAGCAGGGCAGCAGGTTGAGGTGTGTAAGTACCAGCTGCATCAGCATGCGATTGCCATCTGTCGGAGCCGGAAAATGCCTGAGCCAAGCCGCAGGAAACAGACTGAACGTAAGGGGAAAGCCATCCCAGGAAAGAGCGGGTCTGAGGAAGATGGAGAGTCTCCGTCCCGGATGATTGACGAGCGGATCAGGGAGCTGGGAGACTGGCGGGGCACGATGCTCTCCCGGCTCCGCAAGCTGATCAAGCAGGCCGATCCCCATGTGGTCGAGGAGTGGAAATGGCGAGGGGTGCCGGTGTGGTCTCACGACGGATTGATCTGCACGGGTGAGACGTACAAGAACGTCGTGAAGATGACCTTTGCCAAGGGGGCCTCACTCGACGACCCGTCGGGTCTTTTCAACTCCAGTCTCGATGGCAACACGAGGCGTGCCATCGACTTTCGCGAGGGCGAGGAGATTGACGAGAAGGCGTTGAAGACCCTCGTTCGGGCGGCCGTGACATTCAACGCGTCCGCTGCGTGACGCGCCGAGTCTAGACAAAGTCCAATGTAGGATTTTTTTCGATATACTGCCCGGCAGGATGAAGCCGGACATCGTAACCATTCTCGACGAGCACGGCATCCAGCCATCCGCGCAACGCGTCGCCGTCGCGGAGTTCGTCCTCAGTACGACGGAGCATCCTTCTGCAGACAGAGTGTGGACCGGCGTTCAGGAGAGCTTCCCGATGATCTCCCGCGCGACCGTTTACAACACGCTCCATCTCTTCGTGAAGAAGGGACTGATTCGCGAGTTGCATCTCGCTCCCGACTCAGTGCTCTTCGATTCGAACATCGATCGTCATCATCATTTCATCGATGAGGAGACCGGGAGGATCTACGACATCCCCTGGAACCAGATCGAAGTGAACAACATGAAGACGCTGCGCGACTTCGAGATCCACGATTACCAGGTGGTGATGCGCGGTCGCAGCCGTCACCCTCCCGGCTAAAAATTTTCACAGAAGATTAGACAATGTCTAATCTGCGACACCAACCCGACGCCCACTACTCGACCAGAGAAACCGCCACTTAACACAACTAATAGGAGGAAGCGACGTGCCAGACAAAGAACACACTCAAAGCGTCAGCGAAAGCGAAAATCCTGTAATTCCGGCCCCGACACCCAAGCGAAGCCGGCCGACAACAAACAAGGACTGGTGGCCGAACCAGCTGGACCTGTCTGTACTTCACGGCCACTCGCATTTGTCGAACCCGATGAAGGATGACTTCGACTATGCCGAACAGTTCAAGTCGATCGATGTCGAGGAGCTCAAGCGCGACCTCATTAAGGCGATGACGACATCGCAGGAGTGGTGGCCGGCCGACTATGGTCACTACGGACCGTTTTTCATCCGCATGTCGTGGCATGCCGCCGGAACCTACCGCATTGCCGACGGGCGCGGCGGCGGCGGCGATGGCCAGCAGCGCTTCGCGCCACTCAACAGCTGGCCTGACAATGCGAACCTGGACAAAGCGCGCCGGTTGCTCTGGCCGCTCAAGAAGAAGTATGGCCAGAAAATCTCGTGGGCCGATCTGCTGGTCCTGGCCGGAAACGTGGCGATGGAATCGATGGGGTTCAAGACATTCGGCTTCGGCTTTGGCCGACCCGATGTCTGGGAACCTGAGGAGATCTTCTGGGGTCCTGAGGACACGTGGCTGGGAGACCAGCGCTACAGCGGCGACCGTGAGCTCTCCAAGCAGCTTGGCGCGG
This sequence comes from Thermoanaerobaculia bacterium, assembly GCA_035576005.1. Classification (GTDB taxonomy): domain Bacteria; phylum Acidobacteriota; class Thermoanaerobaculia; order Gp7-AA8; family Gp7-AA8; genus DATLXH01. Next base: position 4,195 of record DATLXH010000043.1, on the reverse strand, counting down.
TGCAGATGGGCCTGATCTACGTGAACCCTGAAGGGCCAGGCGGCAACCCCGATCCGCTCGCTGCGGCCCGGGACATTCGCGACACCTTCGCCCGGATGGCCATGAACGACGAGGAGACGGTTGCGCTCATCGTCGGCGGACACTCGTTCGGCAAGGCGCATGGCGCCGCACCGGCTACCGGCAAGATTAGTCCGGAACCTGAGGCCAGCCCGCTCGAGGAGCAGGGCTTTGGCTGGAAGAACACGCACGGCAGCGGCAAGGGCGGCGATACGATCACGAGCGGGCTCGAGGGCGCGTGGACTGACAACCCGACAAAGTGGGACAACGGCTTCCTCGAGAACCTCTACAAGTACGAGTGGGAGCTGACGACCAGCCCCGCTGGTGCCAAGCAGTGGCGTCCGAAAAACCCCGAGGCAAAGGGCACCGTCCCGGATGCTCATGACCCGAAGAAGCGGCACGCGCCGATGATGTTTACCACCGATTTGTCGATGAAGATGGATCCGATTTACGGGCCAATCGCGAAGCGCTTCCTCGAGAATCCGGACCAGCTCGCCGACGCGTTCGCCAGGGCTTGGTTCAAGCTGCTTCACCGTGACATGGGCCCGCTTCCGCGTTACCTGGGTCCCTGGGTTCCTGAGCCGCAGCTATGGCAGGATCCCGTCCCCAAGGTCGATCATGAGCTGATCGGGGAGCAGGACATCACCGCTCTCAAGAAGAAGATCCTCGACTCGGGACCCTCGATCCGCGAGCTGGTCTCCGTTGCATGGTCGGCGGCGGCCAGCTTTCGCGGCACCGACATGCGTGGCGGGGCTAACGGAGCACGAATCCGCCTCGCACCGCAAAAGGATTGGGAGTCGAATGAACCAGGCATGCTGGCCAGGGTGCTCAAGGCCCTCGAGAAGATTCAGAAGGACTTCAACGGCTCAAAGTCTGACGGGAGGAAGGTCTCGCTGGCGGACCTCATCGTGCTGGGTGGATGCGCCGCTGTTGAACAAGCTGCCAAAAAAGCGGGGCACGAGATCACGGTGCCATTCAAGCCGGGGCGCACGGACGCCTCGCAGGAGCAGACCGACGTCGACACATTCGATGTCCTCGAACCGAACGGCGACGGGTTCCGCAACTACATGCGGGCGGGAGACCTGCTCTCGCCGGAGACGCGGCTCCTCGACCGGGCGAACATGCTGAGGCTGACTGCACCCGAGATGACCGTTCTCGTCGGCGGCATGCGCGCGATGAACGCGAACTTCGGCCAGTCGAAGCACGGCATTTTCACCGACAAAGCTGAGACGCTGAACAACGATTTTTTTGTCAACCTGCTCGACATCGGTATGACGTGGAGACCGTCCGCCACGGAAGAGAACGTCTACGAGGGTCGAGATCGCAAGAGCGGCAAGCAGAAGTGGACCGCTACCGCAGTCGATCTCGTCTTCGGGGCGCACTCTCAGCTCCGGGCGCTTGCAGAGGTCTACGCCAGTGACGATGCGAAGGAGACGTTCGTTCGTGAATTCGTAGCGGCCTGGAACAAGGTCATGAACCTCGATCGCTACGATCTCGTCGCTCACGGCAAAGGCGGACGCACGCGCGCAGTCAGCCGCTGAGTTTGCTGCAACACAGATGAAGCAGGGGCGGGCGTCCCAAAATAGGGGCGCCCGCGTTCTGCCGGTGGCTTGCGAGTCACCCTCAATCTCAAAGAGAATTGCGATACGCCAATCGAGCTCTCGTTGAGCCGCGAAGCGGCGTAATCCCTCTCCCCGGCGGGGAGAGGGAAGCGAGCGGAGCGACGCAGGGAGAGGGGCGTGAAAGTCTCGCCAGTCCTTCGAAAAGAGCGAGGTCTTCGTATCTCTCGCGGCCCCTCTCCCGGTCGTTTACGCGACCACCCTCTCCCCGCCGGGGAGAGGGATTCGCCCCTTCGGTGCGCGAGTCCCGCCGCGTGTCATCACTTCTTCAACAGCGTTCCCGCTGTTAACCCGCATTTCTCACAGACCTTTGTCGTGAGAGGCACTTGTTGCAGGATGTTGGATGAGAATCAACTTTAAATCACAAAGTACTTGACACGTGCCAGCCGGAGGATTATTCTGCTCTTCATGAATCGCCAGACCGAGCCCCACAGCCTCTACGAGCATGCCGCCGAGAACCTCGTCTTCATCCGCGATACGATGGAGCGCGCCGGCTCATTCACCGCGGTTCCGGGGTGGGGCGGCGTCGTGATGGGTCTTACGGGACTTGCCGCCTCGATCATCGCCATGGGGCAGGATTCGCCGCGCGCCTGGCTGATCACGTGGCTCGTGGCCGCGGTGGTTGCACTGGCGGTGGGTCTGGTCGCGGTGCTCCTCAAGTCGCGTGCAGCCGGTGTGGCATTTTTCTCGCGGCCCGCGCGGCAGTTTGCCTTCAGCTACTCGCCCGCGATTCTCGCCGGAGCGCTCCTTACCGCCGCTCTCGCGCGCGCCGGGCTTCATTCGCTTCTTCCGGGAGTCTGGCTTTTGCTCTACGGCGCGGCGGTGGTCGCGGGTGGTACCTATTCCGTGCGCATCATCCCCTTGCTCGGACTCCTCTTCTTCTTTCTCGGAGCGATCGCCTTATTCAGCTCTCCATTGATCGGTAACGTCTGCCTTGGTATCGGATTCGGAGCGCTCCACATCGTTTTCGGAGCGATCATCGCGAGGAGGTACGGTGGTTAACCCAGGCCGCTATCCGCCGCCGCAGCAGAAGGAGTGTGAGAAATGCGGGTTAAGCACGCCCTGAAACCGAAAACGAGCGCACCGAGTCGCGAGCTGGTACCGATCGAGGGCGCGGTTGAGAAAACATCCGAGCTCGACCGGCTCATTCACGATCGGCTGCGCCTCGGTATTCTCAGCGCCCTGGCGGTCAACGACAGTCTCAGCTTCACCGAGATCCGGAACCTGCTCAAGACCACCGACGGCAATCTCAGCGTCCACGCCCGCAAGCTCGAGGACGCCGGCTACCTGGCCTGTCAGAAGTCGTTCCAGGGAAGAGTGCCGCACAGCGATTACAGGCTGACCGCCAGAGGTCGCCGTGCGCTTCAACGCTATCTCGACCACATGGAAGCACTCATCGCCGCCACGCGCAGGACGCAATGAGAGAGTTCAAAGTCCCGGCACCGCCCGCTGTTTCGCGGTGTTTCGTAGACAAGCACTGATCGAATCGTTGAAACCGCGGCAGTTTTTTAGTTTGCAACTGTGTGAAACAAAGTTCTCTATGGAGATAGACCATGTCAAAGCCTGCACTTCATCTCGCGATCATCATGGACGGCAACGGCCGGTGGGCCGAGGAGCGCGGATGGGCGCGCAGCCGAGGACACAGGGCCGGAGCTGATGCCGTTCAGCGTGTGGTCCGCGCGGCGCAGGATCTTGGGATCGGCACCGTTACGCTCTATGCCTTCTCCGCCGACAACTGGTCCCGTCCCGAAGGCGAAGTACGCGTGCTGATGACGCTGTTCCGCCGATTTCTCCGGACTCGAGTTGGAACGTGTCGCCGCGATGGCGTCCGTCTGAGCGTGATTGGACGAAGAGACCGTCTCCCGGACGTCCTCGTGACTTCCATAGAGCAGGCGGAAGAGGCCACCCGTGAGGGGGGGCGCGTTCACCTGCGGCTGGCGGTCGACTACTCGTCGCGCGACGCGATGCTGCTCGCAGCCCGATGGGCGGCCGGGCGCCAACTCTCACGCGACGCGTTTGGCGAGCTCCTGGCCCGGGCCCATCACGGAGAGGCGACTACGCCCGACGTCGATCTCCTGATCCGGACCGGACGAGAGAAACGGTTGAGCGATTTTCTTCTGTGGGAGTGTGCTTATGCAGAGCTTTACTTCACCGATCGACTCTGGCCTGACTTCACGGGCGAAGACCTCGAGGCGGCAATGGCAGAGTTCCGAAAACGCGACCGCAGGTTCGGCCGGCTGCCGAATCGAAGCAGCGATGAAACGACATTCGCCGTCACGCCAGCAGCAGCCTCGATCGAAGACTTCGGGCGAGGCGCGGAGCGGCAATCGGGAGTCGCGATCGTGAATCGATTCGACAGCACGGTCAGCGCCAGGTGACTAGCCCGCATTTCTCACAGACCTTTGTCGCGAGACGACGGATAGCGGCCTGTCTGCTTCGTTGCACAGCAATTTCGCTCCTCGACATAGTGTCGACTATGCCTTCGTCGCAAAATCGCCGTGCGCCTCGCATCCAAGCCA
>DATLXH010000042.1:0-14394 GCA_035576005.1 Thermoanaerobaculia bacterium | reverse complement strand
AGCCCGCATTTCTCACAGACCGTCCCCGTGAAGCGGCGGATAGCGGCCTGTCTGCTTCGTTGCACAACGGTTTCACTCCTCGACATAGTGTCGACTATGCCTTCGTCGCAAAACCGTCGTGCGCCTCGCATCCAGACCACTCTCCACCGCCTCACGACGCCGTTCTGTGAGAAATGCGGGCTAGAATCCGTTCTCTATCGACCAGAACATCACGCGGAGATCGACACTGATGCGACGTCTGCAGGTCCAACTGGCTGTTTCCTTCCTCCTTCTCCTCGCTTCACCGCTCCCCGCTCAACAGACGTCTCACGCATTCACCGGTGCCCGCATCCTTCCGATCGGCGCACCGCCGATCGAGAACGGGGTGCTGCTGATTCAGGGCGGAAAGATCGTTGGAGTTGGCTCTCCGGCCAACGTCACGATTCCCGAAGGAGCTGTGCGGCACGAGATGTCGGGCAAGACCATCATGCCTGGACTGGTCGACACACACAGTCACGTCGGTGAGGGTGCCGGAGCAGATGGCAGCGGACCGATCCAGCCCGACGTTCGGATTATCGACGCGATCAATCCTCGAGACGCGTCGATCCAGAAAGCGCAGGCCGGCGGGATCACCACCTCGAACGTCATGCCGGGTTCCGGTCATCTCCTGAGCGGTCAGACGGTCTACCTGAAGCTTCGCGATGGATCGACAATCGATGACCTCCTCATTAAAACAGAGGACGGCTCTTACGCATACGGAATCAAGATGGCGAACGGGACGAACCCGATGAAAGCCGCGCCGTTCCCTGGAACGCGGGCTAAATCCGCTGCCCTCGTGCGCGAGCAATTCGTGAAAGCGCAGCAGTATCGCGACAAAATTCGTAAGGCAGGCAATGATCAGACGAAGATGCCTGACCGCGATCTCGGGCTCGAAACGCTGGTCGATGTGCTCGATGGACGACGGACAGTTCATCACCACACGCATCGGCACGATGATGTGCTGACGGTGCTTCGGATCGCCAAAGAGTTCGGTTACAGGGTTGTGCTGCACCACGTTAGTGAAGGTTGGAAGGTTGCCACCGAAATCGCTGCAGCGGGAGTCCCTGCGTCGATCATCGTCATCGACAGTCCGGGAGGGAAGCTGGAAGCCCAGGATCTTTCGATCGAGACAGGAGCAATCATGGAGAAGGCGGGCGTCCTGGTTGCCTTCCACACGGATGACGGCATCACCGATTCGCGCGTGTTCCTTCGTTCCGCCGCCCTCGGAGTTCGCGGCGGAATGTCACGCGACAAGGCGCTCGAAGGTGTCACGCTGGCTGGAGCGAAGATTCTCGGACTCGAAGCGCGAGTTGGCTCGCTCGAGTCGGGCAAGGACGCGGACTTCGTCGTCCTTTCGGGGGACCCGCTGAGCACGTACACGAAGGTCCTCGAGACCTGGGTCGAAGGAAAAAAGGTGTTCGATCGATCGAATCCGCAGGATCGTCTCTGGGCGGTTGGCGGTTTCGGGGCAGGCCAGGAACTGGGTGAGGCCTCTTTTACGACTCCCGATAGCGGAGGTGTGCGATGAGAGTGATCGTCAAATCCAAAGATGGTGAGACCGCTTTGGCAGAACGTCCCGAGATGCTGGCTGCAAACCCACTGAGCAGATTTGTCCGAGCCGGATTGACTCTGTTTATCCTTGTGCTGCTCGTCCCCCTGAATGCAAGCGCAGCCGATCTGATTGTTCGTGGCGAGACTGTTCACACCATGAGCGGCGCGCCGATCACGGATGGCGTAGTCGTCATCAGAAACGGGAAGATCACGGCGGTCGGAGCATCCTCCGCGATCGTCATCCCTCCCGGCGTTCGCACGATCAACGCGAAGGTCGTGACGCCCGGTCTTGTCGACGCTCACTCCGTCATAGGACTAGCCGGATACCTGAACCAGACGTCCGATCAGGGGCAGCTGGAAAAGTCCGCTCCGATACAACCTGATCTTCGCGCGATCGACGGATACGACACGGAAGAGCCGCTCATAGCGTGGGTCCGAGGATTCGGGGTGACCACTCTGCACACGGGGCATGGACCGGGAGCGTTGATCTCGGGTCAGACGATGGTGGTGAAAACCCGAGGACGCACGGTTGACGATGCCGTCCTGAGACCAGTCGCTATGGTTGCGGCGACTCTCGGTGAGTCGGCTCTCGCGGAATCGGGCAAGTCGCCTGGAACCCGGGCGAAAGAGATCTCCATGCTCCGCACGGAGTTAATCAAAGCGCAGCAGTATCAGAAGAAGTTGTCGACCGCGGCTGAAGACAAGAAACCGGGGCGCGATCTCAACCTCGACGTCCTCGCGTCGGTCCTCAACAGAGAACTGCCGCTTCTCATCACGGTAAATCGCGCGCAGGACATCATGTCGGCGCTGCGTCTGGCAAAGGAGTTCAATCTCAAGATCGTTCTTGATGGCGTTGCCGAAGCGTATCTGGTGGCCGACGCGATCAAGCTGGCAGCTGTGCAGGTGATTCTCCATCCTACGATGGCGCGAGCGGGCGGTGAGCGAGAGAACCTCAGTTTCGAGACCGCCAGCGTTCTGCGAGCCAAGGGAATTCCCTTCGCGCTTCAGAGCGGCTACGAAGGGTACGTTCCGAAAACACGGGTCGTTCTCTTCGAGGCGGGCGTGGCAGCAGCCCATGGTCTGACCTTCGAGCAGGCCCTTGCAACAATCACGATTGATGCGGCTCGGATCATCGGTGTCGGCGACCGTGTGGGTTCCCTCGAGGTGGGTAAGGATGGTGACCTCGCTCTATTCGACGGCGACCCGTTCGAGTTCACCTCGCACACTACGGCCGTTGTGATCGACGGCGAGGTCGTGAGCGACAAGCCGAAGTGAGAGCGGCGCATTGGAGCGTCAGTGACTCGACCATGTCGCCCCTGAGCTGGAAACGTTGCTCCCGCGACGGTAAGGCGGTGATGACATTCCCGTCATCCTGAGGAGCGCTTTTTGCGACGAAGGATCTCAAGGTGGACAGATGCCCGATTGCATGGCGTCGCATTCTGAGATCCTTCGTCGCAAAAGCGCTCCTCAGGATGACGGTGGCATTAGAAGCGGATGCGACGCAAAGTGTCGTGACTGTTAAAAGAAACGACATCACCGACGCTCAGTCAGTACCTCGGGAACGCTTTCCTCGCGCCTGTTGTTGATGCCGTCGTGCAACGGAAACTGTCCTTTATTCTCGCGATCAGCATTCTGCTCCTGGCCAGCTCCCTCGCGGCTCAGACCTACCCGCCCACACCGGGGACGGGCACGTTCACGACGACTTTCGACATCGAGTTTGCGAATGTCGAGGGGATCTCACTCAAGCTCGACCTGCACCTCCCTGATGACGACGGCGTCAGCCTCAGGCCCGCGATCATCTGGCTGCATTCGGGAGCGTGGATCACAGGTGATCGCACCGGCGGCGCCGCGATCCGACAAGCCAGAAGGGGTTACGCTGTTGCCAGTATCGACTACCGTCTCGCGCCGAAAAACATCTATCCTGCGCAGCTCGAAGACTGCAAGGCTGCCGTAAGGTGGCTCCGGGCGAACGCTGCCCGCTACCGACTCGATCCATCCCGAATCGGCGTCTTCGGTTCATCAGCAGGAGGCCATCTCGCTGCACTACTTGGGACGACTGGCGGCGTAGCTGAGCTCGAAGGTCTTCTCGAAGGGAACGCCGGCCACTCGAGTCGCGTCCAGGCTGTCGTCGACTTCTACGGTCCGACAGACCTCCTCAAGCTCAACGACCAGAAACTGCCCTGCTACGGTCTCAATGGAAACGATCCAGGGCTCCCCCCATCGCTCCTCATTGGCTGTCCGATTCAGGAGTGCAAAGAGAAAACCGACGCGGCGAACCCGATCCGCTACATCACGCCGGACGACCCTCCGTTTCTGATTCTCCACGGCACCCTTGACTGCCTCGTTCCATGGCAGCAGAGTCAGATTCTCTATGACGCGCTGAAATCTGCGGGAGTCGATGCGACATTTCACCTCCTTGACGGGGCACAGCACGGCGGCGCTCCGTTCGACGACATCAAGTACAAGCAGGCGATCAGCGATTTCCTCGATCGGAACCTGCGGCCGTTGTCCCGCACGCCGCGTCGGCGCGCCAGCCGGCGGTAAGCAATCCTCCGATTTTCCATTTTCCTATCCGGCCTCTATAGAATCCGCTTAGATGACCGAATCGACAACGCGCTCAGTCGATCAAATCCTGGACGGGGTATTCTCGGCTCTGGAATGCAGTGAATCATGCGCGGGATCAATCGGAGTGACATCGTGTCGGTAGACCAGTCTGAGCAGCGGGCGACGTCCCAGTTCACGCGCGAAAGCATCATTCGCGACTACCGGATCGCCTATCAAAGTCGGCAGGCCAGTACCCTCGGGCGAAAAGAGGTGCTGACTGGTAAAGCCAAATTCGGCATCTTCGGTGATGGCAAAGAGATCGCACAGCTCGCGATGGCGCGCGCGTTCCGCAAGGGAGATTTCCGTTCCGGCTATTACCGCGACCAGACATTCATGTTCGCGACCGGGATGTCCAACGTCGAGGAATTCTTCGCCCAGCTCTACGCAGACAGTGACGTTGAGCGCGATCCCAACTCGGCCGGGCGTTCGATGAACGCGCACTTCGGTAGCCGGACGCTCAACCCTGACGGGACGTTCCGGAATCTCGCCGACAGTTTCAACACCGCCTCCGATGTCTCACCGACCGGATCGCAGATGCCTCGCCTGGTCGGTCTTGCTTACGCCTCGAAGCTTTACAGAAAACTCGAGTCGCTCAACGGGCTGACGCAGTTCTCTCACAACGGAGACGAGATCGCTTTCGGAACGATCGGAAACGCAAGCTGCGCTGAGGGGATGTTCTGGGAAGCTGTCAACGCGGTCGGCGTCCTGCAGTCGCCCATGCTCCTCTCCATCTGGGATGACGGCTACGGGATCTCCGTCCCCAACGAGTTTCAGATGTGCAAAGGAAACATCTCTGACGTCCTGAGCGGCTTTCAGCGCGGATCTGACGAGCGTCTCGGTTACGACATCTACACGGTGAAAGGGTGGGACTATCCGGCGCTGTGCGAGACGTACGTCAACGCCGCTTCGATCGTTCGGGCCGAGCACGTTCCGGCAATCATCCATGTCGTGGACGTCACGCAGCCTTCCGGTCACTCCACCTCGGGCTCGCACGAGCGATACAAGTCTGTGGAGCGGATGCGTTTTGAGGAAGAGTTCGACGGACTCCGAAAGATGCGAGACTGGATTGTCGAGCAGTCGATCGCCACGGAAGCTCAGCTGAGCGGACTGGAAGAAGAGGAGCGGGTGGTGGTACGTGACGCTCAGCGAAAAGCATGGAACGCCTATCGCGCGCCGATCGACGCGGAGGTCGGCAGAGCAGTCTCGATGATCCGGGCCGTCTCAGAGCAGTCGGAGCGACGGGGACAACTCGAAGCAATTGCCACGGATCTCAGCTGTCAGCAGGCACCGTTCCGTCGCGACTCCGTGCGCGCTGCCGTGAGCGCTCTCGTGATGACGCGCGGGGAAGACAACTCTGCCCGCAAAGCGCTGACGCAGTGGCGGGAGGCTCAGGAGGAGGAGAACACGACGCGTTACGGCTCCGAGCTTTACAGCAGTTCGGATCGTGCGGCGCTCAAAGTCTCCGCGGTAGAGGCGCAGTTCTCGTCATCCTCGCCATCGATGAACGGCTCCGAAGTGCTCAACGCGTTCTTCGACTCTGCGATGAAACGGTATCCAAACCTCATAGCTCTCGGCGAAGACGTTGGGAAGCTCGGGGACGTGAACCAGGGATTCGCAGGACTGCAGGAAAAGTATGGTGAGCTCCGGGTTTCTGACACAGGAATCCGGGAGTGCACGATTGTGGGTCAGGCGATCGGAATGGCAATGCGCGGCCTCCGGCCCATCTGCGAGATTCAGTATCTCGATTACATTCTTTACGCGCTGCAGATCATGTCCGATGACCTGGCGACCCTCCGGTGGCGAACCAGAGGCGGACAGAAATCTCCGGTGATCATCAGGACGCGCGGACACAGGCTCGAAGGGATCTGGCATGCCGGATCACCCATGGCGGGGATCATCAACCTCGTGCGCGGAATGTATGTCTGCGTTCCGAGAAACATGACGCAGGCCGCCGGTTTCTACAACACGCTTCTCCACGGTGACGATCCTGCGATCGTCGTCGAGGTGTTGAACGGTTATCGCAGCAAGGAAAAGCGCCCGGACAACCTGGGGGAGTTCACGGTACCTCTCGGCGTGCCTGAAGTTCTCCGCCAGGGGAACGACCTTACGATTGTGACGTACGGCGCCTGCTGCCGTATTGCGTTGGATGCGGCGGAGTTGCTCGCGCAGACCGGGATCAACGTTGAAGTCATCGATGTCCAGACGCTGCTTCCTTTCGATGTTAAGGGAGTGATCGGCGAGTCGATTCGGAAGACGAGCCGTGTTCTTTTCCTCGACGAAGACGTTCCCGGGGGCGCTTCGGCGTTCATGATGCAGCAGGTTGTTGAGGGACAGAAAGCATACGAATGGCTCGACTCGGAACCGCGTACGCTTTCAGCGAAAGCGCACCGCACTGCGTATGGATCGGATGGAGACTACTGGTCGAAACCGAATCGCGAGACAGTGTTCGACGCGGTCTACGGAATCATCCACGAGAGCGATCCGGGACGATTCCCGGCTGTGTGAGACGTCGCAGAATCAGGAGCTGTTCCAACGTCGCGCGGATGCGGTAAGACAACCGAGCCGCGAAGCGGCGTTCCCTCTCCCCGGCGGGGAGAGGGAAGCGAGCGAAGCGAAGCAGGGAGAGGGGCGTGGAAGTCTCGCGACCCAGCGGGACAAGGCAAGGTATTCGTATCTCTCGCGGCCCCTCTCCCGGTCGCTGGCGCGACCACCCTCTCCCCGGCGGGGAGAGGGTAATCCGGTCCCTTCGGGACCGACTCCCTTCGGTCACGTTCATTCGAGTCACCGCCCAACCGTGACCCGCTCCCTCCCGCAGTAAACATTCATCCGGTCATCTCGCAGGAATCCGATCAACGTCATCCCATACTCTGCAGCGAGCTCGACCGCGAGGCTCGATGGTGCGCCGACGGCGGCCAGGATCGGAATCCCTGCAACCAGAGCTTTCTGAACCAACTCGAAGCTGGCGCGGCCACTCACCATAAGGATTGCGCCCGACAGCGGTGTAGCGCCTTCGAGAAACTGAGCGCCGATCACTTTATCGACGGCGTTGTGCCGGCCAACATCCTCCCGGATCGCAATCAGCTTTCCTTCCCCCGAGAACAACCCTGCAGCATGCAATCCGCCGGTCTGCGAAAAGATCGACTGCTCTTTTTGCAGAGCGAGAGGCATCGTGAGAATCGAGTCGATGGTAGCGGAGGGACCCTCTCTGAGAGGCGTTGCAGTCACAGCCAGTGCCTCGATGGAAGTTTTCCCGCAAACCCCACAACTTGATGATGTGTAGAAGTGACGCTCGAGACGTTTCCAATCGATGGAAACGCCGTCGCTCAGTTCCACGCGAATGACATTTCGATCGTCGCTGCTCGATCCCTGCCGGCCGCAATGTCTGATCGATGAGATCTCTGCGGGTGATCGGACAATTCCCTCAGTGAAGAGAAAGCCCGCCGCAAGGTCCGGATCGGTCCCAGGAGTTCGCATGGTGATGGAAATGCTCTTTTCAGTCGTGACGGACGCCAGGATCCATGCGATCCGGATTTCGAGAGGCTCCTCGACGGCGAGGACATCGGTCGCATTCCAGGTTGTCGCGCCTTCAATCCTGGTGATCTCAATCGTTGAAGTGGATTTCACGAGCACATCTTACGGAGTTGTCAGATTCAGGTCATGCGAGAATACCCCGTGCTCGCTGAGACCCTCCTCAAATGGCCCCTCGTTCGCCAACTTCTGTCAGGCTCCGATGGCACGGGCCGCGAATCAATGAGCGACCGCACCCGCAATCTCGCGCCAAAGAATGAAGGCGCGGACGTCACTCGATCGATCTGCCCCTATTGCGGAGTCGGCTGCGGGCAGCTGATCTTTCACAAAGCGGGAAAGGTCATCTCCGTGGAGGGAGATCCAGGCTCGCCGATCTCGCAAGGTCATCTCTGCCCCAAAGGCTCAGCGACGTATGACCTGCTCACGCACTCAGCTCGTCTGAGCAAAGTGAAGTATCGCGCCTCCCGATCTCGAGAATGGATCGAGCTGGACCTGGAACAGGCGCTCGACATGGTCGCGGACCGTGTCTGGGAAACGCGTGAGAAATCATTCGAAGAGGAACGAGACGGCAAGCCGCTCATGCAGTGCACCGGCATGGCGCATCTCGGCGGCGCGACTCTGGACAACGAAGAGAATTACCTCATCAAGAAGCTCTTCACCGCCGGACTGGGGATGGTCTGCCTGAGTAACCAGGCGCGGATATGACATAGCTCCACGGTGCCCGGTCTGGGCACCTCACTCGGCCGCGGCGGCGCGACCACCACGCAACAGGATCTCGAGAATTCCGATGCGATCCTCATCATGGGCTCATCGATGGCCGAGGCGCACCCGGTAGGATTTCAATGGGTCATCAAGGCTCGGGAGCGTGGCGCGAAAGTCATCCACGTCGACCCGCGATTCACCCGCACCTCAGCCATGGCCGATCTGTGGGTTCCCCTTCGGGCCGGCACAGACATCGTCTTCCTGGGAGCGATGGTCAACTACGTCCTCCAGCATGGTCTCGAGTTCCGCGACTATGTAATTCCGTACACCAACGCTTCGACCATCCTTCGTGACGACTTCAAGGACACCGATGAGCTCGATGGTCTTTTCTCAGGATGGAACGCTGAGAAAAAGCAGTACGACACAGACAGCTGGCTCTACGAAGGAGCACGCAGTAAGTCATCGGGACACGATCGGCAGAGTGAGGCTGGCGGCCATGCGAAGGATCAGGGCGGGGAGTCACAGGATGAGCGCGACCCGCATCGCGACCCCACGCTCCAGCACCCTCGCTGCGTCTTCCAGACTTTGAAGCGTCACTTCGCCCGCTACACGCCGGAGCTCGTCGAGACTGTCTGCGGAGTCGACGCGTCGGAGTTCCTGCGTGTCGCCAAAACATTTGCCGCCGCGTCAGGTCCGGAAAAGACGGGAGCGATCTGTTACGCCGTCGGATGGACTCAGCATTCGACCGGTGTTCAAATCGTTCGCACCGCCGCAATCCTTCAGCTTCTCCTCGGGAACATCGGACGACCCGGAGGAGGCATCCTCGCGCTCCGCGGGCATGCGTCGATCCAGGGCTCCACGGACATCCCCACTCTTTACGACGTGCTTCCGGGCTACATTCCGATGCCGATTCACGAGTCGGATACCGGCGCTCTCTCGGATTACATCGCGCAGCACAAATCGCCTAAAGGGTGGTGGTTCAATTTCGACCGCTACATCGTCAGCCTGCTCAAGGCTTACTACGGAGCCTCTGCCACGCCGGAGAACGATTTTGGTTTTCGATGGCTCCCACGCCTCACCGGCGATCACTCGCTCTTTGGCTACTGGCTCGATATGGCCGACGGCAAGCTGGATGGCTTGTTCATCCTCGGGCAGAACCCTGCGGTCGGCTCACCCAACTCGCGGCTCGAGCGACGAGCTCTCGCAAAGCTCGAGTGGCTCGTGGTGCTTGACCTGGTGGAGACGGAGACTTCAACGTTCTGGCGCGACTCGCCTGAAGTGACGCGGGGCGAGCTCGACCCTGGTGAGATCGATACGGAGGTTTTTCTTTTTCCCGTCGCAGCGCATGCAGAGAAGGAAGGGACGTTCACAAACACGCAGCGTCTCCTGCAATGGCATCGAAAAGCTGTCGAACCCACCGAGGATCGGCGTAGCGACGGCTGGTTCATCTATCACCTCGGGGAACGTCTCAAACGGAAAGCGGCCGCCGCGGGTGGTAGACGCAATGAGGGACTCAACGCTCTAACATGGGACTACCCGCTCTCGGGAAGGCTTGCTGAGCCCGACGCCGTCCACATCCTCAAAGAGATCAACGGCAGGGAGGTCTCGACGGGCCGCCTCCTCAGCGGCCTCGGAGAGCTCGAATCCGACGGAACGACCTCCTGCGGTTGCTGGATCTATTCAGGCGCCCATCCTGATGAGTCGACGAACCGGCCCGACGGACGGGTCCCCGAGGGACGGTATGCGCATGGATGGGGATATGCGTGGCCTCTCGACCGGCGCATTCTTTACAACCGCGCGTCGGCAAGACCTGATGGTGCGCCATGGAGTGAGGCGAAGAAGCTCGTCTGGTGGGATGGGGAAAAGAATGAGTGGACCGGCTTCGACAACGTTGATTTCGCACGGGGCAAGCAGCCGGGCTACAAGCCCGCGAAGGGGAGCCGAGGAGATGACGCACTCCCCGGAGATGCTCCGTTCATCATGCACTCCGACGGGATGGGCTGGCTCTTCGTTCCGTCAGGGTTGAAGGATGGTCCACTGCCAACTCATTACGAGCCTCTCGAGTCGCCGTTCATCAACGCGGTGCACCCGCGGCAGGGGAGAAATCCCGCAGCAGACATGAAGGAGCGGCCGGACAACCAATACGCGAGCTCTCCGGATGAGAGGTTCCCCTGCGTGCTCACGACATACCGCCTAACCGAGCATCACACCGCAGGCGGGATGTCGCGAACTCTTGGGCATCTGGCCGAGTTGCAGCCGGCGCTCTTCGCAGAGATCTCGCCTGAGCTAGCTCGCGAGATTGGTGCGGAGAATGGAGGCTGGGTCACGGTAACGACCATGCGTGGCCAGATCGAAGCGCGGGCTCTGGTGACGGCGCGGATCCCGTCATTGCGAGTCAACGGACGAATCGTTCATCAGGTAGCGATGCCATATCACTTCGGACCGAACGGTCTGGTCAAAGGCGACGTCGTCAACGATCTCCTGGCAATTTCGGAAGAGCCGAATGTTCGGATTATGGAATCCAAAGCGTTAACCTGCGCGGTGGTCGCCGGACGGCGCTGGTGAGTTCCAGGTAATTGACAATCCATAAAATAATCTTTATTAATCGTCTTCCTCCCTTCCTCTCATCTTCCCATTGTCTCCAGCTGCACTTTTTTCGCTTTTTCGAGGAGTCCTCATTGAGTAAGCCAAGTCAATCTCCGGTCACAATAATTGTCCTGGCACTCTTCTTCTCAAGTGGGGAACTTCAAGCCCAGCAATGTCCTCCGCCAGGGGTGATCCCGAACTTTCGGCAGACGGCCAGTACCGCTGGCGCGCTCAGCGTAGCGTGGGATGCGCCAGCTGGGGCCCCAGTCGGCCAGATGTACGACGTCGTGCAGGCGACCTACAGTGGGTTTTGCAAAAGGCAGGAGATCTCTCCCCGAACAGTTGTCGCGACCACGACGGCAACGAGTTTTTCCTTTCCTCTCTCCACCCCGAATGTCAGCTATGAGTTCTCGGTGCGGCTGGCAGGAAGCCCCTGTCAGGGTACAGGCTTTGTTTATGTCCACGACACGTTTACATCCACTCCGACCAAGCCGGCGATCACAAGTGCGGTCGGAGGTGCCGGGACCATAACCATCACCTACTCCTATAGCGATGAGCGGACTTTCGGTATTAGTGGGGAGTACACGGGTGCCGACGGCAGATCGGGGTCCACCGGGTTTAGCTTTTTCTGCGACAAGGCACAGCCGATTACGTTCGTCGACTACGGTAGCAATGGAAGTAGAACGGCCGGTGGAAAAATCCCGGCCGGCACGTATCAGTACCGCCTTTGCGTCCTCAACAGAGCGGGTCGCGTCTGTTCGGACCCGGTGTCCGTGACCGTGACCGCTCCTGGCTCTGGACAACTAGTCACGAGCTTCATTGCATCGCCTTCGATCATCCGCGCCGGTCAGAGCACGACACTGTTGTTCTCTACAACCAACGCCGCGAGTGTGAGCATCGATAACGGCGTGACAGTCAGCGGCACGAGCGGGTCGGTGACGGTGAGTCCGGCGCAGACCACGACCTACACTTTGACAGCGCGCGGTGACGACGGCAGCACCACCACTGCGCAGGTAACGGTTACGGTGATCACCGCACCAGCGGTGATCGTGAGTGCATTTCCCCAGGGTCTTCTGCAGCCACCCAACACGGGAGGAGCAACGGATCGGATCAGTTTGACCAACGCAGGGGGCAGCTCCACGACCATTACGCTGACCCAGTCGGGCAACTTTTTTACGCTCGCTCCAACGACTCTCACTCTTGCTCCTGGAGCAACGGCGAGCGTTACGATTACCGCGACTGCTCAGCAGCCTGGCAGCTACCAGGGCGCAGTCACCGCATCCGGAGCAGGCTTGTCCGGAACCGTATCGATTCCCGTGCGACTGCTCGTGGCGAGTCCCCCTGAGGGAACAGTCACGCCCACTCCGAAGACGAACCGAGTGGACGTAAGCCAGCCCACCGGGAGTGTGGAAATCACCAACAGCGGCAGCGCGACGCTTCAGGGGATTCTCGTCTCCGACGCTCCATGGCTCATTCCGCCGGGAGGTGTCGTGACGATCGCGCCGGGGCAGACCATTACAGTTACCTTTAGCATCGACCAGAGCAAACGGCCTGATGGTGCCAGTCCGATCGGGGCAGTGAGCGGCTTTCTCACCCTGGTTTATCTCGACGGGACCCGAGCCTCCCAGAGCCGAGGTCTGATCACTTCACTCAATGGAGCAGCTCCCACGCAGTCGACGAAAATCGCGGTGGTCAATCTGGTTACGCCTCTGATCGCGACGACTGCAATTCCGCCACTGGCGAGCGGGGAGCTAGCCCTTTTCCTGCCCGGTCTGGCGAAGAAGTCGAACCTTCTGAGTGATATTACGCTGGTCAATACGGCTCCGGCACCGCAGGGAGACCTGAGATTGTTCTTCGCGCAAAGTGGATCAGCGACAGGCAGCGCGCTGCAGGCCACCATCCCTTCACTAATACCGTCAGGAAAGGCGCTCTTCTCCGATGTTGTCAAAGGCGTGTTCGGTAAAGCAGAGGGGCAGGTGGGCAGCGTGCAGGTCCGAGGATCGAAGGTCTCGAGCCTGAATCTGGCGGCCGTCGCTACGAACCCCGCGAATTCCGCAGGATTGTTCAGTGGCGCGATTGCGTCACAACGATCGGATCGCGGTGTTGCCGCGAATCAGAAAACGACTTTGTCGGGAGTGCGCAAAGATTCAGGGACCCGTACAGACGTGTACATCCAGGAAGTCGCTGGACAGGCGGGGTCGGTCCGAACGGACTTTCTCGCTGAGGATGGCACTGTGATGAAAACGCGGCCGGACACGCTGAGCGCATTTTCGGTGCTCGAGCTCGCCAACGAAGCGCCTGCGGGCGCTGCGGCCGTCGTAGTGACCAATCTTGCGGGAAGCTCGCGCATCGTCGCTCAGGCAACGGTCTTCGATGAGCGAACTGGTGATCCGACGAATCTGGTCGATTGGAACCGTCGGAATGGAACGGCGGCCACGGACACACAGATCGTATTGTTCGCGACCTCAACAGTGGGCGGTGGCAAGCGGACGCGGACGGATCTGTGGATCACGAATACCGGAACAACATCGGCAACAGGCACTCTCCTTTTCCATGGAGCGCCAGGCAGGCAGCGAGTCGCCGGCCGCACGACCGGCACGCGCTCCTCGGCGATCGAGCCTATGGCCACGCAAAAAGTCATCACGGTTGAGTCCGGGAAGACTCGAATCCTCCGCGATGTGCTTGTCAGCGAGCTCGGGATCACTGGAACGGGCTACCTGAGCTACACCCCGACTTCCGGGACTGTGGCGATCTCGAGCGGAACATTCCGCGATCCGATCGATGCCTCGCCCGCAGCATTTGGCAGTTCGGGGACCTCGGTTCCGGTGATGGCAACCTCAACGGGAATCAAGCTCGGCGAGTCTCGCCAGTTCAGCAGTCTGGAAGACGCTTCAGCCGCATCGGTGGCCACAGCGGAACGAGCAACCTACCAGACGGCCTTCGGTCTCATCGAAACGACCGGGAAAAGTGTCATGGTCAAGCTGACGCTGCGCTATCAGGCGCCCGTGCCGGGAGGGCTTGCTACTTTCTCGGTCTCGAACAGTAAGGAGTACGTACTAGCCCCGCGCGCATCCATTCACAAAAATGAGATCGGAAGAGAGATCTTCGGGGCGGGGCGTGACTCGCAGGGGGACCTTCACGATCTGGTGCTCGAGGTTTCGGTGACCAGTGGCGAAGGACGCGTCATTCCGTATGTCCTTGCTACGGAGAATGGCAGTGGCGATCTGGTTCTGAGAATTGAGTAGGACGGCGAGCTTGTCTTAACCCGCATTTCTCACAGACCTTCGCCGCGAGACGACGGATAGCGGCCTGTCTGCTTCGTTGCACGGCAATTTCGCTCCTTGACATAGTGTCGACTATGCCTTCGTCGCAAAATCGCCGTGCGCCTCGCATCCAGGCCACTCT
>DATLXH010000041.1:0-6312 GCA_035576005.1 Thermoanaerobaculia bacterium | reverse complement strand
ATCGGTGCGCGCATTACCATCACTGCTCGCAAAATCTGGGTCTCGCTCTCGAGCAGCTATCCCATGGCGAAGCTGTTCGCTCGGGTGTGCAGCAATCTGGCACACGCGTCGCCCTGACCGGGTTCGATCACTCGCGATGACTACTCTTCCGGTTGCGCTCGGGATCGGTGTGCCCGCGAGCCGGATTTCCACAGCAACATAATCAGGCGAAGGTCACAACATGCACACGTTCATGTGCATGTCCTACTCGCGACAGCGAACCGCACCCTCCAATCGCGCAGACGATAACGTTTTTCCACAGGTTCACGGCTCTTCGACCTGACCGTGTGAGAAATGCGGGTTAGGAGTCTGCGCGGCAGAAACTGGCACAAAATTTTCTGCTTGCGACGATGCCCTACAATCGACGATCGGCGATGAAGGCAGGGTTGAAGTACCCGTAAAAATGAGCAAAATCGGACGAATCCCGTTCTGTCGCGCAGACTCCTAGCGCTCGCCGGAGCTGCCAAAGCCTCCAGCTCCGCGGTCGGTATCGGGCAGCGCGTCAACCTCGATCAGTGACAATTCCGGGACTGCACAGATGACCAGCTGCGCGATCCGGTCTCCTCGATGAATCGTGAACGCCGTGTCTCCATGGTTGATCACAATGACTGAGATCTCTCCGCGGTAGTCGGAGTCGATCGTTCCGGGTGAGTTCACCAGGGAGATTCCGTGCTTGATCGCCAGCCCGCTTCTTGGTCGCACCTGACCTTCGTATCCTGGAGGAATCGCGATCGAGATTCCGGTCGGAACAAGGCTTCGCGATCCAGGTTGCACGACGAGCGGCTGGTCCACGGCCGCTCTCAGGTCAAATCCCGCAGCTCCCCTGGACGCCTTCACGGGAGTTGCAAGATCATCGCAACGATTCGTGATGTGAATTGTTAGCATCTTATTGTCGCATTAGATTACTTAGCTCATTATCATTGAGGAACATCATGTATTCAATATATGACTAATTTTTTGAGTTTATTAAAGTGTGGAAAAGCTGTCATCGTATCCATGTATCGTTCTCGTGCTCTTATGCAGGAATGGTCATTCCCCAGCAACGTACATCGGATCGCCCGAAAGCTGGTCAATTACGGTCGCATACCCGAGCACCCGTCCGTCGCCTTCCACAACCTCCAGCGATATCCGACCACTGCTGACAGCTGGCGCACCCGCCTGCGAGAGATTGAATTGCAGGTGACCGTTAGGCGCCACTCTCTGGTCGGTTCGGAAGAGCTCGACCCCTGCGCTGCTGTAAAGAACGAATCGTACTGTCGCCGGATTGCCTGCGGTCTCAGCCAGGCCGACGTTGGTGCGAAATGATACAGAGCTCTCGATGTGTTGCAGCTGTCTCGCTCCTTCACCTCTCCCGACACTCTCCGATTCTGAACGCGCAGGAACGAGTTGACCCGTCGTGCCCGCACCTGATGGAGTCCAGGTCCTGGACAGTGCGAAGATGCCTCCCGAGTCGCTTCCGGTGACCGTGAGCTGCCCTGTTGCCGAGTCGAGGCCGAAGAGGCTTGCAACGACATCGTCAATCCTCAAAATCTCTCGCCCTCGAACCTCGAGAGTCCGACTCTCCGCGGGCGCGTTCGACGACGGCTGAAACGTGATCCGCACACTGCTGGAGGTGACCGTCCGATTGAAGATCCATAAGTCACTCCGCCATTTCGTCCCGTTCAGACCGTCGGTGTGGACAGCTGTCGTCACGCGAATCGCCCGACCTGAGGGCGGTTCGCTAGTCCCGTCAATCCAGATCGGATCGCCCGTTTCGTTGTCGATCACGGTTGCGTAGGTCAGGACTCGCGCCTCGCCCTCGAGTACCCGAACCTCTCCGCGAAACGACGCCAGCATCCTGCCCTGTCTTCCATCAAAGGCGCCGAATTGCAGATGGCCGAAGGGGGCGATCGGGAAGTCGCGGTGTTCGAGCTCATTCCCTGACCGATCAAAGAATGCGACCCGAACGGTGCCTGTACGACCGCTCACTTCGCTCACGCCGACATTCGTGCGAAACGAGACGCTGTTCTCCAACCCGACGAGGTGAAGTGGAGCGCCCGCGCGCGAGATCGCTGCCCCGCGAGGCCTGGCCACGTGGAGGAGCCCGTAGGTCCGCCCATCCGAGACATTGAAGGTCCTGTTCGTAACCGTGAGAGAGCTCACGTCTCCTCGAAACTCGACGGATCCTATCCCTGCAGTCCGGAACCACTCACCGACAATGTCGTCGAGCACAACGATCTGGAGCGGGCTCACAACGAGCCGCAGTGCGGAGAATGCGGCGGCCCCATCGGCTCCGCTCGGAGTGAACCACGCCGTCACATTCGCCGAAGATGTGCGAGAGCTGTTGAAGATTCTGACACTGCTGATGAACTCGGTCGACTCTGCGCCCCTGACTCGGGCGACGACGGGCAGGAAGAGAGACTGATCCGAAGATCGGGCTCGCTCGAGCAGCGGCTCATCTCCCTGAAATTGAAACAGCAGGGACCATCCCGTCACTCGGCCTCGGTCGCCCGGTCGAGTATCGACGACTTCGAGTCTCCACTCCCCGCGAGCCGGCTTGCCTGCGAGCGCATCAAAGAGCTGCCCGTCGAGTCCATAGGTGGTACGAATGTCACTCCCTCCATCGAAAAGAGGCTCCTGCAACGTGATCGCACTCCCATCCGGGGCGTGCAGCGTGATCCGCAGATCTCCGCGAAAGGGGTGTGCGATCTCAACCTGAACGAGGAGTTTCCGAATCGCCCGGGAGTCGTCGATCTGCTTGATCAGCAAGATCCCCCTGGGATCGGAATCGGGGATCATGCGATCACGCTCGGAGCTCTGAAATAGCGTGAGCTCCCCTTTAGGCGAAGAATCGCAATCCGCAGCGCCCAGGATCTCGCGCAACGTCATCGCTGCGCAGATCGCCACCCCATTGGCGCCACCGTTGAGGAGCTGGTCGGCTTCGATCAGCTTCCGCGCAGCGAGATGAAACGTGGGCGCCGGAGGCAGCCTGAACTGCCCCTCGATCACGATCGTATCGGCAAGCCGCCTTCCTGCCGCCACCCCGTAGCGCCCGACCATCGACATGTAGAACTGGCGGAGAGCGGACGAGAAGATGGCCCCGTTGCCGTGCTCGTTCCCGGGCGTATTCGCGCTCAGATAATCCTTCATGACTTTGCTGCTGTCGACGCGCCGCAGACAATCTGCGCCGGCCGGGTAGTCACATCGGGTTGACGGAGCGGAACCACAACGGGCATCCCAGTCTGCAATGCAGAAGGGATCCCTTCCGCTTTGGGTAGCGGTCTCGAACCCGCTCGAGAAGGCCCAGTAATCACCGAGTGCCTCTCCCAGTGCCCGCGCCTGGCTTCCGGAGGTTCCGTTGAAAGCGCCCGGAGCTACGGAGTCCAGTATGGCGTGAGCGTACTCGTGCAGCAGGATGTCGGGATCTTCCGCGTCGTCGACGCCGCCGTCGCCGTAATAAAGCGTGCTCCCAATGCCGGGAACGCTGCTCGGCACATAGTGGGAGTTGTCGGCGCCCCCTTCTGCATGCGGATCCACGCTGATTCCATTTCGCAGGATCTGTCGCGCTCCCGTGTAACCGAGTGACTGG
This sequence comes from Thermoanaerobaculia bacterium, assembly GCA_035576005.1. GTDB lineage: Bacteria > Acidobacteriota > Thermoanaerobaculia > Gp7-AA8 > Gp7-AA8 > DATLXH01. The sequence goes on along the minus strand of DATLXH010000041.1, from coordinate 2,705 downwards.
AGATAGCGCTGCGATCGATCGAGCTGGTAATAGGCCATGACTTCTTCGAACTCCGGATCGCTCCGAAGGAACGAGAGTGGCCGGGAGCTCTCAGCGCGCCGCGTGAACGGAGCGGACGTATCAATCACTCGCACGTTGGGACCGCTCAGCGGCCCCGTTGGTGCAAGCCCTGGCAGAACAACGTCGCTATAAGCCGACTCGGGGACAGCGGAGGAGGAGTCGTCGTTGTCCTGAAGAGCGGGGTCATTGAGTGTGTCCACCGGATTCGCTTTGAAGACTCTGCCGCTCGCATGAATTGCGAGAGAGTAGTGCTCCAGCAACTCGCCTGATGCAGCATCGATGAGATAGTGATACGGGATCCCGTCTTCGCCTCGCACGATGAGCTGATGCGCGGGACGGAGCCCTTCGGTCGACGGGACGACCACGGTGGATCTCGCCAGAATGGCCCCGGCACCAATGGTATCGGTCACATCCTCGTTGCTGCGCGTAATTGGATCTACCGCGCCTTTCACTACCAATATCCGGTCAACGACGGCTGCGCGCTCCCTTAGGGAATCGAGACTCACAGCCAGAAAACTTCCTGCTACCGGCACTCCGCCGACGTACTGCTCGTAGCGGAGATGGGTTCCTGTCAGAGATTCCGAGCGAGAGACGAGGCGTAGATCGAGCTGCTCCGGATTCATCGAGCGCCGTCGCGCAACGCTCTCGAGAATTCCGCGTTCGGACAGCGGGCCCGTCTGTACACGAATTTCATAGGACTCGTCGGAGACGATGCTTCGAACGAATGCGCGGCTCTGAGCCGCGACATCCGAAGAGCCGCCGACGATCGCGACGGCGAGCAGAATCAGGAAAGAGAGGTGGGGTCGCATGGCGAGAGGTCTCGCGCTGTAAACCCGCCGCACAGCGTCATTATTCAGAGATCCCCTCGCGGCGAGGGTCGGTGTGAAATGCGGGCTAAGACCTCACTCCTCGACGATGCGGGTCCCTGCCATCCGGTCACCCAGCCGAGTGGAGCCGAACACGAGCAGAACGGCCTCGATCACGTTCACACCTGGAACCAGGAGGGGCAGATTCCTAGTGAACGATCGAATGGGGCCGCAGCGTCGGCCGGAGGGGGTGACGACTTTCAGCCCGAGAATCTTCTTCCCTGGCGAACGGCCGGCACTGTCGCGCAGGAGCAGGTAGAGGACCAAAGCCGCCCCGCTGGCGAACCAGGCCATCGTGATCGACTTTCCCGATCCGCCGGTCCATGCCATCGAGTAGCTTACGATGGTCGAGACGAAAAGAAGCAGGAGGGCGGCTGAGAGCGCATCTGCCAGAAATGCAGCGATGCGCAGAAGGGCTCCCTGGGATAACCAGGCGCTCATTTGCGAAAAACGTTTCGTGACCGAGCCATGCGATTGCACATTCTCATTCAATCGGCGTTGAAACAGTCACGCGCTTTTTCCGTAACAACCGCGTGAGACCCCATATGACCAGGAAAGGCTTACAGCTCACCGCCGCTCTTTTCCTTCTCACCTCATGCGTGGTGAGCGAGAAGAACATCGCGACGATTCACCGGGACTGGCCGGGAACCGAGGTCAGGAAAATCAATCTTCGTGAAGTCAACGGGAATGTCACGGTGACGCCGAGTAACGACGGACGGGTCGCGTTGGAGGCCACGGTGCGGTACGCGGGAGTCGAACCGACGACAGGAGAAAACCGCGGCCTGTTCGAAACGAAAGTCGCGGGCGACACGCTACGGATCGGCTCGGTGCCAACGCGTAAGGTGGCGATCTTCATTCGCAATCGGGAAGTCGCAATCGACTATCGCCTCAAGGTTCCTCCTGACACAACGCTCGACATTGAGACCGTGAATGGAAAGATCGGCGTGGCAGGAGTGACGGCCAGCACGTCTCTGGACTCGATCAACGGAAGCGTCAGCGTGGAGACGGCCGGGACGTCGGCCCTCGATGCGAGGACCGTAAACGGCTCTGTAAAAGCTCGGTTCCTCAAGGATTTCATCGGAGCCAAAGTTCGAACGGTCAACGGACCGGTCCACATCATTCTGCCGGCTGATTCTTCGTTCGTCTGCGACCTCACGCAGGTGAACGGCGGCTTCGAATCGAACTTTCCCCTGAGCATCCGGTCGTCCAGGGGCAATCGCGAGATCACCTCCGTGGTCAACGGCGGCAAGTACCTGCTGAAGATCAAGACCGTCAACGGCGAGGTCGACCTCACGCGCGAGGGGAGCCCGTCTGCGGTAGAGCCGCCGGAAGCGCCGCCGACGATCGAGTCGGAGCCCCCACTTCCACCACCGCCCCCAGTAGCGCCTCGGCCGGATACTGAGTGAGGGTGCGGGGCTCAACGTTCAGCATTCACCATTCGCGAATCACGAAACGTTGAATTGTGCATGTTGAATTAGACCCTCGCGGAAGTGGCCGAGATGTCCACCTCGCAAGCTTGTACTCAGTACTGTAAACGTCGAGGTAGTCGGCGCAAAGGTGTGCCATCAGCGATTCGAAGCTGCGGCTTCACGAAAGGCACGCGACGGCCGTCGTGGCGAGGGGACCGAAGTAGAAGCTTGCTAGCCCGCATTTCTCACACTGTCATGTCGAAGTGCCGTAAACCTGTGGAAAATGTTCTCGATCGCATGATTGAGGAGGCAGTTGGCGAGTCGCGAGCGCGACATGCACATGAACGTGTGCATGTTGTGGTCGTCGCCT
>DATLXH010000040.1:0-57453 GCA_035576005.1 Thermoanaerobaculia bacterium | reverse complement strand
AGGCGACGACCACAACATGCACACGTTCATGTGCATGTCGCGCTCGCGACTCGCCAACTGCCTCCTCAATCATGCGATCGAGAACATTTTCCACAGGTTTACGGCACTTCGACATGACAGTGTGAGAAATGCGGGCTAGCGCATCAAAAGTCCGTGTTGCATGGCGAAGCACTTCCCTTCTTAGATCGCGTTGACAATCGCTTCGTTGAGCCCTTCCACTTGGGCTCGCTGCCTGTAGGGCGAACATCCTGTCGGCTCGCTTGCCGTTTACATGTTCCTGAGAGTGGAACCGTGCGCGTCAAGTTCCCTGTTGCATGGCGAAGCCTTTGGAGTGCGGCAGCCGCAGCTGCCGCTTTGTGTGTCACCCCGCGACTGATCAGTCCGGAACAGGAGCTTCCACGCGAGCTCGAAACGAAAGCGGCAGCTGCGGCTGCCGCACTCCAAAGCTTCGCACTTCGCTTCTTTAGATCGCGTTGACGATCGCTTCGTTGAGCCCTTTCCACTTGCGAAGGTACTCTCGACGATCGTGATTGTATTTCTCCACCAGCGCCTTGTACTCGTCCCCACGTCCCTGCCGCTCGTACATCCTGCTCGGTTGCAGGTAGTCGGCGTCATCCATCCCGGGAACCTCGGTGGCTACGAGATAGCCGAAGTCCGGGTCCTTCTCCCACTTAATCGTTCCTTCAGCAATGGCCTTCACCACGGCGCTCGAATGCTGGATCTTCACCTTCTTCGACCGCTCGTCCTTCTCCTCGCCGCCTATCCTGCCGGTGTTGAGCAGGTAAACCTCCATGGGACTCCCGTCGAGCAGCTCATAGAATCGGTTCCCCTGATTCGCATGCAGCATGGGAAAGAAAGGATTCGTTCCGGGGACTCGCAGGGACTTGCCCGCTTCCGACGCCCCACCGGCACTGGTGCCTTTGGTCTCGCCAAGCATGAAGAACGCCGCAGCCTGCGCGCCCTCAAGCTTCGCCACAGCGGGAATGATGTTCTCGTTGCGGTTGAGGATCAGAAGAAAATCGGCTTTCGTGATATCGCGTGCGTCCGCACCGCCCTGGATATCTGCCATCCGGATCACGGACCGACCGTTCGGGGTGTAGGAGGTGTCGAAAAAGTCGACCTTCCCGTTCTCATCCAGCGATACGTTCTCGAGATATGCATGCTTCGATGTCGTGGCGCCGTAGATCGTAGGCTCATCCTTCGGGTTGAGCCCGAACGTTTTGGCAAAGCAGCCGTTTTCTGTGGCATAGACCTTCCCGCCCGGCATGAGCGCGCAGAAGTCATCCTGGACCGGTGAAGAGTCGTTCTGCTTGGTAAACGTAGTGGTCGTTTTACCCGTGCCGGACAAGCCGACGATCAGGCCGACGCGATTCTGTCCGTTGACCGGGATCACCTTGCAGCCGGCATGCAGCGCGAGGCCTCCCTTCTCGTACACGAGCCGGTTCCACATTCGCAAACCGCCTTTTTTCGACTCACCAAAGTAATCGGAGTTGAAAACGCGGGTAATGTTGTTCTCGAGATCGACCGCGATGAGACGATTCTCGGGAAAGCCGGGCATCTCGAGATTCGGCGTGTAAACGACTGTAAGAACAGGTTCGAACGACTCCATCTCTCCAGCAGTCGGTGTGTAGAAAAGGATCTGCTGCATGGCGGCGATGTTGGCGTTCGCTTTCTCGATGATCAATCGAGCGGCGACTCGAAACGCGGCGTCGTTTCCGATGAAGCCATCAATGACGAGCATTTCCTTTCCATTGATGTACTCGTTCTGAATTTTCGCGATCCTGTCGAACTCTGCCCGGCTGATGGTCTGATCCGAGTGGCTCGAAGGATCGTCAGTCGCGATGAAGGTGGAGAGCTTGCTCCGCGATACGACTCGCGTGGCCACATTCAGATTTCGATACTCCGTTTCTCGGGCATTGGGCATCTCGCTCGCCATCGCGCGAAGTTCGTCGGGCGAAGGGTTCCAGATAGTTTTCTTCGGCTGTACAGGAAGCGCTTTGCGTTCCGTCATCAGGTCAGTCATTCGAGTCCTCGGGGTCTGGGATTTTGGGCTTCATTCCGACTGCAGAAGGGTTATTTTATACGAAGATTGGCACTTCCCGGCGACTCGTTTTCGCTCCGACCCATGAGAAAATGCGGGCTGCCTCTCCGTGTAACCCGTTGCCACGGACGCGGTCGCCGTCAGGCCCAATCCGTCAGATACACTCCACCAGCCGCTACAATGCCATGATGCCGCTCGCCAAACCGAATGACGACTTCCAGAGTCATCCGTCGATCGTTGAAGCACGAAGAGTGCTCGAGGCCGAAGCGGCGGCGATCCTCGGCCTGATCCCGCATCTGAACGAGACGTTCGTGGCCGTGACTGAGGCATTCTTCCACTGCGCCGGCCGCGTGGTTACCATCGGGATCGGCAAGTCGGGGATCATCGCGCGGAAGATCAGCGCCACACTGGCCTCCACCGGAACGCCGGCATTTTTTCTTCATCCCGCAGATGCCATTCACGGCGACCTGGGAATGCTCGTGAAAGGAGATATCGCTGTGGCGATCTCAAACTCGGGGGAGACCGAAGAAGTTCTTCGGCTTCTCCCGACCATCAAGCGGATCGGGGCTTCGATCGTTTCGATCACCGGCCGGCCTGACTCGACTCTGGCCCGCAACTCCGATTTCCATCTCTCAGCGGAGATTTCCGCAGAGGCGTGTCCCCTGGGCCTCGCTCCAACGGCGTCAACGACAGCCACGCTGGCGCTTGGCGACGCACTCGCCATGGCTGTGGCAGTGCGCCGCGGATTCAAAGAAGAGCACTTCGCGTCATTTCATCCCGGCGGAAAGCTGGGCAAGCGGTTCCTGACGGTCGCAGACCTGATGCACAAAGGGGAACAGGTTCCCGTTGTGCATCTGAATGCACCGATGCGCGAAGTGATTTATGAGATGTCGCGAAAAGGCTTCGGGGTTACGCTCGTGACCGAGGCAGCGACAGGCCTGGTGCAGGGAATCATTTCGGACGGCGATCTCAGAAGACTTCTCGAGAAGGAGGACGCCATTCTGACTCACACCGCCGCGGAGTGTATGAAGTCCTCCCCTCTCATGATCGCTTCTGATGAGCTTGCGTCGGCTGCCTTGCAGCTGATGGAAGAGCGGAAGGTGACGTCCCTCATCGTCGGGCAGAGAGATCAACCAGTCGAGGGCATCATCCATCTCCATGACCTGTGGGGCTTACAGCTTTTTTGAGTCGCCCTCAGTCTCCCGGTCGATTCAGAGGCGACCCCGGGGTTCCAGTTGTGTCATCCTGAAAGGCCGCGAGGATTCGGGCGGCTCCATTTGTTCCCAGCCATTTGAGAGACTGACAGCGACGGAGTCGAGATCAAGCGCATGAATGAAGAAAGAGTTCCAGTGGTCCTGCATCTCCGGGCCGGTAAAACAGAGCGCGTCATGATCTCTCCACGCGTGGACAACGAGAACCAGGTCGTTACGATCACCCGGGAAGACAAGTCGGTGGAAGAAATTGCGTTCTCCGCTCTCAAGGCGGTGTTCTTTCTCCGGGACCCGAACGACACCAACCCGCCCCATGAAGCAGGCGAGGGCAGCACTCTTGCGGTCGAGTTCCGGGATGGGGAAGTCATTCGTGGCCGGTCTCAAGAATACAACCCTGAAAGAAACGGTTTTTTTCTCTATCCGCTCGACAGGAGCAAGAGCGAAAAGATCTTCATCGTGAACTCTGCGATCGTCTCGATCGAAATCGAGAAGTTCTGAAGGGCTGAGCCTCACTTCCAAAACCAATGACTTTTCGACGCTCACTCATTTCTACGTTCACTCTCGTGCTCGCATGGTCATCCGCAGGAGCTTTGCCACCTGTCACGCTTGATCGATCACTCCGAATGATGGCGGGAGTCGAGGCGACGTTCGTACACCGGTTTCGGCCGAGAGGAGTCAAGGCAGAGCAGGTTGAGAGAGGACGGGTGGTCTTTGGTGAGCTTCCCAGGATGCGGTGGGAGTACAGCGCACCGGAAGCCAAGACGTTTCTTTTTGATGGCATTCGATCTTTCTTCTACGTCCCCTCTGACCGTCAGGTGTCAATCAACACAATCGGGGACGAGCAGAAGAGCACGTATCCCTTTCTGTTCATCGGCGATCCGGCGGCGCGAGGAAGGAACTTCAGACAGCGCGACTCCTCTCGTGCAGGAATCCTGACCACGAGACTGGAACCGCGTGACCGGCAGGCACAGTTCAAGGAAATCGTGCTGAAGATCGACTCCGGCTCGCTGCTCAGAAGTGTCGAGTACACAGATCGAATGGGAAACCGGACGATCTTCGAATTCTTCGCCCATCAGAAGAAAGTGTTGTCGCCCGAGACCTTCCGCTTCACGACTCCTCCGGGAGTTGATGTTGTAGGAGATCGACCCGCACCCTGATGCAATCGGTTGTACGACCCGTCTCATCGATCGGGTCGAATCATGAAGGAGCGTGAAGATGCCGCAGGAGCTCTCGTTTGACGTAGTTTCCAAAACTGACATGCAGGAAGTCAAAAACGCAATTGAGCAGGCAAAAAAAGAGCTCGCCACGCGCTTTGACTTCAAGGGCAGCAAGAGTGAGATCGAGCTCAAGAGCGACGAGATCGTACTGATCAGCGATGACGAGACGAAGCTCAAGAGCTTGAAAGACATCGTCGAGAGCAAGCTGGTCAAGCGACAGGTATCGCTCAAAGCCCTCGACTACCAGAAAATCGAAGGTGCGCAACTGGGTTCCGTCCGGCAGACGGCAAAGATCACTCAGGGCATCGAGAGTGACAAGGCGAAGGCGATCGTCAAACGAATCAAGGACGCCAAGCTCAAGGTCCAGCCCTCCATTCAGGGGGACCAGCTTCGCGTGGTGGGCAAGAGCAAAGACGACCTGCAGAAAGCCATCGCACTGATCAAGGACAACGACTTTGGCGTTCCCCTCCAATTCACCAACTATCGCGGATAACCGACATGCAGGGGTTGTCTCATTACCCGCACTCGACCCGCTTGCCAAAAGCGGGCTCTCCCCTTCCGATTGAGTAAATCGTTTATTCTTCCACTGTGAGCTTCTCCGGAACCGGTACGCTGCACGAGGAATCGACGATTCCTTCAGAGAGATTTCTCGATCTCGTCGCGCCCAAGCTGTTACTGGTGGAAGAAGAGCTGCGCCGGAACTTTCAGTCCCAGATCAGGACGCTTCAGGAAGTAGGCGAACACATACTGGGCGGCGGTGGAAAGCGGTTGCGCCCTGCGCTGCTGCTTCTTGTTTCGAGGATGATTCGCTATGAGGGGACCAAGGATGTCCTCTATGGCGCAGTCGTGGAGTTGATCCACGCGGCCACCCTCGTGCATGACGACGTAATCGACGAGGCGGCGCTTCGTCGTGGACGATCCTCGGTGAACCATCGATGGGGGAATCACCTCACGGTTCTGGTAGGTGACTACCTCTATGCGCATTCCATGAACACCGGTTTGATCGAAGGGAATCTCGACATCCTCAGAGTCCTCTCATCGACCACCATCGGAATGATCGAAGGAGAAATTCTCGGGCTCGAGCAGAACGGCCGCGCCGACGTGTCGGCCGAAGATTACTTCGCCATCGTCGGCCGGAAGACCGCAGCTCTGTTCGGAGCCAGCTGCCGCATCCCTGCAATTCTTGGCGGCCTGCGAGAAGAGCTCGCCCAGTCACTCTACGACTACGGCTACAACCTCGGCGTTTGCTTTCAGCTGATTGATGATCTGCTCGATTTCACCTCGAGCACCGAAGTCCTCGGGAAGCCCGCCCTCTCGGATCTCAAGGAAGGGAAATTGACGCTCCCTCTCATCCTGGCCATGCGCAGCGCGACCGACGATGAGAGAAAGACTGTTGCCCGGGTCGGCGCCGAGCACTCCTTCGGCACCACGCAGCCATCGGAAGTCATCGCGATTGCGGAGAAATACGGCTCGATTGATGAGACGCGAGCAATCGCGCGCGACTACGCAGGGCGCGCCCGCGTCGCGCTCGAACCGTTTCCGCATTCTGAAGCGCTCGAGGCTCTCGAATACGCTCTCGACTTCGTAATCACGCGCGCGAAGTAACCTTTCGCGAAATAGAGGTCTCAATTGAATCGGCGGCGGTTAGTGATCTGTATCACTTGACCTCCAGCTCGCCGACCTCTACAATAATCTCCTAGCTGTAGAACGTTGGGAGGGTGTGATGATCGAGAGGCTCGAGGCAAAACGTTCCAGCCAACCCACCAGGGGACGGCTTATTTCCGCCATCCGAACCTGTCTCCCCGGCGCATGGATCCAACCCGGGAGCGAGGACTTGATCGCCCTGTATCGCCTCCGGTACAGAATGGCATTGGAGGAAAACAAGTACGACTCCGCCATGATCTTCCTCAATAAGATTCTCGAGGTCGATCCACTGAATGCCGAAGCAAAGTTGAGCAAGGCTGAGATCTACCATCGTCACCTCGGCGATTACACCAGAGCCGTAGAGCAGTACAACAAAGTCATCCGCATCTCAGTCCAGGACAAACGTTCAAACGAGCTCCGCACGCAGGCGCGAAGCTCGCTAACTGAGATCATGGAGCTCCTCAGCTAGTCCCATTTTTCGCGGACGTTCCCATTCGCAGCGCGGAGGGTGCTTTTCCCTCTGCCCGCGGGAGAGGTGGCGCGGCAGCGCCGGGTGAGTGTCCCTGTAGAGCACGGCGATTCACCATCCTGTCTCCGTATTCCGAACCGCCGCGAGCTTCAACCTCAAGTACTGCATGACTCCGCATTTCCGCCTGCAGCATAGAGCGTAAGACCCTCACCCCTACCCCTCTCCCGAGGGTGTCGATACACGGAGAGGGAAAAAACAGCGGACCTCACTTCGTTCGTCGAGCGCGGGATGTTCACCTGATGTCACTCGCTCCTCAAGAACTGTTACCATTTCCCCCGATGCGAACGGCCGTGTATCCAGGCTCCTTTGATCCGGTGACGAACGGTCACCTCGACATCATCGGCAGAGGAACCAAGATTTTCGATCGCGTCATCATCGCCGTGCTCGAGAACGAAGGTAAGGCGCCTCTGTTCTCCGTCATGGAACGGATGGACCTGCTGCGGGAGTGCACAGCGAGCTTCGACACGGTCGAGATTCAGTCATTCTCGGGACTGCTCGTCGACTTTATGAAACGCGTCGATGCGAATGTTGTGGTTCGAGGCATCCGCGCGGTTTCGGACTTCGAGTACGAGTTTCAGATGGCACTGATGAACCGTGAACTGTCGGCCGATGCGGAGACCATTTTCATGATGCCTGCCGTCGAGTACTCATACGTCTCATCGCGGCTTGTCAAAGAAGTGTTCCGGCTCGGAGGCGACATCAGCAGGCTGGTGCCCCTTCCGGTGCTCCTCAAGCTCCGCGACCGGCTTCCCATGCCCTCGCACGTCTGACACGGGCACACCGGACTGCGACCGGCGCGGATCACTCAGGCCACACTTCTCACCGACCTATTTCGTGAGGCGACGTAGAGTGCCCCGAAGGCACAGTCGCCCCCACGTTGTGGCCGGACGTTCCAAGGTCCGACAGGGACAATGTGGTGAGGAGCGATAACGGTTGCGCTGCGAACGTCCAAACGACAGTGTTGTCTGTCACGCGACACTCCTGTTGTGGCAAAAGACCGGTTGCTGCTTCCAGATTGCGCTGAGCAATCACTCACGAAAAGTCGGATCGAGCGCTCGTCGGAAACCCTCACCAACCACGTTGAATGCGGCGGCGGTTAGAAATATCAGCAGGCCGGGGAAGAGCGGCAGCCACCATGCTGACGTAAGGTGGTCGTCTGCCGTGGAGAGAATGCCACCCCAGGACGCCGTTGGCAGCGGAATCCCAAACCCGAGAAACGAGAGTGCAGACTCGGTCAGGATCGCGGAGGCAACGCCGAAACTGGCAAAAACCAGTACTGGCCCGACTGCGTGAGGCAGCAGATGCCGGAAAATCACACGAAGGTCCCCTGCCCCGCTTGCCCTGGCCGCTTCTGCGAATTCCATTTCGCGAACACGCAGGAACTCTCCGCGAATGATCCGTGCTTCTGTGGTCCATGACGTCAGACCAAGCGCCAGGACCACGGTCCAGAGCGAGGGTCGATAAAGCGCAGTAATCGCGAGCAACAGGAAAATGAACGGAAAGCAGAGGACGATCTCGATGAGGCGAGATATCAACGTGTCGACCACACCGCGATAGAAGCCGGCAAGAGCGCCGAAGAGTGTGCCGACGAAAAGTGAGATGAGAGTGGCCGTTGATCCGACTGTCATCGACACGCGCGAGCCATGGATTACCCGCGAGAGCAGATCGCGGCCCAGCTCGTCGGTGCCAAGCCAGTGTTTCGCACCGGGAGGCTGAAGGCGGTCAGGCAAGGATATATCGTCAGGTCCATAGCCCACAGGAGCGTGGGGGTGACTGCCGGCGATGAGCGGAGCAAACAGCGCGATCACTGACACGAGCAGAATAAAGCAGGCGGCCGCGCGGCTGAGCCGGTCGCGGCCGAAACGGGCCAGCAAACCTGCGCCTTCCTCGAGAGCCGTCGCCTTCATCGACCCTCCTCAATTCGAATCCTGGGATCGACGAGGAAATAGAGAAGATCGGTCACGAGGCTGGCAAGAAGAGTCACGACAGCTGTGATCACCGTGAGTCCCATGATCGTCGGATAGTCGCGAGCAAGAAGCGATTGAAAATAGAGACTGCCAATCCCGTCCCATTGAAAAATCTGCTCCACGATCACACTGCCGGACAAGAGCAGGGGTACGGCGAGACCGAGCAGACTTACGAGGGGGATCATCGCGTTCCGTAGCGCATGCCGGACTACGACTCCCCTGCTGCTCACCCCCTTGGCACGAGCGGTGACGATGTAGTCCTTCGTGATGACTTCGTCCAATGACGTCACGGCGAATCGAGCGAAGAGTGCGAACTGCGCGTAACCAAGCGTCACCGCCGGAAGAATGAGGTGACGCAGTCGATCCACGAGCTGTGCGGCTGTGCTGAGCTCGTCATGACCATCCGACACCATTCCATAAAGGGGAAGGATGTCGAAACGGACGGCAGCTACCTCAATCAGAAGAAGGGCCACCCAGAAGTTGGGCAGTGAGTAAAGGATGGAGAAGCTGACTCCACGGCGTCGCGATCTCTGCAGAGGCGACGCGGATGCGATTCCCATCGCGAGTGCCAGGACGCTCGCGCCGAGAAATGCTGCCAGATTCAGAAAAAATGTGTTCGGAACCTTCTCGGCAATCTTTTCGTAGACAGGCCGCTGATCGACGAAGGATCGTCCGAGGTCGAGTGACACCATTCGACGCATCCAGGAGACGTACTGGATGGCGATCGGTTCGTCGAGGTGGTACTCACGGCGCGCAGCTTCGAGGACCTCACGCGGCACAGCGCGGCTGCGACCTGTGTGCGCGGCAAAGGAAACAGGATCACCAGGAACAGCGTGGATCAGAACGAAGGCGAAGGTAAGGATCCCGAACAGTGTGAGGAGAGCATGAACGACCCGCCGACTCAGGTACGAAATCATACCGAGCTCAGTGGATCACGGCGAGGGCGGCAACGTGCTTGCTGTTTCAGCCAGGGTCCAGTCGAGCGGTCCCGGGTACCAGAAGAAGAGCCCACCAGTGTTTGATACCGTGACGTTGCCGACACGTCGATTGAGACCCCACTTGTTCGTGTACTCGACTGTCCAGCCGTACGGCTGATCGTTGGCAAGGATCTCATGAAGCTCGCGATAGATCACGAGTCGCTTTGCCTGATCGAATTCTGCGCGGCCTTCGGTGATCAGCTTGTCGACCCGAGGGTTCGAGTAGAACGCCCAGTTGTTTCCGTTAGGCGGAAACTGTGAGGAATGGAACTGTGAAACATCCAGGTCTGCGTCGACGTCAATGCCCTGAGCCAGGAAGGCTGACTGATACTCGCCCTTCTGTATCCGATCGAAAAATGTCGCGGAATCGAGCGTAACCAGGTTCATGGTGACGCCAACCTGTTTCAAGGCCTGCTGAAAAATCTGCGCCTGATCCATCGACGGTTTGTTGCCGGTATGGAGGAGAACATCGATCACGAAGGACTTTCCTCCCTTGTCGAGCACGCCATCGCCGTTGCTATCTCGCCATCCCAGCGCTGCGAATGATTTGCGCGCTTCTTCCAGATTGAATTCAATCGGACGGACGTCGGCGTTGAAGGTCCACTGGTCCGGTGAGAAAGGGCCGGTCATGATACGCGCGGTTCCGAAGTAAAGATTCTGAATGATGGCGCGGCGATCGAGACACATCATCAGCGTACGTCGTATCGCCGCATCACGCAGAAGAGGATCGCTGTTGTTCCAGGGAACAAAAATGTAGCCCGAATGGAAGCGATGGATCTCCATCCGATTGCGAACGGACTCGGTGGCGCCCTCGTTTCTCCATCGATCCGAACTGATCGACATCTCGTCGATCTCACCACGCTTCATCGCATTCCAGGCGACTGTGTCGTCCGAAATGATCTTGAATCGAATCTTTTCGATCGACGGCCTTGGGCCCCAGTAATCGTTACGCCGCTCCAGCAGTATCTCTTTCCCCGCGTCTCGTCTGGTGAGGCGGTACGGTCCGTTTCCGACGACCTTCCGGTTGAAATCCTTCTTGAAGTCACCTTTCCCGTAGACGCTCTCGGGAAGAATCGCGATGTTGAACGCAGCAAGTTGTGAGGCGCGAGGCATGGCGAAGACAATCTCGACTGTTCGATCGTCAATCGCTTTACTTGCATCCAGCTGCAGCCCTTCGAATGAGCTCGTGAGCTGAAACGCACCACTGTTCTTGTCGACAATCTTCCCCAGGGTGAAGAGCACGTCGCTGGCGCGCACCGGAGCTCCGTCGTCGAAGGTTGCCTTCTCATCGAGCAGGAAGCGGTAGGTCCGGCCATCAGGAGAGACCTCCCATGATTTCGCCAGGCGCGGAATGATCTTCTGATTGACGTCGAAGTCGATGAGTGGCGCGTAAAGGTAGGACAGAACCAGGTTCTCATACTCTGTCGTGTGCAGAATGAAATTGAGGGTGTTGATATCACTCTCGAGACGTCGCACAAGAGTTCCTCCGGTCGAAGGAGTCGTCAGAGGCCCGGTTTGCGCGGTTAGAGGTTGCGGAGCGGTCTCAGTCCGATTACACCCGGCGATGAGCGCGGTCAGCAGTACCACGAGAGCGACCCGTAATGTCATCGTTCCTCTCCCCTTCGAATGAAAGACGCCTCATTATAGGGGCCGAATCAGACGAGTCGGCTCTGGTCGTCAGAAAGAAGCGCTGCTAGCCCGCATTTCTCACAGAACTTTGTCGTGAGATGACGGAGAGTGGCTTGGATGCGAGGCGCACGGCAATTTTGTGACGAAGGCATAGTCGACACTATGTCGAGGAGCGAAATTGACGTGCAACGAAGCAGACAGGCCGCTATCCGTCGTCTCGCGGCGAAGGTCTGTGAGAAATGCTGGCTGGCTCCAACTTCACTGAAGCGGTACGCTTTGCGTGGCGACGTTGAAGTGCTGGTCAACTGCACGGACCACCACATACCGCTTTCCGAGACTCGCGGGTAGGCGAAACGTCTCACGTTCGGAGTCGGCGATACCATCCTGAGGTGTGAGGCGGATCCACTTTTCGGCGTCCACCGAATATTCGGCGCGCGTGATCGGTGACAGCCGATCCGTAATCGTCACGTCAACTCCCGCCTGGGAGAGCGCAGAACTGATCAATGGCGCTGAGTTATCCACAACGAGCTCGACTCCTTCACGGATATCGGTCAGAGGTTGATCCGGATTGTCGTTCCGGTCGGTTACCGTAAGTTTCAATTCGAACGTCGCGTCGGGGAGTTGCGAGGTGTCGAAATTGAGCTGCGTTTCTTCCATATTCTCGCGAAGGCGCAGCCATTCTTGGCTGCTCTTCTGCCTGAAGTGGATCGCATAGCGCAGCGCGTCGCCATTCTCATCGCGAGCTTTCCACGAGATGGTCCGGTATCCTTTTCGGAACGCCTTCTTTCCGGCGTCTCGATCGCGGGCAACATCGAGAGAAGTGAAAATCCCATTCTCGTCAGGATTGGTTGCTTCGACGACCTGGCCCGATGCAGGAAATCCGGATGAGACGAACACGACTCCTGGATCCTGAACCGTCAGAGAGTCAATCGACGGCTTCACATTGCGATTCAGGTAGGAGACCGTTACTGAATCGATGATCAGGTCAGGGGCGGGGACCGCAACATTGATCTTCCATTGGAAGTATCTCGCTGGAGGTGCCGCCCCCTCCCCTTCAGCCGCGGATACCTGCGGTGACCAGGCGCTCCACGTTGCATCGGGCGTGCTGGTATTGCCGCTCCTGACCGAAAACTTCATCCGATTGGAGAGGTTCATCCCCTCGGCGCGGAAACGGCCCAGACGCGAGAACCGCTCCATGTCTTTAATCGCTGAGCGATACTCGGCAGGAAGACCGGTGCTTTTTTCAATGACGTAAACCGCGCCGCCGTTCGTCGTAGTCACGACCTGAGAATCGCCGTCACGCTCGAATGACACGACCTGCTTTTCCGGCACCGTCGCGATCAGGGAGATGTCGTTGTCGAGAAACTCGTAGATTCGCCCCAGGGGGCCGGTTGAAACGAGCAAAGCTCCCTCACTATCACCACCCAGCGAGTAAACGATCTCGCGATCGAACTTCCTCACAGTCTCGACGTATCCCTCCGAATCGATTCGGTAGAGCTCGGAGCTTCCAGGTGATGTGACTGTCGTGTTGGGGTCGTCGAACGAGAAGCTCACTTCGACGTTGGCCCCGACCGTGTCGCTCTCCTTCTTTTTTTCGGCGCCTGTCTCGCTCGTTGAGCTCTTTGCCGGTTGCGGGCGGGCCGGTGATGAACTGGGCAACACGTTGGTCACTCCGGCGGCCCACGCGATGTCGCGTTTCACATCAAAAAAAATCTTCGATATCTCCGAGTAAGGCGAATCGAAAAGGGCGCGTGCGGAGCCTGCACGGTCAATCTCGTAGATTCGTCCCCTCGCGGATCCACCGACGAGGAGCGAGCCGTTTCTCCACGGAGCCACTGACCTGACATGCGTATCGGCGGAGTCAAACGCTACGGTGCCCTTTCCCTCTCCATTGATTTTGTACAGCTTCCCCTCGACTCCGGTCCCTGCCAGCAAAGAATCGTCGGGCAGGGAGGTCAGCGTCCAGATGTAGGCCTGCTTGGGATCGAAGAAATCGGTCGACTTTCCGGACTCGGGATCGACCTTATAGATCTTCCCGTTCGGCGAGCTCGCAACGTAGAGGGAGCCTTTCCAGAAGGTCAGTGAGTAAATCTCGGGCTCCGGTGCCGTATACAGAACCTTGAGCTCCGTGCCCCGAAGTCGATAAACCCTGCCGCCGTTTCCAGTTCCAAAGTAGCGATTTCCTGCAGAGTCACCCGTCTGTGAAAGCACGAAGGGATCGACGAAGGTCGCGATCTTGCGGACCGACGGACCGAGCCGCAGTTCGCCGCGCGAGGTCACTGCGAACCCTTCGATCTCGCCGGCTAGGAACTCTTCGGGGGTCGTCGAGCGGGCGAATTGAGGAGCAACGGCGTAGGCATTTACAGTTGCAAGAAGCAGAACCGCGCAAATCAATCGCATGAAGGATCCTCGTCTAGCCCGCGACATCCTACCGCCTGGACGCGTCCGTTCGCTTTGTATTCACAGAAATGTCGCACCAGGAGCGGCTCCCTACGCGTGCGGCGTCATCTTCGGGCGGATGCACGTAACGCCCCTCCCATCTCACGCCCAAACTTTTAAAGACACCCATCCTGAGAGGCTGTGAAAAAATGTCATTACGCTTCTCAGTGCGTCATCCTGAGGAGCTTTTGCGACGAAGGATCTCAGAAGGCGACGCTGTGCAATCAGCATCCGTGCATCTTGAGATCCTTCGTCGCAGAAAGCGCTCCTCAGGATGACGGTGCCATCATCGCCTCGATGTGATCAGCGTGCTGCGCGAATGTCCAGCTCCAGCTTCTTGGAGCCATCAATGATGTACTCGAGCTGTTTCGTCGCCCGTTGTGCCACGGCGTACCGAACCGGAGCTTGAATGGAGTTACTCGAGTCGGCGGTAACCAGAGCACTTACCGACGGTGGAAGATCGGGGAGATAGACGCCGGCAGTCACCGACCCCTGAGACGAAGCATAGAGACCGATGCTGAGCTCTGTGGCCGGCCGGAGGCGTCCGAGGACCGCGAGCATCTGAGGGAGGTTGCGGGGATCAGGGGGAACCAGCGCGAAGTCCAGCTGCGTGAGTGTGGAACCGCTTCCGATCATCAGGTACACCGGTCCCGGCTGCTGATTGTCCGGGATCTTGACATCGAGCTCCTCCGCGAACGGTTCTCCGCGGAATGGCTTGAGAAGCACTCGCACGCGAACGGTATCTCCCGGATTGATGACTCCCCTTCTGGGAGTATCCACCGACGCCTCAATGAGAGAGGCGATCTTCAAATCGTCGTCGTGACGAAGCGTGACTTTCACCGTCTCGATCGGGGCCTCGAGAAATTCGTTCGACATCAGGTAGCCAGAGACCATCGCGAGGTATGCCGGAATCGCCTGACGGGCCTGCGAGCCAGCCCAACCTTCCTGGAGACGAATTGCAGGGAATCCAGCAATCTTGATCTCGGAATCAATCCGGACTGTGCGGTCTCCCGCGGCACGCTGGGCGTTGGCAACGACCGTATCTGTCGCCATGGCGAGCATCAGGGGAGAAAGCTGGGGATGACGGATGACTCTGACGTCGTAGCGCTGACTCCCTGCGGACGACTCCATGTTCAACTGGATTGGAATCATCGGCGCGGTCGCACCGAGACGTCCCAGGATTCCAGCGTACCGATCCTGCTCCAGGGCCCCAACGACGCGGCCCGTATTCGAAAACTTGAACGAACGCGCTATGCTCGGCAGTACGCCGACGACATCGGATTTCGCCATCGGGAAGCTGATCGCTCCCATGTCGAGGAACGGGTGGCCGAACGCGTAAACATGGTCGCCGTCAACGTACGTGACGGTTCCACTTGCGGCGATCGATAGATCGCCGTCAATCAGAATTCCGGCAACAGCGTCGCCAGGCTGAAACGGAGCCGCACCCTTCGCTGGCTTCCCGTTCACGACGGCTCCTCCGCCGGACCCCGAGGATCCACTCGGAACGCTCATGAGACCGCTCGCTTCCAGAAGCTGGCTGTAGCGATCGACCGTTTCTGGTGCGAATCGCGACAGAGAGATCGGAATGGAGATGGGAAGCGCGCCGCCGGCAGTCATCCCTCTTGCCGGGATCAGAGACGCAAGATAAGCCTCGCCTCTGTCGCCCAGGGCACGATTGGTGATTTCAGAGAAGAATTGCGAAGAGGTCATCTTCGGGGCGACCATGATGACGGGCGCTCCGCCGCTACGCTTGAGTCGCAGCATCTCGTCGATCGGAGTGATGCCTGCAACACCATCCCTGGAGAACTGCCACGAGTACGCGAGCGCCCCGATCAGTTTGCCCTCGAGGTAGATGGGCGAGCCACTCATCCCGGCAATGACGCCGCTTTTGCGAATCACCTCGGAGTCGACGCGAGCCAGGATGAGATCCTGCTTCGGTCCGATATTTTTCAGGACGCCGAGAATCTCGACGTCGAAACGATCGATCCTCTCACCCTCGAACACGGTGAGACCGTAGCCTTTCATCCCCTTCTTTACCTGATCAACTGGAAGAGTCTCAGCAGCAGACAGAGCGGAGGAGATGAACGAAAGGAGGACCACCAACCCGAAGATGCCAGAGGTTTTTTTCACGTCGCTGGAAACAGGAGCGCCAGACAATCCATTTCTGCAGATAACCTGTCCAGCCCGCATTTCTCACAGACCTTCGTTGCGAGGCGACGAAGAGAGGGCCATATGGAGCACTCTTGTCTGTCCAGAGACTTCGCACGTCTCGACGATTGACCCGCGTGCGACCAGCCCGCTGTCCCACCCTTACCCTTTTTAGCTTTCATTCTCCTCGCTTGACGGCTGGCATGCTGGAAGCCGCTGCTTTCAACAACCGGCGCCGGGGCACGCCTCGCTAAAATCAGGTTAGACTCCACCCACCCAGTTTCAAGAGCATCAGGAGCGTTCAGACAATTGCAATCCCCTGGAAACGTGATGGCCATCGGCGGCGCCGAGGACAAGATCAAGAAGCGTGTGATTCTGTCGGAGTTCACCCGCATGGCCGGCGGAGAGAACGCAAAAATTGTGATTGTCCCAGCGGCTTCGATGATGCCGCGCGAACGCGGCGACCTCTACGCTACGCTTTTCCGTGAGCTCGGGGCGGGGGATGTCGATGTCGTCCACGTTGCGAATCGACCGGAGGCAAACTCCCCGGCAGTGGTCGAGCTCCTCGAGCGTGCCACGGGAGTGTTTGTGACCGGAGGCGTTCAGCTTCGGCTCATCTCCATGCTTGGCGGCACCGCAATGTCGGCTGCAGTAAACGCGCTGTTGTCACGAGGCGGCGTATATGGAGGAACCAGCGCAGGCGCGGCGGTGATCTCCTCACATATGATCGTTACCGGGAGAGGTGGTCTTCGCGTGCGCCGCGGAATGGTTGACATGGCTCCAGGGCTTGGACTCGTGCACGACGTCATCATTGATCAGCACTTCTCCCAGCGAGGAAGGCTGGGCCGCCTGATCGCGTCGGTCGGTCTCAATCCCCAGTTCCTCGGTGTCGGAATCGACGAAGACACAGCAGCAATCTTTTCTCCGGACGGATGCCTCGAGGTCATCGGTGAAGGTCAGGTCGCGGTCATTGACGCATCAAAGGTGACGAGCACGAACCTCGACGTTGTCGCGAAGACCAAGCCATTCTCGATCGTGGGCCTTCAGATG
The DNA here is from genome assembly GCA_035576005.1 of Thermoanaerobaculia bacterium. Taxonomy (GTDB): domain Bacteria; phylum Acidobacteriota; class Thermoanaerobaculia; order Gp7-AA8; family Gp7-AA8; genus DATLXH01. The sequence goes on along the minus strand of DATLXH010000040.1, from coordinate 40,601 downwards.
CATCTGCTCACACATGGAAATCGATTCAACCTCCGCACTCGCAACGCGGAAGAGCCGTCCGAGATGATTCGACTCACTCGCTCCGGGAAGAAGGCATGACAGCAATCAAAGTTCTCGAGCGGTTCGCCCTCATGGGTCCGAACCTTCACGCTCATCACGCTGTCATCAAATGGAAGCTCGACATCGGACCGCTCGAGGAGCGTCCATCGAACGAGATCGACGGGTTCGTCGATACCTTGAAGACCACGATCCCCTCTCTGATCGAGCATCGCTGCTCGGAAGGAGTGCGCGGAGGTTTCTTCCAGCGCCTCGAGTCAGGCACATGGGCCGGCCATGTCATGGAGCATGTCGCGCTGGAGATTCAGAACCTCGCGGGAGGTGAGGTCGGATTCGGAAGGGCCCGTTCCGCCGGCCCGACCGGTGTTTACAACGTCATTTACGAGTGCCTCAATAGAGAGGTCGGGATCGAGGCAGGAGTCATCGCTCTCGATCTGATCGAGCATCTGGTCTCCGGAGAGCCTTTTGACTTCGAGGCACGACTCGATTCAATTCGTACCCTGAGCGAACGACGCCAGCTCGGACCGTCGACCAGATCGATCGTCGATGCTGCTGCTGCGCGGGGGATTCCTCACATCCGGCTGACCGAGCAAAGTCTCGTGCAACTCGGTTTCGGTTCGCGAGCGAAGAAGATTCAGGCAACGACGACTTCGGAAACAAGGTTCATCGGAGTCGAGATCGCGGGCGACAAGGACCTCACCAAAACTCTTCTCGGCTTCCACGGCGTGCCCGTTCCGAAAGGAGCGATGGCTCGAACTCTCGAAAGTGCCATTGAAGTCGCCCGTGGTATCGGGTGGCCGGCCGTGGTCAAGCCGCTCGATGCGTCGCATGGAAGAGGAATCAATACCGACATCCGGAACGACCACGACCTCGAGCTCGCCTTCAACGAAGCGAGAGAATACAGATCGACCGTGATCGTCGAGCAGTTCATTTCGGGCAACGACTACAGGCTTCTGGTCGTAAATCAGCACCTCATCGCCGCTGCACAGAGAATCCCCGCAAGCGTTGTCGGCAACGGGGCGCTGACCATTGGCGAGCTGGTGGCGAATGAAAACAAGGACCCGCGTCGAGGCGAGGGTCACGAGAAGATCCTGACGAGAATCAAGGTCGATGAGATGACGGAGCATCTACTCGCTCTCCGCGGGCTGACTCTCGAATCGGTTCCCGCCGAGGGCGAGCGGGTGTTTCTCAAGACCACGGCGAACCTCTCCACCGGCGGCACTGCGATTGACGTAACAGATCGGGTTCATCCGTCGAACATTCATATGGCGCAACGGATCTCGAAACTCGTGGAGCTCGACATCTGCGGCATCGACATTGTCTCGCCGCGGATTGACGCTCCGATCGGTGAGGTGGGCGGAGCGATCGTGGAAGTGAATGCGGCGCCAGGTTTCAGGATGCATCTGGCCCCCACCGAAGGAAAGCCTCGGCCCGTCGCAGAGGCCGTCGTTGAGATGCTCTTTCCTCGCGGCACTGAATCGAGGATTCCGATCATATCGGTGACAGGCACCAACGGGAAGACCACCACGGCCAGACTCTGCGCGCACATCGCCAAGCAGCATGGAAGGCATGTCGGGCTGACGACGACAGAAGGAATTTACGTCAACAACGAGTTGATCATCAAAGGCGATTGCTCAGGACCTCAGTCGGCCACGGCGGTTCTGAGAGAGCCAGCGATCGACTTCGCTGTCCTGGAGACGGCGCGAGGCGGCATCCTGCGCGCGGGGCTCGGTTACGACTGGTCCGACGTCGCGGTTGTAACGAACATCGCGGCCGACCACCTCGGCCTGCGCGACGTTCACACGCTCGAGGATCTCGCGCGCGTGAAAGGAGTGACGGTCGAACGGGTATTTCCGCACGGCTGCGCGGTCCTCAACGCCGAAGACGCCATGACCCCGTTCCTTCGTAAGCTCGCCGATTGCAAGGTCGCACTCTTTGCTCTCGACAGCGAGAATCCGATGTTTTCCGAGCATGTCCAGGCAGGCAACGTCGGCGTGACCATTGACGATGGCCAGATCACACTTTGGGAGAACGGGGTCAGAGTTCCGCTCGTGGAGGTCCGTGCAGTACCGCTGACGTTCGAAGGAAGGGCGCGATTCAATGTGTCGAATACGCTGGCAGCGGTCGCGGCCATGTACGCCGTGGGCATCGACATCGAAGACATCCGAATCGGGATTCAAACCTTTTTCCCCTCTGCGGCACAAACCCCTGGACGGATGAACTTTTTCGAGGTGCGGGACTTCACAATCGTGCTCGACTACGCTCACAACCCGCACGGTCTGGCCGCAGTAGCAGAGTTCGCCCGCTCGTTGCGCAAGCAACGAGTGATCGCCATCCTCGGCGTTCCAGGGGACCGGCGTGACGAGGACATCACTGCGGCGGCTCGTATCGCCGCCGAATCATTCGACGTTGTGATCCTCAGAGAAGATTTTCAGACCCGAGGTCGCCAGCGCGGAGAGGTTGCCGAAATCCTCCGGCGTGGGATGCTGGACGCCAGGTTCGATCCGGAAAACATTCACGTCATGCCCGAAGAAGTCGAGGCAGTGAAGAAGGCCATGGAAATTGCTCGCCGCGACGATCTTGTTTTCTACTTCGCCGACGAGATCACCATCGCCACCAGACTGATCAATGAGCTGCGGGATCGAGACACGGCAACCGAAACACCGACGAATCGATGAGGGTCGCAGAAGGTGGTTCGACGGTTTCGGTGACGTCCGCGCGCGCGCTGGGCAAGGTGCCGAGTGTTCACTATCTCTGTCAGGGATGTGAGTGGCGACTCGAGAGCTCAGCGGACAGCGGGGTATCCGTGCCCTGCCCGAACTGTTCACGCGACAATCAAATGGTAGCTCCCGCTCCCGATGCTTTGATCGAAGCGTGTGCGTCGTGTAAAGGTTCGGAGCTCTACATTCAGAAGGATTTCAATCGCGCAACCGGTCTTGCCTTTGTAGTCGTAGGAGCCGTTTTCGTTCCATGGACCTTCGGACTGAGCCTGCTCGCGGTGACGATCATTGACGTTGCGCTTTACAGAATTCTCAAGGATGTGCAGGTTTGCTATGACTGCCGCGCCGTGCATCGTGGCTATCGGCTGAATCCCGCCTGGAAGCCGTTTGATCTGGTCGTACACGATCGTCACGTCTACGGTCAGGCGCCGCCCGGAGCCGAGGAAGGACACTGAGACGACTTCGGCCTCTAGTAGCGACATGAGAAGATGACTCTCATGGAAAAGATCATGAAGGCTACCTGGAACGGCGTCGTCATTGCGGAGAGCGACGATACAGTCGTCGTAGAAGGCAACTACTACTTCCCGGCAGATGCTGTGCCGGCCTCGAACATTCGCAAGAGCAGCACGCGGACGACCTGTCCATGGAAAGGCGAAGCGAGCTACTACGATGTCGTAGTCGACGGTGAGGTGAATCGGGATGCCGCCTGGTACTACCCCAGCCCTAAAGATGCAGCGAAACAGATTGCGGGACGCGTCGCATTCTGGAAGGGCGTCAACGTAAGGTGACCTGTCACCCCTCGCTGCGTGCTCACAGTGTTAGATTGAGCAGCGCCGAGAGGTAGAGCCCCAGGACCTCCCCGATGACGACCGCCACGACGGCAACATACAGGATGCCGGTCGCCGCCATGGTGGAGCGGATCTTCACCGTGCCCCAGATCATCGGATAAAGCGCGAGCGGCCCGCAAAGTCCCCACCCGACGCGCATCCAGAAGAAGATCCCGTTGGCCACCATAATTCGGTGAAGAGGATCGCCGTACTCGAAGCCTCCCCCGACGCCAACCAGCACAATCAGAACCACCAGTAGCTTGCAGACCGAGCATACGAGCAGCGCCTTTGTGAGTCTGATCAATGGATCGATCGACATCCCACGCACGACGAGATACCAGTGACCGAGAAGCATCGCGAGGTTCACGCTGCCGAGAATTGCCGTTGATGTCAGTGCCCCCGCCACGGTCCAGCCAATCGACGTGGGTCGCACAGCGAGGTCGAATGCGAACACCGTCACGCTCACGTACGCCAGGGCCAGGAGCGCCGCGGTAAGTTGAAACGTGACCCTTTTGGGATAGCGAAGCAGAAGGTACACGACGAGGGTGAGCCCGACGATTGACCCCTCGAGCAGCGCAGCTACCCGCTGGCCTGCAAGCATGTGAGAGAGTGCTGCGCCTGCTGTTAGTGACGCCGAGACGATCAGAATCAGCCGGTAGAATTTCACTCCGGCGTTACGGCGCCCCACCAGCGGGAGAAACAGATACAGGCCCGCCGCGCATTCGAGCAGAAAGAGTGCGAGTAGCAGTTCAGTTCACCGCTTCGCTGGCGCGGATAAAGCGAAACCCTCGCTCTCGAAGCTTCGGCAGTTCCTGGCTCAGCACCTTGATCGTGGAAGGATACATGTGACCAATCCCCACCGCGATCTCTCCCTTGTCCGACAGGGCCGCGAGCGCCGTCAGCTGCTTCCTGATGGATTGCTCATCCTGTTGATCGTCGAGAAAGACATCGCGTGAGGTCGTGCGGATCTTTCGCTCGCGAGCGATACGGCCGGCCACCGACGATGAGGTCGTTCTCGAGTCGACGAAGAAGAGACCGGGTGGCATCGCCGCGAACACCTGCTCCATGACTCTTCGATCGGCGGTCCCTCGGGAACCCATGTGGTTGTTGAATCCCCGAGCCTCGGGAAGGAGGTCGAAACTGTCTCTGACACGAGCGCGGATCTCTTCATCCGACATCGCATTCAGGACCGCCCGCTTGCCAGGTGACACCGCCGGATATCCGACCGGCTCCATGGGAAGATGGCAGAGAATCTCGAAGCCGCCCGCGCTGAGAGTTCTGGCGCTCTCGCGCGAGTGAGCTTCCCCAGGAATGATCGCGAAGCTCAGGTTCGGATCGATTCGGGTCGCTTCCGCGAGGGGCTGGCCCCCAAAGCCGACATCGTCGAGGATCAGGGCAATCCTCTTGTTCCCGCTCGCCCTGACAGCCGCAGGATTGACTGGAGGCGTCGTTGAGGTCTCGCTAAAGACAGTTTGCGTCTCCGCTGCGGCGGCAGGTTGCGAGAGAGATGTCGCACTCCTTGTGATCGATGACGTTACTGGCCCGGCCGCTCGCATGACCGCTTTCACGACGTGATACATGCCGAACGCAGCCAGCGGAATCATCAGGAGGAACGCGAGCGAGCGGAAAGAGCTTGGTCTCTCACCGCCGGTTTGTCGCCCCTTCCCCGCCCCTCTCATCAAGGATTCAGGCTGCCAGCTTGACTACTGCTGCTGTCTCCCCGAACAGAGAGAGCGCTTTGCGCAGGATCAGATCCTCTTCCGGCTTGTCCGACTTTTTCTTCTCGGGATCTCTCAAAGCAAGAGATGTCATGTCGACCATGACGTCCGGTCGCACTCCCTGCTCCTTGATCGGTTTGAGGTCTGGGGTCGTGTAATGCCCGACTGTCATGAAGAGACCACCGCCACTCGGAAGGACGATGAACTTCTGCACCACGGACTTCCCGTACGTTGGTACGCCGACCAGACGTCCGCGCTGATTTCCGCGAATCGCAGCGGCAAAGACCTCACCAGCTGCAGCGGTGGATCCATCCGTAAGCACCAGGACTTCCCCATCAAAATCGGTCTGGCGATCCGCCTGCCAGCTCTTCGGCTCGGCGCGCCTTCCCACGATTGATGTGATCAGACCTTTTGAAAGGAGTGCATCAGCAGCTGCGATTGCTTCTTCGCTGCTCCCGCCGGCGTTGCCGCGGACGTCTACAATCAGCTTCTTCTTCCCACTCTGGCGGACATCCGCAAGGCTCTGGCGGAACTGCGCGGCAGAGCCGGGCGCGAACCAGGGGATTTTGATCAAAGCAACATCTCCCATGATCGACTCGTCGGGAGCGGCTGGCTGGAAGCTCTCTCGTTTGATGGAGAACTCGTCTCGCTTGGTCAGGCCGCCGCGAAGTACGGTCACACGAACAGGCCTGGTTCCGAGCAGCAGGGCCGAGCGAACCTGCCAGATTGACATCGGCTGTGTCGGCAGGCCGTCGATCTTCTCGATGATGTCGCCTCGCTCAACACCCCCCTTCGCCGCCGCAGAGCCCGGCACCGCTGAAATCACGTAGGCGTACCCGAATTTTTTGGTCACAACCATCCCGAGGGAGGTCGCCCCACTGTCGGCCGGACCTTTCTTGTAATGCGCCATCTGAGATGGCGGAACGTAGTAGCTGAACTCGTCGATGGCGTCAGTCAGCCCGGAGAAGGCTCCCTCAATCAGCCGATCAGCCGACTCTTCCTCGACGTAACTGCTCCGAACGAGAGAAAAAGCCTCATTGAAAATGCTGAGTGGTTTGTACAGTCCACTGTCGGAGCCCGATTGCCCCAGAAGTCCCGCGGCAACGAGAGAGAGCATGAATGCCACCGAAGCCGTCGTGAATGCGATCCTCTTTTTGCTCATCAGATTTGTCCTTGGGCGAAGCTGGTTACCGTAACCACTTCCTGGGATCGGTTGGCTTGTTATCCTCGCGTACCTCGAAGTAGAGCGACCCTGCGCCGCCTTCTTCGCTCTCACCAACCGTTCCCAAAGCCGCGGTAGGCATGACCTTCTGACCAACTGTCAGGGAAGTCGATTTCGTGTTTCCGTACAGCGTGAACACCCGGTTTCCATGATCTACAATCACCAGATTACCGTACCCTTTAAACCATTGCGCGTACAAAACTGTTCCATTGAATACAGGCTTGATCTCGCTTCCTGTTGCAGTACGGATTGTGAGTCCGTTACTCACCGTGAACGTTGAAAACTTCGCGCTACGTTTCCTTCCGAACTCTTCGACCACGCGACCGCGAACCGGCCACTGGAGCGCACCCTGAAATCCCCGAATGTCGGCCGCTGCGCCATCAGCCTGGTTACTCCGCTGATAGAGGAGATCAAACAGCCGCCCAAGCCGCCTTTCTTTTTCCTCGAGGTCGGCGAGTCGTCTCGCCGATGACGATGACTCCGATCGCAATCCTGCGAGCAACCTCTCCTTCTGATCCAGAGACGCAGCCACCTCCTTCCGGCGCTGCTCGATCACGATCCGCACCTCGGCAAGCATTGACTGTTTCGTGGTCAACACCGACCGGCGCACGGCCAGATCGCGCGTGGCCTGCTTCAGATCGTTGATCGAACGAGCATCGCGCCTGACCAGAAAGCTGAGCATCGAGATCGCGTCGAAAGGGCTTTGCCGTCGCTCCATGTCGAGCAGAACTCGAAGGTAGGCAACTCCCCCCATTCTGTAGAGCATCGAGAGTCTTGCGGATAGGAAAGCTCTCTCTCTGGTGATTCTCTGCTGAATGGCTTCGACTTCGGCCGTGACCGACAGGAGGTCTTCCTCCAGCCCCGCCCGCGTATTCTCCGCAATCTGAAGCTCGCGCGTTCGGATCGCATATTCGAGCTCAGTGGCCTCCAGCTCTTCTTCCGCTGAACGCGTGCGCGAGCGGACTTGCTCGAGATTTGCCTTCAGTCGCCGGATGTCGTTTCGAATCCTCTCGAGATCAGCGTCGCGCGACTTGACCGGTGGCCCTGCATTCAATTGGGAAAATGGTTGTGATAGGAGCAGAATCAGAACGAGGAACCTTGCGGCTTTTTGCACCCTCGTCAGGCCAGCCCCGCCTGTCTCTCACCAGCGGCGATCGCCCCTACGAGAGCTTCCTTCGCCGCCTGTTGCTGGGCCTCCTTTTTGGACGAACCGGTGCCTCGCGCGATCACCCGGTTGTTCACGTTCACTTCCACGACGAATTTCTTGTCGTGATCCGGGCCGATCTCCTCGATCACGCTGTACTCGGGAAGCGGCATGCCCTTCCCTTGAGCCCACTCCTGAAGAGCGGTCTTGTAATCCTGGAAAAGAAGGTCGTTTTCGTCGATCGCCTCGATGTCGGATCTGAACCGCTCATGGACGATTCTCGCCACCGGCTCCAACCCTCCGTCGAGATAGACCGAAGCCACGATCGCCTCGAAAAGGTTTGCCAGCAGAGAGTCCTTCTTCCGCCCTCCCGAGCGTTCCTCTCCGACTCCCAGCAGGAGGACCTCCCCCATTCGAAGCTCTCGTGCCTTCGGGGCCAGGTTGGTCGAGCTGACGAGAAACGATTTCATCTTGGACAGATCGCCTTCGTCACGGCCAGGAAACCGTCGGAAAAGGAGCTCCCCTATGACGAACCCGAGGATCGAGTCGCCGAAAAACTCGTACGTCTCGTTGTCAGACATCCCACGGTTTCGTGCCTCGTGAGCAAACGATTTGTGGGTCAGCCCCCGAATGAGGAATGTTCGATCTGTGAAGCGATACCCCAGCCGCTCTTCGAATTCTTCGAACTGCTCGTGCGCGTCGACGCTCAACCAGACGAGTATAGCGCTGGTGACGGCTGAGAGGCGAAGTCTCAACCACTAACCGGAGGCTGCGGGAGCAGAGCGTTCCATGCCGTACATTCAGGAGCTGAATCGTGACCGCTCGAAACTCCCTTCCCCCTTCTCCCCGCGGGATAGCGTGCCGCGTCGAGCGGCGGGTGAGGGCCCCGGTCCGACGACACGACGGTCCTGATTCTTTTCAACAACGCGCCCTTACTCAGGCAGAGCGATGTCGGACCAGGGCATGCGTCGAACCGCAAGCACGGTCTCTGCGATCTTTTCCTGCGTAGCCGTGTTACCCAGCACTCTCTGAACGTACGAAATCTCAGTGGACACGAGCTTTACGGTCAGAAGATTTGCTGCAGTCTTTCGAATGTTGAGCTCCGAAACTGATACCTTCGGCGCTGTCCGGACCTTTGTGCCTGCTGTGACTTTCTTCATACTTTCCTCCGGTATATCGATGCCCGATGACGGGACGATGGCTTGGGTTCTAGCGGTTGTGAGTGAGTTCGAGCAGTACCTGGCGCGCTACTCCCCGATCACGAACTGCTCATGGGGAGGGAAACTAAGACGGTGGATCCAGTGGCACGCTGACTTAGTTCAGGCGACCTGACAGCAAAGGAGATCTACTCAGCTCCCTCACCATACACCTTTACGAGCAAAAAGTCACGTCTAAGCGGTCCAAAACGGACCCGGCCGTCGCAAAACAGTCGATTCAGACGTTGATCATCACCGCGCGGGACTCCCACCCTGGACGGCATTGTCCATGGACAGCGGATCGTCAGTTGGATCATCGGAGACGCGGACCCGATCAAATACGTCGCTGTGCTGCTGGACAACAGTGGAGTCGTGACAGATCTCTACGGGCTCTTCGAAACAGATAAAGACCGGCTGACGAGCGACCTGATCGAGTTCCTTCGAAGCTGACGTCCCGCAGTTCCGCCTGAGGTCTCGGCGCTCCCGTGGGCGCCGCGACCCGCGCGGGGTCACCCAGAGATTCAGCAGCCACCTCTAGGGAGACGGAGAGTGGTGCCCAGGGACGGAATTGAACCGCCGACACGAGGATTTTCAGTCCTCTGCTCTACCAACTGAGCTACCTGGGCATCGGGGTCTTCCGCGATGAGAGCTGCGAACGATACCGAAGCAGGGATGGAGTGTCAACGTAAGACGACAACTCGTTCCTGCCAGCTTCCCTATTCACGGCGGGCCTGATCAATTTCAGCGCGGGGCTCCGGGTGTCAGAATGGGAACAAGCCGCGCGGCCCTGTTGACAAATAAGATTCTTACGTTAGATTGATTGAGCCGTCCAAGTCAGGCCGGCGGCTTGCCTGCCTAATCCTCGGCGCCGAGGAGCGGGGGAACCGATGTACAGTGACGGCTTGCCCCCGTCCGGGGTGAATCCGGCCAGAAGCCGGTAGGGTTTCCAGCCCGAATCCGACAGCTAACCTCGCAGGCGGCAGGAAGGCAAGCCTTTAAAACGCCGGGAAGCGATTCCCGGCGTTTGACTTTTCCGGCATGTCACTTTCCATCACACCCGGTCTCTGACGGTCACGGCCAGCTCGCGCAACTGTTCGGCCCCTTTCCCCAATGATCCGATCGCGAGCGTTGCAGTATCAATGAGCTCGCGAGCGATTGATCGGGCGCCTTCAACCCCCGCGAGCTTCACGAAGGTGAGCCGGCCGGCGTCTTGTCTGACGTCCTTACCCGCTTGTTCCATCGTCCCGATCTCATCAAGGATGTCGTCGGTAATCTGGAAGGCCAGCCCGAGGTTCTTGGCGTAGGCCTCCAGTTTGTCTACGACTGACGGCGCCGCATTCGCGAGCATGCCGCCGACAGCGGCAGCGGCCACGAACAGCATTCCAGTCTTTCGTGAGTGAATGAACTCGAGCGTCTTGAGATCAAGCGAGGAGGGATCACTGTGCAAATCGACCGCCTCGCCCCCTATCGTTCCATCCCATCCCACAGCATCGATCACCTTCTGAATAACGGCCGCCATGGGCCATCGTTTCGGTGCGAGTGCCTGATGTGATGACGTGATCAGCCCGTAAGAGTGATTGAGCAGTGCAACGGCCGACAGGATTGCGAGGTTTTCCCCGAACACCAGATGTAATGTCGGCTCGCCCCGCCTGAGGGCCGCATCATCCATCGATGGAAGATCGTCGAGAATCAGGGAGCAGGTGTGGATCATCTCGAACGCAGCGGCAGCAGCTACGAGCCGCTCAGCGGTGGCTCCTGCGGCCTCCCCCGCTGCCAGCGTCAGAATTCCACGCACTCTCTTGCCTTGCGAACGGAGCGCCCTTTCCACTGGTCGCCGCAGGACCTCGGGCGCGCCTGTTGATGAGGCGAGTTGAGCCAGGTAGTCGTCAATCCACCCTCGCCTGACTGAAATCAGCTCAGGCACCGTGACGCCCTGACGATCCCCAATCCGCAGGAGCAGGCGAGAGCCGACTGCTTCCATCACTCCCGCAATCCCAGGGAGCTAGACCGCATTTCTCACAGGCCTTCGCCGCGAGACGACGGATAGCGGCCTGTCTGCTTCGTTGCACAGCAATTTCGCTCCTCGACATAGTGTCGACTATGCCTTCGTCGCAAAATCGCCGTGCGCCTCGCATCCAGGCCACTCTCTGCCGTCTCACGACAAAGGCCTGTGAGAAATGCGGTCTAGGGGACGCACCCTCACCCGAACGTCTCGCAGAAGCACGAGCTGAGAGAGTTGATCACCAGCGTTATGTTAGCATCCGGCACCAACCTAAATGAGCAGCCAAACTCGGCAGGCGCGATTCGCAATCTGGTCGTCTCTCCTCCTCTCGCTGCTGGTCTTCTCGCTCCTCCTCTATCTCATCGCAAGACCTGAGGGGTCTGCCTATTGGAGGGCCATCGGGATCGCCGCCGTTGCGACGCTCGCGACCGCGATCGCGGGGAATCTCGCGCTCACCCGATTCGGGTTGCGTGAAGAGGCAACCCAGCTCATCGACCGGATCACGGCTGGCGAGCTCGACCAGCAGGCTCGCGAGATCGAGCAGGCAGCAGGGTCTCCCCAGCTCGCGCTCTCAATCCGTGCTCTTGTCCTCAAGCTCGAGCGGACGATCCTTCGCTTCTCGCGGCTCGCAGCCGATGTTGCAGCGGTGAGCGAGCAGATCAGTCGCCGTTCCCGTGTCCTGGGTCAGAGCGCAAGCAATCAGCTGACATCCGCTGAGTCGACCAGCCGCTCGGTGCTCAAGATCGACCGGTCCATCAATGACGTCCAGCAGAGCATGGAAGAGCTCTCGGGGTCAGCCGAGGAAACGTCAACCTCAATCCTCGAAATGTCTGCAAGCATCGAGGAGGTCGGACGCATCAGCCAGACACTCGGCGAGTTCGTGGAGCAGACCGCCTCAGGAATCGAAGAGATGATCGCGTCGATCAACCAGGTTGCGTCAAACATGGAATCGTTCTCCTCATTCGCGATCGAGACCGCGAGCGCGATGGTGGAGATGGACGCGACTACCGATGAGATCCGACGTTCGGCGCAACATTCGTCGGATCTCGCAATGGACGTGGCCACGTCGGCAAATGAGGGGCGCGACGCAGTCATCGGCACTGTCGATGGCATGAGCAAGATCCAGCAGTCGGTCGAGGAAGCGAAAGAAACACTCACCCTGCTCGGAGGCAGATCGGAAGAGATTGGCGAGATCGTTCGTGTGATCGACGAGATCGCCCGCCAGACGAACCTGCTCGCGCTCAACGCCGCGATCATTGCGGCGCAAGCTGGTGATCGTGGAAAAGGGTTTGGCGTTGTAGCCGATGAGATTCGAGATCTCTCGGAACGAACCTCCCATTCCACGGAAGAGATCCGAACGCTGATCCGGAACGTTCAGCGAGGCGTCCAGCGAGCCATCGAGCAGATGAACTCGAGCTCCGAACGGGTTTCCGAGGGTGTAAGTCTCACGGCTCGCGCAGAAGAAGTCCTCGGGAGAATTCTGGATTTGACGGAGCGATCTACCGGATCAATTTCTGAGATCGCGCGTGCGACCGAAGAGCAGTCGCGCGGTAGCAAATCAGCGACTTCTGCGATCGAAGCTGTTACCAGGATGGTCCAGCAGACTGCGTCGGCGACGCAGCAGCAGTCGCAAACCTCGCGCACCATCGGTCAGCAGGCCTCCCTCGTGCGCGATTACACGAAGCACCTGAAGCGCGCGATGGATGAGCAGCAGAGCGGGAGCCAGGCGATTGCGAAGGCGATGGAGTCGATCATGTCCTCCGTCTCTGCCGTGCTGGAAGCGACGTCCGTGCTGGCTTCGGAGAGCTCCGTCATCGTCGACGCAGTTGAAGTCAATCAGGTCGCCGCCAGAGAAGGAAACTTCGCCGTTGCTGAGCTCAATCAGATGTCGAGCGTCCTCCGGCAGGAGACTTCCCTTTTTACCCGCGAGCTTGGTCGCTTCAAGCTGCCGACAGCTGAGCGTGGAGGAACGATTGTTACGTCCACGATCCTGCCGAGCCCGCTGACGCTCGATCCGGTCTTCTGCCAGTACATGGCGCTGGGCTTCATTCACAAGGCTATACACCAGACTCTGGTCGAGTTCGGCGAAGGAGCAGAACTCAAAGGCGGACTCGGCGAGCGTTGGGAGATTCTCGACGGTGGAACGAGATACCGATTTCACCTGCGCGAGGGAGCGACCTTCCATGGGGGTCGTCCCGTAACCGCGGCCCAGGTCCGTTCATCCTTTCTGCGCCTGATGTCCCCGGAGCTCAAGTCCGTGGGGCGGTGGATCATGCATTCCGTGAAAGGTGCCGAAGACGTGATGAACGGTCGCGCGAAAAGTGCCGAGGGACTGGTCGTGATCGACGAAAAGACCATCGAGTTCATCCTCGATGAGCCTCTCGCCTTCTTTCTCCTCCTTCTTTCCATGCCGGAGTCGGCAATCGTCCCCACGGAGGAGGCAAGAGATGCGGCAAGCTACCGACTGAGCGGGGTCGGCGCAGGACCGTACATCGTTGAGGAAGCCGTTGAGGGAAGTCACGTGACGGTGCGTCGAAATGAAGATTATTACGACGGCGAGGTTCCTCACCTGCAGACACTTCGCTTTCGCCTGGATCTCAAGAGCTCCCGCGAGGTAGCTGAAGCATTTGAGCGAGGCGAGCTCGACATTGCACATGGAATCCCTCTCGCGGCCGCGGCCCGGTTCCGTGAGAATCCCTCGTACGCTCCCTACCTTCTCGATACGATCCAGCTTCACACCTCCTATCTAACGTTCGACTGCTCGTCTCCTCCCTTCGATCAGGTCGCGGTCAGGCAGGCGATGAATTACGCGATCGACCGGAACCGGATCAACCGCCAGATCTTCTCGGGCCTCGGTGTGGAAGCCACCTCACTTCTCCCTCCCGGTCTTCCGGGGTATGACAGCCGCCTGTCGGGATACGCGTTCGATCAGGAACGGGCCAGGAGTCTGCTCAGGTCCGCTGGCTACGAGAACGGCTTCAAGGCCGATTACTGGACCTGGGACACCGACGAATTCAACAACTCGGGCCAGCTCGCACTGATGCTGGGGGACCTGGCCGCGGTCGGCATTGAGGTGCAAGTCAGCTCCCACAGCGCCGCCGAGGCACGCGCAGCGCGCGAGAAGCCGGGTCACAATCTGATCTTTGCAGCGAACTGGTACGCCGACTTCCCTGACTCGGACAATTTTTTCTACATCTTTTTTCACTCCAAGTCCGGGACCGTGATCGGAATGAACTATCAGAGCCCGGCCCTGGACAGGCAGATCGAGGAAGCCAGGCGTTCCAACGATCTCGATGAACGGGCAAAAATTTACGCGAAACTCAATCAGAAAGTTCTCGACGAGGCACCGGCAGTATTCCTTTTCCACGACCGGTTCTTCGTCATCAGCAAGCCACATGTGAGGGGCATGCACACCTACCTCGTCCCTCCGCCGGTGAGGTACTCGGATCTCTGGGTCGAACGGTGACCAGGGGCTTGAAGGGCGGGCGCTCTACAGTCTGGCAGCGCATGCGGAAGCTTTCCTGCGGGGCAGGACGGTCCGGTTCTCTCGCCGCGCCGTAAACGGAAGCGCCCCTGCAACGTCTATTCTTTAAGATGGCCGCCGTGGCATTCGAAGCGGAACGTGACCTTCCCTCCACCGACGAAGAGCTGATTCGACAGACTCTGGCCGGCGACGGGGCGGCATACGGCGTGATCGTCGAGCGATATCAACGGAAGATTTATCGGATCGCTCAGGCAATCCTTCGGGATGAGATGGAGGCAGACATCGTTACCCAGGACGTGTTCGTTCAGGCTTACAGCAGTCTTGGTAAGTTCGAGAATAAGTCCGAGATCGCGACCTGGTTGACGCGCATTGCCATTAATCGAGCACGAGACGTAATCAGACGAAAACGGGTTCGTTCATTCTTCTCGATCGGAGCGCCTGAATCGGAAGGCGGGAGCCCGGAGCTCCGGGATGAACAGCCCGATGCGGAGCGTCTTGCGATGTCGACACAACTCCTCAGTTCGATCGAGCGCGCCGTTGCGGGACTCTCAGAGCAGCAACGAATCATTTTCAGCCTGAGGCATTACGAAGATTTTTCCCTTGAAGAAATCGCTGCAAATCTGAATCTGCGACCCGGCACCGTTCGCACGCATCTGTTCCGTGCGGTTCACAAATTGAGGAAAGAACTATCTGCATGGGTGATCGCAGACGTGCCTACGGAGGAAACCATCTCATGAAACATTATTCCGAAGCGGACCTGCTCGAACTTCACTACGGCGGAGAGCGAGATCCGGCCGCG
This sequence comes from Thermoanaerobaculia bacterium, assembly GCA_035576005.1. GTDB lineage: Bacteria > Acidobacteriota > Thermoanaerobaculia > Gp7-AA8 > Gp7-AA8 > DATLXH01. The sequence continues at coordinate 25,432 of DATLXH010000040.1, read as the reverse complement.
CAACACATGTCGGAGTGCAGCGAATGCACGAGACGTTTCGTCTCGGTCAGGCTCAAGCTTCTGAGTGCGCGAAGCTCGGCCTGTGCGAGCGTCGACACGAAGCCGTCGACGTTCTGGGCGCGTCAGCGGGTGGCGATCACGCGCGCTATCGACGCGAAGCACGTGCTGCCGGAGCGAAGACTGAGGACCGCGCCGAAGCTGGCGTTCGCGGCGGCGCTCATCGCTGTGCTCTCGCTGGGCGTCGTGCGGGTCGCGAACCGGCCTGCGGATACTCCCGAGTCCAAAAACGTCGCAATCAGTGCCAGCCGGGAGCTGACGAATGGCCCCGGCTCCGCAGCCGTAGGAGAAATTGCCTCCCTGACCGCGACTCAGGATCCATGGGAGACTGCCGAACTGGAGCAGTTTCGAGAGGTCGTGGAGTGGGAGTCATGGATCGAGGCTGATCAACGCCCAGAGGGGACGCTATGAAAAGAATCGTTGCGCTGACAATACTGCTGTTTCTTCCTTCACTTCTTTCTGCTGCCGAGGGGTTGCCCGCGGGTAAATGGTGGAAACGCCCGGAGATCATTCAGCGGCTCTCTCTGACGGAAGAGCAGCAGGAAAAACTCGATGCGACGTTTCGGAGCAATGCGAACGGTTTGATCGACCTTCGCGCGGATGTGGAAAAGAAGGCCGTTGACCTCCGATCGCAGCTCGATCAGATCCAGCTCAACAGGCAGGAAGTCCAGAAGGCGGCCCTGCGCCTGAGCGAGTCACGCTCCCGGCTTTTCGAGCGTGAGCTCATGCTCCTTGTCGACATGAGAGCTGCGCTGACCAATGAGCAGTGGTCGAAATTCCGGACCGTTCTCGGCCACTCGGAGCGGCGGGCGCGAACACAAAGACCGCGGTTCGAAGATCGTCGTCGCCGGCCATAGCGCTGACTGGTGACGAGGGTTCATGCCGGGATGCAGAATTCCTGATGCGAATGTCTGAGTGCCGGACGGGAGGCCCTGCGTCCCTACACCCGCCCCGGTTGCTCTCGACACAGTGTCAACTATGCTCTCGTCGCAAAACCGTCGTGCAACGAACGAGACAGGCCGCTATCCGTCGTCTCGCGGCGAAGGTCTGGGAGAAATGCGGGCTAGAATTCGTCATGCTTGATGTCGCGGTAGAGAAGTTGTCGTTTCATTATCCGAAGTCGCAGTTCCTGCTTCATGAGCTCGGCTTGCTTTTCCCCAAGCAGACTCACACCATCCTCGCCGGGCCTGGAGGCGCGGGAAAGACAACCCTGCTTAGACTCATCGCCGGCGAGTTGCACACGCGACTTGGAATCATCCGTATCGGTTCGCGCGAGGTGAACGCCCTCAAGGCGAGCGCCCGTCCCCTGCTATATGTGCGGAGCGATACCGGACTCCCCCCTCGCTGGTCAGCGCAGCACATTCTCATAGCCGCGGCTCGCCAACGGGCACAGAAAGAGGACGACTTCGACGATCGTATCCGGCAGGTTGAGCTCGCTCAGGAGAAGTGGGATCTCAAAGCAGTCTCCCACCTCCGCTCCGATCAACTTTCCCAATCGGAGCGTTGCCGCGTCCAGCTTGCCCGGATCGAGATCCTCCGCCCGGCTATCCTGATGGCTGAGCGGCTTCTTGCCGGGGCCGCTGCCAGCGAAGCGGATTTCCTCGCCGACCAGTTCTACCGCACTCTTCGAGTCATCGGAACGACGTTGATCAACGAGCCTGCACGACTCGCCGAGCAACGTTATGCCGATCGAATGGTGATTCTCGAGAGCGGCTCGTTGATTCAGGAAGGTTCCATCAGGGAAGTTCACGACGCGCCGCAGGGCGCAGTTGCGGCTGCTGCGACAGGACCCATCAACCTCGTTCCAATCCGAATCTCCTCGAACCGGGTCGAGTCTCCGATCGGCGGATGGGAGGTGCGCGTCGCGCCTTTTCAAGGCGATGGAACTGCCCTGATCCGGCCGGAGCACTTCGTTCTGGCTGCTGCGGGGGAATCTTCGGATTTTATTTTCAGCGTGGAGGAAGCCGGTTTCGATCGTGGTGTCTGGTTCCTGAGCGGCTTCATTTCCGGCGGAGGGATCCTGCGGGTGACGATCCCGTCAGAGGTTCCGATTCACAAGGGAAAGCTGTTACCGCTCCGATTCGACCCCTCACGAGCCAGGCTCGTGTCGAGCTTCCTGCGAACCCGGCAGGATCCTTTCTCCTCCGTCCCTGGGGCGGGTGTAGGGTCGCACGGCGTGCGGCCGACACCCTTGTAACCCAACCTCCCCTCTCGCGAGCCGCCCCCGCAGGCAGGGAAACGTAGCGTGTACTTCGAGGGAGCAGTGAGTCGCTGGCGGCTATCACGATCAAAGCCTGTAAGATCGAGGGAAATTGTCTGGGAGTGATGTTCACCCGCATTTCTCACAGACCTTCGCCGTGAGACGACAGATAGCGGCCTGTCTGCTTCGTTGCACGGCAATTTCGCTCCTCGACATAGTGCCCACTATGCCTTCGTCGCAAAATCGCCGTGCGCCTCGCATCCAAGCCACTCTCCGCCGTCTCACGACAAAGGTCTGTGAGAAATGCGGGCTAACCGCGGAACGGGGTTTGCACTCGCATAGGACAGGAAGAAAAATGGTGCGTCCGGTAAAAGCTCCACAGACGTTCCGAAAACTGCTGGTCATTGATGACGACAAGCGCCTTCTCGCGTCGTATCGCGACCTGCTCGCTCCTTACGGCTTCGAGATCTTCACGGCCGAAGATGGGACGAAAGCGATTCCGATAGTCGAGAGCAATCCCGACATCAAGCTCGTTATCATCGATCTGATGATGCCAGCCATGGACGGACGGGAATGGCTCAGGTGGTATCGCAGCATTCACCAGGATTCGCCGGTCATCGTCATTTCAGCGTACAAGTTCGAAGATTCCGACGGCGACCTTCGCCCCACCGCAATCCTGGAGAAACCGTTTCATGTCGCGGAGCTGCTCGATCTGGTCGGTCTCTTCTGCGGCCTGGGGACTCCAACGGCAGAATTCGCCACCTGACGCGCGCTGCGTTCCGCGCTCCTTCTCGCTGGGTCGGATCGCGGGGTTCCGCGCTCCTTCTCGCTGGGGCGGGTGTAGGGCCGCACGGCGTGCGGCCGACGTCCTTTTCACCCGACGCGGCGGCTCAACCAATGCACATAGAGGCGGAGCCTCTCGAGCGCCTGGATGCTTCGGATTTCCATGTTCGGGAGGCAAGTCCGGTCGGTCTTCCAGTTCCGAAACCATCCTTGAGGAAAGACGATACGAAATTGTTTCACCGTCCACAAGAATCCTCAGAGTGTCGGCCGCACGCCGTGCGGCCCTACACCCACCCCGCCCGAAAGGGAGCACGCCGTGCGGCCCGCGCCCGAAAGGGAGCATGCCGTGCGCGCCTACACCCACCGCGCCCGAAAGGGAGCACTGCCGGCAAAAGCAGGCCTTCGCGCGAACAGGTCACGGCCTTGAGGGGTTGACGCCCGCGTACGACAACAGCCGCTCTTCGACCTCGTCGATCACGTAATCGGGAGTCGACGCACCGGCGGTTAGTCCGATGACGTTTGCTTCGGTAAGCCACGTCGGGTCAACATCGTCCGCACCCTGGATGAGGTACGAGCGCTTCGTTTCACGACAGATCTCCCATAGATGCTTCGTGTTCGCGCTCTTGGTACCGCCTACGACCACGATTAGTTCGACTTCGTCATCGGTAGCCAGCAGCCGCGCTGCGTCCTGGTTTTCCTTGGTTGCATAGCAAATCGTGTCAGCACGCTCGATGGCGCGTGAGCGTCTTTCAACCGCTCTTACGACGTCCTCGAAATCCTCCGCGTTGAGCGTGGTCTGATAGAACACTTTCAAGCTCGGGTAACGCGACCAGTCGACCTTCTCCGCGTCGGCGGCGGTCGAGAGAATGTGATACGTCGCAGGGTCGAGGTCATGCGTGTACCCGATCACTTCACGGTGCTTCGGGTCGCCGATAAAAATGAGGTGAAACCCCGTCTCGAGAGCCTGTCTCGATTCCCTGTGAATGTCGTAAACGAACTTGCATGTGGTGTCGAGCACCACCAGACCCGCGGCACTGGCCGTTGAGTGGAAAGAAGGAGGGACCCCATGAGCGGAAAAGACAATGGTTGGCTCCATCACGGAACTGATGCTCTCCACAGTTCGGACGCCGAGATCTTCCATCTCCTGAACTACGCGCTCGTTGTGCACCACCTGTCCGAGGATTGCCCCTTTTCCTCCGGCTGCCGCGAACCGTTTCACTTTGAGATCTGCGATCCTGACTCCGGAGCAGAACCCATACTTTGCCGCTCGTTTCACAATCATCGATCGATTGAACACTCTGCCACCAGCAGACATTCTTCCCGCAAACCAGGGCGCCGCTCTCCACTGTCAGGTAAGAAACTCCGGAGGCTCTTCATCCTTCCGTTGCGACGGACAATTCCCCCTTCCGATGAGTACTCCCTGCTGCTAGTCTGGTGCGCGGTGAATCCTGTTGTGCTCTTCGGGTCCGGAAGGGCTGGCGGCTTTGCTGGCTACTCCTCGACGCGAACAGCAGTGGCTTATTGCCGCGCCGGCTCGGCAATAAGCCCCCAGGAACGTCTGGGAGTGAGACAGGATCACGACGCACTACACTACTCTTTGCGTCTTTCAGGAGATTGAATGGTACTGAGTGTTGACGACAGAAAAACAGAGCTGATCGACAAGCTGGCAACCGACTTCAAGGGTCAGGTTCCCCCACTTTTCCGCGATGCCGCGGAAAGGTTTGTCCGCAACTACTTCGCTCTGGTGGCACCCGACGACATTCTCTATACGGCGCCGGAAACCTTGAAGGGTGGAGCGCAGTCACTTTGGGATTTCGGTGAGGTACGGGGCTCAGAGGAAGCGAAGGTCCGCTTGTTCAACCCGGCGATCGAATCCAACGGATGGGCCCTCGAGCACACGGTGCTCGAGATCGTCAACGACGACATGCCATTCCTGGTTGACTCAGTCACCGCTGAGCTCAACAACCGCGAGCGCAGCATTCACCTGCTCATCCATCCCGTCATCACCGTCCAGCGCGATCAGGAGGGTCGGCGAGTCAGCCTGCCAACAACCGGCAGCCAGGAAGGGAGCTCGAGCTCCATCTCACTGATCAGTGAGTCGTACATGCACATCGAGTTCGATCATGAGAGCGACCCGGCTGAGCTCGAAGCAATCCGCACGAGCGTGGAATCGACACTCTCGAAGGTCCGCGTGGCGGTGAAGGACTGGCGGGCCATGCGGCAGCAGCTCGCTGTCAGCATTACCGAGCTCGAAGGTCGAACCGATCTGCCGATGCCTGCCGAGGAGGTAGAGGAGGCGAAAGCGTTCCTTCGCTGGCTGGATGATGGCAACTACATTTTTCTCGGCTATCGAAAATATTCGTTCAAGACGGAAGCGAGCGGAGATTTCCTCGCGCTCGATCCCACTTCCGGACTTGGCATCCTGCGCGAGGTGCGCCCGGAGTCGCTCAAGAGAAGTGCGACGGCCTTCTCCGAGGAGTTCAGCGCGTACGCTCGCCGCAAAGACCTGTTGATCATAACGAAGGCGAACAACCGCAGTCCCGTACACCGCGCAGTGCCGATGGATCGAGTCGGAATCAAGATCTATGACACGGCCGGAAACCTCATGGGCGAGCATCGTTTTCTCGGACTCTTTACCTCTGCCGCCTACAGCCGAAGCGTTCGAGACATCCCGATGCTGCGGCTCAAGGCAACCCGCGCTCTCGAGCACGCAGGTCTTCCCGCAGGAAGTCACGACGCCAAGGCGATGATGGAGATCCTCGAAACGCTCCCGCGCGACGAGTTTTTCCAGATCAGTGAGGATGACCTCTTCCACACCAGCCTTGGCATCCTGCAGCTTCAGGACAGGGAGAGAGTGGCGCTGTTTGTTCGGAAAGACGTCTTTGAGCGCTTCGTTTCGTGTCTCGTCCTGGTGCCGCGCGACCGCTACAACGCTGAGTTTCGAGAGCGAGCGAGGGTGGTGCTCGAAGAGGCTTTCGAAGGGAAGGTGACGGCGGTCAACACCCAGCTCAGTGACTCACCTCTGGCACGGACGAACTTCATCGTCCATACCCCGCCAGGTCAGATCCGTCACTACGACGTAAAGCGCATCGAGGCATACCTGGCCGAGGCTGCACGCACCTGGAGCGACAAACTTCTCGACACGCTCGTCGAGCACAAAGGTGAAGAGGAGGGTCTCGCGTTACACCGGCAATATAAACACGCGTTCCCCACTGCTTACGCCGAAAGGTTCCCCGCACCCGCGGCCGTCTACGACATCGGGCAGATCCAGGAAGTCGCTCGAACGGGCGAGCTCAAGGTCGATCTGTACCGCCATCGCGGCGATGACGAGCGGCAGTTTCACTGCAAGATCATTCATTCGGGACCGCCACTAGCTCTGTCGGACCTCATGCCGCGACTCGAGCACATGGGCGTCAAAGTCCAGTCGGAAGTCCCGTTCAACGTCACTCCGGCGGGGGCCACAGAGCCGATCAGGATCCGCGATTTCAGTCTGGCGGCAATCGGCCTTCCCGACGATCTGAAAACGCTCAAGGCCAAGGCAGAGGAAACATTCCTGCGTGTCTGGAAGCGCGACGCTGAGGATGACGGTTTCAACCGGCTGGTTGTTCACGCCGGCCTCGAGTGGCGCGAAGTCGTGGTGCTGCGCGCGTACAGCAAGTACCTTCGTCAGACAGGCGTCGCCATCAGCGAGAGCTCCATCCAGCAGACTCTGGCGTCGAACCCTGCTATCACCATCGGCCTCGTAGAGCTCTTCAAGACGCTGTTCGAGCCCAAAGGCGAGCGATCAGAGGTTTCAAAGTCGAGTGACTCGCTTCGCGCCGAAATCCTCTCTGCACTCGAAGAGGTCACAAATCCCGAAGAAGATCGAATCCTGAGGATCTATCTGAATCTGATCGAGGCCACACTCCGAACCAATTACTTCCAGGCAGACGCGAACGGCGCGGCGAAGTCGTATCTTTCGTTCAAGCTCGATTCTCTCAAGGTCACTGACCTTCCCCTGCCCCGCCCTATGGTCGAGATCTTCGTCTACTCCCCTCGGATGGAAGGGATTCACCTCCGGGGTGGAAAGGTCGCCCGCGGCGGGATTCGCTGGTCTGACCGTCGCGATGATTTCAGGACCGAGATCCTCGGCCTGATGAAAGCGCAGACCGTGAAGAATGTCGTCATCGTTCCGGTTGGATCGAAGGGGGGCTTCGTAGTCAAGAATCCTCCTCAGAGCCGTGACGAGATGCAGAAGGAAGGGATCGAGTGCTACAAAATCCTGCTGCGCGGGATGCTCGACCTGACCGACAACCTTTCAGCCAACGCCATCATCCCACCCCCGCAGGTCGTGCGCCGTGACGGGGACGATGCGTATCTGGTTGTGGCTGCTGACAAGGGCACTGCGACTTTCTCCGACATCGCCAACGCGATCTCTGCCGACTACGGCTTCTGGCTCGGCGACGCATTCGCTTCCGGTGGGTCCGCTGGCTACGACCATAAGAAAATGGCGATCACCGCGCGAGGCGGGTGGGAGGCGGTGAAAAGGCACTTCCGCGAGCTGGGCGTCGATACGCAGGCGGAAGATTTCACAGTCGTCGGCGTCGGCGACATGTCAGGCGATGTGTTCGGGAACGCGATGCTCCTCTCCCCTCACATACGGCTGGTCGGCGCGTTCAACCATATGCACATCTTTGTCGATCCGAATCCGGATGCAGCGACGTCCTTCCCGGAGCGCGAGAGACTCTTCAACCTTCCTCGGTCGAACTGGACGGACTACAACAGCGCGTTGCTCTCACCGGGTGGTGCGATCCTGGATCGCCGGGCCAAATCTCTTGTGGTCTCCGAGGAAGTCCGCGAACGGTTCGAGCTTCCCGGCACGACCGTCACTCCGGGTGACCTCATGCGGGCGATTCTGAAGGCCAGCGCTGATCTTTTGTGGCTGGGGGGTATCGGAACCTACGTCAAGTCGAGCGACGAAGCCCACGTGGATGCACGTGACCGGGCGAATGACGCGTTTCGCGTGAACGGTCGCGACCTCCGCGTTCGTGTGGTCGGCGAGGGCGCGAATCTCGGCTTCACCCAGAAAGGACGCGTGGAGTTTGCGCTCACGGGACAGCTGACGGGAGGGGGAAAGATCAACACCGACGCGATCGACAATTCGGCCGGTGTCGATTGCTCGGACCACGAAGTCAACATCAAGATTCTGGTCGACGAAGCTGTTGCTCAGGGCGAGATCAAATTGGATCAGCGTCTTGCGCTCCTCTCAGAGATGACCGACGAGGTTGCTCGTCTGGTGCTGCGCGATAACTATCAGCAGACCCAGGCAATCTCGATCGCCGAGGCGAAAGGCGAATCACTGCTCGATCGACAAGCCCGCTTCATGCGAAGTCTCGAGCGAGCCGGCCGGCTCGACCGCTCACTCGAAGCTCTGCCGGACGATGAGTCGATCACGGCGCGCCATTCGCTTCATCTCGGCCTGACGCGGCCTGAGCTCGCGGTTCTTCTCGCCTACAGCAAAATCTCGCTCTACCAGGATCTGTTGAGCTCCGACCTCCCTGATGATCCCCAGCTGGTCGAGGATCTCATCCTCTACTTCCCCAAACAGCTTCGCGAGCGTTACCGGGCCGCCATCGAGCGACACCGGTTGCGTCGCGAGATCATCGCGACATTCATCACAAACACGATGGTCAATCGAGTGGGACCGACCTTTGTAGCCCACATCATGGAAGAGAGCGGCAAGGGCGTGAACGATATTGCACGCGCCTTCGCGATCATTCGTGACTCGTTCGGTCTTCGTGGGGTCTTCAAAGGAATCGAACGGCTCGACAATAAGGTGCATCCATCCGTTCAGACAAACATGATGCTGGAGGTCGAGCGTCTGCTGGAGCGAACGATGCTCTGGCTCCTTCGCAGCGGATACGCACGGCTGGACATCTCGGCTTACGTCGCCAGATTCCGTCCCCGCATTCAGGCGCTCACGACCCGACTCGAGGGCTTGCTGCCGCCGACATCGCTTGCGACTCTTCGTGAGCGTGAAGCGGGCTACGTCAAGCTCGGAATCCCGGCAACTCTCGCGCGCGAGATGGCAAATCTCGAAGTGCTCAGCTCTGCAGGCGATATCGTGAAGATCGCGGACGGCGACTCAGGCGTTTCCGGCACGTCGTCGTCCACCGCTATCTCGATCGACGAAGTAGGTCGCGTGTACTTCGGGATCGGAGAACGGTTCGACCTTGACAGGTTGCGAACTGCTGCGTCAGCAATCGCCCCTGAGTCGCTGTGGCAGAAGACCGCAATCACAAATCTCATCGATGACCTCTTCATGCATCAGACCGTGCTTACCTCGCGAGTGGTAAAGGAGACCAGCAAGGGAGAGATGGATGCGACTTCTGCTCAGAGCCCTCGTGCAGCTGCGACAGGGACGGCCGTTGCTGCGCCATTGCCTCCCGTTTCGCTGGTCGTTCCCCAGAGCGTTCAGAACTGGCTAGATCAGCGCGTGGAGCTCGTGAGCCGGACCGACCAGATGATTGCCGAACTGCGTGCCGCGCCAGTGGTCGACTTGTCGATGCTCACGGTGGCTGCACGACAATTCCAGACGCTGGCGGCCAGCTAGCCCGCATTTCTCACAGATGTTAGAAGGACCTTTTGAGCGAGGCGAAGCCTTTGGAGTGCGGCAGCCGCAGCTGCCGCTTTCTGTGTCATATCGATATAACCGTGGAGGAACGCAGGCATCATTCGCGCGGGTTCGACACAAAAGCGGCTGCGGCAGCCGCACTCCAAAGGCTTCGCCTGGCTCAGTGACCACGTGTCGACTATGCCTTCGTCGCGGTCGCATACTAACCAGGGCTCTGTTGAACAGCGCGGAACGCCGGCTTCCAGGCGGCCGTACCGCTGGCTTCCAGCCGGCCGTGGGCCTTGATACCGAAAGGCCGGCAAGATGCCGGCGGTACGGCCGGCTGGAAGCCGGCGCTCCGAAACCGTGGCGAGAAACGTGACTTACGGTCGGACGAAGCGACCTGATCGATTCTGTCGAAAGATCTCTTCTGTCACGCTGTCGACCCTCCACCGCCCGAGGATTCGCGAGGGCGATGAGTCGTCCTCGCAGGGCTGAGTCACAACTTCTATCGTGAAGCCTCGATTTTCGTAGCCCACACTTCGGGTGCGATAACAGTCACCGGCCCGGTCATAGCCGTTGTTCGACCTGACGAACGTGTCTACCAGGTCGGTTGCACGGGCCTCTGTGATCTCGTCGCGTTTTGCTCTGGTGGGCTCGGATGGCGCGGGGTCAGGAACGTTTCTCTCGGGCGAACGGGTGGGTGTCGCCGAGGGAACGGCGACGGTCATCTGTTCATTGGAAGTCGTCGCAACAGGACGTTGTTTCGGGCGCGGCTTGCTCCGGATCACGTCTGAGGCCGGAGGTTGCCGCTGACGTACCGGCTCACTTTCCGAATCGATCTCTGCAACCGTAGCGGTCGCAGCCTCACCCTCATTAACGACTGGAAGCTGTCGCGCCTGTTTTCCGATCGGCTTGTCGCGCCCGCCGAACGGCAGACCCGACAGGACCGCCCACGCCAGCAGGCCAAGGGCGGCGAGAGCAAGAGGAACTCCGAAGAGCCAGAAACGCGCAGCCGATGTCGGTCGGTCAGGCGACGGCGAAGAGGGCGGTGGCGGCGGAACCGCGGTCGCCAGCGGAGCGGGCGCGGGAGGCGGTGGAATCGGGATCGTCGGCCGAGCGGGCGCGGGCGGCGGCAGGATGCCGGCTTCCCTTACCGTCACGGCTGACTGGTCTTGCGTCAGATTGTGAGCCGTTACTCGCTGTCCTCGGGCGACCTGGATCCCGCATGACGGGCAGTAGTTGGACGTGTCGGGAATTGCGGTGCCGCAGTTCGCGCAGAATCGGGGCATTGAACCTCGAGGCTCAGGCATACGCGTGCGGCATCAAGATATGTGCCCGATTCAAGTCAGTGACCGCCCGCTCCCGATCTAGCGCGCATTTCGTGCTAACACTCAGGTTTTCAGTGTGAAAGGGTTGAAGTTTGTGTTGCGGTCGTAGAAGTCTTCCTGTTCTGCGCGCTTCAGAAAAGCGACGATCCGGTAGACGAGCGGCGTGTTGATTACCTCCCAGGCGCATTTGAGAAGGTAATTGATCAGTACAACGTGCCAGATCTGTTGTGTGGTCCAGACTCCGAGGAACGCGAGAGGATAGAAGATCACCGAGTCGACAGCTTCACCGACGATCGTTGAACCGATGGTGCGCATCCAGAGGAAGCGTCCGCTGGTCGCGAGCTTCATCTTCGCGAGCGTGAACGAGTTCGTCAGCTCCCCTGCCCAGAAGGCGATCATCGAGGCAAGCGAAATTCTGGCCGTGGAACCGAAGGCGACTTCGTATGCCTCCTGATTCGGCCATCCTGCAGCAGGCGGCAGGTTGACGATGACCGTGCTCATGAGCGACGCATAGGCAAGCGCGGCGAATCCAGCCCAGACGACCTTGCGCGCACGGGCATATCCGTAAACTTCCGTGAGGATGTCGCCGAAGATGTAGCTCAGAGGAAAGAACAGAATTCCGGCGCCGAATTCAAATCCGCCGAACGTGACGATCTTCGCCGCGCCGATGACATTGGAGCAGACGAGAACCGTGACGAATCCCGCCATGACGAGATCGTAGTAACGATAGGTTCTCAGTGGTTCTGCGGAGGGCAGCACGTGTAGCCGCACCCTACGACATTTGCCACATCGAGTCCAGACTCCTCCTCGGGTGACCGATGCGTTTTAATGTCGAGTCAGACCGCGCATGAAGTCTAACGCCGGGCAGCGCCGTCACCCTTACTTCTTCTCGTCATCCTTGCGACCTACGACCTCGCGCTCTTCCACATGGAAGCCCCTGGAGTCCGTGCCACCGCCACTCGTCCCGAACACCCCACCCTCACCAACGTGGACGCCATACTTCCCGGCACCGCTATGCGCCGCCTCGTCGTATCCTGCGTTCGTGCCGTCGTCCTTTTCATGGGGAGGGGTAGCTCCCTCAGGACTGTAATCGATCCCATCTGTCGACCCCGCGCGGTTGGCCTCTCCGGCTGCCCTTTCTTTATCGTCCTGCTTAGCCATGTAGTCTCCTATCGGATCTGAAGCTGCACTGTCAGTTACCAGACAGAGCAAAGCGGCAGCCAGTTCCCACCATTCGCGATCAGAAGAGGCGGCCCAGGATCGCCGGTATTACGGATTCCACCCGCAGAATCCGGCGGCCCAGGTTCACCGGCGCGAATCCGATCGCCTCGAACATGGCGATCTCGCTGTCGAGGAAGCCGCCCTCTGGCCCGATCGCCAGTGTGACGGGGCCATCAACCTTCCGCGGACAGTCGGCCAGGGCGTCGGGATGAGCGACCAGGCACGATGTACCTTCAATGACGGCGGGGAGCTCGTCCTCGAGGAAACTCCTCAGCTGCTTACGCAACTGAATGCGAGGGAAGCGAGTGTCTTTCGCCTGCTCGAGCCCGAGGGTCAGATGCGATCTCAAAATATCGTCCCTGAGCTGGTGGCTCTGCCAGAAGCTCTTCTCCACACGCGCGGAGTTGATGAGGAACAACGTCTTGACGCCCATGGCGGTAGCCGTCTCGATCACTCGACTCAACATTTTTGGTCGTGGGAGAGCGAGGAGCAATGAGAGGGGCAGTGGCGGAGGCGGATCGCTATCCAGCTCAACCACCATCTCGAGACTCGTGCTTTCGATTCTCGTGACAACCCCGGCCCCGATCCGCCCCTCTGCGAGCCCCACGACCAGACGGTCGCCAACAGAGGCCCGATGAATTTCGTTGATATGGACGAAACGCCGGCCGGTGATGACGACTCGTCGCTCATCGACGAAATCTTCGGAGAACAGAAGGACGAGGTTCACGTGACTCAATCATAGCGGCGAGCTCTGTTTATCTGAAGGAACCCAGGTGCACTGAAATATCGGTGTGACCTCGCCACTTACGACGCGATGAGGTCGGCACCGTTCGATCTCGTCCGATCGCGGAGGAAGTGGGGAAGATGATTCGTCTGAGAGTTGCTCGATGGGCGCTGCTCGTCGTTGTCCTCACCACCCCTGCGACACGAGCGCAACCCTCCGATCCTGACACCCGCCCGACATCCGTTGATGCAGCGAGTGAGAGCTCGCGACTCCGCGCGACGCTGAGCCGCGAGCTCGCAAAGCTCTGGACCCGCGATCCTGAATTGCTCGTTTCGACAATTGGTCACGCCAATGAAACCTCAGGGAGCAAGGTGGCTCTCTCGTTCCTGCTTGCGATTGCTCACGCTGAGACCAATGGCAAAGTTCTCATCGTGTCCGAGGCGGGAGCCGTAGGTCTTGCGCAGGCGACTCCCACCGCGTATTTGCGGGAAGGGTTCACGGGGAAGCTTTTTGTCGATCACGACTACGTAAATGCGGCGCGTGCTTACATCATGAAAAAGCCATTGGGGGACGCTTCGGGAATCTCCGAACGTCTCGCTGACCGTTGCGACAGTCAGCACATCCTCCGAGCCCGCGAGCTTCTTGATGCAGCACTCGCCTTGCGTCGGGAGGGCATGAGCGATCTCTCGTCTCTGGTTGCGTTTGCGCCGCCGGACTACGTGGAAGCAATCGAGGCGGATGATTCTCACAACGCTGATGTATTGCTCGAGCTCGACGCGCTTCTGGTCGATCCGGACATTACGCGGCTCCGGGCGTTCAGTGAGCGCATAGAGAAGGAGTATCAGGAAAGGAAGCTGTTTCAGAGACTCGCATGGAAGCGTTACCAGAAAGAGTTGATGCAGCGTCGTGATGTGCTGATTCGGGAGAAGTTTGGTTCCGACCCGGAGCCCCTGAAACGCAATCGTGCGTACGAGGTGGGCGAGATGCTCGGTCGGGAGCTCGACGCCCGTTTCTCACCGACCGAAATGGCGCGCTTCTTGGTCGCGCATGTCGGCACGAAGCAGCGGGAGGCGCGAGCACTCAACGCGAGTGATGCAGAGCTCGACGCTGTGACTGCCGCCCTTTACAACGGAGGTTCCCCGAACCTTCTCCGGATGGATGCAGGACTCATTCGCTCCCTCCGCGAGACCGAGCAGTATCGAAAGAAAGTCCCGGCCACTCGCCGTCGTCTCGACGCCAGCCTTCGACGCGAAGCGGCGACCCTCCCCCTCATCGAAAAGGCCGGGGCTATCCCAGCACGGTAGAGCCGTTCAGTCTGATGAATCGCGCCGCCGGTTCGCGGGAGGCGTCGAACTGTCTGCTTGGCTCTCACATCAGCGGGTGATAGTTTTAGGGCGACACCCTCAATTTAGAACACGATTGAACGCTGCTGAGCTTTCGATGCTCGAGGAATGAAACGACATGAACAACGAGCTCGCAACACTCTACCCCGCACACTTTCAGAGTCTCTGCGATCGGCACGACCGTGCGCTGAGCGCGAGTGGCTATGACTCCGTTGTGATTCACGGCGGGGAGCAGCACATGATCTTCCTCGACGATCTGCCGTATCCATTCAAGCCGAATCCTCACTTCAAGGCGTGGGTGCCGGTCCTGAAAAATCCCAACTGCTCGATCATCTACACACCGGGTCGCAAGCCGGTACTCCTCTACTTTCAGCCTGTAGATTACTGGCACAAGGCAGCTGCGAGTCCTTCAGGTTTCTGGGTCGATTATTTCGACGTGAGACTGATTGCGACGCCGGAAGATGCGCTCAAACACTTCAAGGCCGACGGGGACAGAAGCGCGTACATCGGGGAGCCGAGCGACTCATTCGCCGCGTGGGGTTTTGCCGAACAGAATCCTCAGAATCTCCTCGATCGTCTTCACTACGAGCGAACCTGGAAGACGGCGTACGAGATCGAGTGCATGCGACGCGCGAATGCGATGGCGGTTCGTGGTCACCGGGCCGCCGAGCGGACCTGGCGCGAGGGAGGCTCGGAGTACCAGATTCATCTCGATTATCTCCGCGCCTCGACGCAGTCGGAAGCTGAGCTGCCGTACGGAAACATTATCGCGCTCAATGAGAACGCATCGATTCTTCACTACCAGCATCTGGAACGCTCACAGCCGGCCGAGGATGGACGCTTCTCCTTCCTGATCGACGCGGGCGCCGATTTCAACGGATACGCCTCCGATATCACGAGGACTTACTCACAGCGTCAGGATGAGTTCCAGCAGATGATCGTTGCCATGGACAAAGCGCAGCAGGCCATCTGCGACGAGGTCCGGCCGGGCGTCGACTACCGGACCCTTCACCTGCTCGCTCATCAGAAAGTTGCCGAGATCCTCTCGGAATTCAGAATCATCAACGTTGAGCCTGAGAGTGCCGTGGAGCTTCGCATCACGAGCTCCTTCCTCCCTCACGGCCTCGGCCACTTCATCGGGCTTCAGGTGCACGATGTTGCAGGCTTCTCGGCTGACTCCGATGGCAGCACGATTCCGAAGCCTGATGGTCACCCATTCCTTCGGCTCACGCGTGTGATCGAGGAGCGGCAGGTCTTCACGATTGAGCCGGGGCTCTACTTTATCGAATCACTCCTGGGCGAGCTCGAGCGGAGCGACAACGCAAAGTATGTAGACTGGAAACGGGTCGAGCTGTTCCGGAAGTTCGGTGGGATTCGGATCGAGGACGATCTGGTGGTGACGAGCGAAGGAGCCGAGAACCTCACGCGAGAGGCCTTCGCTGGTCACGCGTAGACTGTACCGGTTCACTGTCTGACGTCGTTGAGCCGCGAAGCGGCGTAATCCCTCTCCCCGGCGGGGAGAGGGAAGCGAGCGGAGCGAAGCAGGGAGAGGGGCGTGAAAGTCTCGCCAGTCTTCGAAAAGGGCGAGGTCTTCGTATCTCTCGCCGAGAGAAGATCGAGGGTCGCAGCTTCATAAGCCCGGTCATTCAGACCCAACTCTACATCCCGTAGCCAGAATCCCTGGAACCCACCCGATAGTTTCCATTCCGAGGAGGTTTTTGCGTGGTTTTCGTAGAATCCCTCGGATCCTGTCGGGTGCCGGTGGATCCTCGGCTGCATGACAAGAGCACTGCGGATCGAGCGACCTGGAGCGACCTATCACATCACTGCGCGCGGCAATCGAAGGCAGGAGATCTTCGAGGACGACGGCGATCGCGAACGCTTCCTCGCACTCCTCGGCCTGGCCGCGCGCCGATATGGATGGATCATCAGCGCGTACGTACTCATGACCAATCACTTCCATCTCCTCCTCCAAACGCCACAACCGAATCTCTCTGATGGGATGAAGTGGCTCAATGGCTCCTATGCTTCCTGGTACAACCGAAGGCATCAGAAGGTCGGGCACCTTTTCGGAGAGCGTTACAAAGCGATCCACGTGCAGACCGACGAGTACATGCAGCGCCTTGCGCGTTACGTGATCCTCAATTCGGTCCGAGCCAATATGGTCGCGGCACCCGCCGACTATCGCTGGTCGAGTTACCGCGCTACGGCAGGGCTTGATGCCAGGAGCGAGTGGCTTCAGACGAGCGAGCTTGTTCCGTACTTCGGCGACGACAAATCGTGGCAGCAGAATTACGTGTCGTACGTTGCAGAAGGAATCACGAGGCCGGACCCGATCTGGAATGGACTGCGCCGGAGGGCGTTCCTCGGCACCGAAGAGTGGCTACGGAAGATGCGACAGAAGGTGACCATCAACTGGCGGCAGACCGACATTCCACACGACCAGCGCTCCGCGTTACGGCCGTCGATGGGAGAGCTTATCGGGGCGATCGCAAAGACACTCGGCACCACGCGTAGAGAGATTCGTCGCAGCAGCGGTGGATTTGCCCGCACACTTGCCGCATGGCTGGGCGTGTATGAGGGAAGACGAAGACTGCGAGTGATTGCTCAGACACTGCGGTTACGGAGCTGCAGCCGCGTCACACAGCTCGTCGCGGAATGCGAGCGACTCATGCGGCGCGACAGCGGATTGCGCGAACAGGTTGCCCAGTTGCAACTCGCGCTCGCGTAGCCGCTCTTCCGCTTCCTCTAAGAAGTGAATTTTGTACTTCGGACGGGGGGCACCGCTTCAACGTAGGAGTGACTCGCCGATTCACCATGGCATTCACTCATTGCGGCCGTGAATCAAAGGCCGCCCCTAGACCTGTGAGGCCGCGCTACCAGTCTTGATCACCAGACTGGCCTCCGTGAGAGAGTATCAGGTCAAAAGCTAACCCTGAACACCTTGGTTCCATTCTGAAGTTTCGATCATTATGAAGGCTCCTGCTCAGCTGAGGTACACACGGCCAAGGCCTTCAACGCTCTGCTGAAGCTGCGACCCCCACAGACCCCCTCACGGCCAAGGCCTTCAACGCTCTGCTGAAGCTGCGACCCCAAAAGACCCCGAGAAAGTTTCGGTTCCCCATTACCATTCCAGTTGGCGAGTTTTTAAAGGGGTTCTTCCCAAAATGTTGAACGAGCGATTTCTGTCGTTCCGCTCTCACTTTTTTGGATCAGATTGCGGTGTCACGACAGACAACGCCTGCGTATCGTTATCGATAGCCTGAAAATATGTCCAGAACTTCGTGCCCGGCGTTACGGGAGCAACTTCTATGGTAACCCTCGAAAACGCGCGAAGCTCGGGAACGTTCACGTATAGATCGTCCAGTTGCGCGATACCCGACACGTTGAAAAACAGGACTTGGGCACCGATGAGACCGGGATCTGGCGCCGTGATGATGGCCAGTCGCCTCTTAGCTATCAGGTCACGACCAGGCGACTGGTAAAAACGAACGTCAAACTCTATTCCGGGAAGCGCACGGGGGTTGGGGTGGTAAATACGTACTGTTTGACGCGATGTGCCATCGATTGGCACATTGACCAGATAGGCTGCGGATGTCCGAAAGTCGGACTCGCGCACGACTGGCAGCTCCGTACCATATGGTAGAGCCCGACGGGATAGCTCGAGTACACGCAAGCTGTAGTGAAGTTGTGCAGCATGTTCGACACGCACGAAGAGAAGACTACCGTGAAATTGACCGAAACCCTGAAGCCTTGACGGATTGACGCTCGTACCTGGATCAAGAAGCCCGAAGGTGCACTCGAACGGACAGGCGACTGGCCGAAACTGTACGAAATCCGGCCCTGAGTTGTAGATAGCCAACTCGCTTTTCCATAACGATCCAAAACGTCCGGCCGTCTCTCGAATGTCGATGGGGAGTAACACACGCACGAACCCAGGAGGCGCTTCTTGCTGCGCGCCTGCCTGGTAAACCGTGCAAAGAAAAACCAAAATAGTGATCGCGATCGCTCGACTTCTCATCACTGGAGTCGCGCGTTGGTGACGAAGATCGCAAAGTCCTGATTGGGCCCCTTGGAGTTCCCGCCTTGCCGTTCCCATCAAGCCGCCCGCACTGACCTGCACCGTGCCGACCGAATGGGGAGGGTGGGCGGATTTCCCTTCTCTTTCGAATTCGGGCATTTTCCGGGTCGCATGTGTACTTCTTGCCCGTTCGGCCCTTCTCATTGAGGCGTAATGAGGGTGATGTGCTGGGTCTCATTGTTTACTATCGTGGCGTAGCCCCAGTAACGCACCAGCGCGAAGGTTTTTGGCAGGATAGTTACTGAAACACGTTCCGTTTCTGGTAGACGTGTAAAATCCGTGGAAGTTAAGTCGAACTGCGACGATGCAGGAGTAAGGGGATATCCCGCTCCATTGAACGTGGCGCCTGACAAAGTTAGGTCTTTCTTCGCAAGGATGGAGCCGGTCGCCATATCTGTGATGGTCGCTTGCATTTGCAAACCGTTAAGACCAGAAAAATCAAACACTCGAATCTTTTTCCTGAATGCAGAGGATGTCGGAATGTCCACAAGATGGACTTCTGTGCGCGCCTCCGATTCCCGAACGATCGGAACTTCCGTTCCCCACGTCTGGGACTGCCGAGAGATATCTTGTACTCGCAGATGCAGGGCCACGTCTGGCTCCCCTAGGCCCCGCTTCGCTGTATCGTAAAGTGGAATGTCCTGGGGCTTGAATTTTTGGATGTACAGAAACGCCGCCAAGTCCTGATTCGTGGTAAGGACCGGACTGAAGAAAAAGGAAGTCGGCAAGTCCGCCTGACACTCAGGGTATCTGCAGGTCGGATCCGGGGACTGCGTTACGCGTGGAGGCGCAGGACTAACGGGCTGTCTGCCGAACAGAAACGTCTTAAACACTGATCCAAACGCTCCCGGCAGGCCGCCCGGTCCAGATATATATGTAGGGATCAAGATTCTTTCGTACTCCGGATCTCCTCCCGACGTCACATAGGTATACGCGTCTCTTGCGACAGCTCGTCCTGTCGTTCCGTTTAGGATGGTGACATCGACAGTTCCTGGAGCATGTTTGGGGGGGTTGACGGTTGCAGACGTTGCCGTGAGCTTAATAACTTCGGCTCTCACTCCGCCAAAGAAAACGCCGCTTTCAAGATCGCAAGACTGTGGACAGCTGACTTTAAACAGCTGGCCAGTGATTTCTACAACCTCTCCCCCGTTGATCGAGCCACGAGAGGGCGTTATGGCAGAAATCAGCGGTTGGGCCCCCACCGCGCCCGCCATCGTCATTGCTATCGCGACGCCTAACCGGATCGCTAGAGAGTTCATTGAGCGTTCCTCACGTAAATCGCGAATGGCTGGTTAGGAAACTCCGCATAGCCTGCCCCCAGTGTATGCGCGTACACGCCAATCTCAAAAGAGGTCAACGTATACAGAGGTCAACGTATACGGAGGTATTACGATCATTTCCGAGTTGTTAGTTGCATCGCCGATTCCGCCAAAGCAGCCGCGGTAGATCCGGTTCTCGCGTCAAGACCATTCTTGATGGATACAGAGGCCCCAATCAAAGCTGCCTTCGCCATAGGAGCAGACATCGGAGCCGTGGGTGAGAACGAGCCTGTTGAGGTCGTCGTACTCAAACGTTTTTGTTATAGGCGGGCTCCAACGTACCCGTAACCGCTGCGACGTTGCCGACTCCGTCGCTGTTCCTTGATTGCGTTGCAGCGAAAGGCGACGAGCCGCCACTGAGCAAAGAAATGATTGGCGCAACCCACGTTACCGCTGGGAGCTTTCTGGAAACGGGTTCCCGGCTTGTGGCACTTGTGAAAGGTGATGACACTCGGACCCTCAAGTTGACCAGCTGCCCACGCCCCGGCGAGTCGATCCGCCTCGCAGGCTCACTCCTGCACTATCTCGATGTCGTGAATCTCCCGAATGTTCACTCTCAGCGAATCTCCCTCCGACGAGCGGATGAGACTCTTGAAGCGCACTCCAAAAAGAATCTCGTCGATCCGGTAAGAGGATCGCGTGTGCACTGTCTGTGAGAACGTCTCGTCGAAGCCACTCAACATGATGAGAAACTCAGGCTCGGTCTCGCGTATCTGCTCCTGAGTCAGACCTCTCAGCGGACTCTCCTCGTCGATAGGGTGAACGATGGTCCAGGTAAGTGGGAAAAACGAGACCCGGTCGCGCTCGAGCCGCAATTGCAGGAA
This sequence comes from Thermoanaerobaculia bacterium, assembly GCA_035576005.1. Taxonomy (GTDB): domain Bacteria; phylum Acidobacteriota; class Thermoanaerobaculia; order Gp7-AA8; family Gp7-AA8; genus DATLXH01. The sequence continues at coordinate 4,957 of DATLXH010000040.1, read as the reverse complement.
CTCGCGCTCACTCCTCCCCGTCCCCGGCTTCCACCGGGTCAGCAGCAGTTTCGCCTCGAGCTCCACAATCTGAGAGCTCCGCTGGTTCGCGATTCGGAACATGAACCCTTCGATTCCGCGGTAAGGAGCCACGACCGCACGATCGCTGAAAATGATCTGCGCGGTTGGTCTCGCAAAGCGGGCGAAAATGATTCCCGTCACAAGAGCGATGCCGAGAACCCCGACCAGCGACTCCACCGTCACAATCACGTTCGCCGCTATGCTCGACGGGCTGATGTTCCCGTAACCGATCGTCACGAGCGTGTCAACGCGGAAGAAGAACGCCTCGAGCGTCCTTCTTCCCACGCTCATCTCGTGAGGAATCCCTGCAAGCGCCGCGGGTCCGCACGCAACGTACGCGATGGCGAACAGAGCGTTGATCAACAGATACGTCAACGTGAACAATGTGAGGAATCGTCCCCACGTCATCGTCAGGAGCGTGTGGTAGAGGGAAATCGATTCGAAGAAACGCAGTCCTTCCCTGCGCACGTTGAAGCTGCCGTCGCGGTTTAGAAATCGCGTCCGGCTCTGCTGGGCTACAACGGACCCGAATCCTAGGTCTGCGTTCGAATCGCTCCGCGAGACTCCACGTACTGGCGGACTGACCGGCTCGGTCATCGAGTTCTCGTCACGCCCCATCATTCGACACGAGAGCCGCGGAGTTGAAGTTGCCGAGGGGTGCATAGTCCTCAATGTGCATGTGAAGAAATTATGCACGAAGTGCTACGGCACGCATCGAGGCTTCGTGTGATTTTCAGGATCGATCGCCTACTGCGCCCCTCCGACCGGCTGCAGCGTGACCGAGATCCCACCCTTGTCGTAGACCGTTGGCTCTTCGAAGATCGCGTCTACGCTGACACCCTCGGTGTTGGGGGCAAGAGGTGTGGCGCGCGCGACCCAGCGACCCGGGCCTTCAACACCGTTTGGCGCCCGCCGGGTAAGGTACACTCGCGCCGGCTCGTAGCCATCGTGCGTGAAAGAAAAAAAGCAATCATTTGAACGTCGCCGCAAGGCCACATTTGCAGGGGTCACTGCCTGGAATCGATCCTTGCCGTCGCAGATGACGTCTACGGTCGCCCCTGATGGAACCGACTTGACTGGTATGGCGTCGGATCCACTCCGGGAGATGGTTCCGCAGCCGGCCAGGGCGAGGGCAAGAGTCGTGATCGTGAAGAGTCGTAGCATTGCAGGCCTCCTTCGGCGGACCATGATAAGGGCACAAGCGTTTCGGCGCGAGTCACGCGGCGCTGCCGCTGTTGAACTCTCTCGTGGTTTCGTCTCGATTGGTTATGCGTCTCTGATCGTTCCCGAGACCTGCGACAGAGCGGGTTCATGAGCTGGGTATTCTTCCTCATAGTCGCGGCGTTCGCTCTTTTCAACTTCGTCACGATCCGATCTCTGCTCGCTTTCCATCCGAGATGGCGATCTCTGATCATCGTCACTGCAGTGGCAGGGAATCTCGTCTGGCCGTTGCTCCCGTTCATCCTGTCTGCCCGAACGAATCCCTACATCCGTCTCGTGCGTGCGACGTTAGGTCCCATCTGGTTCAGCTGGCTCATTGTCGTCTTCGTTTATTCAGCTTTCGTGGCGATCATGTCGATTATCTGGATCGTGGCAGCAAGGCGGCGGAGATTCGTCGACTTCTCTCGCCGCTCATCCATCGCCTGGCTGGCGGTTCTGGTTCTTCTCGCCTTGATCGGGGTCTATCACGCACTCGTGCCGCTCAGGGTGGAGCGAGTCACCGTCGCGATCCGGAACCTCGATCCGCAACTCGTCGGTTACAGAGTCGCATTGCTCTCCGATCTGCATGTCGGCCTGTTCACGAGGCCTTCGAGGCTGACTCGCACCGCTGAGACGGTGCGCGCCGAGAGACCCGCGATCGTAGCAATCGCAGGGGATTTCATCGACGACGATCCCTTCTTCGTTCCGAAGCTACTGAAGGGACTGAGCTCGATTCCTTCAGACATTCCAATCGTTGCAGCTCTGGGAAATCACGAGATGTACGGGAACCCTGAGGAGGTGATCAGGGGAATGGCAGGGAGTCGTGTGGAGCTGCTGGTAAATCGTGGAAAGGAAGTCGGAAGGGGTTCGGCGAAACTCTGGGTGGCGGGCCTGTCGGACTTTGCTGCTGCTGCCGGAGGGCGCAGGGCGCGCCCTGGCCTCGCACCAGATCTCGACAAGGCGATGGCCGGCTCTGCCCCCAACGCTCCGACGATTCTGCTGGCACATCAGCCGGACGCCTTCACCCTCGCCCGGAGGCGAGGAATCGCGCTCACCATCGCAGGACACACACATGGTGGACAGTTTGGGATCAGGGCCATTCGCTGGTCCCTTGCAGGAGTTTTCCTCCCATTCGACATGGGTCTGTACAGACGTGAAGACTCGCAGCTCTACATCACAACGGGGGCCGGTTACTGGCTCGTCCCGTTCCGACTCGGAATGAGTCCGGAGGTCGTCATCCTCACACTGACGCCCAGCAACTGACCGAACCCGCATTTCTCACAGACCTTTGCCGCGAGACGACGGATAGCGGCCTGTCTCGTTCGTTGCACGGCAATTTCGCTCCTTGACATAGTGTCGACTATGCCTTCGTCGCAAAATCGCCGCGCGCCTCGCATCCAAGCCACTCTCCGCCGTCTCACGACAAAGGTCTGTGAGAAATGCGGGTTAACGGCATCAGATGGCAGAACAGACGTGATCGAAGACCATCAGTACTGCCGAGCGATCACCCGTTGTGCGGGGTCGGGAAGGGGTGACAGACGAACGCACCAATCATGTGCCTTTACAATCCAGGGATAGCGTGACCCCTCAGCCCTCTGCGAATCGCCCCGCAACTCTTTTCACCTCCGAGTTCCTCAGGATATGGGGCTTCGGCTTCATCACATTCCTGTCGGCGTTTCAGCTTTTTCCGGCGATCCCCTTCCACATCCTCGACCTCGGTGGCGATCGCGCGACCGCCGGCTGGTTCCTCGCGGCTTACACATATGCGAGCGCTTTTGCCGCTCCGGTCACCGGAAGCATCTCCGATCGCTTCGGTAGAAAGCGGATCCTGATGCTTGCTGCCTTCAGTTTCATCTTCCTCTCCCTGCTCTATGGCGCAATTACCAACATCGCAATCCTTCTTGTGTTTGCGATGCTGCATGGCGGCATCTGGTCCGGAATCCTTGCCTCGAGCGCGGCGATGATGAGCGACCTCGTTCCGGAATCGCGACGCACGGAAGGAATCGCCTATTGGGGTATGGCCAGCACCGCGGCCGTCGCCGTCGCTCCCTGGATCGGACTCTTTCTTTATCGAAGGTTCGGATGGTTCGTGCTCTGTTGCGAGCTCGCCGTACTTTCGATTGCCATGCTCATCCTGGCGGCACGCGTGAAGGAAGTCGGCTCGGGCAGCGTGCGCGCGAAGGGCTTTAAAATTGATTTACGCGTGACCGCAGTCGCGATGGCGCTGTTTGCAGTTTCTTTCGGATACGGCGGAGTGACGAGCTACGTCGCGCTCATGGCAATCGAGCGCAAGCTCGAGCCCGCCTCTCTCTTTTTCACCTGCTTTGCCATCACCATCATCGTGATGAGAATCTTCACCGCACGGCTCGGCGACACTCACGGTCCTCTCCGAGTTCTCTATCCATCCCTTCTGCTCGTCCCCGTGGCTCTGGCTATTCTGGCCACCGCCAGCTCGACATGGCAGATCGTTCTCGCCGCGATCCTGTTCGGCAGCGGTTTTGGTGGTGCCTATCCCGCGTTCGTCACCTTCGTGCTCGCCAAGACTGATCCCGACAGGCGAGGCGGAACGTTCGGCAGCATCTTGTGGGCCTTCGATACGGGCATCGGGACCGGCTCTCTGGTGACGGGTCTGCTGAGCCAGCGCGTCGGATTCCAATTCGCCTATCTTGTTGCTGCAGCGGTGGGCTGCCTCGCGGTTCCGATTTTTCTCGTGGCCTCCCGACTGCTTCCCGCGCCGGGTTCTCGTGGCACCGCCGTTGCTTGACAGCCACCACATGGACGAAGACAGCAACAGAGTCAGCAAGAAGGTCATCATCGAGCAGGTCGGAGAGAGCACGTCACGCAACAACGCTCCAGTCATGATCATCGTGGCGATCATCGTGCTCGCGCTCGTTGGCTACATCGTGATGAACATGCGGTAAGTCAGGCTTCCCGCAACTTTCCCACCCTGACGCCTCGCAGGCTGAACTCAAGATGCCGCTCGCCCCATCCCTGATTGCGTTCGTGAAACCTCTCTATCAGGACCTCGACGGCCGTTCCAGGTTCGAGGATACCGAACGCATAGCCGCGATCGCCCGCCACCTGTACGAGCCACCGAGTGAGGGTGATCGACGTGAAATGGAGCTGCTGCTTCTCTTCGAAGGACTGGGTGACTGGCTCAAGAAGCTGGGAAACGTCTCGAGGACTCTGCTTGCCATGGGTCCCCTGCTGGAGGCCACCGAGCTTCGCAGGGTCATCGCCTCCCTCGGGCGACTCGATGCGCCCGCTACTCCCGCGGAAGTGGCGCTGGCCTGTGCGCGAGTAATCGACGCGTCCGGGGTACGGGCCCTGATGCAGAGGACGTCAGTCGCCAGGAGGGAGGGAAGCACGCCGGATCAGGTGGTGATGGAGATTGCCGCCGAGTCGTTACACATTCCCGACTGGATGCCGCCAAAGGCCGGCTCGATGGTTACCGAGCGGTTCATGAAGCGACTCGAAGTGTGTCGGGAGATCCTCGAGGAAGGTAGCGGAGTGGTTCCTTCGCCCGACGATGCCGCGCGCCCGATGTGAAAGCTCGTAGCCCGCATTTCTCACAGACCTTTGTCGTGAGACGGCGGAGAGTGGCTTGGATGCGAGGCGCACGGCGATTTTGCGACGAAGGCATAGTCGACACTATGTCAAGGAGCGAAATTGCCGTGCAACGAAGCAGACAGGCCGC
>DATLXH010000039.1:0-4943 GCA_035576005.1 Thermoanaerobaculia bacterium | reverse complement strand
AAAAACTGGGGCGAACGACGGGGCTTGAACCCGCGACCACCGGAATCACAATCCGGGGCTCTACCAACTGAGCTACGTCCGCCATTGAATATAAATAAATCATTTCAACTTCTAATTTCTTGTCTCTACCCATTAGCACTGTGGTGCGCTCGGCAGGACTCGAACCTGCTACCCCCAGCTTAGAAGGCTGATGCTCTATCCAGATGAGCTACGAGCGCCAGGATAATGGTCGGGGCAGGGGGATTCGAACCCACGACCCCCTGCTCCCAAAGCAGGTGCGCTACCAGACTGCGCTACACCCCGTACCTCTCGGAACCTCTTGAATCGGCCGGTCAATCTAATGACCACCCCGGCGCCTGTCAAGGAACAGGAGGGCCGAGAGGGCCATTCCGAGCCTGTCCGAACGGGAAGGCCGAGCTGACACACCCTTCCAGCACTCATCCCGCATGCACGGCGCCCGGTTCCCCCATCCGATGTGACGGCAGTCGCTGTGCCCACTCGCTCGCACCTGCCGGGTCGAGGATAAACTCGAAGACGCGGCCATGACTCCTGAGGCGCATCACTTTGCCGTGCGCGACATCCTTACCCGTCGAGAGCTCATCGTCGAACTCGACCTCGTCAACCCGACTGAGCTCGATCTCAGCCTGCAGATCCCGATTCTCGTAAAAGAACGTTGACTCGCTCAGGGCGACGACCAGCGGGATGTGCTCCATCCCCTCTACATAGTCGGCCAGGGTCGCGACTTTCGACGAGCTCTTGCGCCGGTTGAGGATCTCCTGGAGTTGGTGCGTGGCCTGGTTTCGTAGGTAGAACCAGGCCATTGCTGCAACAGCGGCAACAGCCACGAGCGCGATTGCTCCCATCGTTGACATGGCAACCTCCTCCAGTTAGTCCTTCGTCACTCAGAGTGATCTATGGAAATGGTACGCCCGTCGCGGGAGCATTGCGAGGCTGTAGAATGAATCCGATGCCTGACTCCAAGAAGATCCGCAAAGAGCATTCCTCCGGAGGCGCCGTGCTGGTGGTCCGGAATGGGGAAGTTCACGTAGCGATGATTGCCACCCGCGGTCGAACACGCTGGGGTCTCCCGAAGGGTGCACTCAGCGGTGACGAAACCTCAGAGCAGGCGGCGCTTCGCGAAGTGCAGGAAGAAACAGGCATCGACGGAGCGGTGATCAAGCCGCTGGAAACCATCGAATATTTTTTCCGCGCCCGCGACTCTTTGATTCAGAAGAGCGTCGATTTTTATCTCATGCGCTACCTGGGAGGAACATTAACCCCTCAGCTGAGTGAGGTCGATGACGTTGAATGGGTTCCCCTCACCGAGGCGATCGTGCGCGCCAGCTTTGACTCGGAAAAAAGATTGCTCCGTCAGGCCCAGACCGAATGGGAAGCTCTGAGCCTCGACGAACAGAAAGGTTTCGCGATCTCAGCCTGATCGCGATCTCAGCCTGTTGATCTTCGCGAGCAGCCGCGGCGGCGCCGAAACGATCGTTATCCCAAGCGGGAAGTACCGCGACCAAAAAAGAGAGTTGTCATCCCGAGCTTGGGTGGAGGGGTGGGCGGGGCGAGGGATCTCGCAAGCTCGTACTCTGTCCGGTCAACGTTCCGGGGTCGTCCGTCAGACCCGGAACTCTGTTCTACAACCGTGCGCGGCGGCCATTGTTAGGATCGAACCGTGTACGAGCTTGCGAGATCCCTCGCCCCTCCCGCCCACACGCCCAAGCTCGGGATGACAACTCAGCGGACCCCACCGATGTTGCAGCTCCTCGTAGGCGGTCAACGCGAGGTCGGATTTGTTGTCCAGAAAAACCCTGCGCGGCCCACCCACGCTGCGTGGACGCGTGACGCCCTACACTTTTTCGGCTCGCTTCGGCTCTCCCACCTTCACCGTCTTCGCCCTCGTCGCAACTTTCCGCGACGACTTAACAGCTACTCGCTTTTTGACGCGCTCACCGGCGGTTTCGCTTTCCTCTTCACCGCTGCTCTCTTCTTCGCCGCGGCTTGTTTTTTCAAAGCGGATGCGACCGTCTGCGGCTTCCCCGCGGCACTTCGATTGCTCTGCCAGACGTTCTGAGGATCGACTTCCTCAACCGAGCGCCCGGAAAGAATCGACAACGGCGCCTCCTCGGTGATGTCAAAGTCGGAGCTCGCGTACCCGTCGCGGTGCTTGAGCAAAAGCCACTCGTTCCCTTTTTGAGAAGGACCTTTCAACTGCACCAGCGCCCACTCGCCCTTGAGTTTTTTGCCATCGAGGCTGAATGTCAGCTTTCCTTTCCTGACTGCAGCCACAGGATCATCACCAGGCTCGATGAACTCCCACGTTCCCTTGTCCCAGACGATGACATTGCCACCGCCATAGTTCCCCGACGGGATGATGCCTTCGAATCCCGCATAGTCGTAGGGATGATCCTCGGTCATCATCGCAAGCCGCTTGACCGACGGGTCATACGACGGCCCTTTCGGTACAGCCCACGATTTGAGAACGCCTTCCATCTCCAGACGAAAGTCGTAATGAAGATGTGAGGCCTGATGCTTTTGCACGACGAAGATCAGCTTTTTGCTTTTCTTCGCCTTCGACGTCTTTCCGCTCGGTTCCGGAGTCACTCCGAAATCGCGCATCTTCTGGTATTTGTCGAGCTGTTTAACCACGATCAAGATGCCCGTCGCGGCCGGGCCGTCTTGGTGCTGCGTTTCCTCGCAGTTGTGGTCTCACTCTTCGCCGCGGAAGCCCTCCGCTTCGGTGCGCCAGACCCCTCGAGGCTTCGACGAAGCGCTTCCATGATGTCGATGACCTCGCCACCTGTCTCCTCGTCCTCTCCCTTGTCGCTGATGATGTCCTGGCCTTTGGACTTTTTCCCGATCTTCTCGAGCACACGTTCGCGATACTCATCCTTATATCGGAGAGGGTCAAATTTCTTCTCGGACAACTCATCAATCAGAAGCTCGGCAAGCCTCAGCTCCTTATCTTTCACCTCTGACGTTTCGATGTCGAGTGCGCCAAAGTCCCGCACTTCGTCGGCATAGAACATCGTGTGCAGGATGATCCCCTTCTCGAACGGGCGAAGAATCACCAGATGTTCGCGATTGGCCGAGACCCAACGGGCGACTGCAACCTTCCCCTGTTTTTTCATCGCCGACGCAAGCAGCTTGTAAGTCTTGCCACCTCCGTCGGCGGGGCCGAGGAAATAGGCCTTCTCGAAAAAAAGAGGATCGATCTGGTCGAGGTTGAGAAATTCGGAGATCTCGAGCGATCTGTTGTCGTCAGTTTCGAGAGACTCGAGCTCGTCTTTCGTGAAGGTGACATATTTCCCCTTCGTGAACTGGTATCCCTTGATCAGCTCGCTCGACTCTACGATCTCTTCATCCTCGGGGCACCAGTACTTGCGATTGACCCGAGACCCGCACGACTCATGAATCAGATTGAAGGAGATGTCTTCCTGATGAGTCGCCGTATAAAACTTAACAGGAATCGAGATGAGTCCGAATGAAATCGAAGCTGATTTGATCGGTCGTAAGGCCATGTCTTTTCCCCCGCCTTTAATTATCGTCCGTCATTTTACCGATCTCCGCCGTTCAGGTGTTCCGCTCGACCGCCGCAGAACCGCGAAGGCTAACGCTGAAGGCCGCTTCTCTCGCGGAACTCCCGGTTCATCGCAAGCTCCACGATCTTCTCGATCACATCTCCGTACCCCAGCTCCGGCTTGTGCTTCCGCGCTGCCATGCTGAACTCGGCCGCCTTGTCGAGCCATGGATTGGGATTCACCTCGATGATGTAGGGGATCCCGTCGGGCTTGAGTCGCATGTCGATTCGAGCGTAGTCGCGTATGAGTAAAGCTTTGTAGGCCGTGAGCACGACGTTGTTGATCCGACCCATGATCACCTTGTCGTTGACGATGTCCTGAGGAACAAACTCTTTCGCGGCCTTGAACCCCGGATTCTTCTCCTCTTCCCACTTGGCTTCGGTGCCGGCAATGCGAGGCATATCAGCTGGCAACTTGGACAAGTCCCATTCAATTGGAGGCAGCACTTCCGGCGGGTTTCCGAGCAGGCCAACATAGATTTCCCGCCCATCGATGTATTCCTCGACCAGAGCCGGCGTCTTGAACTCTTCGTGGATCGTGAAAACACGTTCCATGAGATCGGACACATTGTGGACGACGGATTTGGCCGTGATCCCGATCGAAGCGTCGGTAGCAATCGGTTTGACGATGAGTGGAAACGAGTTGAGCCGCGAGCTTCCCTCGATGTGTCCAGGCGCAATGATCGAGAACTCCGGAGATTTGATCTTGTGAAATTCGAAGAGCTTCTTTGCGAGCGATTTGTCGCCTGCGAGTGTGAGTGCCAGAGAACCGGAACCGGTAAACCTCTTGTCGAGGAGCTCGAGAATCGTCGCGATGCGGCGCTCCTCGTTTCCGGACCCGGCCAACGACTCGCAGACGTTGAAGATGAGGTCGCTGTTGTCATCCTCGAGCTGACGAACCAGCCGCTTGATCGGCGGTTCGGCGGCGAGCTTGCGTACCGGGTATCCGCGCTTGGTGAGCACCTCTTCAATCTGATCGCAGACCAGCGCCGGAAACTTCTCTTTCCGATCCAAAGCAGCTTTGCGCTCGACCTCTTCGTGTGCGTCGTAGAGGATCGTGATTGACGGCTTCCCACCACTCTTTAGCGTTGCCATACCGGAAGCCTATGGAATCGCGATGCCAAGGGATGAAAACCGTTCCAGCAGGCCTGGCCTGTATCCTCACAGATCCTCACCGCGAGGCGACAGAGATGTTGTGGAAAAAGCGGGCAGCCCGCAATTCTCACAGACCTTTGTCGTGAGACGGCGGAGAGTGGCTTGGATGCGAGGCGCACGGCGATTTTGCGACGAAGGCATAGTCGACACTATGTCAAGGAGCGAAATTGCCGTGCAACGAAGCAGACAGGCCGCTATCCGTCGT
>DATLXH010000038.1:0-5628 GCA_035576005.1 Thermoanaerobaculia bacterium | reverse complement strand
TCTGCGCGACAGAACGGGATTCGTCCGATTTTGCTCATTTTTACGGGTACTTCAACCCTGCCTTCATCGCCGATCGTCGATTGTAGGGCATCGTCGCAAGCAGAAAATTTTGTGCCAGTTTCTGCCGCGCAGACTCCTAGCCTCCGGGGACGTGACTGCCAGCGATTTGTCACTTCTGTCGCGAGACTTCCACACCTCTCACCCGGTCGCTCGACGCGACCACCCTCTCCCCGCCGGGGAGAGGGGAGCGACTCCTCGCTGCGCTCGCGCTACTCTTCGTTATCGATCTGCGCTCGCTGCAGGGATCCCGAGTAATCGACGTAGATCGACTTCCACTCGCTGAATACATCCAGTGCCGCGATCCCCGCCTCACGATGCCCGTTCCCCGTGTCCTTCGTCCCTCCGAACGGAAGGTGCGTTTCGGCACCGATCGTCGGCGCGTTCACGTAAAAGATCCCGGTGTACATGTCGCGCATCGCCACAAACGCCTTGTTGATGTCACGCGTGTAGATCGAAGACGACAATCCGTAGCGAACCCCATTACCGATCTCGATGGCTTCTTCCAGCGAATCGCACTTCATCACAGCCGTGACGGGGCCAAAGATCTCTTCCTGCGCAATCCGCATATCGGGCTTTACGTCAGCAAAAACCGTCGGCTCGTGAAAGTTGCCCAGCGCGTAGTCGAACGATCCATCTTTTCCTGTGAGGACTTTGCCGCCCGCAACCAGCGAAGCACCTTCGCCCTTGCCGATCTTCACGTACTTCGCAACGGTTTTCAGCTGTGAAGCCGAGACCGACGGCCCCATGTCGGTCTTCTCGTCTGCACCATCACCCACACGGAGTTTCTTGGCGCGCGCTGCCAGCTTCTCGACGAAGCTGTCGTACACCGCGCGATGAACGACGACTCGCGAGGCTGCGGTGCATCGCTGTCCTGCAGTCCCGAAAGCGCCCCAGAGAGCGCCGTCGACCGCCAGATCCACATCCGCGTCATCCATGACGAGAATGACGTTCTTCCCACCCATCTCGAGATGCAGATGCTTGAACGTCGGCGCGCATGCGATGGAGATATCGCGCCCCACATCCGTTGATCCCGTGAAAGAAATCACCTTGACCTTGTCGTTCTTGAGCATCGGCTCGCCGACTTCCTTGCCACCGCCCGTCACGAGATTGAACACACCGGGAGGCAACCCGGCCTCTTCGAACGCTTCGGTCAGCATCGCGACAGATAACGGAGTCAAAGATGCTGGCTTGATCACTACGGTGTTGCCGCACACCAGCGCAGGCATCGACTTCCATGCGGGAATCGCGATCGGAAAGTTCCACGGTGTGATCAGACCGGCAACACCAAGTGGCATTCGAACCGACATGTTGAACTTGTTCGGCAACTCGGAAGGCGTAGTCTGACCGTAGAGACGCCGTCCCTCACCCGCCGCGAGGTAGGCCATGTCGATTGCTTCCTGGACGTCGCCTCGGGTTTCCTCGAGAACCTTGCCCATCTCCCGGGTCATCTCCCGCGCGATCTTCTCCTTGTCACGACGCAGGATCTCTCCCACGCGATAGATGTACTCGGCGCGTTTCGGAGCGGGCGTCAGCCTCCACTTGTTGAATGCAGCGTGAGCCGCGTCGACGGCAGCCTCGAGGTCTCGCTTGTCGGACTCCTGAAACGTCCCGATGAGGTCGTCGCTGTTGGCCGGGTTCCTGTTCTCGAACGTCTTTTTCGTTCCCGAGCTGACCCATTCTCCATTGATGAAGTTCTTGTATTCGCGCGTCGGACGGACCGAGGCCTTCTTCTGCTTCTTACTCTCGACAGTACGTTTCATTGCTCGCTCCTGGGCACGGTCATGTGCGCGTGCGCATCCTGGTCAGATTGCTTACGAAGTAGCGGGATCTGCGCCCATGTCTACGGAGCCACGGAATCGTGCGCCCTCCGCCACCACGATCTTGGGAGCACGGATGTTTCCGTCGACCACCGCACTCGCCATGAGTTCCACCTTCTCATCCGCCGAGACATTGCCGATCACGGTACCCTCGACATAGACGCTTCGAGCATGCACGGTCGACTCAACTCTCGCGTCCCGACCGACGCGCAGGTCGCTCTGGAGATCGATCTCGCCGCGAACGATTCCTTCCACGAGCACGTTTTCGGTACCGCGGATCGCTCCCTCGATCGTCGTCTCTCTCCCAATCAGACACGGGGAACCTGTCTTCCCTGCCGAAAGCTCAGCGTTACGGGCAGACCCCTGCTTATGTGATTGATCTTTTGAGAACATCAAGGTTTCGGTGGCCCGAATCGGACTTCACGCACCGCGTCAGTTCAGTGTTCCCCGACGTTCAACAGCGTCAGGGCCGCGAAGAATAGCACAGGAGATCGGCGCGAATATTACCTGCACTCTCTCAGCCGGTCCCACCCGATTTTCGAAGATGAAAAGCTGCTCCATTCCAAAGGCGGAAAGGAGCTTCGCCATTGACCAGAACGTCAAACCCGTTCTTTTCAGCCAGCCGAGCCACGTCGATCTGATCCCGCTCGACTGACTCGCGGTAAGAAAAGTTCAGAATGACAAAATCGCCCCGCGGGCGCAGCACGCGTCCTGCCTCCGCGAAGTACGTTTGCGCGAGGTCCATCCCCACCCCCACAACGTAGGGAAAGCTGTCAACCGCATACACGAGATCGAACTCTCCGTCGCTGAAACTCCCGAGGTCGAGGCCAGTCGTTACGTGCAAAGTCACGTTGTTCAGACTCGCACATCGCCCACGCGCTGTCTCGATCATGCGAGGCGAGATATCGATTCCTGTAGCGCTCCCGACCATCGGCGCGAGAGCTGCCTCGAAGCGCCCGATCCCGCACCCAATCTGCAGGACGGATCGTTGACGATGGATGACATTCCAGCCGATCAGAAGATCAACGATCTCTGAAGTCGACTGCGCAAGGATATCCTCCCGCCCGAAGGAGTACGCGGCCACGCTGGCTTCCGGCGACTCGAGAACGAGCGAATCAAAGAGCTGGCCGTAGTGCGCTACGCGAGCTGAGTCTGACTCTCCGTCCGGCTCAAAGTCTACTTGTTCATCGAGGGATCTGGCCATCGCTGCACAACGCTCACGATTATCGCGATACAGCAAGCTCAGCTCCGCAATTCGCTCCGAAAAAGAAGAACCTCCGGATCGCTCAGCGGCACGCTCCATCGTTTCAATAGCCTCAGCAGCACTCTCGAGGTCCGACTCGGTCAGCAACTGGAGAAGCGTGACGTGAGCGGAGATCTCACCTTGCAGAAATCGTCGAACGATCGGACGAAGCTCGGGGTTCTTCAGAGAGGTTTCGATAGCGTCGATCACAGTCTTCTCGCTGCTGGCCCGCATTTCTCACAGACCTTCGCCCCGAGACGACGGATAGCGGCCTGTCTGCTTCGTTGCACGGCAATTTCGCTCCTCGACATAGTGTCGACTATGCCTTCGTCGCAAAATCGCCGTGCGCCTCGCATCCAAGCCACTCTCCCCCTTCTCACGACAAAGGTCTGTGAGAAATGCGGGCTACCTGATCCGCAACAAATGAATCAAACCGAAGCTCAGGACAATGAGAAGAATAAGCGACGTCATGACGGTGACCATTACAGGCCTGCCAACCCTGCCAATCGCTTTGAGATCGACGCCGAGACCGAGTGCGGCCATGGCCGCGAGCGTCAACCACGCGGAGACCATTTTGGCCGCCGCCGCTACTTCCAGTGAAATGACTCCGGTCGAGCGCAGTAGCGCGAGCAGCATGAAGCCGAGGATGAACCATGGAACAAAACGGTTGAGCGAAAATCGCGTCGGGTGACCATCGGGGGAGGTGCCAGCGTTTCGGTGTCTCAACGCGAAGAAGAGCACGACGGGACCCAGCATCAAAACTCGAACGAGCTTGACGAGCGTTCCGACCTGACCCGACAGCACGCTGACAGGAAACGTCGCGGCGAGAACCTGTGGCACTGCGTAGACGGTGAGACCGGCGAGCACACCGTACTGATAGTGGCTGAGGCCGAGTGGTCCTATGAGGAAAGGAAGACCTACGACGACGACCACGCCGAGGATGGCAGTAAATGCGATTGCGGAAGCTACGTGCTCCTTGTCGGCACGGATCACCGGCGCGACGGCTGCGATGGCAGAATTGCCACATATGGAGTTTCCGCAAGCTACCAGTACCGATAGTTTGTAAGGCAACCCCATCGCACGGCCAACGGCATAGCTCGCCGCGAGGCCGATGATCACGAGCAGGACGATGCCGATGGCCAGCGCTGGACCGGCACGTAACAGCAGAGGCAGATTCATCGATGCCCCGAGGAGGACGACCGCAACCTCGAGGATTTCCTTCGCGGCGAAACTCACGCCCGCATCGAACAGTGGCGGCGGCAACCAGAGCGCCCTGATCATCATCCCAAGCAGAATGGCAATAACGAGCCCTTCGACCACAGGATGACCAAAGGCTCGGGTCTCGATTGCCGCGATGCCCGCCGAGGCGAGACCGACACTCGTCGCGAAAAGAATCCCGGGGAGAAGTCGGTACGCTCCTGACTGCAGCGGCCCGCTGGCGAAGGGGCGCGAGGCCTCGGGAGCACTCACGGTGATCTTACCAACTCAGAGTATTTGCGCAGCCGGGGTTACACGCCTTGACTTCTGTCTTGATCGCGACCTTGTAATCCTGCGGACCGCCCGCCTCGCGCGTGAAAGTCTCCCTGGCTTCAAGCGATTGCCCGGATCCCGTGATGGTAAGGTTTGCCGGCTTCTTGATTGAGCGGGAGAGCATGAAGTAGTTACGAATGATACATGCCGTTCCTGCGATCCAGCGTCGTTTCGATGCGTGAACCTGATAAGCACTCTTTGATGAAAGCGACAGCGGCAGCAGGAAACAACCTCCCGGATTACGCCTTCGAAAATCGGAGAGCCTGGCCGGCGAGCTTCATCCGCTGCTCCTCAACGCGGTTGAATTGCGCGTCTGCGCGAGCTTCGAGCGACTGAAGGTTGACGTCACCGAGGCGCGTACTCTGGGTTGCCAGAGCACGCCAGAGACTCCGCTTGCCCATGATACCGAGAGAGAGCGCCTCGAGCGTTTCGAAGGTTCCGAAGTCCGCGGCAGAATCACGCGACAATTTCAGCCTGCTGATCTTTTCCGTCACCCAGGCTGCAGCGTTCTTCACACCGCTAGACCCAGCACCGACGCGGTCCGCGATTGCCTGGAGCGCAGCACGGTCCTCTTCGACTTCTTCGAGGAGCGCGGCCGCGAACAGCCCCAGCGGCTCTCCGGTGTGTTGCTCGCTTAACGCTTCCAGAAGGTTGACGCCGGCAACAGCACCGGCGAGATGATCGTGCAGATAGACGGCCAGGGAGTCACTCATCGATTCCTCTCCTAAACTTCGGGTTTGACCGCTCACGGCCGGGCCTTCCTGATGCGATTTTTTTGCCCGCGCGACGCTCAGAGCAGCGCATCGCCAAAAAAGGTCGAGTCCTCCCCTTATGGCTTAGCCCGCATTTTTCACAGACCTTTGTCGTGAGACGGCGGAGAGTGGCTTGGATGCGAGGCGCACGGCGATTTTGCGACGAAGGCATAGTCGACACTATGTCAAGGAGCGAAATTGCCGTGCAACGAAGCAGACAGGCCGC
>DATLXH010000037.1:0-73792 GCA_035576005.1 Thermoanaerobaculia bacterium | reverse complement strand
GTCTGCGCGACAGAACGGGATTCGTCCGATTTTGCTCATTTTTACGGGTACTTCAACCCTGCCTTCATCGCCGATCGTCGATTGTAGGGCATCGTCGCAAGCAGAAAATTTTGTGCCAGTTTCTGCCGCGCAGACTCCTAGGCCTCGGCTGGGAAAATCTTCATCGGGTTCAGGATTCCCATCGGATCGAACTGACTCTTGATCTTCTTCATCAATCCGATCTCCACGGCGCCCTGCGTGATCGGCAGATACTCCTTCTGCACGAACCCCACGCCGTGCTCTCCGGAGAGCTGCCCTCCCAGACTCTTGGTGTGCTCGAAGATCTCGACGATCGCATTCGGCAACACGTTCTCCCATGTCTCGTCGTCGACGGTCTTGATGATGTTGCAATGGATGTTTCCATCACCCGCGTGACCGTAGCAGATCGTCATGAGGTTGTACTTCGCCGCAATTGCCTTGACGCCTGAGATCAACTCCGGAATTCTGCTGCGCGGAACGACCGTATCCTCTTCTTTATAAATATTGATCGACTTGACCGCCTCGCCTATCGAGCGACGCAGAGACCAGATCTCCCGCATGCGGCGCTCATCGTCGGCAATCAGAACATCCTCTGCCCCCACCTCCATGCAGGCCTCGCCCATGAGCATTGCCTCCTCATCGACGCGCTCCAGAGAATGACCATCTGCCTCCAGAAGAAGATGAGCCGCTGCCTCGGAGTGCGGCCACTCCTTACCAAGCTGTCGAACTGCGCACTGAACCGCGTCGCGCTCCATCAGTTCGCATGCGCTCGGTGAGACTCCCTTCATGAATACAGCTACCACAGCGCGAGCTGCCTCTTCGATCGAATGAAAAGGGGCTAGCAACACTTTCCTGTGGGGAGGCCATGGCAGAAGCTTGAAGAAGATCTTGGTGATGATCGCCAGAGTTCCTTCAGAGCCTACGAGCAATTGTGTGAGGTTGTATCCGCTCACGTCCTTGTAGAGTTTCCCGCCGGTCCTGATGATGCTCCCGTCCGCCAGCACCGCTTCGACGCCCATCACGTAATCCTTTGTGACGCCGTACTTGACCGCGCGAGGACCACCTGCATTCTCGGCGACGTTTCCACCCAACGTACAGGAGCCCCTCGACGCGGGGTCAGGGGGATAGAAGAGACCGACCTTCTCCACGGCCTCTTGAAAGACCTGGGTGATGACCCCAGGCTCGACGACCCCGATGAGATTCTCCCGATCGATTTCGAGGATCTGGTTCATCCGATGGCAGGAGAGGAGGATCCCGCCGAGGATCGGCAAGGCTCCACCACTGAGGCCTGTTCCCCCGGCCCGAGGGGTTACCGGAACGTTGTGTTCGGTCGCGATGCGGAGGAGCGCCTGCACCTGTTCTGTCGTTCTCGGCAGCACCGCCACTTCGGGCATGAATACGAGATCTTCGGTGTAATCGGAGGCGAAAGGCATGAGGGTTTCGGCGTCGGTAACGACGCCATCGGCGCCTATCGCATCGACGAGCTTCCGGACAATTTCTGGAGTGACCTTGTTGAAATTCATCCGCACATTCTAGTGGAGTGCCTGGAGCGAAAAAAAAGATCCCGGGTTAACTCCTCGATGCCAGGTGGTCCACCCCGACATTTCGGCCGGGTGGGCATAACGAATGCGGCCTTTTTGCTTGATAACCGGAGGCGGTGCGCGAATCGTACGGATCCACGTCTAACGTAAAGAAGACCTGGAGTCTGTACCAAGGGCGGCTCTCTGAGGAAGATCGATGAAGAGACAACATGTGATGATCGCTGTCATCACGATCGTCGCGCTGGGCGTGGCGGCCATTCTATGGGCGAGACAACGAGATAAGAGCTCCAGGGATCTCGAACTGCGCTTTGTAACCATCGAGACGGGGGACCTCAGACGAACGGTGTCCGCCACCGGAACGCTTCACGCGGTGAAGACCGTGAGTGTAGGAACTCAGGTTTCCGGAAAGGTGGAAGCAATCCTGGTCGACTTCAACGACCAGGTGAAAAAAGGGCAGCTGCTCGCACGAATCGACCCGACGCTTGCAAGGCAGACCGTGACCGACGCGCAGGCCAGCGTTGAGAGAAGCAATGCCGATCTCGTTGCCGCAAAACGCGATTACAGCCGCACAAATCAGCTTGTTTCCCAGGGCCTTTCTGCCAAGAGTGCCTTCGATACCGTCGAAGCGAGTCTCGCGATCGCAAGCGCGAACGTGAAGTCTGCACGAGTCGGTCTCGACCGTGCGCGGCAGAATCTCTCCTACACATCGATCCTGGCTCCGACCGATGGTGTCGTAGTCGAGCGGAATGTGAGCGAAGGTCAGACTGTCGCCGCCAGTCTATCGGCCCCTCAGCTGTTTCTCCTCGCGAATGACCTCGCGCGGATGCAGATTCTCGTGCAGGTCGACGAGAGCGACATCGCCTCGATCAAGGAAGAACAACCTGTGAGCTTTTCCGTCCAGGCGCTACCGCGCGAGACTTTCACTGGAACGGTCCAGCAGGTCCGCCTGCAATCGAAGACTCAGGACAACATCGTCAGCTACACCGTCGTCATCGAAGTCGAGAATCTCGACAGGAAGCTGCTTCCCGGCATGACGGCGAACGTTGAATTTCTCGTAGGTTCAGCCAGTGATGTGCTCAAGGTGGCAAACGCAGCACTTCGTTTCAGACCGTCAGCCGAGCTCATCACGAAACTGGGCGGTGACTCAGCAGCAATGGCGACTTCTCCTCGATCATCCGGCGCCCCGTCAGAAGGCAACGGTCCGGGAGGCAGGAACTGGCGATCTTCCGATCGCAGTGGCCAGCCACGCGGGAACAGACCACCCGGACAGTCCGTCATGGAAAGAGGGAGACTCTTTTACCTTGATGAAGCGGGCAAGCTCCAGGCGGTCAGAGTGCGGATCGGAATCACTGACGGAGCGATGACCGAAATTTCCGGAAAGAATGTGACGCCGGGCTTGAAAGTCCTCGCAGGAACACTCAGCTCTGCCTCAACGACTTCAACGTCGGGAAGCTCTCCATTCGGCAACCCGGCCGCAGGAGGACAGGGCCGCGGTGGCGGCGGTCCAAGAGGTAGCTTCTAGATGAGCAAGTCCGCAGAGGACACCGTCATCCGCACTGAGGATCTAGGCAAGGTCTACCAGATGGGAACGAACGAAGTGCATGCTCTCCGCGGAATCAATCTGAGCGTGAAGAGAGGCGAGATGATCGCGATCATGGGAGCCTCCGGATCGGGCAAGTCCACCCTGATGAACCTCCTCGGCTGTCTCGATGCTCCCAGCAGCGGCTCCTACTACCTGGATGGCAGTAGGGTCGATGGCCTTACACGCAACGAGCTCGCCGACCTTCGGAATCAGAAACTCGGCTTTGTCTTTCAGGGTTTCAATCTCCTCGCTCGCACGACCGCAGTCGAGAACGTCGAGCTTCCCTTGCTTTACGACCGCGCCGGAAGAAAGTGGGAAACGCGGCGAATGGCGGTTGAAGCCCTTCAGCGTGTCGGCCTCGGAGACCGGCTCGACCATCAGCCGAGCGAGCTCTCCGGTGGTCAGCAACAGCGAGTAGCCATCGCGCGCGCGCTCGTGACACAGCCAGCGCTCGTTCTTGCGGATGAGCCTACAGGAAATCTCGACAGCCGCACGACCCTCGAAGTGATGGCCCTGTTTCAGGAGGTCAATGACCAGGGAATCACCCTCATCGTAGTAACCCATGAGACCGATGTTGCGCAGTATTCGAAGCGAATCGTCGAGGTACGCGACGGCAGAATCCTCCGCGACGTTCCGGTGACCCCTCGCCGCGTTGCCGCGGAGGACCTCAAAACCGTCGAACGCGAGGCAGGGACTGCCGCGTGAAGTCCTCGACCCTCGTAAAAGTAGCTGCGCAGAGCATCCGAAAGAACAAGATGCGCTCAGCGCTCACGATGCTGGGGATCATCATCGGCGTGGCGGCCGTGCTGGTGATGGTCGGGATCGGACAGGGGGCGAGGTCCAGGATCCGTTCACAGATTACGAATCTGGGAACGAATATGATCATCATCACCCCTGGAGCCACGACCCAGGGAGGTGTGAGCCAGGGTGCGCAGGCGTTCCCAACTCTAACTCTCGACGACGTCCAAACGCTCGAGCGCGAAGGAACGTCCCTCACTGCCCTCTCGCCCGTGGTGGTCACCCGGGCGCAGGTGGTGAGCAGCGAAGGGAACTGGCGCACTCTCATCAATGGAGTCGACGTCGACTATCCGGTCATCCGCGACTGGTCGACGGTTGAGGGAACGTTCTTCAGCGAAGACGACCTGCGCACCAGGCGCAAGGTCGCAGTCCTCGGTCAGACCGTAGCGAACCGTCTGTTCGCGAACGGTGACGCCACCGGCCAGCAGGTCCGCATCCGAAACGTGCCGTTCCACGTGCTGGGCGTGCTCACGCCGAAGGGCCAGACATCGAATGGCAATGACCAGGACGACGTGGTCGTGATTCCCTACACCACCGCTCAAACGAGACTCTCCGGTCAGACTCGAATCCCTCAGATCCTCGCCAGCACGGCAACGCCCGAGGAGATCCCGGCGATGCAGGAGGAAATCCGAGGGATTCTGAGGGAATCGCATCGCATCGAAGGAGGCGAGGATGATTTCACCGTGAGAAATCAGACCGATCTCGCCACGGCAGCCGAGGGAAGCACCAGAGTGATGACGTTACTACTCGCAGCGATCGCGTCGATATCGCTTCTCGTCGGCGGGATCGGCATCATGAACATCATGCTCGTGTCGGTGACCGAGCGGACCAGAGAGATCGGCATCCGGATGGCCATCGGAGCGCGCGGCTCGGACGTGCTCATCCAGTTCCTGGTGGAGAGCATCGTCATGGGCGTGATCGGCGGAATGATCGGCCTTGCGGTTGGACTAGTAGGCGCGAGGGTCCTGGCGCACTTCACAGGCTGGTCGACCGTCATCTCGCCGATGATGATGGTCATTGCGGTCGGCTTCTCCGGTGCTGTGGGCGTCTTTTTCGGTTTTTACCCGGCGAGAAAAGCCGCGTCATTGAATCCGATCGAAGCGCTTCGTTACGAGTGACCGGCGACGGCCGCCACGACTGTCTTTTTCGGTTGACGCAATTCCGCTGACTCCCCCCGCCGCAACCCTGGGGTCAGCCGGCGGCCCTGAGATCCAGGTATGGATGCAACTTTGCAGAGTTGCAACCTGCTACCGCTGGCTGCGAGAGCTGTTCTCGCAGGATCGGGGCAGAGCGATACCTCAACCGTCGTCCTGGCTACGGGTTATACGAGTCCAACCGCTCGCCGTGCGGGACAAATAGGGAGATAAACAGATGGGAATGTTCAGCGACTTGATGGGCAAGATCTTTAAGAGCGGCGCAGACGCCGAGCGTCCGGCGGACGCGGCTCCACCGCGCACAGGTGGTGGACCGTTTCCTATTCCGAGACCGGCAGGAGGAGTGACCTCCTCGAATTCATCATCCTCGGTGGACGTGGCTGCAGTTCTCGACAGGCTTGCAGCCAACAACAAAGAAAAACTCGACTGGAAGCATTCGATTGTCGACATGATGAAACTCGTCGGCATGGACAGCAGCCTCGCGTCGCGAAAGGACCTCGCAAAGGATCTGAACTACAGCGGCGACATGAACGACTCCGCAGAAATGAACATGTGGCTTCATAAGGAAGTCCTCAAAAAGCTCGCCGCAAACGGCGGCAACGTCCCGGCTGATCTTCTGAATCGCTGAGCTTTCCAGTCATCCTACTAACGGTTCGGTGCATCCCGTGATTGTCGGGATGCACCGGCCGTCAGCCGACGTCGAGCAATCAACGCTCCGTCGGCGCAGCGTGCACGGCGAGAGTTTCCTCTCATTCAGTAAGCCTGCGACGCTGCCTGAACGCTGAACAGGTGCTCCCCTGCCTGGTTCCCTCCCATGCCGTGTTGGCGCGCTGCCCCCGGGACAAATCCGCTATAAAAGGTTATTGCTGTAACAAATGTCTTCGGCGTACTCTCTCCCCGGAAACTTTCCCATCCCTTAAATGGATTTGAAATCAGGAGGCTCCATGATCAGGCGATATCTCGTGCTTTTCGCTCTCAGTGCAGGCTGGGCAGCGACGCTGTTCGGACAATCGATTCCGCTCTCGACCCTGACCGGCAAAGTTACGACTGGAGATACCGCAATCCCCGGAGTGAGCGTGACGGTGACGTCACCGAATCTTCAGGGATCCCGCACGACCATCACCACGGATGCCGGCGATTACATTTTTCCCCTCCTGCCTGCAGGCGAATACAAGGTGAACTTCGAGCTCGCGGGGATGCGACCGGTTTCCCGGTCGCTCACGCTGACGGCGGCCAGAACCGACCGGCTCGATGTGGCGCTCCAGCAGTCGAATGTCTCCGAGTCGATCACCGTCACCGCCGAAACCCCCATTGCGGCCGCGATCGAATCGACGCAGGTCAGTACGAACTTCAAGCAGGACCTCATCGAGCAACTCCCCGTGCAGCGCAACCTGGCCGCCGTCACTCTTCTGGCCCCGGGCGTCAACTCCAAGGGTCCCGGAGGCGGCATCATCATCTCCGGCGCCATGTCCTACGACACTGTCTATATGGTCAATGGCGCCGTCGTTAATGAGAACCTGCGCGGGCAACCGCACAGTCTGTTCATCGAGGACGCGATCCAGGAGACAACGATCCTCACAGGAGGAGTCTCCGCGGAGTATGGCCACTTCACCGGCGGCGTCGTGAGTGCCGTCACCAAGTCGGGCGGAAACGATTTCAGCGGCAGCTTCCGGACTAACGCAACCAGCGAAAGCTGGGTATCGAGAACACCGTTCACGGCAGACCAGGGCGATACGATCAATCCCATCTACGAGGCCACTCTGGGCGGCCCATTTCTCCGTGACCACCTCTGGTTCTTCGGTGCCGGCCGTCTCGCGAATACGCAGGATATCCGGCAGACTGTGCCCGGCCGGGCGCGCGCCGGCGATCAGGATGCAAACGGGGTCCCTCTCGCCATCGGCACGATACTCACGCCGATCTCGTATCCGCACACGACTGATGAAACGCGTCTGGAAGGCAAACTCACAGGCTCCATCGCCCGCCGTCACACCTTTGTTGCTTCCTACATGGACATCGCCGCCAGCGAGACCAATCAGACCGGTCAGTCCATCATGGATCTCGACAGTCTCGTGAAGTCTCGTGAAACTCCCAACACGTTCCTTGTAGGGAATTACAACGGCGTCCTGACTGACCGCTTCTTCATCGAAGGTCAGTATTCGAAAAAGGACTTCGCCTTCGTGGGTTCGGGCTCAACCTTTTACGACATCGTGAAAGGTACTTTGGTCACAGACCGTGCAAGAGGCACTCGCTACTGGTCTCCCACCTTCCGAAACACACCCGAGGGAGAGGAGCGCGACATCCAGGTTTACACGGCGAAGGCCACGTACTTTTTATCGACCGCGAACCTCGGTAGCCATGAGTTTCGAGTTGGCTATGAGGATTTCAATGAGGTTCGGGCTGTCAACAACTACCAGAACGGCAGCGACTATCGAATCAGCGCGCCGAGTACGATCGTAAGAGGCACCCAGGTTTTCCCCAGCTTCCCGGGCGGCGCATCGGGAACTGCCACTCGAATTTCCTGGCTCCCAATCTTTGTGCTCAGCCAGGGTTCGGATTACACCACGCGCTCAACCTATATTCAGGACCGCTGGAATCTCAACGACCGCTGGACATTCAATCTCGGCGCGCGGTACGACAAGAACGACGCCATAAGCGGCGCCGGGACATTCAAGATTGCCGATGACGCGGCCATCAGTCCCCGTCTGTCCGCACATTACGATCTCTTCGGCAATGGAAAACTCGTTTTCAACACGAGCTATAACCACAATGTCGGCCGGCTCGCTGAAGGCGCGGCGAACGACGCTGACCCGGCGGGACGGACCGCAACCCTTCAATGGAACTATCGGGGACCGAGCATCAACACGACCCTCAACGTTCCGACCAGCCAGCTCATCCCGACCGATCAGGCAGTCAAGATGGTCATGGACTGGTTCTTCGCCAATGGCGGAACGGATCGCAGACCGTTCCGGACGACGCCGTCGGTGCCGGGAGTTGAAACCATCCTCGACGTTGACGGGCTCAAGTCACCCATGGTCAAGGAGATGACGTTTGGAGTGGGTAGCCTGATCGGCACGCGTGGCTTCGCACGTGCCGATCTGGTGCTTCGGAATTTCGACAATTTCTATTCGGCGTACCGCACCGTTTCGAATGGGCAGGTTTCGGATCGGTTCGGCACGAAATACGACCTTTCTTACATCCGAAGTGACAATGACGTCTACGACCGCGAATACACCGGCGTGCAGACCCAGGTCCGCTACCGGCTCATGGATCGACTGAACCTCGGGGGGAACTACACATGGTCTCGTCTGGTCGGGAACGTGATCGGGGAAGATAGTGGCAGCGGTCCCCTTGTTGGTGTGGCGGGCGAGTATCCGGAATACCGTCAGGCGAGCTGGAATTACCCGACCGGCTACCTCACGGGGGACCAACGGCACCGTGCCAGGGTCTACGCCTCGTACGACCTGCCGACGCCGATCGGTGGATTCAACATAAGCGTGTTGCAGAACTTTGATTCGGGCACGCGGACATCCCTCGACGGCGTGATCGATTCGCGGCCATATGTCACCAACCCCGGCTACCTCACCCCACCCACGACCGTCGGCTACTTTTTTGGTGAGCGCGGCAATCTCAAGACGGACGACATCACGCGAACCGACCTGGCAATCAACTACAAGTTGAAGCTCGTGCGCGGCATCGAGCTGTTCGTCCAGCCTGAGTTGATCAACGTCTTCAACGAACAGGGAGTCGAGTCGTTTAACGAGGAAGTGTTGACCGCCGTTGACGCCGCGACGACATTCAAAGCATTCAACCCATTCACGGAAACGCCGAAGGAATGTCCCCAGGGCGCTGCTGCAGCGGAATGTCAGGCAATGGGAGCAAATTTTCAGCGCGGCCCCAACTTCGGGAAACCTACCAGAGCGGGCGATTACCAGCTGGCTCGCACGTTCCGCGTTTCAGTCGGACTCAGGTTCTAACGGGAAGGGAGGGCGCAGCCCGCTGCGCCCTCCCCTGGAGATCTCATGAGAATGCGAACTATCGGACTGCTCGTAGTCCTCTTCTCAGCGTTCGCGATGTCGGCCGATCAGGGCACTCGCGCTCAGTACGATCTCATCATTCGCAACGGCAGGATCGTCGACGGAACCGGGAACCCCTGGTATCGGGGGGATGTCGCAATTACGAACGATCAGATCGTCGCCATGGCTCCTCGCATCCCGGGCAAGGCTACGCTCGAGATTCCCGCCGATGGCCTCGTCATTTCACCAGGATTCATCGACTTGCACACCCACGCCCGACGGGGGATTTTCGAGAATCCGGGAGCCGACAATTACGTGCGCCAGGGCGTCACCACAATTTTCGAGGGGCCCGACGGTGACTCCCCCCTGCCCATCGGCGCATTTCTTCAGCGTCTCGAGAAAGCAGATACCGCACCGAATGTCGGGACGTTCGTCGGGCACAACTCAATCCGCGAGAAAGTGGTTGGGCGGAACGATCGTGCTGCGACAGCCGACGAGATGAACCAGATGACCGCGATGACTCGGGAGGGAATGCTCCACGGCGCGTTTGGTCTCAGCTCCGGGTTGTTCTACGCACCCGGAGTTTTCAGTTCCACTGAAGAAGTCATCGAGCTCGCAAAAGTCGCAGGCGCGATGGGCGGCATCCACATCTCTCACATCCGAGACGAAGCGGCCGGCGTTGCGAAGAGCGTCCGCGAGACTGTTCGCATTGGCGAAGAGGGTGGGCTTCCTACTCAGGTTACGCACCACAAAGTGATGGGAAAGCCGAATGTCGGCAAAAGCCGCGAGACACTCCTCGCGATGTCCGAGGCAAGGGCTCGCGGAGTGGATGCAACGTCGGACCAGTATCCCTACACCGCATCCAGCACGAGTCTCGGCGCAGGGTTGCTTCCATCGTGGGCGAATGAGGGAGGCCGTGAGGCTATGCTCAAACGGCTCGGCGACGGAGCGCAACGGGCCCGAATCCTCGAGTACGTGCGCGAAGCCATCCGCCTGGAGCGTGGGGGTAATGATCCTAAAAACATTCAGATTGCACTCAGCGAAGCCGATGCGGCTATCAACGGAAAGAACCTGACTGAGATCATGCTGTCGCGCGGAGTCGAACCGACCGTAGCGAACGCGGCGGAGACCTCGCTTCAACTGATCGAGAAAGGACAGGTGCGCGCGATCTTTCACGCGATCAGTGAGCCCGACCTGGAAGCGATCATGGTCGATCCCACGACGATGGTGGCCTCGGACGGGGAAGTCGCAATCATGGGAAGAGCGTCACCCCACCCGAGGAGCTACGGCACTTTTGCTCGCGTCCTGGGACTCTATGTTCGCGAACGGAAGCTGTTGACGCTCGAAGACGCAGTTCGAAAGATGACTTCGTTCCCGGCTCAGCGCGTCGGCCTTCTCGATCGCGGTCTCCTGCGACCAGGGATGAAGGCCGATCTGGTCATCTTCGACGCCGCACGGATCCGCGACCGGGCCACCTATATCAATCCACACCAGTACGCCGAAGGGATCAGTGCAGTGGTCATCAACGGAGTCGTCGTTTTCCGGAACGAGACGATGACAGGTGCCCGCCCCGGTGTTGTCCTGCGAGGTCCGGGGTATAGCCGAGCTGCCACCGCCTCGGCCCTCCCATCCGCGGAACCCGAGTAACCAGAAGTCCGCGCACCGTTGCTGATCCTTGTGGCCGGACATTCCAATGTCCGGCGCTCTTCGAGGCCGGAGCATGTGGAGCGAGGGACCTCGCGCTGGCCTTCCTCCGCTACACTCTCCCCATGAAATCGATCCTGCTCACCATCGTCCTCGCTGCTCCGTCACTATTTGCTGACAACAGGCTCCCATTCAACATCGTCGAGGCGACGATCCCTCAGATTCAACAGGCTCTCCAAGAGAAGCGCGTCACCTCGCGCCAGCTCGTTGAGCGCTCGCTCATAAGGATCGCGACCTGGGAGGACAAACTCAACGCTGTGATCTCAGTGAATCCGCACGCCTTGAAAGAAGCCGACGAGCGAGACCGGGAGCGGGCGGCCGGAAAGGTCCGCGGCCCGCTTCATGGGATTCCGATTGCACTCAAGGACAACATTCACACGACCAACATGCCCACCACGGGCGGAGCATTGGCGTTCGAAGGACTCACGCCGCCATACGAGGCGACGCTGACCCGCAACCTCCGAGAGGCCGGCGCAATCATCATCGCCAAGACCGGGATGACGGAGCTCGCGAACTGGGTGGCGGGGGCCCCATACCCGATGCCCGGCAACTACAACGGACTCCATGGTTATGGCTACAACCCTTACGATCCGCGTCGGGATCCCAGAGAAGCGACCTTCGACGGCCGCCCCACGCTCGGTACCAGCGGCTCGAGCTCAGGCGTCGGCACCGCTGCCAGTTTCTGGGTTGCGAGTGTCGGGACAGAAACATCGGGCTCGATTCTGAGTCCTGCGAACCAGACCATGCTCGTAGGAATCAAGCCTACGGTGGGACGCATAAGTCGCTACGGCGTCATCCCGATCACAGCCGATCAGGACACGCCCGGTCCAATGGCAAGGACCGTCACGGATGCCGCAATTCTCCTCGGCGCGCTCGAGTCGCGATCGGCCGATGCCAACGACGACGCAACCGGCAGGTGTGCCCCTCCGCCGCGCAACGACTACACCCCCTTTCTCACGGACAACGGCTTGCGCGGGATGCGTATAGGAATCCCCCGCGCCTTCTATCTCGACAAGATCACGGCGCCGGGAGGCGAGCGTCCCCGCGGCGGGGCGTCACCCGAACAGCTCAAGCTGATGGAGGAAGCAATCACAATCCTGAAAAATCGTGGTGCAGTCGTCGTCGATCCCGCCGACATCCCGAGCATCACCGACAAGGAGGCGAAGAACAACTTCCTGTTATTCAGCGTGTGCGGCGGAGAAGAATCAAGGGGCCGCGACAACGACTGCTCCGTCGTCTTCAAGTACGGAATGAAGCGCGACTTCAATAAGTGGCTGACATCCCTCGGCACAGCCGCCCCTGTAAAAACCCTTACCGAACTACGCCAATGGAACATCGCTCACCAGCGCGCCGGCGCAATCAGATATGGTCAGTCGCTGCTGGATGTTTCAGACGAAATGAATGTTGAGGGAGACCGCGCGCGTTACCAGGCTGACCGTGCGAAAGATCTCTTCCTCTCCGCGACGCATGGAATCGATGAAGTCATGAAGGAGAAAAAGCTCGATGCTCTTCTCTTTCCCGGTTCATCGGGCGCTGCGATCGCGGCCAAGCCCGGATACCCGACCGTCATCGTCCCTTTCGGCTTCGTGCCAAATGCTCCGACTCCTGCTTTCCCCGACAAGTTCGATGCGAGACCTTCGCCCTATGGCGTGAGCTTCACAGCCATGGCATGCAGCGAGCCGACCCTGCTGAAGGTTGCGTATGCGTTCGAGCAGGCAACGAAACGGCGTGTGGCTCCCCCGGGCCTGCCGTAGTCAACCCGCATTGGTGTCGGCCGCACGCCGTGCGGCCCTACCCCCGCCCCGCGCGAAAGACACTCTTGCCTGTCACGCGACACTCCTGTCTGGAATGAGGGGCCGAACGCATCCAGGCGCGCTCGATTCCGATTATTTGATCAACGTGATGCTCGCACCCGCTGTCGATTTTTTTGCATCCTTGAAATCGAGCATGATTGAAGGCTTTCCGACCGCGACGCCGTCAGCTTCCACGTAGGGGTAGATCAGGAAATTCAGCGGCTCTTTCGTCCGAGGAGTCAGCACGAGATCGCGGCCCATCGTGAACTCGATACGATCGTCATCAAGGTTTCCGAAAAGATAGCTGCGACGCGCGGGGTCCTGAGACTTCGACGCGTCTGAGACATCGGCCGGAATCCATCCACGAGCTTCATCGTGAAACTCCGCCCAGCAGTGATAGCCCTTGATCTGTCCGGTCGCTTCATTCGTTAGGGGGAATCCGATTACGAAGCGGACCGGGATTTCCTGGGCCCGCGCCAACGACATGAATAGCGAATGGAAATCCGTGCAGTTCCCGGTGCGGACATCGCAGGCGCGTTCCGTGTCTCCCCTGCCCCATCCCGGAGTCGTTTTGTCATATTTCATTGTGGCGAGCAGGTGATCGTAGATTGCACGCGCTTTCGCAACAGTACCTGTCGCTCCCGCGGTGACTTCTTCCGACAGAGCTCGCACACGCGGCGACAGGGTCACCAGGCGGTTTGCCTTGAGGTCGCGAACCAGTTCGGACTTCGTCATGCGCACCGGCCGGAGTGCATCGAACAGCGCCTCGCTCCTCGTCGCACGAAACTCGACTTTGACCTCGAGCTCACGATCCTTCGGATTGCGGATCGTGGTGGTCGCGTAATGATTGCCGAGGGCGTCGGTGTGACGAACCCAGCGGAATGGCGAACCGGCGATCCTCACATCGGAGACTTGTTGATGCTCGCGAGAGACTGGCAGCGGCAGCCAGACTTTAAGCTGTTTCGTTCCCGCGGGAATCTCGCTCACAGCCGCTGTGTAAGTGGCCTCGAACGATCGTTGCGACGGCGACGCCGAGAGAGGCAATGTAAGAGCCGCGAGAAGCATCACGATGAAAGATTTCTGAGTCTTGGCGGACATGGAAACTCCTATAGCAGAATGGCTGGCAGTCGTGCTGAGAACAGGCGGTCATCGCCTCTTATGTCCCAGTCGTTTTTCACTCCCCGCACGTTAGATCATCTGCGACTATCATGACCCAGAATGCAAAGCATCGGAGGTGAACCATGTCAGATGACTCCACCCAGCCAGGCGGCCGAACTGTGAAGAACTCATCCGGTGTCGATCGACGAAATTTTGTCGGACTCGCAGCCCTCGGTACCGCGCTCGGGTTCGCCAGGCCTCTCATTGGAGATCAGAGTGATCTCACGCCACTCCCTGCGCAGACAAAGCCCCCGCAGTCGTTTGAGCTGGAGGAGATCACCGTAAGCGAACTGCAACGCGGACTGGAATCGGGTCGATTCACCGCGAAGTCACTCACGGCTGCCTATCTAGAACGGATCGACGCAGTCGACAAGCGCGGACCGGCGATCAATGCGATCATCGAAATCAATCCCGATGCAGGCTCGATCGCGGAAGAGCTGGACCGCGAGCGCAAAGAGGGCCGGGTCAGAGGCCCTCTCCACGGCGTCCCGGTCGTGATCAAGGACAACATCGACACCGCTGACAGGATGCATACGACCGCGGGATCGCTGGCGCTCGAACAATCGGTAGCGGCACGCGACGCGTTTCTCGTGAGGAAACTGCGCGAGGCAGGTGCCGTAATCATTGGTAAGACCAACCTGAGCGAGTGGGCAAACTTTCGGTCGACCCACTCTTCGAGTGGATGGAGCGCACGAGGAGGGCAGACGCGAAATCCGTACGTGATCGACCGCAATCCGTGCGGCTCGAGCGCCGGTACCGGAACCGCGGTCTCCGCGAATCTCGCCGCCATCGGCGTCGGGACCGAGACCGATGGCTCGATTGTCTGTCCCTCATCGGCAAGTGCTCTTGTCGGAATCAAGCCAACCCTCGGATTCATCAGCCGCTCAGGCATCATCCCCATCTCGCACAGTCAGGACACCGCAGGCCCGATGGCGCGAACGGTTACCGACGCAGCGATCCTGCTCGGAGCACTTGCGGGAGTCGATTCGCTCGACTCTGTGACGGCGGGCAGTCATAAGAAAACCAGCCCCGACTACACGAAGTTTCTCGAGCGAGACGGCCTCAAAGGGGCGAGGGTCGGAGTCGCTCGAAAGTACTTCGGCTTCAATGACCGGGTCGACACTCTGATGAACAACGCCATCGATGTCATGAAGAAAGAGGGCGCAACGATCGTAGATCCCGCCGACATGGTGACGGCTGGAAAGTACGATGAGTCCGAGTTCGAAGTGCTGCTCTTCGAGTTCAAGGCAGGGATCAACAAATACCTCTCCCGGCTTTCCCCGAAAGTCCGAACGCGGAACCTCGCCGACCTCATTGAATTCAATGAGGCCAACCGCGAGCGCGAGATGCCGTACTTTGGGCAGGAGATTTTCCTCAAGGCTGAAAAGAAGGGACCGCTCTCGAGCCCGCAGTACCGGAAGGCACTCGCGAGAAACCATCGTCTCTCGCGCGGTCAGGGCATCGACGCCACTCTTGCAAGACACAGACTCGACGCGATGATCGCCCCCACCGGCGGTCCCGTCTGGCCGACCGACCTCATCAACGGCGACCACTACTCTGGAGGTTACTCAACCGCCTCGGCGGTATCCGGCTACCCGCATATCACGGTTCCCGCTGGTTTCGTGCTCGGCCTTCCTGTCGGTATCTCTTTCTTTGCAGGAGCGTGGAGCGAGCCAAAGCTCATCCGGCTGGCCTACGCGTTCGAACAGGCGACCAGGGTTCGGCGCGCTCCCAGGTTTCTGGCGACTGCTCCGCTGCGCGAGTGAGGAACTCGAGACCTCTGCATTCTCTATCGTTTTCCGAAACGTCACTTTCAGAGTCTCGGCCGAAGTGGTGCCGAGGCACGAGATTCGAAGACGCAATCGTCCCGGAGTCTCAAGCCCAGCGACTTTGACATCGAGCTCGAGCTTCAAAGGCCGGTCTGAGCGAATATCCTCACTGCCGTACATGATGTACTGTCTTTAGAGTTGACAACGGTAGCGCCATATCTCGAACATCACGGAACCCGTAATGAAAAAACACATGCTTGAAGCAGTCACACTCACACTCATCGCGTGCCTCTGCGCGGCGGCCGCAAATGCCTTGGCCGGCAGGGAAAAGAAACTCACGGTCGTTACCTCTCCGCTCGTAGCACCGGCAAGACCTCAGGCAGGTCCCACGCGGGTCGAAACGACTACTGCTGAGACGACTACTGCTGCTGAAACAACTACTGCTGAACCGGCTCCGTTACCGGCGCCGCCAGTCACAAAGACCATAGCTGAGCAACCAGTGGCTACTCCGACACCAAATCCCTCCACGGCGCCACCTCGAACCAATCCACCCGCCCCTCCAGCGCCGAAAGTTGCGCCTGCCAAACCTCTGACTCGTCGGTTCGATCCACATCCGGACAAAGCCTACGTCGAGATCAGTGGCGACGATGTTGCGGCGCTCCATACGAGCGGGGCACTCTTTCTCGACGCTCGGCGCACGGCTGCATTCTCCGATGGCCACATCGCCGGAGCACGCTCGTTCTCGGTCTGGGAGTCGGACATTGACGAGAAGGTCAAGCAACTGTTTGCAGAGAAGGGCGAGCCGGAAGAACAGCTGAAACCGATCGTCATCTACTGCTCTGGAGGGGACTGCGAGGACTCTCACATGCTCGCTGACAAGCTGTGGGGACTTCAGTTCAATAACATCTACGTCTACAAAGACGGATACCCCGACTGGCAGGCCCGCGGCGGACGAGTTCAGCGTTGAGCCAACCGACCGTGGGTGCTGCAGTGCGTGAGGAAATGGGCAGCTCGTCGGATTCGAGGGCTTTTCGATCGAGCGCCCGGGGTCCCATCCGGGATTTTCTTTCCAGCCCGTGGCTCACCATAAGAGTGCAGATCGCTCTCGGGGTCATCTTCATACTCGCGGCGCTCCCGAAGATTGTCGACCCTCCGTCATTTGCTCACATGATCTACAACTACCGGCTCGTCCCGGGCGCGCTCCTCAATCCGATCGCGCTCGTCCTTCCATGGCTCGAGCTGCTCTGCGGCCTCGGTCTGGTCCTCGGCATCTGGAAAGGCACCTGCCGCACAATCGTCGGGCTGATGCTCGTGGCCTTTATCATCGCGATCGCAATCAATCTTGCTCGCGGCAATGCAATCGATTGCGGATGCTTCGACGTGAGCGCCGCGGGTAAGAGCAGGAGCGAGCGCCTCGCCGACATGCGCCTGGTCATCGCGCGCGATCTTGGAATGCTGCTCATGGTCTGGCAACTCTGGTTCGCGAGAAGAGCCGGAGTCGAGACGCACGACCCCAGCTGACCTTGTGTAGTGCTTCGCCGCACTACATCAGAGCTGCTCGTTGAGCAGGAACGTCAGCTGATCGACTGCCTTGTGCCAGATCGCTCGTTTCTTCCAGACATCGGGTTTCACTTCATCGGCTTCGAGCATGTCGGCGTCAAAGATCTCCTCCAGCTGTCGCGCGATGTCAGCATCGACGATCCCGAGAGTTACCTCGTCGTTGACCTCGAAGGAGCGATCGTCGAAGTTTGTCGATCCGATCCCCGACCACATATGGTCGACGGTGAACACCTTCTGATGGAGCAGCGTTCTTCGGTACTCGTACAGCCGGACTCCTTTCTCGAGCAGTGCGCCGAATCGGTGGTGACTGGCGTGCTGAACCAGCGCATTGTCCGTTGCGTCGGCTGCCGGGATCATGACGCGCACGTCAACTCCCCTGGCAACGGCCTCACCGAACGCATCGATGGCATCGGGATCGGGGAGAAAATAAGGATTCTGAATTCGAATCTGTTTCTTCGCTGCGTGGATGGCGAGGTAGTGGAGCATCTTGACCGAGGAGGTGCTGCCGGCGGGACTGACGTAGATGAGATGCGCACCGGCATCGCCTTTCTTTTCCTGCTTCGGGAAGAACTTTTCACCGGAAGGAGCGTCGCCCGTCTCCTCGATCCAGTTTTCTGCGAAGACACTTTGTAGTCGCCCTACGATTGGACCTTCAACTCTGGCCGTGATGTCGCGGAAGTGTTTCTTGTCTTCCGCATTTCCCAGCCAGGTGTCGACGATGCAATGCCCGCCTACGAATCCAACCTTCCCATCGACCACGACGATCTTTCTATGGTCCCGGTTGTTGATCGTGCCAAGGTTGCTGATTCGAATGGGATGAAACCGGTGGACTTTGCATCCCGCATCGCGCAAACGTTTCGTCACCTTGCGACCAATTCCCTTCCCTCCCGACCCGTCGAGTAACAACTTCACTTCCACGCCGGCGAGTGCTTTCCTCTCGAGAACGGAAACGATCCGCTGTGCCAGCTCACCATCCTTCCAGAGGTATGTCTCGAACGTGATCGATGCCTCGGCCTTCTCCATCTCCCGGATCAAAGTAGGGAAGAATCCATCTCCGTTCTGCAGGATCTCCACGGCGTTGCCCTCCTGGAGGGAGTCATGAGTCAGGCCCGTGATCGTAGGAAGGAGCTCATGGAGATCCGATTCCCCTTGAAGCTTCAGGTGGGGATCACGGCGGCGCTTGACGGACCAGACGATCAGCATGAGCGCGACAATGGTGACGAAGAGGGCAATGAAGGCCACCAGCGGAATCGTCACCATCGACGTTCCATCGCGCTCGGTGACTTCCAGAATAGAAATCAGCCAATCCACAAACCTCTTCATCGGTCTACCGCAGCATATCGAACGATCCGGAAGCGGGCACCCTGAGCCTCACGAATGCGCGCCGCGAGCTTTTCGTGCGTGGCGTCATCCCAGGATGTGTAGCGATCGAAGAACCGTTCAGTCACCCGCTTGTCACCGCTGACCTGAAGCGCCAGAACCTCTTTCAGCAGTGACGCCACCACGTCGGAGTAGCGCTCGTAGCGCACGGTCAGCCTGCCAGTGACCGGATCGGACGCCAGCAAACCTTTTTCCACGAACCAGTTGAACTGAATGAGCTGCATGATCTGATAAGGCTGATCACGTCGCGGTTTCACTGCCTGCAACGTGCGACGTATCCCCGATGCCTGCACTGCACGGATTCTCTCGTTCGAGATCGTTCCCGCACGATGCATTGTGTGCAGCGCGAATAGAGAAACGAGGTCCGCCTTCATCTCTTCGACAGAGTCAGCGTAGTCTTCCAGGGCGATATCGAGCGTCCGGCCGCTGGCGTCGCGATCTGGTCCCAGGTAGTGACCGATCTCGTGCCAGAGCGTGCGTTGAAAGTTTCCTTCGGGAACGAGGTCTGAGGCGAAGGCCTCTGAGGTCGCAGCTTTCCAGACACGGAGATCGGAGGCAAAGAGCTCCGGATGTTTCATGATGTTCTCGCGGAGAAGAATCGTCCGTCCATACCGCTTCGAGAAGAGGGCGTCGTTAGGGAGAATGGTTGCTGTATTCGTCCCGCGAGCCTGTCCGAAGTCGGCAATGACGTGATACACCCCGACCGGAATGTCTTCTCGTACGCGCTTATGCGGTTCGTAAGGCAGGGCATCTTCGATTGCCTGCAGTCCCCCCAGCGCCCGGCGAAGCTCGGTCGTTGCCTTTTCATTCGCCAGCATGAGGCTGAATCCGTAGAACGCCTTCACACCGAACAGCGCATCGTCGTAAGTTTCATAGGCACCGATCTGGGCGTTGAACTTTTTGAATCTGCCGGTCACCCATGATGCGTCGCCGCTTTCATAGTCGTTGGAGAGAAGATCTCTGGCGCGGTTGCGCAGATACCGGGCGAACTCCGGGTCACTTTCCTCGAGAAGGGAGGCGGCGTGATGGAGCAACCGATGAGACTTCACCATTCGATCGGCGTATGCAACCGAGTATGGAACGGCATAGAACAACTTCTGGTTCGGCGCCCGTGCCAGAGCCTTTAGCGATCGCTGCAATCCCGGCTGCTGAACCTCGATCGATGGATACGTCGCCAGTACGCCGAGATCGCGATCGAGGTTTGCTTTTGTCGCGCGACGTACAACCGTGCGCTCCCCGAGAATCAGATGACGCGCTTCCGGATGCGATGCAAGAAATGCCTCGATCTCTTTCTTGTCGGCATCGACTGGATAGACGTTCCTCGCCGGGACCTGAGGATCGACCGGCAGGTACGGCTCGCGCGTGTTGTCGAGCGTCGTTGCGATCGGGCCCTGGAACAGTCGATACAAGCTGAGAAGGTCCGCAAGCCTTCCGGGTTGCGGGGCTCGTCCGGCGAGTGCTTCGAGACGCTCGCGAGAACGGAGTGCCTGATGATGACGCGACTCCTCGAAGACGTCCTGAAAGATCTGACCGACCTCGAGAAGGTCGCGAACGGCTGCCTGCTCATGAGTCGTGAGTTGCGAGGGGTCGGACGCGAGGCGGATCGTTTCCGTCTTCGCGAGAATCGGAGCAATCTTCGCCTCAGACCAGTAACCCTTCGGAACCGTACTGTCCTGCGCTGCAACCGGGATCGCCAGAAGAACAACCGCGGAGAGTATCCAGATGGCTTTCATGTTGGAAGAATATCGCGGAAACAGGAAGGCAGGACGGCGCGCGCCGACCTGCCCGTGCCATTCTGTCCGCGCGGAGCTCTCTGATCCTCTTATCATTAGCCTATGAAGATCATTGAGCTGGTCGACGAGCCTCTGCTCGATCGAGCCCACCAACATGCTCTCGAGTTTTTAAAGGCATTACCTGATCGCCACGTCGGCGCCACGGCTACCCGCGACGAACTGTTGAGAGCGCTATCGATTCCATTCAGCGACGGCGGCGAATCGCCCTCCGCCGTTCTAGACGCGCTGGCAAGGGAGGCACCTCGCGCCACGAGCGCCAGCGCGGGACCGAGATACTTTGGCTTCGTGATCGGGGGCAGCCTGCCCGTGACTCTTGCGACCGACTGGCTGATCAGCGCATGGGACCAGAACTCGGGCATCTTCTCTACCTCCCCTCTCGTCTCAGTCGCTGAGGAGATTGCCAGTCGATGGGTACTTGATTTACTGGCCCTTCCCGCAGAATCCAGCGTCGGTTTCGTGACCGGCGGTCAGATGGCGAACTTCACATGTCTCGCCGCCGCGCGCCACGCGGTGCTCAAGCGCGTGGGATGGAACGTCGAGGATGAGGGGCTGGTCGGCGCGCCCCCCATCAACCTGATCGTCAGCGCCGAGGCGCACATCACGATCCTTACGTCGCTCAGGATGCTCGGCCTCGGGACGCGCGCGCTGCAACGAGTTGATACCGACGCTCAGGGTCGAATGAAACCCCGCGCTTTGGAGGCTCGGCTCGCGACCGCTTCGGGCCCAACGATCGTTTGCGCCCAGGCTGGCAACGTCAATACCGGCGCGTTCGATCCATTGAGAGCGATTGGTGAGGCTGCGAGAACGAGGAATGCCTGGGTCCACATCGACGGCGCCTTCGGACTCTGGGCGAGTGCAAGCCGGGACCGTCAGTTCCTGACGGACGGGGTGGAGCTGGCAGACTCCTGGGCCACCGATGCGCACAAGTGGCTGAATGTTCCATATGACTGCGGCATGGCAATCGTACGCGACTCGGCGTCTCATCGAGCCTCCATGACACTCACAGCTCCGTATCTGGAACAGACCAGAGGATCCGAGCGCGATGCGATCGACTGGTCGCCTGAGTTCTCGAGGCGGGCGCGGGGCGTCACCGTCTACGCGGCGCTGCGCACGCTCGGCCGGCGAGGCGTAGAGGAGCTGATCGATCGCAGCTGCGCGCAGGCACGTCAGATGGCTGAGCTTCTCGGGGAAAACCCGCGCGTCGAACTGCTGCACGACGTGGTTCTCAACCAGGTTCTCGTCCGGTTCAAGTCGAAATTCGTGAACACCGATGAGTTCACACGGCGCGTCATCACAAAAGTCCAGCAGGACGGGACATGCTGGCTGGCGGGATCCACATGGCACGACATGGCGGCCATGCGGATCTCCTTTTCCAACTGGTCGACCTCGGAATCGGACGTCGCGCGCTCGGCCGCCGCGATCCTGAGCAGCATAGAAGCCGCCGATTAGTTCGCGCCCGGCAGCAAAGCGGCCCGAGGGAGAGGGGAGCGGGCAGCTTCGCGGCAATGCGCTACCATCCGCAATCGATGGCACTGACCGCTACGATCTTCAATCTTTCCATCGAGCTTGCCGACATCGATCGAGGCGTCTATGAAACGCTCGATCTCCGCGTTGCGAGGCAACCCTCGGAGACCGCCGAGTACATGCTCATGCGCGTCCTCGCTTACTGTCTCGAGTACACCGAAGGAATCTCGCTCAGTCAGGGTGTCGCCGCCGGCGATGAACCGGCGATCTCGGTGCGCGACCTCACGGGCCAGGTGACCGCATGGATCGAGGTCGGAATGCCCGATGCCGAGCGGATCCACCGCGGAAGCAAACTCGCTGGTCGGGCAGCCATCTACACCCACCGCGAGCCCCGGCATGTGCTCGCGCAATTCGAAGGGAAACGGATTCATCGATCCGACGAGATTCCGGTCTATTCATTCGAGCCGGCATTCGTACAGCGTCTCGCTTCACTCATCGACCGCCGTACAGAACTCGCCCTTACAATCACCGAGCGTCAACTCTACGTTGAAGTCCAGGGCGAAACATTAAGCAGTAAAGTAACGGAACAGCGAATCACGTGAAGCTCGCAGAACACCCTTGTCGGAAATCCGACGAATGGAACAGCACATGGAATCCGTAAAAGTCGAAAGTAAGGATCCGGCCCCTGAGCCAGCCACCCGCCGCACCATTCCCGAGCCCGAGCACGGCGGTCTCGATCCCGAGGCCATCATCAAGGCGTTCGCACTGCGGATGCGCTACTCGGTTGCGCGCGACGAGACGAACGCAACCAACGGCGACGGATACCAGGCACTGGCCTTTTCCATCCGCGACCGCCTCATGGAGCGATGGTTCGAAACGCAGAGGAGCTACTACGAGCAGGACGTCAAACGGGTTTACTACCTTTCTCTCGAGTTCCTTCTCGGCCGGCTCCTCGTCAATAACGCCATCAACCTCGGTGCCCGGCCCGAGCATGAAGATGCCATGCAACGCCTCGGCTTTTCGATGGAAGAGATCTCACGCCTCGAACATGATGCTGGACTCGGCAACGGTGGTCTCGGTCGTCTCGCCGCCTGCTATCTCGAGTCGGCCTCGACGCTGGCACTTCCGTTCTACGGATACGGGATCCGCTATGAGTTCGGGATCTTCCGACAGAAGATCGTGGACGGAGCCCAGACTGAAGCGCCCGATCCATGGCTGACCTACGGGAACCCGTGGGAAGTCCCGCGTCCCGATATCCTCATTCCCGTTCGATTCTACGGCCGCTCAGAGTTCTATGAAGATGCCGAGAAAAAAGGTCGCTTCCGATGGGTCGATACCGAAAGTGTTTTTGCCATGGCGTACGACCTGGCAGCCCCCGGATACGAGAACGACACCGTGAACTCGCTCCGCCTCTGGGCAGCCAAGTCGAGCCGTGAGTTCGACCTTGCACAGTTCAACACCGGAGCGTATGTCGCCGCCGTTGAAGACAAAACCAGAAGCGAGAATATCTCGAAGGTCCTCTACCCGCCCGACGACCAGTACGCAGGCCGTGAGTTGCGGCTCAAGCAACAGTATTTCTTCGTGTCTGCAACGATTCATGACGTCATCAGGCGTTTCAAAAGCAAGCCGGATCGGAAGTGGTCCGAGCTACCCGACAAAGTCGCCATCCAGCTCAATGACACGCATCCCGCGGTTGCGATCCCGGAGTTGATGCGGATCCTGATCGACAGCGAGGGTCTGGAGTGGACGGAAGCCTGGTCATTGTCTGAGAAAGTATTCGGATACACAAATCACACAGTCCTCCCCGAAGCTCTCGAGGCATGGCCTCGCGAACTGTTCGGCCGCCTGCTGCCTCGGCACATGCAGATCATCGAAGAGATCGACAGTCGTCTCCGTCATGCAGTAGCCGAAAAGTATCCCAACGATGAAGCGCGCGTTCAGCGAATGGCCATCCTCGACGATCTGAGTCAGACGGTCAGAATGGCCAATCTCGCCGTCGTGGGAAGTCATTCGGTGAACGGGGTCGCGGCCCTTCACACCGACATTCTCAAGACCCGGGTCCTGAAGGACTTCCACGAATTCTTTCCGACGAAATTTCACAACAAGACGAACGGAGTCACACCTCGGCGATGGTTGCGCCAGGCGAATCCTGAGCTATCCGGCCTGATCGACGAAGCGATCGGACAGGGCTGGACTCGCGATCTGGAACAACTTCGCGGACTCGAGCGGTTCGCTTCCGACGCGTCGTTCCTCGAGCGATGGCGAGGTGTCAA
Organism: Thermoanaerobaculia bacterium; assembly: GCA_035576005.1. Taxonomy (GTDB): domain Bacteria; phylum Acidobacteriota; class Thermoanaerobaculia; order Gp7-AA8; family Gp7-AA8; genus DATLXH01. The sequence goes on along the minus strand of DATLXH010000037.1, from coordinate 49,792 downwards.
GCATGCGCGGAAGACGAAACTCGCAGAATGGATGGGACGCACCCACGATTTCACAATTGACGTGAGCTCACTGTTCGACGTTCAGATCAAAAGGATGCACGAGTACAAACGACAACTCCTCAACGTGCTCCACCTGATTGCTCTGTTTCATCGGATCGATGACGGTGATACTTCCGTCGAGCCTCGCACCGTGATCTTCGCCGGAAAAGCGGCTCCGAGCTATCTCATGGCGAAGAAAATCATCCGGCTCATCCATCATGTCGCCGCCATGGTGAACGGCGACCCACGTGCCTCGAAAATCCTCAAGGTCGTATTCGTCCCGAATTACGACGTCTCCTCGGCAGAAATGCTGTTCCCTGCCACCGAATTGTCCGAACAGATCTCGACCGCAGGGACCGAAGCGTCAGGCACCGGCTGCATGAAGGCCGTAATGAATGGCGGCATCATCATCGGAACTCTCGATGGCGCGAATATCGAGATCCGCAACGAGGTCGGTGAGGAGAATCTCTTCGTGTTCGGGCATACAGCGGCGGAGATCGCGACTCTGCGAGATCAGGGCAGCGGCTCCATGGCGATCATCGAAGGCGATCCCGTGCTCAAGCGGGTCATCCAGCGACTCGAGACCTGGGAGGAGTTCCACCCGATCTCCGCGATGCTCCGAGGCGGCGACAGGTTCTTTCACTGTGCAGACTTCGCTTCCTACTGCGAGACCCAGCGTCGCGCAGCTGCGACCTGGATGCGCCCGGATGAGTGGTCTCGAATGTCCCTGCTCAACAGCGCGAGGAGCGGAAACTTTTCCTCCGACAGAGCCGTCGCTGAATACGCGCGCGACGTCTGGCAGGTCAACCCCGTACCTATAAGGATGAAGGGTTGACAAGTCTTTGACCCATCACCCCTCTAGTATGGGAACTCGGTTACTTAGGGCGCCCTGTGCACCTCACCAATATCGAGAGGATGATGATCTCATCCGAGCGGCTGTTCCTGACACGAGATGGGAGTGCACGTTCATGAGAAAGTTGATTGATTAAGATGGTCTATCCGGTTGAACAAGCCACATTCACGACGCGCGCCTCTCGACCACGATTGGCCCTCGACGGTTTCTTGGCGGCCTCACTCGCTGCCCTCACGATCGCGCGGTATTGGGGAAGTCTGGAGCTCTGGTGGACTCTGGATGATCCATTCCACATTCACCACTTACTCAATCATCGAACGGGAGAGTATTTCAACTCGCCGAAACTGTGGCACGAGTTGCCCTTTCAACTTTTCACGCCACTGCAGTTCCTTTCCTACAAAGTTGACATGAGATTCTTCGGCCTAGACGCCGAAAAATTTTACCTACATCAATTGGCCGCACTAGCAATTGCTTCCTCCGGGCTTTACCTTGTTCTGCGTCTCTGGTGGCAGCCGTTTTACTCAGCGGCGGCAACCGTCATGACGACTATGGGAGCGAGTGTCGCATCATGGGCGACACAGCTAATGGTCCGACACTATGTGGAAGGCTCGATATTTTATCTAACTTGTACCGCTCTCTTTGTGTTGTCTCTTCGTCGGCAAAGTCGCGCCCTCAGGTTCGCGTCAGCCCTACTGTTGTTCCTGGCAATGGCTTCGAAAGAGGTTTTTGTTCCCGGCGTTGCAATGCTCCTTGCTTTGCCTGAGGGGACTCTGGGCAAGCGCTTGAGGTTGATATGGCCACACATTCTAGCGACCGCGGCATACTTTGTGTGGCGATGGGTAATGTTGGGCACAGTGTTAGGCGGATATGGTTGGGCCATCAGACGCGGGGAATGGGCACTCGTCCTTGCTTCGCTCCCTGTACGATTGCTGGCTGTAATGCGCGGTACTGCCATCAGCGCAACATTAGCAGTTGTCATAATCCTGATTGGCGTGTTCTATTCCCTGACGGACAAACGACGTAGAGTTGCGGTCTTTGTCGGAGTAGCCGCAGCCATAACTCCACTCATCCCTGTGGCAAAAGTGGTTGAACCCCGGTTTGCCGTTATTTCATGGGCGCTGATTGTCATCAGCGCAGTGAGCGGATTCCGTATGCTCGCTACGCGCATCCACTGGCGATGGCTCTCCCCTTCGCTCGTCATGCTCGGTGCGGTCTTCGTTTGTTTCGATGGTCATAAGGTGTTGCAGAGCCGCGTGGTTGATGCAAGACGAATGAGTTCTGAGGCGCGAGCCTTTGTGCAAATGGAGCCCGATGGCGCGTTGCGAAACCCCATCGTTCCACCTGCGGCGATGGGAGAATTCCGTTGGCTCAAAGAGAATTATCTGAACAAGCCACCGGGATCGGGCTGGTTTTATGACGATTCACACCTTTGCGCTGGGCCTCTTCCCAAAAATGTGTACGAGTACCAAGAATCGAGCGGGCGGCCTGTCCGGATTGACGCATCGAAGACCGTCAGTTCTTCGTGCGCGCGCATACGAGAGGCCGTTCTGACCGTAGAGCTAGAGCAGGACAACGGAGTTCTTCAATGGACACTCGGCCCCTACGAAGGGGGTGTCTTTTCGTTCACTCTAGGAAACGGATCGCAGCGATTCGAAGTACCGCCGCGCGGCGCGTTTCAGGTTGGGAGAACTGGGGAAATGCGTTTCAAGATCCGTTACGATCATCCGGCGGGATGGGTTACATATAGCGATGAATTAGTAATCGATTTGGATGACGACGGGAAGACCTCATGGCGTAGGCCATGTGAGCATAGGCGTGGACGACCCCCCAGCTCTCAGAATAACTCGTCTACTCAGGTATACGCAGCGCAATGCGCGTCTGCAATCCTACACAGTCAATTTTCGGGTGAAGCTGCCTCAGCCGTTACAGATTTTGCGCAGGGGGTTATACACTCCATTAATGAAACACAACCTACTCGTAATCGCGACGCTGTCAATTCTCGTTCTGCCAGCCCTGGGAAAGCCTAGGATCGTAAGACCCGACTTACCCCTTGCGGCTATCAAGTCTATTGTGTGGGTGGCCGCTCATCCCGATGACGACGTTCTCGTCGCCCCCATCCTCGCTTCTCTCTGTCTCGATAGAGACGTCGAATGCACACTCATGGTCCTTACTCGCGGAGAGAAGGGCAATTGCCACTTGGAAGGCGAATGTCCTTCCGATGTGGGAATGGTTCGAAGCGCCGAAATGGGGAGTGCGTCCCAGTATTTCGGCGCAAACTTAGTTTTGCTAAAGTATTCGGATGGAGGAGGAAAGCCCGATGGCTCGGCGCCAGCGTGGGATCTCGAGGCAGGCGGTCATCAGCGCCTGGTCACTTCACTTTCCTTTCTCCTTCAAAGTTTCCAGGCGGACGTTATTCTGACTTTTGATCCACGGCACGGCACTACCTGCCATCTCGACCATATGGCAACCGGGAAATTAGTCAGGGAAGCATCAGTCGAAGCCGGGATTCTTGCAAAGCTTTACTATCTCGAGAGCCGGCTGCATGTAACGACGCCTATACGGTTTCAATTCAGCCCAGCTTTTGCGGGACCCGGCTTGAAGTCTTTCAACGCGAATGTACCCCTCATCTCTAACGGCCAGCCTAGTTGGTCTGCGCTAGTCAACACCATGCGTATCCATCGCAGCCAATTTAATGAATTGTGGGTAGCGGCCGCGCTCGACGTTCCCGCTAGTGAACGGGTAATTTTCTTTGCCGGCGCTACCGAGGCGGAGCGCTCACCCAATCTCAACTGCCGATGACAGATTCAGAGACAGAACGTTGGGCGTACCCCGGTTTCGGGGCAGTTCGTTCAGTGCCTTTGGTTTCAGGCCGGAGGTGTGCCTCCGTTGCGAGACAGCTTCGACCGACTTGGCTGTTTACATGCGAGCAATAGTGGTAAAGACGAGAAACTAGATCGTCCTCATGGCGTGAAGAACCTCAGATTGGTTCCCTCTGTGAACGTTGTAGCGCATGTGGGAGCTTGGGAGCGTTCAAGCTTGAATGTGTCTCCAGCGAAATAAATCCCAGTGGACAGGTTACCCGTCGGCGATCGGAGAAAAGCTACCGAGCCGTAATCGCGATTGCCTGCAGTTTGTGGGGGTTGAAGAGGGGTATTGATGCCGCAAGCGCCGGTCGGATTGTAAGACGTCATTAGCGTATTCCAGTAGCCGCTCTGGTGGCCGCTGTCATCTAGCAACTGCCATGTGCCCGTCGTCAGTGCGGTGATATTGCTAAGAGAACCCACGAACATCCGATATATCTGGGTGCGGTTGGGAAGGGTGGCTGGAGGACCGCCGCATGTAGAGGCTTGCGATCCACATGTGGTCACTGGCGAGATTGGCTGATCGCCGGGACCGCTACTGCCTCTATCGAAGGGGTACGGGTACGATCGTCCGATGTAGAAGTAACCTGAGTTAACGTCGAATGCTATTCCGTGGTTGATGAAATAGTTGTAAGGCTTAAATCGGCTATCGGACGTCCCTGGAATGCCAGGACTCACCACTCCACTTGCAGAGAGCTCTCCCGTGATGTAGAGATGGGTCGGATCGGATGGGTAAGCAAATCCGGCATAGGTCTGAGTCCGGTCCATATTATTGCGGTCGCCAAGGAGAGGGATATTCCCCTCGATACCTACTAAATAAATCATGTTGCTACTGGTGTCTAATATTGCACCAGCCGTTTCAACCGGCACACCCGTAGTGCCCCCGTCGCAAGGAAAGGAGGGCGAGCCATCACGCTGAACTCGCACAGGGGTAGTCCAACAGGTGCCGTTAGTCGAAAATGAAACGTGTAAGATCCCTGCAACTGCACCGTCGCAGGAAGTGGGCTGCACGATGTTGTACATGATAAACGGGTACATTTGACCGTCGTTGGGGTTAAAGAATGGTGCCGTGGATCGGTAAATTACATCTCCCATACCCCCTGACGCTCCGGACGACGAAAGATCCACCACCTTGGGGCTAGGATTGAACTCCCAATACCAGTCGGTCGAGAATGGAGTGCGATAACGACGATTGTAGAATATCTTCGGGGTACCTGGAACGGAGTCAACACCAAACCAAACCCGCTGATCTCGAGGACCGAAGTCGACGTAAGCAATGTTCAGGTTCGGTCCGATGCCGGTCTCGCTAGGCGGAATATCTGCAAGATCGTACGAAGGCGTCGGATAACTTGTGAGAGCCGGGCAGTTCTGCGCATCCAGAATTCGTCCGGGAATCGCGATGATCGAAAACACCACTATGTACCTAACCAGCCTGCTCATAGAGTCTCCTTCTGACGAGAATCGTGGGCGGTTGACGGCGTATCCGGGAGCCCATGGCTGCAAGCGACGCGCCTACTTTACGAGAGGCAACCACTACTCAAGGCTCGTCGCCCCTACCACCCCAAATCCGCGGGTTTCAATCACTGGCCGTATTCCATTCAGGAGCAGCCTGCGGCGAATAAGTATTCGGTGATCCCATGTTCTGTCCCACCAAGGTTGGGTTTATGCACAAGGTTGGGTTTTAATGACAGATGCTCCAATTGTTTCAAGCCTTGGCCCTGAGCCTTGGAACGCCCCGTGGTGGAAACCGGCAAAAGGTGACCGGGCTACGTTTTTTTATCTGGTACTCATCCACCTTCTTGCCCTCGCGGGGTTGATTCTCTACCCTGCTCCCGGATGGCGAGTCATGGTTGCCACGGTTGCGATTGCGTGGCTGGGCGGCATGGGGATCACGATCTGCTATCACCGCACCCTGGCCCATACCGCGCTTCGATTGAACCCGGTGGTTCGACACGTATTGATTTTTTTCGCGATGTTCAACGGCTCGGGCTCACCCGATACGTGGACCGCGAATCATCGACAGCATCACGCCAAGGTGGAGACCTCGGACGATATCTCCAGTCCAAACATCGGCGGTTTCTGGTGGGCACACCTGCGCTGGCTCTGGCAGGCTGGCAATGTCCCCTTGAGCAGATGGTGTCCCGATCTGGCCAAACCTCAGTATCGAATCTGGAACCGAGCACAGATTCCGCTGCTCGCGATCTCACTGTTTGGAGGACTTGCGTTTGGACCAGCCGCGTCTTTCTGGCTCGGTCCGATGCGTCTGGTCTTCACGCTGCATGCTCAGTGCTTCGTCAACAGCATCGCGCACATGCGACCTGAGCGCGAGCCCGGCGAGGACTCGTCCCAGAACATCACGTGGCTGGGGTTCATCCAATTCTTTCAAGGTGAGAACTGGCACGGCAATCATCACTCGAAGCCTTCTTCGGCCCGCATCGGCTGGAAGCCGTGGCAGGTGGATTTCGGATGGTACGGGATTGTGATTCTCGAGGCGCTCGGACTGGCTCGCAACGTCAAGAGACCAAGCCTCTAGCCCGCATTTTTCACAGCTTTCCCGCTATTCACTGCCGCAAGGAGTGTCATCCCGAGCGAATTCACAGCGGTGCGCTGAACCAGGGGTGAAGAAACTGTACTCGGTTAAGCCTCTTGAGTTTCTTACAAGCTGAAGACCAGCGTGAGAATGCTGGCCAGCAGGTGATGAAGGCGTGCCGGGTGGACGGTTGGAGCGCCGGCTTCCAGCCGGCCGTACCGCCGGCATCTTGCCGGCTCTCGTTCCAGTCCGCGGCCGGCTGGAAGCCGGCGGTACGGCCGCCTGGAAGGCGGCGCTCCGATCCTTCATAGAAGAGTGACGCCGGCTTTCGGTGTCTCCCGAGAAAACCGCCCAACGGCTTGGCTACAAACTAAGCTAAAGCCGCGTGAGTTTCTTACAAGCGGGGTAACAGCGGGGAACGCTGTTGAAGAAGTCATGACACGCGGCGGGACTCGCGACCCCAAGGGGCGAATCCCTCTCCCCGGCGGGGAGAGGGTGGTCGCGTAAGCGACCGGGAGAGGGGCCGCGAGAGATACGAAGACCTCGCCCTTCCGACGGACTGGCGAGACTTTCACACCCCCTCTCCCTGCTTCGCTCCGCTCGCTTCCCTCTCCCCGCCGGGGAGAGGGATCACGCCGCTTCGCGGCTCGACGACGTCAGACAGTGAACCGCTGTCATCAGAAGCGTGAGAACGGCGGGGAACGGCTGATGAAGAAGGCATGACACGGGGCGACTGCACTCTGGAGCGGCAGGCCTTGAAGGCGCCCCGGTAGCGGCAGCGAGAGGATGGCCGGTGGCTGAGCGCGGAGCGCGATGCCACCGGACCGCAGTCCAGAAAACACTTATGCGCACCCCGACTGGTGCGAGACGCGTGGGTCGCATTCAGAGGATCTAACGTTCCCTGGCAGCAGATCGTTCAAGCCGGCACCTCGAAGACCTCACGCAGGAATCTGAGTCCCAGTAAGGATCGACTCCCATGCCATGTGAAAAGATGGCCGGGAAAGGGTCCGACTATTCTCCCCTCGAACAACTTCGAGAGCTGAGCGTGATCGGCTTCCGTAAAAAGGTAGGGCTCGTCGGGAAGAAAGATGACGTCGGGTCTGAGGGACGCGATCTCCTCGGCCTCGAGGGTGGGATAACGATCGAGGTGCGCGAGCACGTTGTTGCCCCCTGCGGCGGCCACCAGATTCGAAACATAAGTGTCGCCACCGCACCACATCCAGGGTCGTTTCCAGATGGGAACAGCAAACGTGAATGGCGCGATGGTGCTGCAGGAGACAAGCTCCTTTTCGATCCTGTCCACAAGTGCATCTGAGGAGCGCGAATGAATCTCGCCGAGAGAACGTAGAAGGTGAATGACGCCCGTTATGTCCTTCGGTTCCGTCACGAAGGTGGTGGAGAACTTAGCGATCGCTTCACCGTGACGGCGAAGGTTCTCTTCAAGATTCAGATAGACGAGATCAGGACGGAGCAGGCGAAGGGCTTCCAGGTCGGGCGTTTTCGTTCCTCCGAGTCGTGGAAGACCAGCCAGGCCTTCCGCGGGGAAAAGGCAGAAGTCGCTGATGCCAATGAGATCGGCTCCTGCGCCAAGCTCGAAGAGTGATTCGGTCAGCGAGGGAACCAGCGATACCACACGCTGCGGAGAAAGCGTTGGGGCGTAGATCTGCCCTAGCGCATCGACAGGCATCCGTTACTGATTCTTGATCCCTTCGACAGCGGAAGGCGGCAACTCTTTCTCGACGTTGTCAGCGAGGTCGCCAACAAGACCTGGGGTTGCTCGTCCCGAGTTCTGCCCGCTGTGCTCGGGGCGTGCTTCACCCTGATTGCCCAGGACCTCGCCACCTTTGATGACATTGATCCGCTGCACGTCGCTCTCGAGAGCCCCTTTGTCGTCGGAACCGGTTGGATCATCGGTGATCGTCTTGACGTCGGACATATTCTGGCTCCTTGTAGGACAGAAACTTGTCTGTGTGGGACAGACACTCTTGTCTGTCGTTGGTTGCAAAAAACCTGTTCACCCGGCGCCACATGGACAGACAAGAGTGTCTGTCCTACACAAACAAGCCTGTCTGTCTTACATCAACTCCTTCATGATCCGGTCCAGCGCGTCCGGCTTCGGCCTGAGGACTTCAGCCGGCAAATCGCGCAGCGGCAGCTCGGTCATGTTCAGCAGGTCGAGAAAGCTTTTCTTCTCCGGCCTGAGAAATACCAGCCCCGTGAGAATCTCGCCAGCTTCCTCGGCGGCATGCAGCCTTGTGAGAGCATCCATGACATTGGAAGGATCGTAATCCTCCTCCAGTTTCTTGAGCAGCACGCGCGAGCCGTCGTGCATCCTGACTTCCTTCATTTCCCCCGGCTCATACTCGACCTCGATCTGCTCATACGATTGCACAAACCCAATCTGATGCAGCAGCTCCTGATGTTCCTTCGAGTACTTGTACCCTTTCGTCGAGTCATCCTGGTTGTTAAACGTCACGCATGGTGAGATGACGTCGATCACGCAGAGACCGTTATGAGCGATCGCCGCTTTCAGGATGTTGACCATCTGCTTCGGATCGCCCGCGAATCCCCGCGCGACGAATCCGCAACCAAGCTCAACAGCCAGAGCGCAGAGATCCATCGGTGGAAGATCGTTGATCACGCCGCTCTTGAGCTTCGAGCCTTCGTCAGCGGTCGCGGAAAACTGACCCTTGGTCAGACCGTAAACGCCGTTGTTCTCGATGATGTAAACGAGCGGAACGTTACGCCTCACCGTGTGCATGAACTGCCCGAGGCCAATCGAGGCGGTATCGCCATCACCTGACACGCCGATGCCGAGAAGCTTGTGATTCGCCAGCATCGCGCCGGTTGCGACCGAAGGCATCCGGCCATGAACGGCATTGAAGCCGTGGGAGCGGGATAGAAAGTACGCTGGCGTCTTTGACGAGCAGCCGATGCCGGAGAACTTCACGACTCTCTCCGGCTTCACGCTCATCTCGTAGAAGGCGCGCACGATCTGGTTACTGATCGCATCGTGGCCGCATCCGGCACAGAGCGTTGATTTTCCGCCCTGGTAATCCGATGCCTTGAGTCCAACCCGGTTTTCTTTCGGCACTTCTGCGGTCGTCTTGATCACACTGTCGGCCATGCTGTTTCCTCGTCGTGATGTTGAACCGTAATGGAGCCGTGGAACGTCTGATTCAGTTACCCATCTTTTCGAGCTCGAGCACGGAATCGCTGATGAATCTCGCGTCAATCGGAAGACCTGAGTAATGAAGGATCTTCCGGATCTTCCGCTGATCCTCCCCAACCTCGAGACGGATCAGATCTCCCATCTGCCCGTCCCGGTTCTGCTCGACGACACAGACATGCTCGTGCTTTGCGACAAATTCTTTGACTTCGCTGGTGAGCGGCAACGCGCGGAGTCTCAGATAGCCCGTCTCGATGCCCTTTTCCCTCAGGAGCTGATGACGTGCCTCCTGCAAAGCGAAGTCTGTCGTTCCGTACGCGATCAGTCCGATCGTCGCACCGGTTCGTTCTTCCACGATCGGCTTCGGGACATACTGCTTCGCCGTTTCATATTTCCTTGCGAGTCGATCCACTGTGTTCTTGTAATCGCTCGGCCGTTCCGAGTAACGCGCCTGTTCGTCGTGCCCCGAGCCGCGCGTAAAGTAGCTTGCATCGGGATGATCGGTGCCGGGAAGTGTGCGGTACGGAATCGCATCGCCATCGGTATCCGCGTAACGACCCCACTTGCCGCCGAGCTCCTCGAGTTTTGCTTTGTCCAGGACCTTGCCTCTGCGGATCGGCTTGTCCGGATAGGGAAACGGGTCCGACATCCAGTTGTTCATGCCGAGATCGAGGTCGGACAGGACGAAAACGGGAGTCTGAAAGATCTCGGCCAGATCAAGCGCTTCCATCCCGAAGTCGTAGCACTCTCTGACCGAAGAGGGGATGAGGGCGATATGCTGCGTATCGCCATGTGAGAGTGAGAAGACCTCGAGGATGTCACCCTGTGCTGTGCGTGTGGGCAGCCCGGTCGAAGGACCGACTCGTTGGATGTCCCAGATCACTCCCGGGATCTCAGCGAAGTATCCGAGACCGGCAAACTCACTCATCAGAGAGATGCCGGGTCCTGAGGTGGAGGTCATCGATCTGGCCCCCGCCCAGCCAGCGCCCAGGACCATGCCGATCGCCGCAATCTCGTCTTCAGCCTGCACCACAGCGAACGTCGCCTTGCCATCCTCTCCGATCCGATGTTCCTTGAGGTAGTCGATCAGGGACTCGCACAGAGACGATGACGGGGTAATCGGATACCAGGTGACGACAGAGACTCCGCCGAACATCGCTCCAATGGCCGCCGCTGCATTGCCGTCAATGATGATCTTCCCCGCAGTCTTGTCCATCCGCTGAATTCTGAATTGATTCTGCTTCGGAAGATTCTCGCGGGCGAAAGCCGTGCCCTTGTCGATCGCCTGCACGTTGAGGTCAACCGCTTTCTGTTTTCCCTTGAACTGCTTGTTGAGCGCGGCAATCATCTCGTCACGCTCGATGCCGATCAGCTCGGCGACGACGCCGACGTAAATCATGTTCGTGAGAAGTTTGCGGAGCCGCGAATCCTGAGAGACCTCGCCGGCGAGCTTTGCGAACGGGACCTCGAAGAAGGTGACGTCACTGCGAATCGACTTGCAGTTCAAGGGCGCGTCGTAAATGCAGAGTGAACCGGCCAGCAGACCCTCGACGTCCTCTTTGGAAGTCGCGACATTCATGCAGATCAGAATGTCGACCTCTTTCTTGCGGGCAATCCATCCATCTTTGTTTGCCCTGATGGTGAACCAGGTAGGAAGACCCGCGATGTTGGATGGAAACATGTTCTTTCCGCTCACGGGTACGCCCATCTGAAAGATCGAGCGCATCAACACGTTGTTCGATGATTGCGATCCGGAGCCGTTGACTGTGGCCACGTGGATCGTCAGGTCGTTGACTGATGGCTTGTCAGCCTCAGCGGCTGGCGTCTCGAGTACCGCGGTGGACGACATGTCTGACACGAGTTTCTCCTCTTGTTCCGGGACGGATCGATGCCCCCGCTCCGCTCGAATTCGCCCGGGATACGACCGCCTGATAGTCGGCTTGCCATTACGAGTCCGATCCGGCGGGTCCGGGAATGAAATTGTAATGCAGAACAGGTCGTCGCCGAGATCCATCGCCCTGCCTTTCGTGAAGTAGAATTCGCGCCGGTCATGCTCCGGGGTCTCTACGTCGTTTTCATCACATCTCTGGTAACTCTGGCGACCTCGCCTGTCGTCCTCCTGATCTGTATGGTGCGATCCACCTCGCCACTGGTCGACAGGATCGTCAAGTTCTGGGCACGATCGATCGTCCGGAGCGCCGGCCTGAAAATCAGGGTGGAGAATCTCGATCGGATCGAACGCGACCATCGCTACATCCTGATCGCCAATCACTACAGCTATCTCGACATCCCCTGTCTTCTCGCCGCGATCGATCAGCCAGTCCGCTTCCTGGCCAAGAAGAGCCTTTTCCAGGTCCCTCTTTTCGGCTGGGCTCTGGCAAGGTCAGGATTCATCCCGGTCGATCGGAAGAACAGGCGGACAGCTGTCGACTCGCTGAACCTTGCCGCGGAGAGAATTCGCCAAGGGAACACGATCGCGATTTTCCCGGAGGAAGGCAGAACGAGCAGTCGTGAGCTCAAACCATTTCAGAGAGGCGCGTTCCTGCTTGCGATCCGTTCGCGCTTGCCGATCGTACCTGTCGCCATTGATGGCACCTTCGAGGCTCTTCGTGTTGGCAAGTTCGCCGTAACGCCGGGAATTGTGACAGTCCGTGCTGGCTGGCCGATCGACACGACCTCATACAGTGTCAGGAGCAAAGACGCCCTGAAAGATCGGTCACGCGCGGAGATTGAGGCCATGCTGTTCGGAGTGGAACCATAGAATGAACTCCCCGACTGTGGAAACGGTCAGGAGGTTGCATAACAGAGCCGGCCCGGCGTGTGACGCCGGCCGTAAGGAGAAACAATGTCGAGGAAGAAGAAACGTTCCGGGACTTCTCAAAACCGAACCACGAAATCGGCAGCAGCGTCAGGCGGCAAAAAAGGCGCGACAGATCTCAAAGCAGGCGGAAAGGGAGGGATCGTTGGTGTGCTGCGCGCAGCAGCCGGCAAGATCAAGAAAGCACTTGGACGCAAGAGTGCCGAGCCAGAGGCAAAGTCCTCAAGAGCTGGCAGCGCCGGCAAGTCGTCGAAAAGCAAAGGTGACGGGAAAGCTGTGGAACCTTCTGGAACAGCCTCCGCCTCTGCCCGGACGTCCAAACCGCAAGGCAGGACCGAGCCATATATCCCGAAACAGCAGAGCATGCACAGCTCTCCCATGGGTTCAGGGAAAGGTCGAGATCGGGACGAGGAAGCAATCGCCGCCGAGGCCGACCGCAATGAGGAATTCAACGACGAGGATCGCCTGACGAACAAGTCTGGAGATCCTCGCATCGGCACTCACGGCAGGACGTACGACAGCTAGCCCGGCGCGAGCGATTAAGCCGCGAAGCGGCGTTCCCACCCTCTTCCGAGGGAGAGGGTGGGAACGCCGAGAGCCGGGTGAGGACTTATGAGATTCAAAACGACGCGCAAAATATTACCGTTGAACCTCGCGGAATGAGTTTCAACGCATCCGCGACTACCCGTTCAAGGACGATCGAGTCTCGCGATTCACATGTCCTCGCATCACGCGATCAAAGACCGCTGTCGGGAGCGCCCTGGCGAACCGCATCATCAGGCTCGTACCGAGAGGAAACTCGATCGTAGCGCAGCGCCGCTCGAGGCCGGTCACGATTCTCGCGGCCGCGTCATCGGCCTCCATGAGAAAGGGCATCGTGAAGTTGTTCTTTGACGTCATGTCAGTCCGAACGAACCCTGGATTGACGATCGTGACTGCCACACCGAACTGTGCGAGCTCGACACGGACTGCCTCGAGAAACGCCTGCATCGCAGCTTTGCTGGCGGAATACACCCCGGAGGTTGGAAGTCCCCGTAAACCAGCAAGAGAGGCGATACCCGCAAAGTGGCCCGTCCGCCGCTCGATCATCGACGGCACTACCGCGTCGAACAGGTAGATCATTCCGAAGAAGTTCGTCCGCATCATCGCCTCGGCATTGCCGAGGTCGAATCCGACAGCGGGAGTCGGTAAACCCAACCCGGCGTTGGCAATCACCAGATCAATGGGGCCCCACTGCTCGACGACCCGTTGGACGCCGGATCTCACTTCCTGGGCGAGCGTAACGTCACATTGGACGGCCACGACCTCCGCTCCCGACTCGCGCAGGCGCGAAGCCTCACGCTCGAGATGCTCGAGCCGGCGCGCAAGCAGCGCGACTCGATACCCTCGGGTTACCAGCTCGTTTGCGAGAGCGAGCCCAATGCCGCTGGACCCGCCGGTAATGATCGCGTTCTTCATCAGGCGTGTATCGGAACTTTCAACGCCCGCAAGCGTCGATAGAAGAGCCGGACCAGATCAGGACGTGGCGAGTTGCGGGCCGAGTGCAAGCTCAGCTGCAGCGATCAGCCGTTCGAGGGCTTCCAGCAAATGAATCCGGCTTTTCTCGATTTCGGCTCGCAGCTCTTCGAGCCGCTTGTATGCTGCCGCGCCAGCTCGTTGCTTTGCGGCCGCGTAGTCTGCTTCGAGCTGCCTGAGGCGAGCGGCAGCACTTTCAGTCGCTGCCTCGTACTCGTCAACTGCATGATGAGCCGCGATCTGAGCTGAGCTCTTCAACTCGGCCCATCGGATGGAGAGTTGCTCAATCTTTTCGTGTACGCGATCCCCTGCAGTCGAGACATTCGCTGTCGTCGCATTGACATACTTTCCTGCCGCTTCGACGATCCGGGCCGGGACTCGTCGCATACCTTTGACGATGCCGAGCTTCTCTGCAATCAACAGCACGTAATAGCTTCCATCGAGCTGCCACCAGCGGAATCCCTGGGCTGCTGAGCCGGGGTAATGGTGGTGGTTGTTGTGCCACCCCTCTCCCATCGTGACGAGGGCGAAGATAAAGCTGTTTCGACTGTCGTCCGTTGTTGGGTAGACGCGCTTGCCGAAGACATGCATCACGCTATTGATTGAAAACGTGCCGTGCCAGAGCAGGACGGTTGAAAGGAAGTATCCGTAGAACAGGCCCATCGGGCCGAACGTAAGGGCCAGAGCCACTGCGTACAGCATGGTCGGCATGTACTGATTCCGGTCGAGGAATCGCAGCTCGGGATACTTGGCGAGATCCGGGATGCTCTTGTAATCGACCTTCGAATACTCGTCGCACATGATCCAGCCCATATGGCTCCACCAGAAACCTCTCTGGACAGGACTGTGGAGGTCCTCAGGCTGATCTGAGTATTTGTGATGATGTCGATGATTTGCCGCCCACCAGAGCACGCCCTTCTGCGCCGCTGTCTGCCCCAGGAAGGCGAGCATGAACTGCCAGAAACGGTTCAGGTTGTAGGTCCGGTGGCTGAAATAACGGTGGAAGCCTGCCGTGATGGCGAACATCCTCACGTAGTAGGAGACGAGGCAAAGCGCTACACCCTTCCAGGAAAAGCCCACCGCAAACACCCCCAGCGCTGCGAGGTGAACGATTGCGAACCCGACAGCGGCACCGGGCCGGATCTTGGGATAGACAACAGGTTGGGCGGTAGCAGACTGCATGGAATGTCTCCTTGTAGATGGGAGGGTGCGCGTTGAGTCCGATGCCAGACTGGCGTCGCGTCAAACGATTAGACACTAAGGGGATGTTTCATGCTAGCAAACTGATTCGCAGTTTTAGTTATTTCGGACCGGCGCTGCAAAACGGAAGAGGCGGCCCGCTGGGCCGCCCCTCGAAAAATGACAAATGCAAATGCTTCAGGTCGTAATCGAAATCAGCTCTTGCCCTTTTTCATGGCGGCAGTGAGCAATCCGGCTCCGATCACGAGTCCGGCCAGACCACCCAGGACCACCCCGGGGTTGGACTTGGCGTACTCGCGGGCCTTGCTGAGCTGATCATTCACGTAGGTACGTGCCTTCTCGAGTGCCTCGTCGACGTTGGCGTCTTCGAGCGAGCTTCGGACCGAATCGATCTGCGACTGACTCACGCCGATCTTCTCGAGCATGTCGAAAATCCCGCCGTGACTGCTTCCCTCGTCGTCAGCTGAGCTGCTGCTCCCGCTGCCGCCACGTGAAGTCAGCCCGGTGCTCTTGCTGCTGCCGCTCGAAGAAGAGCTGCCGCTGGTCGAGCCACCAGATGACCCGGTCGAGCCTGCGCCCGTTGATCCTGAACCTGTTGATCCAGAGCCCGTTGATCCCGAGCCCGTACCCGAGCGAGAGCTCGAGCCCGCGCCGGTTCCTGACGAGCTGCTACCTGATCCTGAGCTCGAACCCCCTGAGGAACCTGAGCCGGACGAACCGCTGCCCGAACCAGTTCCCGAGCGCGAGCCACCCGAACCGGGGGAGCCGGAACCTGAAGAACCGGAACCCGACGAACCTGAGCCGGAAGAGCCTGAGCCCGAACCGGATGACCCTGAGCCCGCAGACCCCGATCCCGACCCGGATGAACCTGAACCAGACGAGCTCGAGCCTGAAGAGCCGCTACCTGATCCCATGCCCGAACCTGCGCCACCGCGAGAGCCGGAACCTGAGGAGCCGGATCCTGAACCCGATCCGCTGCTGCCGGACCCTGATCCTGAGCCACCGCCCGTCGCGCCACCAAACGACGAATTCTTGTCATTTTGAGCCATGAAGTGTTCCTCCTTCGAATTGCAATCAAACCACTACGATTGTCAAAGACGTTCATTGCTAAGTAAGTGCCAGTAAAGTCCGGGAGGACGACTACCGATCGGGCATCAGCACATCGGGTTCCCGTGCGGAAACTGGGCGACCGCAGTCCGGTACCCTGTCCCTGACCGAGAAGATTGTCGTCGGCCATCGCTTTGGACGAGGGTTCATGCCGGGATGCAGAATTCCTGATGCGAATGTCCGGGTGCCGGACGCAGGCCCTGCGTCCCTACACCCGCCCCCGTTGCTCTCGACACTATGTCAACTATGCTCTCGTCGCGAAACCGTCGTACGCCTCGCAGACAGGCCGCTATCCGTCGTCTCGCGGCGAAGGTCTGTGAGAAATGCGGGCTCGCGTTGAATCCCATATGAGTATCGTTCTTCAATCGATTACTCTAGTGAGATGTCGCCAAACCCCTCGGCCATTGCCAGGGGATGTTTAGTCTGATGCAGGGCGGAGCGACGCACACAAGGGACATCGATGAGGAGCGGCAACAACGCAGCCCGCCTCTCAGCACCCTGAGAAATGCTGGGGATTTGCGACACACACGCCACCCGCGGCGTGCCGTAGGAGGACCAGGAAGATGACCATGGAGGAGCTCAGAGTCCCGACACTTACACTGCCGGTATCCATCTCCTACTTCGACGAGAAGAAGTTGAAGGGCGAGGTATTCCTCCCGGCCATGGCTGCAACCCATGAAGGTCCCACACGCCCGGAAGAGTGGCTCAATTATGGGAACCCGTTTTTTCCCTTCGTGCCTGAAGGTCAATCGCGTGCTGTCATCCTCAACAAACGGTATGTGATCGTTCTGACGGTCGCCCTCGACTCGTTCTCTGCGGTTGGACTGACAGGAGTCGAGCGTCGTGTAAGTCTCGAATGCGGGTCACTCTCTCTGAGCGGGGCCGTTCTGATCGACATGCCGGCGTCTCAAAGCCGTCTGGCAGACTGGATCAATCGTCCGGACCGGTTCCTCCTGCTCAAGGGCGACTCGGAAGTTCACCTCGTGCAGAAAAGCCGTATCACCAGGCTGTCGGAGATTCGGGAGGAACAACGTGTCAATTGAAATTCTGTTACGGGAAACCGTGAAAGCCGGAGGCCGGGAACTGCGTCTGGCTCCTGGCCGGAAACTCGTCATCATTGCCGCCGAAGGCGAGCGTGAGGTCCAGGGCCCTGAGCAGACTCCGGCTACGATCCAGCAGCTGATCGCACCTCTCATGAATCCCGCAGCGCGGCAGTCGCTTGTTAGCGGCTGGGCTGACTGGGTCGTGCAGCACCGCGAGCTGGGGCCGGTCCGGATTGTTCTCGATATCCGAAACGGCGGTCCCCTGGCAACTCTGACGATTCAGGACCAGGTCGCGCAAGGCGTCGCAGTCGCCAGTGTCACGAGCCCTGCGCCGTCCCTGAGCTCGCAACCAGCCGAGACGCTCGTCACCGTCCCGCCCCCTCCGCGCGCCGAAACTCCAGCTCCGCGCAACGGAAATACGGCGGAGATGGAAGGGCTCTTCGTGCAGATGTTCGAGATGAAGGCCTCGGACCTTCACATGTCGGTAGGGTCGGCTCCGCTGGTCCGTCATGACGGAGAGATCAAAGAGCTGAGCGGCCGCACAAAGCTATCGGCAGCCGACACGGAACGAATCCTCCTCTCCATTGCTCCAGATCGTAATCGCGAAGAATTCTCGAGACGGAACGATACCGACTTCGCCTACGACATCCCCGGCGTGTCGAGATTCCGATGCAACCTCTTCCGTGACCGCAAAGGAGTTGGCGGCGTATTCCGAGTAATCCCGAGCAAGATCATTACCGCTGAGGACATGGGGCTCTCCCCGGAGATTCTCCAGCTCTGCTTTCTCTCGAAAGGACTCGTTCTGGTAACAGGGCCGACCGGTTCCGGAAAGTCCACGACGCTCTGCGCACTCATCGACTACATCAACCGGCACCGGATGGATCACATCATCACGATCGAGGATCCGATCGAGTTCGTTCACGAGAACAAGAAGTGTCTGATCAATCAGCGGCAGGTCGGAGAGCACACCGACAGCTTCAAGGACGCACTCCGTGCGGCTCTGCGCGAGGACCCCGACATCGTCCTGGTTGGTGAGATGCGCGATCTCGAGACAGTGAGCATTGCCATAGAGACCGCGGAAACGGGTCACCTGGTTTTCGGCACGCTTCACACCTCATCCGCGGCCTCGACGGTAGACCGGATCATCGATCAGTTTCCTGCCGACAGGCAGGACCAGATCAGGGTCATGCTCGCCTCGAGTCTCAAAGGCGTCATCAGTCAGATGCTGTGTAAGAAGATTGGTGGCGGTCGCGTGCCGGCGCTCGAAGTGATGATCGGGATTCCATCAATCGCAAATCTCATTCGCGAGTCGAAGATCTTCCAGATTCCGTCGATCATCCAGACCGGAAAAAAGATCGGGATGCGTCTGATGAACGACTCGCTCGTCGATCTCGTGCAGAGGAAAATCGTCGAACCGGAAGAGGCCTACGCAAAAGCTGTGGACAAGACAGGCCTGCTATCCATGTTCAAGCAGCGCGGAGTCAACACCTCGTGGGCGCCAGCCGAAGGCGGAATCGCCACGTGATGTGGCCGGACATTCCAATGTCCGGCGTCTTTGGGGGCGGTGCGGTAGCGGAACCAAAAGCCTCCGGACATTGAATGTCCCTCCACAGTCTGGAGCTAGCCGAGCTTCGGCAACTTGACTCCACCATCCACTGCAGCAGCGAACAGATCGCCGACCTTCGCAAGCCGCGCCGGCATCGTCCGCAGGTTGTACTTCGCCGGATCGAGCTTTTTTGTCACCTCACTCCACTTGAGCGGCGCCGACACCGGAGCACCGTCGATGGCCCGAAGTGAGTACGGCGCAACGATCGTCTTCCCGTAACCGTTCTGGAGGCAGTCCAGATAAAGCCTCCCCTTCCTCGCCGCAAGAGGACGCTCGGTCGTCGCCCACGCGAGCTGCCCGGCCACGGCATCTGCGATCGTGCAGGCGTAGCTCACTGCCTGCTCATGGGAGTAGTTGTTCACGATAGGAACGAGAATATGGATGCCGCGCTTTCCGGAGGTCTTCGGCACACTCGGCAGTCCCATCGACTCGAACAACTTTCGAAGCACCAGAGCCGTGTCGACGGCCTGTTCGATTCCTTTCCCTTTCGCCGGATCGAGATCGAACACGAGCCAGTCGGGAGACTCGAGTGACCCCGCTCGCGAAGACCACATGTGCGTTGTCAGGACGGCGTGCTGAGCGAGCCATTGAAGTGTGTCGGGCCGGTCGACAATCAGATGACGGACACTGCGAGCGCTCGTCCGCGTCTTCGTGTCGACCAGCGTCATCCACGACTCCGCTTCCTTCCCGATGTTCTGCTGGTACCAGGACGGTTTTTCGATTCCATCATTCCAGTGCTCCATCGCGATGGGTCGGCCGTCAAGTGCGTGAATCATCGCGGAGGACACGGCCGAGAAGTAGTCGGCCACATCTTTTTTGGTGAAGCCATCCCGTGGGTAGAAGATCCGCTCAGGCTTGCTGAGAATGACCGTTGGGCCAGCAGCCAGAGAGTCGACGAATTTTCCGTGACCCTTCAACCGCTTCACAGCACGTTTCGTCGTAACTCCCTTCTCTGCCTTCGGCTTCGCCACATTGCCCGCGCGCTTTGCCCCCGATTTTTTACTCCCTCCGCTCTCCATCGAATGTCCCACAGACGGTTTCTCCCTCACGCACTCAGCGGGCTTCTTGTCGGGACGCAGACCGAGGAAGGAAGGATGGCGGAGCCGTCCGTCGTCGGTCCACTCAGTGAACTGGACCTGGGCGACGTACTTAGGCTTGACCCAGGTGGCATCACGAAATCTCGGCGCTCCTTTCACAGGAATGGTCGAGACCTGGTCGGGCAGCAGAAGCTCTCGGAGCTCTTCCCGTTTTCGGGCCGAAAAGCCCGTTCCCACTTTCCCGGCAAAACGAAGCTCTCCATCCTCGATCACGCCCAGCAGGAGCGAACCGATCTGTCTCGACAAAGCGGTCGAAGGGTTGAAACCGACTATGGCCAGCTCCTGCCCATTGACCGCCTTGAGTTTCAACCACGCTTTGGAGCGCCGTCCCTCGTACCTCGACCCTCGCTGCTTTGCGATCAAACCCTCGTAACCTCGTTTCGCTGCCAGATCCAGCGCTTCCTTCGCATCCCCCTCCATTTGCTCCGCGATCACGACGAACTTCGGGGGGCGTTTGAGCAGCATCTCGAGAAGACTCCGTCGCGCTTCTACCGCCTGGGAGCGCAGATCGTGTCCGTTGAGGCGCAGTAGATCGAAAACGAAGATCAGCTCTGAGTTCTCGCCCTGCTGAAGGAGCTGAAACCGCGGAGCTCCGCTCGCATCGAGTGCGACGATCTCGCCGTCGATGACTGCATCCTCTACCTTCAGATGAGCGAGCGCCTCAGCGATGTGCGGGAATCGTGACGACAGATCGAGTGCGTTGCGAGTCCACATCGCAACCTCTCCTCCGACGATTGCAGCAATGGCGCGAAAGCCGTCGTACTTCATCTCGAGAAGCCAGTTTTCCCGGGATCCAGGGAGATCGGTCGCCAGCGTCGCGAGCATCGGCGGGAAGTAGGTCTCGAGCAGCTTCCGCGGCGAGCCCGTTGCCTTCGCTGCACCCTTTTCCCACGAGCCACGTCCTGGCGCCATATCGGCGGATGGTTTGCGCAGTCGATGCCAGTCTGCGGCCGCGGACATCGTCACGATCCTGCGGGAAAGAAGCACATGTCATACCGAGTGAATGTCCGGCAAATCGCCGCGACTGAGAAACAGACACGACGTGTCGTCCCGACATCTCGCTCCTTTTTCTCAGCCGCGGCCCCTTGTACTCACTCGGGATTAAACCGTTTCGCTTTCTCGCGCCGCCCTGACCTCCATCGGCCCCGGACGACAATCACTCCTGTTATCCTCACGCCCCTCGCTTTCGGCTTCACAATCCACGACCCAGGCAGGTACACCCCATGAGCTCCAACCCGGAGATGCTCTTCGAGAAAATTGTTTTCCCGAACGGTCTTCAACTCATTCTTCATCTCGATAGAAAACTTCCAATCGTTCACGTGAATGAGTGGTTCCACGTAGGCTCGAAGAACGAGCGCCCGGGTCGAACGGGCTTCGCCCATCTCTTCGAGCACATCATGTTTCAAGGCTCGAGGAACGCTCCGAACGATTACTTCTCCTTCGTCGAGCGCGCCGGCGCGAACCTGCGCGAGGGCGGCGTCAACGGAACGACCGACTTCGATCGGACGAACTATTTCGCCACAGTTCCGTCAGGAAATCTCGAGTTCCTTGTCTGGCTCGAGTCCGACCGGCTCGCCACACTGGCCGACGCCCTCACTCAGGAGAATCTCGACAATCAGCGCGAGGTCGTGCGCAACGAACGGAGACAGAGCCTCGAGAACGTTCCTTACGGCAAGGCGTTCATGATGATCACCGAGAACCTGCATCCGACCGGGCATCCCTACTCGTGGGATGTGATCGGCAGTCACGAAGATCTCATCGCCGCCTCGCTCGAGGACGTCAAGGCGTTCTTCCATCGCTACTACACTCCGAACAATCTCTCACTCACCATCGCAGGCGACTTCGATCCCGAGGACGCTGCACGACTCGTCGAAAAGTACTACGCGTCGATTCCTCCCGGCCCTTCGCTCGAGAGGCCCGCGCGCTGGGTGCCGTTCCTCGATGGGGAGAAAGCCATCGAGGTCCGGGACCGCATCCCTCAGGAACGCGCCTACCTGGTCTGGCCCGCAGTTCCCTATTTCGAACCGGATGATGCAAACCTCGATATCGCGTCGCGGGTCCTGAGCGACGGACTCTCGTCCCGCCTCAACCGGGCACTGGTTTACGACGAGCAGCTCTGCAGCGATGTCTCCGCCTTCAATCAATCACTCGAGATCTCAGGGAGCTTTGGCATCGTCGCAACCGCTCGACCGGGAGCCTCTCTGGCTGCAATCGAACGACGGGTCGACGAGCTCGTTGCCGAGCTTGCTGAAAAAGGGCCGACCAGAGCCGAGCTCAACCGCGTCAAAACCAAGTGGGAGTTTGAGTTCGTCAGCGGCCTGGAAAGAATCGGTGGCTTCGGTGGCAAGGCCGACATCCTCAACCGCTACAACACCTTTCTGGGTGATCCCACAATGCTCGAGAACGATGTGAGCAGATATCGCGACGCGACGGCGGAGGGCGTGCGCGA
Source organism: Thermoanaerobaculia bacterium (assembly GCA_035576005.1). GTDB lineage: Bacteria > Acidobacteriota > Thermoanaerobaculia > Gp7-AA8 > Gp7-AA8 > DATLXH01. Next base: position 27,505 of record DATLXH010000037.1, on the reverse strand, counting down.
TGCCATCGCGCGCCTGGTGGACAACCGCAATCGTCTAGCAGTGCGATACCGCCCGGAGAGCTCGCAACAACCATCGACGACCCCTCTCGACCGATCGACTTCACCCTCCCTCGGGGCCGACCGGATCTTCGTCGCCCCCGAAGTCAGCTCAGACACTCTCCCCAACGGACTCTCACTCTTCCTCGTCAACCGGAGTGATCTTCCAAAAGTCGCCGTGACAATCGCAACGCGCGCCGGATGCGTCGGAGATCCGGCAGGCCTCGAAGGGCTTGCGCAGATGACAGTAAAGACCATCGACATGGGGATTGCCTCCATGAATGCCCTGGAAATCGAGGAGGCGTTTGGCGACCTCGGTGTGAGCCTCGGTGGTGCTGCCGGCCGCGAGTACGCGACGTTAGGCTTCGAGGTTCTGCGAAAGAATCTCGAACCAGCACTCGAGCTCTTCGCAAAAGTGGTGAGAAGCCCGACCTATCCCTCGGACGATGTCGCCCGGGAACTGCAGCTCCAGCTCGACGCCCTCGGCCAGCAGGCTAACGATCCGGGATCTCTGGCCGGCCGAATTCGTCCCATGATCGCGTTCGGACCTGACCACCCCTACGGCCGGCCAGCCAGCGGCCTTCCGTCCACAGTCGCCGCGATCACAGCCGATCAGCTGAAGGCCTTCCATCGCGACTACTGGCGCCCTGCGAGCTCGGCCCTTGTCGTTGCAGGCGACCTCTCCATGTCTGAGGCAATGGAGCTCGTCACGAAAGCATTTGGATCGTGGGAGGGAGCGGCGTCGCAGCTGACCGACATTCCTCCGCCGCTTCCGCTGGGCGAAGGAAAGGTCTTTCTCGTCAACCGGCCCGATGCGGCGCAGACGATTGTCGCGCAGATCCTTCCCGGCATCACGCGCAAGTCACCCGACTATTACCGATTCCGCCTGGTCGATGCGGTCTGGGGCGGTGGCGGCTTCGGCACGCGGCTGAACCTGAACCTTCGTGAAGCCAAAGGCTACTCCTACGGTGTCTTCTCGAGCATCGCGGCATTCTCGGCTGCAGGTGCGTGGTGGGCGACTGGCGGGATTCAGACCGACAAGACACGCGAAGCGATGATCGAGTTCGTGCAGGAACTGGAAGCGCTCGCGGGCAAACGAGCGGTGACCGGAATCGAGCTGGAGGCAGCAAGGACCACGCGAATCCGCGGATACGCGCAGCAATTCGAGTCGCTCTCGCGAATCGCGGGACAGGTCGCTGAATTGTGGATATCAGGAATGCCCCTCAGTGAGCTTCAGCGTGAGTACGACGAGCTCGGTCGAGCGACGATCGGCGAGGTAACGGAGATGGCAAAGCGCCACGTCGATCCGCGCAGAGCGAGCTACCTGCTCGTCGGAGATCTCGCGAAGATCGAAGAGGGAGTCAGGTCGCTGAATCTGGGAGAGATCGTTCACCTCGACGAGGAGGGAAGAGCGATCTAGAAGTGCATCTCAGCGCCGAGGAATGTTCAAGCGTAATGTCGAGAACGAGGCCAAGCGCGACTGGCGAATTTTCCGTCATACCCTCGGGTCTGACGGCACCGACGCGCTGGTTTACGAAGAATCTGACGTGCTCTTCGATGTCTATGCCGAGCGGTTGGCTAAGGGTCAGAGCTTCAGTCAGATGGAGCTTCTGGCTTAGGGTCAGGCTTCTGGGCTCTGTCTTCGGGTCCCGGCTCTCGCTCTCGCTTAGGGTCGGAGCTTCGGTCAGATGTGCGCGCCTGACTTTGAATGTCGCTTTTCCGCTTTTCATATGACTGAAGCTCTGACCCTAAGTAAGGACCCTGACCCTGGTAAGGACCCTCAGCAAGCGACCTTTCCTCACGAAATGCGGCTTGTCTGACCGCTCGAGAATCTCGCTGTGGGGTTTGGAGCAAGATTCGACCAACATCCGTCGGAAGGATTGTGGCTGCGAAGGCCTTGACAGTACAGAGGCCTGGTCCAATATGCAGCTCGGCTCAACGCATCGTGTGTGCGGGCTGAGAGGAGCGACCGGCTGAGAGTGATTTAGGCGATGGCCAGACGTGCATCGTCGACTAACTGTTTCAGAAGTTTGTCGCCTCGCAGCAACTTGTCGCACTCTGCGGCCAGCTGCGTGATGCGGCTCGCGCTGCGAAGCCGAAGACTCTGCGCAATGACGCGCAGCCTCCTCCGCCCTTCGTAGATGCCGAGCCAGGCAGAAATCGATCGGGCCAGCCCTCCACGGGCTCGCCGGATCTCCCCGGGGGTCGTCTTCAATGCTCTCGCCACCGCTTCGAGGATCGCCCCCATCGAGGGCCTCCCCGCCGCCCGCTGGTCCTGTGGGATATCAGTCTTGCGCCAACCAATGTCGATCTTCTGCCGCATCGTGCGGAGCCACTCCTCCGATCCCAGGAAGAGCCCGCGACGCAGTCCTCGCCAGATCGGGTCCGTCTCGGCGATTCCTTCGGCCACGTAGATCATGTAGTTGCTCTGCCAGTTAGAGGCGTCCCCGAAGTGGGGAACCAGCCGGGAGGTCAGGAGCCATTCCGGCTGCTCGGCGAGCCCTGCCGTCGCGCGGTAGCTCGACCAACGATACTCGCCCGGAGCCGCAACCATCCCAGCCCGCACAGGATTGAGCACGACGTAACGCACGAGCCGCTGCAGATACCGCTCGCTCTCCACATGGATGGCCTTGTATCTCTCGCCAAACAGATGTCCCGTCGTATCGTGCCGCCGGTTGTACCAGCATGCGTAAGAGCTATTGAGCCATTTCATGCCGGCCGACAGGTTCGGTTCGGGGGTTTCCATGACGAGATGGTAGTGATTGGTCATGAGCACATATGCGGTCACGATCCAGCCGAATCGGCGCACTGCCTCGGCAAGGTACGCGAGAAACCGCTCGCGATCCTCGTCGCTTTCGTAGATCCGCTCGCGGCGATTGCCGCGAGAGGTGATGTGGTAGGTAGCTCCGGGACGCTCGACACGAATTGCTCTTGCCATGCACCGAGGATCCCTCGGAAACAAACAATTTCCGAGGACGCTACCACGCGTATCGAAAAACCTCCTCGGAATGAAAACAACAAGGGAGAAGCCGCATCATTCGTCTACTGAAAGTAGAATCTGGGATCGGATACGCGCATGTGAAGCTGCGACCCTAAGCGACCCTCGTTCTCATGTGAAGCTGCGACCCTAAGCGACCCTCGGTTCTCATGTGAAGCTGCGACCCTAAGCGACCCTCGTTCTCAATCTCAACAACGCCTGCCAGACCTGTCACAACTGGCCGGAGGAAGAGCTGAAGGCGCGCGTCGAACAGATTCAGTCGCGGACGTATGAGATGCGCAACGTCGCCCTCGATGCGTTGCTCTCATTGATCAATGACATCATGCAGGCAAAGGTCCGGGGAGCAGTAGACGGGCAGCTTGCAACCGCTCAGAACTACCAGCGGAAAGACCAGTTCCTGGTGGACTTCATCGAGGCGGAGAACTCCATGGGCTTTCACGCCCCCCAGGAAGCGGCCCGTCTTCTGGCGCGCTCGATCGACTACTCGCGCCAGGGGCAGGCGTCGCTCGGCAACATGACGGTGAATCCACCAGCTGCTCCCAACGCCATACCAGCTCCGCAGGGAGTGAGCCCGTCGCGCGCGCAGAAGAGCGCCACGCGTTAACCCGCGCAATCGATTCGCGGTCGGTTTGCCACGGCCGTGGACCCTCCTACGCGCGCGCGACGTCCACATCACTCCGGGACAGACAAGACTGTCTGTCCTACAGGCGTGCGCAAGTTCGTTTCGCGGGTGTTCGGTCCGAAGGTCTGGGGGAAGATGCTGGCGCCGAAGCTCTTTCCCAAAGCTGATCAGGAAGCCCTGCGTCAGCGATTCATCGAAGTTCTCGTGCAGCACGCGGCGGTGCGCGAAGCCGCGGTCTTCGGAATTCCGAGCGAGAAGTGGGGGGAAGTCCCGGTCGGTGCGGTCGTGCTGAAGAGCGTATCGACGGTCACGGCCGAGCAAGTGCGGGTCTGGGCGAACGCGCGAGTTGCGGCGCGATATCAACAGCTCGCGGAGATCGTCATCCTGGAGGACTTTCCCCGCAGCTCCGCTGGGAAGACCCTCAAACGCACATTGCGTGAGCCGTATTGGGCGGGGCACGCCACGAAGATTTAGGTGGCGTGACGCGTTAGGCCGCATTTCTGGCGGCCTTCAATTCTTCGTCGCCGAAGGCGGTGTGATCCCGAGCGGGAGAACAGCGTGGAACGCTGTTGAAGAGGTGATGACACCGGCGTGGACGCGAGACCCGAAGGGGCGACTCCCTCTCCCCGGCGGGGAGAGGGAGTCGCGTAAGCGACCGGGAGAGGGGCCGCGAGAGATGCGAAGACCTCGCCCTTTTCGACGGACTTGCGAGACTTTGACGCCCCTCTCCCTGCTTCGCTCCGCTCGCTTCCCTCTCCCCGCCGGGGAGAGGGATACGCCGCTTCGCGGCTCAACCACGTCAGTCAGTGAACCGGTGTCATTTGAAGCTCGGGCGTGCGGCGGGATGACACGCTTCCGGTCTAACCACTCACGTACCGAGGACCAGTCCTCCATCAACCGACAGAACAACTCCGTGGACGAAGCGGGCCGCGTCGGAGGCTAACCATGCGTAGGCGTTGGCGATGTCCTCCGGTTCGCCGAGGCGGGCCAGCGGGGTCTTCTGCGCCATCGAGTCCAGGATTTTCTGAGGCATCGCTTTGAGCATATCCGTGGCGATGAATCCGGGGGCGACGGCATTGACCCGAATGTTGAACTTTCCCAGCTCGCGAGCCCAGGTCTTTGTGAAGCTGATCACGCCAGCCTTCGTAGCCGCGTAATTCGTTTGCCCGAAGTTGCCGTAAAGGCCGACTATCGAAGAGGCGTTGAGGATCACTCCCCCACCGGCACGGATCATGTGCGGAACTACGGCCCGCGTGCAAACGAAGACGCCTTTGAGGTTTACACGCACCACCGAATCGAAAGTGGCGTCGTCCATCATCTACACGATCTCGCCATCTTTCCACTTGATCAATTGCGCATCCCGCACGATGCCGGCGTTATTGATGAGGATGTCGATCCTGCCGTGGTCCCGAGCGACCTGGTCAGCAGCCCGATCGACATCCTCGCTGCTGGAAACATCGACGTTCGGGTCGCCGGTAATATCCCAGGAAACAACCCGGGCGCCTTCTTCCCTTCTTCCCGAAATCGATCCACGGTGGCCCGGCCGATGCCGGCGGCGCCACCTGTAACGACTACAACCTTGTCTTTGAGTTTCAGATCCAAGCGAGGAGCTCCAATTAGAATCGAGCACCATCACCATACCTACGTTTTGGCGGCGTGCTCCGCTTAAGGACAGGCAAGAGTTTCTGTCCTAAACGGCAGGGACCCCACTCCCATCAGCTTTCAACTTTTCAGCTGCAACGAAGACCAGTGCCCGTAGCAGCTCTCGCGGAGAGAAGGGCTTCTTCACGTATTCGTTGAAACCGGCAGCGAGCGCGAGCTCGCGTTGCAGCGGACCACCAAAAGCGGTGAGCGCGACCGCGGGAATGCTGCTCCATGCCTCATCACTCGCCCGTACACGGCGGACGAGAGCATGGCCATCCTCATCGGGCATGGCAATGTCACAAACCAGAGCATCGAACCGCTCATTCGACAGCTGATCGAACCCTTCAGCGCCGCTGCTCGCCGTGACCACCGACGCGCCGCCTACCCGCAGGATGGTGGCGATCATGGTGCGCATCTCCGCCTCATCGTCAACGACAAGTACTTGCAGTCCCTTAACGGAAATTTCGGGGTCACCGCTACGCTCATTGGTCGCGTAGTTTGAATTCGACTCCGGCATGTCCACATGCGAGACGTGGTCGCGAGCGGGCAGCGTCACGGTGAACGTCGCTCCCTGCGCCAGGCCGTCGCTTTCGCCTATGACTGTTCCGCCATGCAGCTCAACGAGCTGCTTGACGATGGAGAGGCCGAGACCGAGACCCCCATGCCGACGTGTGCTGCTTCCCGATTCCTGACTCAGGCTCTGAAACACTCGCGGCAGGAACTCGGGATGGATTCCGATGCCGGTGTCGCTTACCTCGATTTCCACCTGGGAGTCCACTGAGGAAAACCGTACGCGAATCGTTCCCTCTGGGGGCGTGAACTTCACGGCGTTCGAGAGGAGGTTCCAGAAGATCTGCTGGAGGCGGGTCGCGTCGCCACAGACATGTGGCGCGCCGTGCGCGAACGACTTCTCGATACGAATGTTTTTGTTTTCTGCGGCAGGCGTGATGGCACGGATGGCCAGGAGCAACGTCGCCGCGACATCGACCATCTCGCTGGTGAGCTCGAGCTTCCCGGTCAGGAGGCGCGAGACATCGAGCATGTCGTCGATGAGTCGAGACTGCGCACGTGCCGAATCCCTGATGGAGCCGATCGCTGCGATCTGGGTCTCGGCGTCGAGGCCACCGGTCATGAGGAGCTCAGACCATCCAAGGATCGATGTCAGTGGCGTTCGAAGCTCGTGGGAGCTTGTCGCAAGAAATTCGTCTTTGGCCCTCGAGAGCGTCTCGGACTCCTGGTACTGACGGACGAGACTCTCTTCGACACTTCTTCGTTCTTCGATATCGGCGCTCGAGCCTACCCAGATCGTGATCGTGCCGGCGGCATCACGCATGGAAGACGCACGCGTCAGGAACCATCGATACCCTCCGGCAGCATTGCGAAAGCGGCACTCGTGCTGAAACGGCTCACCGGTCGCAATCGAGTGCTTCCAGCGGCGAGAGTGCCCTTCCATGTCACTCGGGTGAACGAACCGCATTCGGCCGGACTTGAAGATTTCCTCAGCACTGAGCCCCGTGAAATCCGTCAACTGGTTGTTCACGTAATCGATATCGCCCTCGGGAGTCGCAGTAAAGATCATGAGCGGCATCGCATCGGCCAGGAAACGGAAGCGCTCCCCACCGATCCGAGCGGAGGAGTCCAGAAGATGCGCAGCTTCCGCGCGTCCGGTGATGTCGCGGATGTTGCACTGAATTACGCTCCGGCCATCGACTTGGTAAGTGTTACTCACCAACTCCACGTCGACAGGGTTTCCACTTTTTGTCTCGAGACGTATGTCGTCGTAGCGGATGAAGCCCTCTTTCTGGAGCTGCTTTATGGCCGCTTTGCTTTCCTCCTGATCGGAGAAAAGCCCGATCTCCCAAAGCTCTTTCCCGACCAGCTCGTCGAGGGAGTAACCAAGCAAATCGATCACAAAGGGATTGGCGTCCACGATCTTTCCGCTCAACTCCTCGGCATCAAGGATGAGAATCGCTTCTCGGGCGGTCTCGAAGAGCCTGCGATAGCGCGACTCTGAAGCTTCCAGAGACGATTGTCTGAGCGGATTGTCTGGGGGGCCCATATGGAACATGCTGCAATACGGTATCCAGGCGCCAATTTTTGCGACGTTGGCAAACCAAGTCCGCCAATCCTTCCGCAGAACGATAGATCAGCAGCGAATCATCCGAACGGGAGATGTGGGAGTGCCGGGGTTTCAGCGCTCCGATCCTTGCCGCCTCGACCCTGGAGAACGGCTGGTCTGCCAGAAAAAGCGATCTAACCTCTCACGACGTCCATCAATCGCGACGAATCACTGGAATCCGGATCGTGAATGTCGCGCCCTCTCCTTTGCCAGGGCTTTCCGCGGCAATCGTTCCTCCGTGGAGCTCGACGATGTGCTTAGCGATCGCCAGTCCAAGTCCCAGCCCGCCGAAGCGACCGGGGGCAGCCTGGGCGTGACGCTTGAACATGTGGGGAAGAAAATCAGATGAGATTCCTTCGCCGGTATCCCGTATCTGAAGAACCGCGTTCGGACCGTCAATCCTCAATCTCGTATCGATGACCCCGCCGTTCGGTGTGAACTTCAGGGCATTTGACAACAGATTGTCGAGCACCTGACGCAGGCGTGTCCCGTCTCCGTCGATCATCGCTTCCTCGCTCGCAGTCTGGAGAGAGATATCCTTTGCCGCAAGCAGTGGACGAATGGCGCTGGCAGCGTCGTCTGCAACTGTCCGGAAATCGATCTCCTCCACGATAACCTCGAACTTGTTAGCCCTGATTCTCGAGACGTCGTGCAGGTCATGGACGAGTTTCGCCTGAATCGCAGCGCTAGCCGAGATGGACCGCGCTGCCTCGGCGACCGTCGGCGGGTCGACATGAATTCCCAGAAGGGCAGCCCAACCACTGATAGACGTAAGGGGCGTCCGCAACTCGTGGGAGACCTGCGCGAAGAATGCATCCTTCTCCTTGATCGCCTCGGTTGCCTCGTCGTACAGAAGACTGAGCTCCCGCGCCAGATCCTGAGACTTGAGGTTCGAGACGATGAGTTGTGCGTTGGCTTCCCGCAGATCACGCAGGACGTGTTCTAAATTCAGCTCCTCGACCTCGGCGTCCGAGGTCAAGGTCCGGCCACCAGCCACGCCGGCAACTTTGTCCTGCGCTGAACGATGTTTCGGCGTGCCTGTGCGAGACTTTCGGTGGGATGGCAAGCCACTTTATTATCCCACTCATCGACAGTTTGCAAGCGGTCAACCTTTCGCAAGGTCCGGACTGCCGGTAAGCAATCCTTCGTAGTTGCCCAGCGTCTTGCCTACCACAATCCCCTTATCGGTGATCTCGAAAGTGTGGAGCTCTTTGCTGTGAACGCTTCCGCGCACTTTGACGACGGCCATGATCGACTGCAACCGCCCCTTCAGTTCGATGTATCGCTGCATGATGATGGCGTCAGTCAGGAAGGCAGTCCCATGCGGACTGAATTTGAGATCCACATAGCTGTCCTCCACCTCAGCAGTCATCATCATGGTCATCCCCATTCCAGTAAGCACGGCGACCATCCTGTAGAGAGACTCTCTGAAGTCCCGACGAAACGTCGGTGCCAGCGCCAGCTCAAAACCTGACAGGGAGTCAATCACCAGACGGCGCGCTTTCATGCGGTGGATCTCCACGATGATCTCGCGCAGCACTTCGTCGATGGACAGGTCGAGCGGACGCATCTGGATGATCCCGATCTTCTGCTCCTGCACCATCTGGTCGAACTTCGAACCGCCCGGCGTTGCTTCAGAATAGATGCTGGGGCGCTTCTCGAAGACCGCAATGATGCCGGGCTCCTTGTTTTCCACCCCCTCCATGAGGAACTGCGTTGCCAGTACGCTCTTGCCGGAGCCGGAGGGCCCGGATATCAGCATCGAGTACCCTTCGGGGATCCCTCCTCCGAGCATTTCATCGAGTTTCTTCACTCCAACGGAAAGGCGTTTTCGTGGCTTGGCCCCGGCGCCGGTCTCCTTCTTCGGCTTGCCGATGATGACCCGAGGGAAGATCTCGATTCCATCGTCGGTGATCCGATACGTGTGTAAGCCGGGGCTGGGGGACTGGCCCCGCATTTTCGTAATCTGAATTTTGCGAACCATGGAATTGCGATCGACGCTTTGATCGAGCCACAGGACGCCGTCGGCGACTGTGAAGATGGGATTCTGCCCACTCTCGCTCAGGTCGTACTCACCAATGAGAAACGTCGTTGCTTCCCAGCCTGTGAGCTTGACGGCGAGCTGCTGAACGAAGCGTTGCAACTCGAGATCCCCACCAGGAGCTCCTCCCACCGACTGCGCGACGGTGCGAAAAGAATCGACGACGACGATCGCGGGACTGGTTGCTTCCACTTCACGGACGATACTTGCAAGAACCTTCTCCAGAGACCCATCCAGAAGCTCCTGGCCGAGATTGACGAATCGGATCGATTCGTTGACACGCGCAGCATCAAAAAACGTGTACTGCTGCTGGTAGCGCAGCATCTTGAGAGGTGGCTCGCCCACGACCGTAAAGTACAACGCACGGCATTCCGGCCCGCAGAGACCGAATATGATCTGGTGCGCCAGTGTCGTCTTGCCCGAGCCAGGCGACCCGGCGATGAGGTTGAAGGAGAACTCCGGGATCCCACCACCAAGAATCTCGTCGAGACCGAGGACTGCTGTTGGGAGTTTACGAATCTGAACCTTTTCGGTGGTCATGGGTGTGTCTCCAATGAGCTCCCATCGGGAAAGCCTTCCGGCCACGCCTTCTGGACGAGGCGCATAGTCAACGGTTCACCGATGAAAGTCACGAGCAGCCCGCCCAATGCGGAAATCATCGCGGAAGCCGCATCGATTCTAAGGTTGTCATCCTGCCGATCGAGCCAGCTGTGGATCTGATCGGATAGATCGACGGCTTCACTCGGCCCGGCGACCTGACTCCCCGGATAGTCGCGCATGGCCAGGTGCAACGCCCGCGAGCTCAACGCAGTGAGTCCGACCTCCCCAATTAACGGTACGAGCACCCCAGCCAGATCGTCATAGGTCCGTCGCGTAATCGCGACAACGGTGTCCGCATCCGTGCGGGAATCGACACGGCTTCGCAGCACAGTCGTCGCGACTGATGACAGCACAGTGTTAGGCGGCGTCGTCATGAACGTTCATCTTAGCTCGCATCTGATTCCTGCTTGGATGCCGAGCTACGTTATCAGGTTGGTTGTCGTGTCAGAAATGTCCTATGCGGAGGACTCTGTTGGTGCATGAGTCCAGCCATCAGTGCCCGGAATTCTCCGTTGTGCGCCTTTTTTCCAGCTGAAGCAATAGTTCCAGTGAGCGCTGTCCCACTGTTCCCCAGGAACTATCGTTTGAAGCAAAGAACAACTCCATTCCCCCTGCTCTGCAAGCGGGCGGGATGAGAATGTGCATTGCCCTTTGATATGAAGCAGGCTTTACCCGGGAGGGGGAACTCTGTTGCTGATCGTTCCACCGACGCTGTAATCGTTACAGACCACGTGGAGACGATCATGTTTGCCAACGACATCGCGGAGCGGATGTTCGGCTACGGTACCTGCCAGCTGATTGGGAAGGACCTCCGCACGCTCGTACCCGAGAGCAGTCACGCCGGACTCAATGGAATGCCCGGTGTGGCTGACTGTAACGACGCAGACACCTGTCGGGCAGTACAGTCGGAAGCAGTGCATCGCGACGGCTCGAAGTTCACCGTCGAGCTTTCGAAACAGTCCGGAGGCACGGCCGAGGCCACCGTCGTCGGCTTGATCATCCGAAAGTTGCAAACGCACGATCAAAAGCCACGAGAGCGAATCGCGACGAGCTCGCCGCCCGGAGATGTGGGCTCGCACAAGGGTGAGGTTGACTTCTCCAGCGGCGAGTTGACTCTGCTCAAAGGCCTGGCGGCTCACGCCGATCCCGTCCAGGCGCTGCGGCGCATCACCGAATTTGTGGAGCAGCGAAGTCCGGGAGGGAAGTCCGCCCTGTTCTGTGTGAGCGACAATGGAAAGTATCTTCGACTCATGGCGGCACCGTCTCTGCCGGCAGCACACGCGGCGTTCCTGACCCCGCTCCCCATTGGCCCCGCGGAAGAAGCCTCGGGCACCGCCGCCTATCGCCGAAAGTCGGTTTACGTCGAGGAGATCGCCAGCGATCCGCTGTTCAGCAACTATCGGGAAGGCGCTCTCTCATCGGGAATGTCTGCCTGCCTGGCAGTGCCGATATTTGGCGTCGATGGAGTCCTGCTCGGCACTCTGGCGATCTACTTTCTGCAACCTCAAAAGCCTGACGCACGTCAGCAGGGAGTGTTCGAGCTCGCCACATCCGTGGCGGCACTGGTCATTGAAAGACTCCGCGCTGAGCAAGAGATGCGCATCACTGTGGAGCGGTCAGAGGCACTGCTCGAGCATTCCGCCGAGGCTTTGCTTCTCGCGGACGCGGACGGGATTGTGCTCTACAGATCTCCGTCTGCACGCCGGCTCTTTGGTCGCCGTGACGAAGACGTGATCGGACAATCCGCGTTTGCCTTCGTACACGCCGATCAGCAGGAATGGGTGACGTCCGTCTTCCGGGCAGCAACGAAGCGGAGGGAAGCGAGGACGCAGGCGTTCCGGGTGATTCACGAGAATGGGGATGTGCGCTGGATAGAGGTCACGATCTCCAACCAGCTCGAGCATCCAACTTTAAAAGCGATGATTCTGAACTGTAGCGACATTACAGACCGCGTGCAGACTCTCAACCGTCTATGGCAGCAGGAGGAACAGTATCGCGCGATCGTCGAGGCAGTTACCGACGCAATCCTCATCATCGACCTCACAGGCCGGATCGTAACGGCGAACAAAGCAGCTTGCGAGATGCACGGATACACCTTCGAGGAGTTGATCGGACGACCGGCCACGGAGCTCGTAAGGCCCGCGGACCATGGCAAGCTCGAAACGTTTGCAGCTCGCGCCGCTGCCGGCGAGCCATACTATGCAGAAGCGGTCCATCTGAAGCAGGATGGAGGCGAGGTAAACGTGGCCTTGCACGGGACCGCGTTCCTCATGGGCGGTGTGCCGCATTTGCTGGCTGTGGTCAGCAACATCTCCGAACACAAACGGATGAAGCAACGTCTCGAGCGTGGACCGCATCAACAGCCTGGGTCGCCTCGCGGCGACTCTCGCGCACGAAATAAGCAACGTCATGATGGGCATCATGCCTTTCGCCGAGATCATCAGGGGGCGAACCCAGGGTGACCCCGTGCTGCAAAAAGCAACGGAACATATCCTGAAGAGTACGGAGCGGGGGAAGGTCATCACCGAGGACATCCTCCGATTCACGCGTGCCACCGGAGAGCTGGAGCTCAAACCGCTGGATGCCTCTCAACTTCTGGCCGACGTGAGTGACGAGCTCAGATCGAGACTCGATAACGCAACAAGCCTCGCCTTCTTCTGCGAAGAGGGGTTACATCTAACAGGAGACGCGGCGCGGCTGCAACAGGTAGTCGTGAACCTGGCAATCAATGCCCGGGACGCGATGCCCTCCGGAGGCATGATAAGCGTGCGCCTCGTTTCATGCCCTCCCGAGACTTATGAGCGTTTCGAGACTGGAGCTGGTACGTTCGAGAACTATGCGCATCTGACCGTCAGCGATGAAGGGCAAGGGATCCCGCCCCACGTCATCGGTCACATATTCGAGCCACTCTTCACGACGAAGGGCTCGCGTGGGACAGGTCTGGGCCTGGCAATCGTGCATCAGATCGTAGCGGCGCACGGAGGGCAGATCGATGTGGATAGTGTCCCCGGCCGAGGAACCACGTTCCATCTTCTCCTGAGGAAGTCTCGACCGGAGACCACGACGGCAACTCGCGTGGAAGAGGTGGATGGCACTTGGAGTTCCATCCGGTCCGTGGTCCTGGTGGAGGACGAGCTGTCTGTTGGTGAGGGTCTATCGCAATTGCTGGACATGGAGGGAGTGCATTGTGAATGGGTGACCCGCGGTGATACGGCGCTGGACAGATTGAGATCTAATCCGCCCGACCTGCTGATTCTCGACGTGGGTCTGCCCGACATGAGTGGCGTCGAGGTGTACCGCGAAGTGGCGAAGTGGTATCCGGATCTCCCTACAATCTTTTCCACGGGCCACGGAGACCATCGACTGCTCGAGGAGTTCGACCAGCCTTCCCCAGTCGGTTTCCTGTCGAAGCCATACGGACTGGAAGAGTTGACGCGAAAGGTTCAGTCACTTCTCCATGACCGAGGACCGGGCAGGGATTCGGCTGTGGATCTGAAAATTTAGACAGCTGGATGAGGTAACACAGCCGGACGGGCCGAATCCACCTCCCGATGGAGAGGGTGGTGTGCAAGCGCCGAGTGAGAGCGCGGGATGTAGGACAGACACTCTTGTCTGTCGGGTCAACGACAGGCCCAGATTGGTCAACTCACGGAACGTCGCAGTCGCCGCCTTGAACAGCAAAGTGATTCGATCGGCGAGCGGTGGCAGGTGGGTCTCCCCTCTCCCCGGGAGAGGTGGCTCGTGGAAAACGGGTGAGAGCTCACGTCATTCAGAGTAACGCTCGCGGAAACCCTCGCCGCCTTTCGTCCGAGATCACTTCGTAAACGCCTGCTGGCAGTGATCGCAGTAGTGCATGCGCTCTTCGATCTTTCGCACGGTCGATCGTCGACCGCATACCGGACACTTCGGGATGTTGGGGTCGGACGGTGGCGTCTTCTTTTTCACTTTACTGGTTCCGAGGCTGGCCTGCATTGGCTGACAGTCGGAATCGTAACATCTGACGAAGCTGCGACCCTTTTTACTCTCTTCTTCTGGCTCATCACATGCAGAATTTGCTGAGACGAGTAGAGGTCTGACCCCCGGTCTCTGCATGACCCCCTACTACGGTCTGCTGCTGTCGATCCCGAACTCCCGAGCCAGAAACACGAGCGTATCGTCCGAGCGGATCGTTCGATACCTGGCTGAGAAACACAGCCTCAACATCAACGGCATCTTCTTCAAATTTTTCAGGCAGAACGCGAACGAGCTCCTCGGCCGCGCGTGGCTCATGGATTCGGTCCAGGTTCAGGAGCACGTGATCGCGGCAAATTGATCCAGGTCAAAATCCGCTCTTGAAGTTCACGGTCAGTTCAAAGAGCACGTCGACCGGTTTTCCGTTCAGCGTTCCCGGCTTGAACTTCCATTGCGAGAGCGCGAGGATCACCGCTCCGTTGATGGATGGGAAGGGAGATTGTTGGATCAGCTGGATGTTTCGGAGGCAGCCGGCCCGGGTAATTACGCACTCGGCAACCACGCTGACACTGGCTCCCTTCATGGCCTTGCGCGCATCATCCGGAAAAATAGGGTCGACCCGGCGAGTCGAGACCGGGGCCTTGACCGCTCCCCCCACCATCAGTGGTGTCGTCTCTCCGCTTTGACTCTCGGGAGAGGCTGCATCGAGACAAAGTGACGCCCCCGAAGCTTTGACCACGACATGCTCACTTTTCAGCTGACTACGGAAAGACGTGGTCTCCGCCAGCGATAACCGGAACAGAGTCGACAGAGCGATGCGGCAACGCTCATCCGTGGAGACTTTGCTGACGTCTACAGATTGCACGCGGCCGCTCGAGTCCACCACAGTTCCAGCCAATCCCATCCACTGCCCTTGACAGCGGGTCTCCCGCAACACGTCACCGGCCAGTCCCGCTGGCAGCGGTGCGGGAACGTAATAGGGCGAGCCTGGAAGCTCGATGGACGGAATGGTTCCACGCAACGATTTCCCTGGGGAACCCGGCCGACCCTTCAAGCGGGCCTGTCGCTCACGTGCGGAAAAAAGCTTTTCAACATCATTGTCAATCAGTACGGAAGACTGGCCTTCACCAGTTTCGAGCCAATCTACCCACCGGCTCTCTTCGCGGGGAGAGGCTCCGGTAAGGCGCCGGAAAAGCTCGCGGGCGAACTCTTCGCTCATAGAGATGGCCTCAACTTCACCCGTGGCCTGGATAGCCCCCTTTAGCGCTGCAGGAATCCTGGCGGGGTCGAGGGAATACCCGCGGACGAGGAACCAGATGGTGGCCCCTCTGATTGCCGAGGACCGTGAGGAGAGCGAGGCGACGAGAATATTCGCCGGCGCGGTAACGCCAGATCGGCGCGTTGCGTCGAGCAGCATTGACCATCCACTCTCGTCGCCGAGACCAAGGATGCGGGAGGTCGTCGGAATCAGTAGTTCCCAACGGCCCCATAAAGCCATGAGGAAGTAATTGGATGGGACCGCCCGTGAGCGCAAGGTGGTGATGTAGTTGTCGATCGCCATGGCACCACCGCGTCGCGCCACGCCTTCAGAGATCGCCAGGTCCAGACGTTTTCCGAACCGGTCGCTCACCGCGAGCAAAGCCGCGAGGTCGGACTCCCCGAGCATCACCGCGGCCGTGGCCATTTCGGCAGCGGCGGTGACATCGGTTTCGCCTTGCAACGTGCTGCGCAGAGTGGGGAGGAGCGCAGTGAGCTTGCGTGCGTTCGCAACACGGGCCGATGCGGCTCGAACCAACGGCAGAGGGGATCTCAGAGCTTTGGTAATGCCCGCTGCAACGATCGCGTTGTCAGGCTCGTTCACGAGCAGCGCCACTGCCCCGGCTGTTTCGGCAGCGTTCGCGGAAGAGGCGATCATCAGCGCGATGACAGTGAGAATTCTAGCTATCAATTGTTCGATTGAATCATGCGAACAATAGGAAGTCGATCCCCCGCTCCTCCCTCCACCGCGAGAGAATGTCGGGCGTTAACGGCAGTTGAGGTCTCGCGGGGCGGTGAAACCATCGAGGACTCCGACTCTTTGCATCCCGTTGGGTCGAGTCGAGGGGCGCAATCCGTTAGCCCGCATAGACCTCACGCCTCGTGTAGCTCCAGGAGAATGTGTGGAATCCGCTCAAAGTCCGTATCGAAAGTGACGAGGCGGAAGCCGAACTGCATGGCGCTCGCAGCGATCCAGATATCATTGCTGGCGACGGGAGTCCCCGCGCGTCGCAGGCTGTCCAGAATGATTGCGTACCGCTCCGAGGTCTCCGCGTTAATGTCGACGACGTTCACGCGCGGAGACGAAAGGAACTTCTCCAGCGCTTCTTCATTGCGGCGTTGACGATTTCCTTTGCGAAAACCCGCCAAGGTCTCCCCGAGAATCACAGGATTCAGACTAATCTCCTCGGACTGGCGAATCGACTGAACGACTCCTGAGTGTCCGCGAAGAAAGGCCGAGTACGCTGAAGTATCGAGAAGGATGCGGCTCATCGCCACAACTCTTCGTCGATTCCACGCTGTAGCGCAACGGCTTCGTCGAAACTGCGGGACTCAGCTTCGCTCCACGAACCAGCAAGTTCGTCGAGGTCGTGATGCAGCCTTGGCTGGCGCTTCGTTACCGCGCCGGCCTGGTCGAGCAGGAGGTCGAGGACGGCGCGATTAGCACTGAGCCGTTTCTTTCGAGATCGTTCGCGAATCAGTTTCTGCACTTCGGGCGGAATGTTGCGAACCGTGATCGCTTTCATGATGCAGACTATGCATCGCTATGATGCAGCAGTCAATGCATTTGGCTGACACACTCGCACTCGCACGCGGCACCGTCAAGACTGGAGGCAAACGGTACGACCCCTGTATTTACCGCAATCAGTTCATCGCCTGTGGCAGACGAACGAGCTCAGCCTGAACCTCGATCCTGTTGCCGCCTCAGCCTGAACACATCCGAACTCGCTCCTGTTGCTGGGCGCTAGGTTCGGGTTGCGAGCATGCGTTTCAGAATCGTTTCGGCAGTCGTCTGCGTAACTCCGAATTCCGTCGCCAGTGCTGCTGTATCCAGAATGACATCCTGCTGTTCGAGATCTGCCGCCAGGTTACCAATCATCTGATCCACTGGCGAAGGTAAAGAAGGAATCGGCGAACCTGAAGCAATCGTCTCCACATCGAGCTCGCGTCCGATGATCGCGCTCGTCTTTGCGACGATATCGATCCAGGAGATTGCCTCCGGACCCCCGAGGACGAGTCGACGATTCGCGGCGCTCGGATTGCCGATCGACGCTACCGTGAATGCTGCCACGTCATTGACCGCGATGAAGGAGTGACGACTTCTTCCTCCTGCAACCAGCGGCACAGGCCGTCCGGCTCCGAGAGCGCTTCCGATAATCATCGGGAACCAGACATCCATGAAGATGTGAGGAGCGATGATGGTGAAGTTCATTCCGCTCGCGCGAAGGTGTTTTTCCACTTGCGCCTTCGCTGCAAAGAGAGGAACTGCGCTCGACTCGTCGACAGCGGCGACGGAGATGAAGATGAACTGCCGTACACCCGCCAACTGTGCAGCGTCGATGAGCGAGACATTCCCGGCAAGATCGACCGACTCTACATTGTCTTCTCCGCCGCGCTGTGCGGAGTTCGCAGTCGTAATGACAGTCGTCACTCCGGCACACGCAGCTTGGAGAGACGCGCGCTCCTTAATGTCTCCCTGAACGGCTTCCGCGCCTGCAAGCTCGGTAGCACCACTTCGCGCGAGGACCCTCACCGGGGCGCCGGCTTCGAGCAGTTTCCGCGCAATCATTCCACCAAGAAGCCCGGTCGATCCAACTACGAGGTTCATGATTTCTCCTCAAAAAAACTACTAGCAGCTGGCAGCTAGTCACTGCCTCCCTGCAATCCATGGATCACGAGCAACTCTTTCACGCGGCGGTCATCGCGAATTGGGTCGAAACGTCGCTCGACCCGGAGAAACCAGAGGCCGCCGATGCGGTCTTCCAGTGCCAGTTTTAGCGACTCGAAAGCGAGATCATGCTCGCCCACCCCCAGATGCAGGAGCATGAGGTCGAAGGGTGATACGTAACGTTCTCGAGACCGTTCCTCCAGCTCGTCCAGCACTTTCTGTGCAAGCTCGCGTTGACCGCTCACCCCGTAACAGTGTCCGAGCGCGGCAAGATAGAGTCCGCCGCGGCCACCGATTTCAGCACCACGAAAGAGGCTCGTCACTGCGCTTTCATAATTGCCCATTTGTTCGAAGGAAAGCCCGGCGTAGTAGTAAGCCGGAGCGAACGCAGCCCCCGTGTCGAGCACCTCGGTGAAGAGGCGCAGCGCGGCTTCATACTCTCCGCGCATGTAGTGCCCGACTCCGATTCCGGTGTGAATGATTGGCGACAGAGGATCTAGTGCATACGCTCGCGCGATATTTCGTTGCGACTCCTCGGGCAAGAGCGGTCCTGCGAGAATCCCGTACCAGTGCGGCGCCCATGCGTAGCCCGGATTCAAACGCATCGCTTCGAGCAGCTCGCTCTGTGCGGTCGCCCAATCCCACTCGAACATCGCTGCCACGTAACCGAGCGAGGCATGAGGCTCGGCAAGCTCCGGCGCCAGCTCAATCGCTCTCATCGCCGACGCCTTCGCTTTCGGAATGATGTCGCGCGGTCGGATCACCTGCAGGAAACCGAGCATCATGTAAACGTCAGCGAGGCCTGCGAAGGAATTTGCATGCATCGGATCCATCTCCACCGCTTCCTGGAAGAGCGAGATGGCCTGTCGAAGAGCTTCGGGATGCCGCTTGTTCCATTGCGCGCGTCCCCGCAGATAGAGCTTTTCAGCCGCGGGATCGGGAGGCATCGTACTTTGTTGTCTCCTGAGGACCGTGGTCGTCGCGGTAGCAACTCTCACCGGCGAGCTGCGTCCTTCTGCAAGTGAGGTCAACGCCTCGTGCATCGCCGACGCATCGGCAAATCTGCGAGCCAATGGCTTCGTCAATGCGCGGAAAGTCAAGGATTCGAGTTCGACAAGGTCGTTCTCACCGAACGGCTCCGGGTCGTCCATGAGAATCGCATTGATCGTTGCAGCAGCGGTTCTTCGATCGAACGGACGCTTACCCGTCGCGATCTCGTAGAGAACGGTACCGAGACTGAAAAGATCACTTCTACCGTCGAGGGCTTCTCCGAGCAATTGTTCCGGCGACATGTATGGGGCCGTGCCGGCGACGAAGTTAGGAGTCGATACGACCATTTCAGTGGCGTCATCGGGGCCACGAAGAAACGATTTCGCAAGACCGAAATCCAGCACCTTTACGACACCCGAGCTGCTGATCATGATGTTCCCAGGCTTGATGTCACGATGGACGATTCCGCGTTTGTGCGCCTGCGCGAGAGCCGCAGTAACCTGGCGGCCAAAATCAATCGCTTCCCCCAGCGACATTCGACCTCGACGCAATCGCTGCCCCAACGTCTCCCCTTCCACGTACTGCATGACGATGTAAGGTCGCGATTCCTCTTCGCCGATTTCGTAGATCGTACAGACGTTGGGATGATCGATGTTGGCGATGAGTCTCGCTTCCCGGAGCATCCGACGCTGGAGCTCACGATCCAGCGTCGAACTGGGAGGAAGAATCTTGATTGCTACGTCCCGGTTCAGGCGGGTGTCGGTAGCGAGATAGACCTCTCCCATGCCACCCGCCCCGAGAGGGCGGACGATCTGGTAGTGCCCGAGAGAAACCGGGGGCGAGGGAAGGTCGCTCATACGCACAGACATGCTACCGCACGAGCGTGACCCGGCTGGGAGCCGCACAGCGGCCATCTGATCGAGAATGGTACGAACTGAAACAAGCCGTCGAATCCGACTTCATGAGGTCCAGGAAGTGAGCGATTTTAGGAAACAAGTTGCTGCGTTTCGGTTCAAGGCGGGGGACTCTGCTCACGACAGTAGTGGCGGCTCGACTCGCTTCCCGCGCTTATTCTCGTACATCACGCCGTCCGCTTCTTTCAGAAGATCGTCCACGGCCATCGGACGGCTCGAGTCGACGCGTATGAGCCCGGTGCTCAGCGAGAGTGTAAATGGCCATTCCCCGAGCGCGTTGAATGCTGCGATGTTCGACGCCAGGCGCTGCGAAAGGACTTTCCCCCCTTCCAGTGTATTACTCACAGCCAGGACGGCGAACTCATCTCCACCCAGTCGTGCCGTGATATCCGCATCGCGGAAAGTCGCCTTGAGGATTGCCGCCGTTTGCGCGATGGCCTGCGAGCCCACTTCATGACCGAGCCGGTCATTGATCTGCTTCAACCCATCCAGGTCCGCGTAAAGGCACCACAGCACGATGCCCATTCGTTGATTGATTGCGAGCTTGAGCTGCTGCTCGGCCAGGAAGTAAAACCCTCTCCGATTGCGCAGGCCGGTCAGCTCGTCCGTCAACGCCATCTCGCGGAGCTGGGACTCGGCCTGGAGCCGCCGGTAGTCAAGGCGGAAAAGACGCATCCCACTCCACCAGACCAGCCCTGAAAAGGCGACGATGTACGACACCACCAGGATTGCGACGCCGAGCTCATGGTCGTAGAGCTGATGCCGTTGGCCCTCCAGCCGCAGCCACCCCAACAGAACGGGAAGCACGAACCCCGCGGGCAACAGGCGCCGCACCATCACGCCGCTCACACCAGGATCCAGGACGACCACCATCAGGCCGCGAGCAGGTCGTGCGAACAGGATCCCGATCCCCAGAACGAGAAAGACGATGGCCGTATGGAGAGCCATGGGAATGAAGTGACCGATGCCATAAAAGGCTTTCGTTCCGTAGAGGTAACCGATGATCGGAAGCAACGAGTCGAAGATGGAAATGATGAGCAGCACTTCGGCAAAAGAGAACCCGCGCCACACCTTTCGATCGAGTAGTAACAGCGCGGAGCCGAGCAGAATGAAGTTCAGCGCCGTATTCGGAGCGATATGATTCGGCAGACCCGTTCCATCGACCCCCAGCCTGCCCGTGAAGAGCAACTGATCGATTCCGGTCGTCCATCCCAGTCCGATCTCGCCGAGGCGCAAAGATCCGATCAGAATCACCAGAGCGGCGCAAAGAGTTGCCCAGGCCGATCGGATTCCCTCAAGCCTCTCGTGCGAGAGCAAGAGAGAGATGCTCACCAGAATCAACCCGATCGCGGTCATCGGATTCATGGCCACAAGGGAGGGCAGCACTCTTTTGAGCGTCTCGATTCCGAGCGCCCACCCTATGCCAGGACCAGGCCGCTCACGACAATCGCCATAACGCCAGCCCACCGATCAAAGCTAAGGCGATGCGGCAGCGCCGAACTCCTGTTAGCTCTCCTCATAAAACGCGCTCCTCCGCGTGAAGGCGCTCAGCGCAAACCGTTTGCAAGAAAAAGCGATGAGAGAAGAATTCGGTAACCGAACACATACGTATTCGAATCGCGTGCGAAATGAATGGGAAACACGCCCTGCACACCGGCCGCGTCCGGAGGAGTGAGTGTATGCATCAGCCGGCGTTCGCCACTGATCAGATTCAACTCGAAGATGAAGGTTCGCTTCTCTTCGCGGCGGCAGACGAGGATGTGATCATCATCCGGCCAGTGCACGGGAAAGTCTCCCGCCTCGATGCCTTTGATGCGGCGAGGAGCACCGCCTTGGTGAACCGGGTAGAGCATCGGCATCTGATTCGAGGGAACGGCGGCGATCCATGCGCCATCCGGAGAGATCGCAAAAAAGAACCATGATGCGATCCCCTCATCGGATAGCGGGTGAGCCTCTCCTCCATCTGCGCTCACACGCCACAGGCGTGCTCCTTCTCCCGCCCGCGAGCCAATGAGCAGGATCTCCTCCTCGCCTGGAAAAAACCTCGCTCCAAGAAAGTGATCCACCCCCTGCACCGCGACTTGCTGCACCTGACCAGCTCCGGTCGGAACGATGATCAGACCCTCCGGCGTTTCATTCGTCAGTGCAAGCACGCGCGTTCCGTCGCTGGACAGATCGCGCCCTCGCCCAGCATCCAGTCGCACGGCCGGACCACCTTGGGTGTCACGGACGTAAAAGGTGTAACGACCGCCACTGGCGGCTCCCTGTTCCTCGAACAGCAGGGCCTGGCCGTCGCCTGAGAGCCGCATCGGGAACGACCAGTCGAACCAGGTCAGATCGCGATGAACCCCGCCCACGTGACCGACGATGTTTCTCCTCCACTCTTCACGTGACAACAGCACCGTACCATCGGCCGCGATGTCGTGAATGAAGACTCCGCCGGGCGAGGAAAATACTTCGCGCGGCCTCGACCCGGGTCTCACCGCGTAAAGGCCCACACTGCGTCCCTGCCCAGCATCCACTGGTGCCGCGGTGTACCAGATCTCGCCGCTCACCGGATGCCACGCCAATCCCCACCCGATATAGAGGTCGTCGGTCAGCCGTTCAGTGTTTCCTTTCAGGTCGACCACTTTCACATAGCCGGAGTTATCGCCGCCAAACGGATGCTCGAGAAATGCGAGCCGGTCACCGGACGGCGAGAAGCGAAGGTGACTGACCCAGGCACTCGACTCGTACAAGGTGTGGCCGAGGGGATACTCGATTCCGAAGCCATGCTCCGAACGCCGTGCCACAGCAAGTTGTTTTCCGTCAGGCGTCCAGTCCGCCTCATTGACGTCCGTCGCGATTGGCCGGGGTGCACCTCCGACGATCGACATCCGGGCCAGTGTTCCAGCCGAGAGAAATCCGACCTCGTTGCGGCGGCCGATTGAAACAGCCAGCTCTCCATTGCACGAGACCGCATGAATCGAGCCGTTCACCCCGAGCGGCCTTGTTTCAGGAGTGCCGCGATGAGAAATGAAAACCTCGGCGGAGTGATCGCCCCAGGCGGCGCCGTAAACAATGCTCCCGTCAGGAGCGAAGCGCGCATGGAGAACGGTCCCGCGGTGATACGTAAGCTGTTGCAAGGCCGGTGGTTCCCAGCGAGGTAGCTCGACCACACCCAGCGAGGGCGACGAGCCCGACCATCCGAGGTCGATCATCTCGAGATGCAGTGCCAGGTCATGCGCGGAGTGGAAGCGCCCGGCTGGCAGTTTGTCGAGACAGCGCAGAATCGTTGCGACTAGTGCGGGGGGATACGGCGGACTCTCGAGGCGAGGAGGATCGTCGCGCATGATCGCTGTCAACGTTTCAGCACTGCTCGGCCTGAGAAACGGAGGCTTTCCGGCAAGCATCTCGTGCAGTACCACGGCGAAGCTGAAGATGTCACTGCTCGCGTCCAGAGGTTCGCCTCGAACCTGCTCGGGCGACATGTAGCCGATCGTTCCAGCCACGGTGCCGGGATGGGAGATCCGCACTGTAGGCTCATCGACCATGGACGCGGTGTCGGTGACGATCTTCGCCAGGCCGAAGTCGAGAACCTTCACCGTTCCGTCGGTAGTGATGAAGATGTTCGCCGGTTTGAGATCGCGATGAATGATCCCTCGGGCATGTGCTGCACCCATCCCGCGCAGGACCTGCAGCGACCAGGCAACGGCACGGCGCACCGACACCGGACCCCGCCCTAGCGTCTCGGCAAGCGTCTGTCCTTCCAGTAGCTCGGTAACGAGGTAGGGACCCGTGTCGGTGCCGAAGTCGTGGATGGTCACCACGTTCGGATGTTTGAGTGCCGCGGTCGCGCGCGCTTCCTGCTCAAATCGGGCAATCCGATCGGGGTCGGCGACTAGTGTCTGAGGGAGGATCTTGATGGCGACGTCGCGCCTCAGGCGCGTGTCGATCGCGCGATAGACCTCGCCCATTCCTCCAGCGCCGATGAGAGCGATGATCTCGTATGGCCCGAGCCGCGTCCCACTCACGATTCCCACGATGATGAGAATAGCAGCGATCATCGATCAAACGCATGCGTGTTCCGATCGGTGGAGTCTTCGGCCGCGGCATCACGGCACTCAAAGAGTTGGCGACCGTCAGTAGCGACTGAGGTCGATCTGCCGGGCAAAAAGCCGTCCGACGATCTGTCGAGCAGGGACGCTCGCACGAGTCGCTCCTTCAAGACAACGATGCGAACCCGTTTTTACGCCCTCCGAGCCACATCTGAACGAAGTTGCGGCCCGTTAGACATTACCGACCCCGCTATGAGATCGGTATGCGAAAGCCGGAACTCACTGGTTTCCTGACTTTCGGAGCCTGACCCCACTCCTCTGACCCCACTCCTCGAGCCACTCTCCGCCGCCTCGCGACAAAGGTCTCTATCTACACGCAGCGTGTCATCCGAGCTTGGATAAACCTGGTCACAGGGATCCAGTGAACTTTGAAGGCCTGGCCCCAAGAGCCCCTCGCTGGAGGGACGGACGGTGCTCCCGGACGAGAAGGTGCTCATCGATCGGCAGCACCAACTTGGCAAACGGTCGAGACCTGCTGTTCCGTTTCTCCTCCGCTAGCCCGCTAGAACCTGATCAATCGCGCCCTCGGGCTCGCAGGTCACGCAAAAAACCGAAGAGCTGAGGGACAGGGCGGATATCCGCGCAGAATCTGCTGTGCCGCAATCGCTGCATAGGAGCGCGACCCTCCTTCGCGTGTACCCAGCCGGATCGTTCCACCGTCCATCACTTGATCGTCATGAGCCAGATGTCACCTTC
Organism: Thermoanaerobaculia bacterium; assembly: GCA_035576005.1. Lineage (GTDB taxonomy): Bacteria > Acidobacteriota > Thermoanaerobaculia > Gp7-AA8 > Gp7-AA8 > DATLXH01. The sequence continues at coordinate 2,872 of DATLXH010000037.1, read as the reverse complement.
GGTGGTGCCGTAGCCCGCGTAAATGCTCTTGTTGTCGCGGGAAAGCGAAAGGCCCGCAGTTATAGCCGAGATGTCGCCCACGCTCCTGAGATCTTTCGTCCGCTTCGTCCTACGATCGATGAGCTTGAGCTTTCCTCCGGCGACATAGAGAAGTCTTTCGCCGTCCGCCAGCCAGCAGGGGAGTCTTCCGGCGTCGGTCAATTTCTCGTATTGACGGCTTTGAACGGAGTAAAGGTAGATCCCGGACGGGACGAGTTGATTTGCGTAGGCCTCGCCGGCCAGCCACTTTCCATCGGGCGACCAGGAGAAAGCGCGGAATGCGAGTGGCTCCCCCAGCGGGGGAAGTGGAACCACATTCCTGACAGGGCGGGGCCCGTCCAGCGGAAGCAGGTAGGTTCCGGCCTGGTTCTGCACCGATAGCATGCGGCCGTCGGGCGAGGAGTGGGGAAACCAGATTCCTGCGTCGGTAGTCAGTGTGGTGATCTGTTCGAGACCGCCTCCATCGACGCCGATGCTCCATATTTCATAGCGGCCGGAACGATCCGAATAGAAGAAGATGCGCTTACCGTCGACCGACCACGACGGACCTCGATCCCGCGCCAGATCGTCCGTGAGCTTTCGGATCTCCCTTCCATCAGCCTTCGCGAGATAGAGATCTTCCCGCTCTCCCGCGGTTCGGAATACCAGCCACGTTCCGTCGGGCGAGAGCCGACCCTGCAGAACCCGCAACGATCCGCTGATCACCGGTACCGAAGAGGCGGCGACGGACTCACGTTGCGCGTCGAGCTCCAACCGGTCGATGCCGCCGCGTCCTTCGAAGGAGGTGAAGGTGATTTTCTTTTCGTCTCGCGACACATCGACGGACCCGATGCTGCTCGCCGGAGTGGTGACCGGTCTCGGCGGACCCAGAGCCGCGCCGGTTACCGGATTGATTGCCACGTTCCACAGGTTCATCGTTCCGTCGCGGTTGCTGACGAAGTAAAGGGCGCGACCATCGGGGGCCCAGACTGGATTCCAATCGGCCGCGGGGTCATCAGTCACGGGTACTGCCTTTCCTCCCGCCGCCGCCACGGTCTGGATATCCCGCGTCCCGCCTTCACCGCGAACCGACCAGAAGGCGATCCTTTTTCCGTCGGGTGACCAGGAAGGTTGCATCGCATCCTTCTCCGCGATTTTCCGGCGGCGGCCGCTCGCAACATCGATGGCCCAAAGCTCGGCGCGACCAGACCGGCTCATTGGCTCATCGAACGAGGTGGTGGAGTACGCGATCTCCTTGCCGTCCGGCCCCCACGTCGGATAGAACCCCTCGCTCGTGAGCCGACGGACGGATTCGCCGGTCGATCCCATGAGAAAGATTCCGCCCTCTTCCCTCTCTGAGCGGAACGCGATGGTTTGTCCATCAGGGGAGATCGCTGGTTGCAGATCATCCGCGGGCGTGTCGGGAGTCAGATTGATGGCCTTCATGCCTGCGAGCCGCTGGAGGTAAATGTCGGAATTGCCATGCTCGTCGCCGGCGTAGACGACAAAGTTCCCGTCAGGAGAGAGACGGGCGTGACTCTCGATCCCCGCGCGGGTCGTCAATGGAGCGAACGACGCACTGGTTAGAGAATCCTTCGAGGCTGACGTTCTTTGCCGCAGCAGAAGGGTCACCAGAATTCCGATCACGATCAGGGAAAGAGCACCCAATGCCGTGGGAAGAACGCGTCGCCATCCCGCAGGGGAGGGGATCGCCAGCGCTCCACCTGTGCTGCCAGAGCTGCGGGAGAGCGTGTCGAACTCCTGACTGAGCTCGCGCAGTTCAATGGCGATGTCCTTCATCGATTGATATCGACGGTCAGGATCCTTTGATAGACAACGTTTCGCCATCCGCCGCAGTTCGACGGGAACCATCGGCGCGAGATCGCTCACGGAGGGAGGATCGTCATGAATGATCTTGTGAAGTACATCGATGTCGGTATCGGCTACGAAGGGCTTGTTACGCGTGAGAGCTTCGTAAAGGATGCAGCCGAACGCGAAGATGTCTGCCCGATGGTCGGCCGGCTTTCCCTGTACCTGCTCGGGCGACATGTATCCGAGGGTGCCGAGGATGACCCCTTCCCTGGTGTTCTCGCGGACGGCTGTCAGCATGTCGCTGCTGCCGGGTTCGCTCCGCTTTTCGACGAGCTTGGCGAGACCGAAGTCGAGGACCTTCGCGTAGCCATCCTGCGTCACCATGATGTTGTCAGGTTTCAGATCGCGATGAATGATTCCGGCCGCGTGCGCCTTGGCGAGAGCGTCGGCGCTCTGAGAAAGAATTTCAACGAGCTCTTTGAGAGGTGTGTGCGGGTCATCGATTTTGTTGCGCAAGGTGGGGCCGTTCACATACTCCATGGCGATGTAACGCGTCATGGATGGATCTCCCTGGTCTGACTCCACCGGGATCTCGCCTACCTCGTGGATCGTCACGATGTGGGGATGACTGAGGCCGGAAGCCGCCTTCGCTTCCTGAATGAAGCGTCGCACGCGGTCTTCGTTTTTGACGAGCTCCGGCGGAAGAATCTTGAGAGCAATCGTACGCTCGAGCGTAAGGTCCTGAGCCTTGTAAACCTCTCCCATCCCGCCCGCGCCAATTCGCGACACGATCCGGTAGTGCCCGACGGTCGAGCCGATAGTCAGTCGTCCAGTCATTCAGGAAGACAAGAGTATAACGGCGTAACGCCTGTCCATCGCCGAAGGCGGTGTCATCCCGTGTGGGCTAGGAGCCTGCGCGGTAGAAAGGACGAATGGCTGGTAAAATCGGGCATGCCGACAAGTTACCGCGAGTACATGCCCGAGCAGTCGTTGCTACTGCCGCCCTCGTTGCGTGATTGGTTGCCCGAAGGGCACTTGGTTC
>DATLXH010000036.1:0-2210 GCA_035576005.1 Thermoanaerobaculia bacterium | reverse complement strand
CCGCCGCAACTCCTGTTCGAGCGCAATGTCGCCGACTACGACGTCGCTCGCGACGGGAGGATCGTCATATCCGAGGGGCCCGATCCGAATCGCGCGACCGGACAGATGAATGTCGTGATCAACTGGCTAGAGGAGATCAAGATGCGCGTGCCGCGGTGAGCTCACAGCACTCCTCCGACGCGAACCGATGGCAATGACCACTCCCGCGGAGCGAATTGCTATCTCCCCTCTCCCGGCGGGAGAGGGTGGCTCGTGAGAGCCGGGTGAGGGTCTCTGTCGAATACGACAACCATCCGCAGGATTCACGAGCTGTTAGACGAACCCCAGAATCGCAGCGTTAGAGTTGCTCCCGTTTGGGCGGGGAGCGGCATAATCCGGACTTACGACGGGAGCGAGACCCTCACCCCGTGCCCTTGACCCCTCTCACCGCGGGGAGAGGGCACACGCCCTCCCCTCCCCTGCCTGGACTCCGACATAGTTTTGTACATGTGTGCGTCTGACCCCTATTCTGACTCCGGTAGCTACAAAGAAAGGTGGTTCCTCATGAAACGTGGGTTTTTTCTGCTCTTCCTGCTTCCTGCTCTCGTCCGTGCTGCCGATGTCGAGCTGACTACGATTCCGGAGCGGCCGCTCATCGAGGTCGGTAAGGCGCAGCAGATGCTCAACTTCGACATCGTGTTGCAGAACAATACGAAAGAGGAGCTCGAGGTGAGTTTGTTCGAGCTGACGGCGCTCGGCGCGAAAGGTGAGCTCATCTCTCAGAAACGGCTAGACACGAACGGCATGAGCATACTCACGCTGATCAACCGTGTGGTGAAGCCGGGTGGGAAGATCGTCCTCTTCAACCCTCTTCACTCGTGGGACGAACAGATTCAGTTGAGCCGAATTCGTGTCGGCATCGCACTCGATTCCGGTGACGTCTCAAAAAAGTATCATGCCGTTCTGGACCTCCAGCCGCTGCGCTACGAGAACAAGTCGAAGCTCATCCTTCCGGTCACCGGCCGCGCCTTCGTTCACGACGGACATGACTACTACTCGCATCACCGCCGCCTCGACGTGACCGGCGGTATGACCACCGCGATCGGTGTGAAGACCAACATGACCCGCTACGCGTACGACTTCGTCATCGTCGATGCAGAAGGAAAAATGTACCGCGGCGATGGCGAGAAAAACGACGACTGGTACGGCTTCGGCTCGGCCATCGTGGCTCCGGCCGGCGGCGTGGTGGTGGCAATGGGAGACGGGCAGCTCGACAACACGAAGTCGAAGAAGAACCTCGAGATGAGCTTAGAGGCGTTCATGAAGAACAACCGCCTCCCCTTCGGGAACTACGCGATCATCGATCACCAGAACGGCGAGTACAGCTTCTTCGCGCACTTCAGGAACGGCAGCGTCACGGTAAAGAAGGGCGACAGAGTGAAGCAGGGGCAGAAAATCGGGGAGATGGGCTTCTCCGGCGACGCGTTCCTGGTACACCTGCACTATCAGCTGCAGAGCAACGACAACTGGGGTGAGGGCCTTCCTTCATATTTTCACGATTACGAACGCTACGTCGGAGGAAAGTTCCAGCCGGTGAAGCGCGGTCAGGTCGACAGCGGCGACGTCGTGAGATCGAAGGGGAAGTAGGTCACATCCGGACTGCGGCAGGCCTCTCCGGAGAACCCCTACCATCTTTGCGACCGCTCACCCGCGCGTCGCCGGCCGCCTTTCGCTCGCCAGCGACGAGGGGGCCGCGTGACAGATTTGCGCTACAAGCGTTTACGGTAATCCAGTTGGTCTGTCAAATTCTGCAAATTGGGTTATTCGTCTCCCGGTCGGTTCTCCTCGTAATCACGATTCTTCTTCCAGGATTTCGCCAAAAAAAAACGGAGCGCCTCGGTTGAGGCGCTCCGTTTCATGTGAAAGAGCGAATTTACTTCGTCACGACCAGCGTCGCGCTCGCGGTGCGCGTCAAGCTGCCGCTCGTGCCAGTGATCGTCAGCGCGTAGGAACGTCTGACAGTTCCCGACGCGACGGTGATCGTCATCGTCGACGACGTTCCGCTCGACGGATTCGGGGAGAAGTTCGTCGTTGAGCCCGCGGGTTGGCCGCTTGCGGATAGCGAGACGGCATCGGCGAAGCCGCCCGTGCGCGTGATCGTCACCGTGTACGTCGCCGTTCCGCCGGTACGACTGACGGAGACGGAGCTGGGGTTGACCGAGAGCGAGAAG
>DATLXH010000035.1:0-4337 GCA_035576005.1 Thermoanaerobaculia bacterium | reverse complement strand
ACGGTCGGCCAGCGACTCACCCTCGAGCAACTCCATCACGAGATAGCTCGTCCCGCTCTCGTGACCTATGTCGTAAAGCGTGCAGATGTTCGGGTGGTTAAGCTGCGAGATCGACTTGGCTTCACGCTCGAAGCGCGCGCGAAACTGCTCGTTCTGGGCGAGCGCGGCCGGGAGAACCTTGATCGCCACCTGGCGGTCGAGTCGCGTGTCGCGCGCGCGCCAGACCTCGCCCATTCCTCCCGCGCCGATCGGCGAGACGATCTCGTACGGCCCGAGTCGTGTACCGCTGTCAATCTGGATCGTCAATGGGGAGAGGGATCAGGCGGCATTCTCATAAGGAGGGTTGGCGACGACTAGGGCAACGGCCGACGCTCGATTCATACGACACCTTTTTTTTGCGGGCACGGAGCACTAGGCTTTCGGGTTTCGGGAAGGGCCAGCATCCCCTATGCCTGTGCAAAAGTAAAGGAGTTCAGAGGTTCGATTCCGTTTGACTCCATGCAAATAGATGCGCTTCAATGTGAATGGAGGCAAACAATGCAGGCTTTCGTTTACACACGAGTCAGCACGATGGAACAGGCGTCCGATGGAGTTAGCCTCGGCGCTTAACAGGCCAAGGCTCAGAAGTGGGCCGAGGCGATATGGATACACGGTCGCTGGCGTATTCACAGACGCTGGCATTAGCGGATCTCGCATGAGGAACCGTCCGGGCCTCCAGTCGGTGACCAGCAAACCGCTGCCTTAGATGAGGAGTACGCACGAATGGGAAAGCTGGTTGCCGAGCTTATGAAAGAAATCCGCACCGCCGAAAAGTCGGGGATGACCCGGTATCAGATCGCGAATAAGGCCGGAATTTCACACGCAAATATCTCGCGTCTCATGGGTGGCGAACGCGTGACGATCACCGTCGATACTCTCGAAAAGGTTTGCGAGGCGCTGAGCATCCAAATCTCACTCCGACGAAAATCGAGACGATAACGAAAGGCGAGGAGATCCAATAATGAGCCTGCGAAAACTCAGCGATGGACGCTATGAGATGCGCTACTACCAGGACGGGACGAAAGAGAGCTCATTCGTGTGTCCACCGAAATTGCGCTCTCAATTCACGTCCGGTGGACACCGAATGAGAGTGTTTTGAGAGTGGGCTCAGCGCGTTCAAGAGGGAGGATGCTCGTGATTCGATTCCCTTACGCAGTGGCGGTGGGCCGCCCTTGTCCTGAGTTTGCCGATTCACATGACTACGATCGGTGCAGCACTGCGAAGAGTTGCTGGGTTCTGCTTCAAGCTCGCGCTTGTTCCGTCGATCATCGTCGGATTGACGAAGGCGTGAGCGACCGCGTGCTCGACCGTGTTCCACAGCACATCATCGCTGCTTACCTTCGCGTTGCCGCGAGACCCTGAGCTGGATTAAGCGGCCCAAGGTCCGCTCGCCGTACAATGCCGTCACCCTTGCTTACCATCCCTGCCAAAACGAGGTTCGGTCCCTACGAGATCGGTGTGTCTCTGGGCGCTGGCGGTATGGGCGAGGTTTACCGGGCGCGCGACACCCGGCTGGACCGCGACGTGGCCATCAAGGTGCTCGCTTCTTCTCTCGCGCAGAACGCGCAGTTCAAGCTTCGCTTCGAGCGCGAGGCGAAGACGATCTCGCAGCTGAACCATCCCCACATCTGCACGCTCCACGATCTCGGCGAAGAGAACGGGATCAGCTTTCTGGTCATGGAGCTCGTCAACGGCGAGTCTCTGGCAGACGTGATATCGGCGCGGTCCGTTGTCGCCGGCAGACGTGGTGAAGTACGGCGCGCAGGTGGCCGACGCGCTGTCGGCGGCCCATCGCGCCGGCGTGGTCCATCGTGATCTCAAGCCAGCCAACGTGATGATCACGAAGTCCGGCGCCAAGCTGCTCGACTTCGGATTGGCCAAGTCGAGCGTCGTGCAGTTCAACGCCGACGATGCGACGCAGCACAAACCACTCACGCAGGAAGGAACAATCCTCGGCACCTTCCAGTACATGGCGCCCGAGCAACTCGAGGGGGAGGAAGCCGACCCGCGCACCGACATCTTCGCCCTCGGCGCGCTGCTGCACGAGATGGCCACTGGACAGCGCGCCTTCACCGGCAAAACAAAAACGAGCCTGATTGCCGCGATCGTGAGGGAACAGCCATCACCGATCGCTCAGCTGCAGCCGCTCACCCCTCCGGGGCTGCAGCACGTGGTCGATCGCTGTCTGGCCAAGGAGCGCGAGGATCGCTGGCAAAGTGCTCTCGATGTCGCCTCGGAGCTGCGCTGGATCAGCGCCGCAGGATCGCAGTCCGGAGTTGCCCTGCCGGGCATCAGCGGGCGCTCCCGACGCAATGGGCTGCCAGTCGCCATGGCCCTGGCGGGATGGCTCCTCGCACTGGCCGCAATGGTCGGCGGAACGATGGCGTGGTCGCGCGCGCGAACGGCAGGCAGCGTGACGAAGTTGCAGATCGCGGAAGCGCTCGGCGAAAATTCCAATCAGCCGCTGGCCGTCTCACCAGACGGTCGGAAAGTGGCGATGATCGTGCCGGGCGAACCGCCGCATCTCGCGCTTCGCGATCTCGAAAGCGGTGAGACCCGGCAGCTCTCCGGCACCGAGGGAGCCATCTTTCCTTTCTGGGCACCCGACGGGCACGCGATTGCGTTCTTCATCAAGGGATCCCTGAAGGCGCTTGACCTGCAGACCGGTGCGGTGCAGAAGATCTGCGATGCGCCCGACGGTCGCGGCGGTACGTGGAGTTCCGGTGGGAGCTCCGGCGGCGTCATCGTGTTCGCGCCCGACTTTGCTTCGCCACTCGTCAAGGTCGGCGAGAACGGGGGCCGTCCTTCCGCGGTCACGAAGATCAACGCGACTAGCTACTCGCATCGCAATCCCATGTTCCTTCCCGATGGGAAACACTTCCTCTACTGCGCCGTCCCGAATCAGAACGATGTAGCGAATACCTCGGTGCGGGTGGGATCGATCGACGGCAACGTCGACAAGGAGGTGCTCCCATACGCCTCGAATCTCTCGTACGCCGACGGCTGGCTGCTCTCTGCGCGCGACAGGAATCTCGTCGCACAGGCCTTCGACCCCAGGACGATGTCGATTGAGGGGAAGCCGGCGTCGCTGGCGCAGAACGTCGACTGGTATGAAGGCCGGTGGCTGGCCACCTTCAGTGCGGGAGGAGAGACTCTCGTCTATCGCAACGCGCCTGCTCCGAAGCGGCAGCTGCTGGTGCTGGATCCGAACGGCACCGCCGCGCAGGCTGCCGGCGAGGAGGGTGCGTATGCCTTGCCCGCAGTGTCGCCCGACGGACGGAGAGTCATCGTCAATCGCGGGGACACTGCTGCCGGAGGGTCGGACCTCTGGATGCTGGACCTCGCCGGCGGGAATCCGGTCCGTTTGACCTTTCAGGCGGGCGCCGGGCGCTTCTACATGGAGGATACGGCGCTCTTTTCGCCGGATGGACAGCGCATCGCCCTCGCCAGCACCGACTCGCAGGGAATCTTCCGCGCCTGGATTCAGCCGGTGAGTGGAGGGGCGAAAGAGATGCTGCGTGCGGACTCCGATCGCGCCTGGTTAGAGATCGGCGACTGGTCGCCTGACGGACGCTCCGTGGTCGTAGCGCCGCAGCGTGCCGGCCGCGGAGTTGACATTGAGAGGATTGATCTCGACGGGCGCGGCCAACCGGTGCCCATCGTGCACGGAACGGCCAGCGAGGCGGCACCGCGTATCTCACCGAACGGCCGCTGGATGGCCTACCACTCCGATGAGTCGGGTCGCAACGAGATCTACGTGACGGACTTCCCTGCGGGGAACGCCAAGTGGCAGGTCTCGACCACCGGCGGGACGAGACCCGGCTGGAGCGCCGATGGTGGAAAGCTCTACTACCTCGCGGGGAAACGGATCGTCGCCGCGCCGGTGCACCAGGAAGGCTCGTTCTCCACCGACCCAGCGAAGCCGGTCGAAGGTCTCGGAGATCGCATCACCGGCTTCGCCGTCGCGCGCAATGGCCGCATCGTCGCCATCCAGGAGCTCGAGTCGGGAGAACCGCCCATGACGGTCGTCCTGAACTGGCGGAGGCTGCTCGAAAAGTAGCCGCGTTCCCGAGGGAAGGTTCCCGCCGCGCCTCAGCTTCCAGTCCTGATTCACAAGCCCTGCGCCGCGGAACATGAGCTCACCGCGGGACGCGTGCCTTGATCTCCTCTAGCCAGTTGATCACGACATTCATCTGTCCGGTCGCGCGATTCGGATCGGGCCCCTCGGATATGACGATCCTCCCGTCGCGAGCGACGTCGTAGTCGGCGACATTGCGCTCGAACAGGAGTTGCGGCGG
>DATLXH010000034.1:0-15947 GCA_035576005.1 Thermoanaerobaculia bacterium | reverse complement strand
GGAGAGGGAAGCGAGCGGAGCGAAGCAGGGAGAGGGGCGTGAAAGTCTCGCCAGTCCGTCGAAAAGGGCGAGGTCTTCGTATCTCTCGCGGCCCCTCTCCCGGTCGCTTACGCGACCACCCTCTCCCCGCCGGGGAGAGGGACTCGCCCTTTCGGGGCGCGAGTCCCGCCGCCTGCCTTTCGTCCCCTGCCCGGCGGCCCGCAGGCAGGCGTGCCGCCTGCGCTTCGCGACGGGGGCATCAACGACTGTCAGAGACGATCGGTCAGCAAAGTCTTGGCGATGGTCGAGAGCTGCATGTTCGAGGTCCCCTCGTAGATCTTGCCGATCTTCGAGTCGCGCCAGAACTTTTCGACGGGATACTCGTGCGTGTAACCATTGCCGCCGAAGATCTCGACGCTCAATGACGTGACCCGCTCGCATACCTGGGAAGAGAAGAGCTTGGCCATCGCCGCCTCTCTGAGGAACGGCAGCTTCGCGTCTTTCAGCCGCGCTGCGTTGTAGACGAGAAGCCGTGCGGCCTCCAGCTCTGTCGCGGCCTGCGCGAGTTGAAACTGGATGCCCTGAAATTCCGAAATCGGTTTGCCGAACTGTTTTCGTTCTTTCGAATACGCGATCGCAAGCTCGAGAGCGCCACGCGCCACTCCAATCATCTGTGCACCAATCCCGATACGACCTTCGTTCAGAGTCTCGATGGCGATCTTGTATCCCTTGCCCAGCTCGCCCACGAGGTTCTCGCGAGGGATGCGGCAGTTCTCGAAGATCAGTTCGCAGGTGGAAGAGGCCCGGATCCCGGTCTTGTCTTCCTTTTTTCCGATCGTGAACCCGGGAGTGTTCCGCTCGACGATGAAGGCGTTGATCCCTTTGTATCCCGCCTCAGGATTCGCATTTGCGAAAACAATGAAGATCCCTGCCTCGGCTGCATTGGTAATCCAGAGTTTCTGTCCGTCGAGAAGCCAGTGATCGCCTTTGTCCTCGGCGCGAGTCGCGAGGGCGAACGCGTCAGAGCCTGAGCCCGCTTCGGAAAGAGCGTAGGCACCCACCGTGTCCTTGCATAGCATCGGAAGGTAGCGAGACCGCTGGTCATCGTTCCCCCACTTGAGGATCGCGTTGTTGACCAGTGTGTTCTGCACGTCGACGAGAACGCCGCAAGATGCGTCGACGTGCGAGAGCTCTTCGACCACGAGGACTGCCGTGAAGAACGTAGAGCCGGCACCCCCGAACGCTTCCGGAACTTCGACGCCCATGATTCCGAGCTCGTAGAAGCTGGCGATGAGACCTTTGTCCATCGTCGCTTTCTGGTCCATCTCGTGGACCAGGGGACGAATCCGTTCGACGGCAAACTCGCGAACGCTTTGCTGGAACATGGTCTCCTCTTCCGACAGGCGAGTAAGGGGAGGGGACTGCAGCTGGTCGAGAGTCTCTGTGGTCATTTGAGTAACCTCCGCACGATCCCGCGGGAATCGTCGCGTCACAATTCGAATGGTGCCCCGGGCCGGAATCGAACCGGCACGACCCTTACGAGTCTCAGGATTTTAAGTCCTGTGCGTCTACCAGTTCCGCCACCGGGGCCGGACGGGGACAGGCGTGATGGTAAGCGTTGAGGGGGTGGGAAGGAAGCCCGGTGATTCCTGTGGCCGTACATTTCCCTGTCCGGCGCAGGCACGGGCCGCGGTGCCGCCGGACGTTGGATGGTCCGGCCACAAGCGCTGGAGAAAAAAAAGGAGCCAGAAATAAACTGGGCGCCGTTTCCGGCGCCCTTGGGGTGGGTCTACGAACTAGACCCCTCAGGTTTACTAGAACAATTCATCGAAATTTGTACCTCCTCCCCCTGAATTTCCGGCGGTCCCACGACAAGCGTCGCGCGTCAGCTGTACGCACGACCCACCTCGCAACATCGTGGACCGGATCGGCCGCCCCTTCTCACCCCGTGGTGGAGGGGAGGAGCGGGAAGTTTTAAACGCTTTCAAAGAGCCCGGCGGAAGCGCCGGAAACACGCAAAGCAGAAGTCTGTAGTTCTGATTTTTATTGCATGCGGTCCAGGACGGACGTTTCATGAATGAAATTGATTCTAACTTTCGTTTGCTATTAAGACAACTGATTTCGCTGGCGTTCATCCCCCGGGAGAGTCGTTTCCATATGCTAAGATCACGCATCCCCTTCATCATGATCAAAAGGTCGGGCTTCGCCACGGCAGTCCTGTTGCTCATCGCCGGCCATGCAAGCGCCGCCGCCATCTCCGGACAGGTCTCGTTCATGACTCGCCGCGGTCAAAAACCTCTGATGTCTGAGACCGTCGTGTGGCTTCAGCCTGCTGCGCGGTCAACGGCCGAAAAGAAGGAGCCGCAGCGATTCCAGATGCCGACGCGGAACAGGATTCTGATTCCTCATGTGCTGGCCGTTCCTGTCGGGTCCACGGTCGACTTTCCGAATGACGATCCCGTCGCTCACAATCTCTTCTCGCTCTCGCCCGGCAATTCGTTCGACATCGGCCTCCAGCGGCGTGGCTCAGGCAAATCAGAGAAGTTCGAAACCCCTGGAACCGTAAACGTCTACTGCAACGTCCATCCGAACATGTCGGCCATCATTTATGTGGTTGCCACTCCGTACTACACACAGGCCGACGCGACAGGGCGCTTCAGCTTCAACGTCCCGAAAGGCAGATATGTGCTTCATGCCTCGAACGAGCAGGGCGGCTCCGCGAGTAATGAAATCGAAGTCGCTGCCGACGGCACGGTCAAAGGGGAGGTCGCTCTGGTCCTCGACATGCGGCGTGCGCGGAGGACGCAACACCTGAATAAACTCGGCAAGCCTTACAAGACTCCCTCAGCGAACGACTATTGATGAAGGCGTCCGAGGCGAATGCGAACCGGGATGTGGCCGCCATCGAGTCGGGGCCAGTCGCTGCAGCGCCTCATCCGGTCGAGCGCGCTCGCTTCCCCTTGTTCCTTCGCCTTCTCCTCGGCACCGCTTTCCTGATTCTGCTGGTCGTCGGACTCTCGGTCGGGGGGACGATCTTCCGCGCGAACAAGATCGCTTCCGCGTCAGTGAACGACTCGATCAAGCGAGCAGCGAGTCTGTTTCGCGACTTCGAGCGGCTGCGCTACGACCAGTTGAGCCTCGCAGCCAGGTACGTAGGTCAGGACTCGGGCTTCCATGCGTACATCCAGGGTGCACTCCTCGGCGAGCCGGCTGATGGCGCGTCCACGAGTCCCGCCGGTCCCGGCGCGCAACCATCAGACTCTCCGACGAGTGCCGATACCGTCAGTATCGGCGACGCGCTCGCGCAACGCCGAGCGCAGCTTCGCAGCGACCTGCTCGTACTCACCGACGATCAGGGAAACCTGGTCTTCCGAACCGATCAGCCAGACCTCACTGGCGCGGCGATGGAAGACATGTACGAGACCCAGCCCCTGCTCAAGCTCGCGATCGATCAACCTCAGCCCGAGCCGCTTACCGGTGTCATTTCGATGGGTGACAAGCTTTATCACGCGGCCATCGCGCCTGTGAATGTCGGCGCCAGTCGCGCTCCCATCGCCTTTCTCATCAACGCCTCGGCAATCGATTCATCGTTTGCGAATCAGATCGCGGAGAAGACGAAAGCCGCGGTCCTTTTTCTCCCACCTCCCGGTTCCAAGACGAAGGGCGATGTTCCGCGCTCGAACAACGCCCCAGCCGTAGGGAATCTCTCGATGAGTCCGGCAGTCCGTCGTCTTCTCTCTACGGGAAAGATGGCTCCCGTCGAGGTCGAGAAGATCGACGGCACGTCGTACCTGCTCACCGGCGAACAGCTCTCAGCTCTCGGTAAGCCTCTTGGGGCGGCCGTGTTCGTTCGCTCGCTCGACTCCGAGCTTGGTCCGTTCCGGGAAATTGAGAAGACGCTGCTTCTGACCGGAGGCGCAGCTCTGCTCATTGCGCTCGCTCTGTCATGGCTGATCGCACGCAGGCTTACACGTCCTGTTCAGAGGCTGGCGGCCATGGCGCAGTCGGTCGCTGCTGGAAACTACAGCATGACTCCCGATCAGACCGGCACAGATGAGATCGGCATTCTTTCTCGCTCGTTTGCGAAAATGATCAATTCACTTCGCGACAAGGACGAGCTCGAGGATCTTTACGAGAAGATGGCCTCGCGAGAGGGGGAACCGGCCCGATATCTGGTCGAGCACCCTCCGAAGGCAGAAGAAGGGACCATCATGGTCACCGACCTTCGCGGCATCCCCACATCCGTTTCAGGCGGTGACGCTGCGTCAGTCATCGCGCTGATCGCCCAGGCAATGAGGCTCCAGGAAGCGGAGATTCAACGTCATGACGGCTCCGTTCGCGAGGTCGTTGGCCACCGTCTGGTCAGCTGCTTTCTCGGGAATCGCAGCGTGGTCCATGCGATCCGCGCCGCTCGCGCCATCTCCGAAGAGCTTTCACTCAATACGACTGAGCATCCTCTTTCCATGGGCGCAGGGATCGCGACGGGCGAATTCGTTACAGGCTCGATCCAGCTCGAGCAGAGCAGTGGATTGGCGATCGCCGGCAACGCGCCGCTGCTGGCTCTGCTGTTCGCATGGGAGGCGCCGACGAGCTTCGCATTCATCTCTCTGGAGTCTGGCCAATCGGCTGGAAGCGAGGTGATCGCGAAAGCAACTCGTGAAGAAGTTCGTCTTCGCTGGCTCGCATCGCCCCTTCCTGCCTACTCGCTTAGCCTGCAGACTCTGACGACCTCAACGTTGCCGATGAAGACGCTCTCGGATGCGACCATCCGTCTCGACGACCTGATGGGCGGCGCAAACGAAGCGAACCTTGCGGTCGGATCAACATTTGCCGGCCGGTACAACATCGAACAGGAGATCGGACGAGGCGGCATGGGGGTGGTGTATCGGGCTAACGATCAGCAGCTCGCGGAGACCGTTGCCATCAAAACGCTGCCTGCCAGAGTCGTCGCAAAGTCTCCTGAGGATCTCGAACGGTTCAAGCGCGAGATCAGACTCGCAAGAAAGATTACCCATAGGAATGTCCTTCGAACGTTCGACTATGGCGAAGCGGACGGTGTGCACTTCATCAGCATGGAGTACGTGCGAGGCTACACTCTCAACGAGCTCAAAGACCAGAGCGGGGAGATGAGCGTTGCAGCGTCGCTCGGTATCGCAAGACAGATCAGCCGCGGCCTCGAGGCAGCACACGAAGAGGGGATCGTGCATCGCGACATCAAGCCGCAGAACGTCCTGATCGATAGCAAGGGGACGGTAAAGTTGATGGATTTCGGAATTGCACGCATGGCGGAATCGGGCGAGTCGATGACTGCGGCAGGACTCGTGATCGGGACTCCGTTTTACATGAGTCCTGAGCAGGTGCAGGGTAAGCAGCTCGACGCGCGAAGCGATGTTTACTCGACCGGTATCCTCATCTATGAGCTGTTATCCGGGAGCCGGCCATTTCAATCCACTTCGCTCACCGCGGTACTGGCAGCTCACATCACCGAAACGCCGAAGCCGTTGATCGATATCAGGCCGGAAGTGGGAGCGAAGCTCAGCGTGATCGTCATGCGTTGCCTCGCGAAGGACCCGGCCGTGAGGTATGCAACGGCCGGTGAATTGTTGAGCGACCTGGACACGGTATCCGTAACGCCGGCGGTCGCAGCGTAGCGGCGCATTTCTCACAGACCTTCGCCGCGAGACGACGGATAGCGGCCTGGATGCGAGGCGCCCGGCGATTTTGCGACGAGAGCATAGTTGACTGTGTCGAGAGCAACCGGGGCGGGTGTAGGGACGCAGGGCCTGCGTCCGGCACCCAGACATTCGCATCAGGAATTCTGCATCCCGGCATGAACCCTCGTCCAAGGCGATGGTCGACGACAATCTTCTCGGTGAGAGAGGGTACCGGAGCACGCCGTGCGTCCCTGCGCTCGCAGTCTGTGAGAAATGCGGTCTAACGGCGCGTCGGGCGCCCCTCTCATTTCCAGAGGGCTTCGAGAAGGGGAGCTCGCATGAAGAACGAGCCGGTCTGGAGAGCTTCTTTCTCACCCTCACCTGGCCGTTGAATCGCGATGAGCTTGAGCACGGTGACCTTCTTGAATCGCCGGGTGTTGAGCTCGACGAAGATCGGAGTGCCGGGAAGTTTTCTGACGGCGTCAGCGACTCCGGGCGAGATTGATCTGATGAATGAGTGCTCGATCGCCTCGAGTTGCGGATTGCGCGGAATTGCCTTGGTGACCCAGATATCGATGAACGAATCACCAAGAATCATCCGGTGGCGCGTTGCAGGAATCCCACGAACGGTACCGGGCAGAACAGCCGGATCCATCGGGAACGAAGCGTCAGGAACGAGTGAGCTTTCATCGCCCTTGAGCTTTCGAACGATCGAGCCGATGTCCCTGAGCGGGATGTCGGTGTACATCCGCGCGAACGGGTTCATCACTGTGAGCGTCGGGCTGCCCGTCTTACTGAATGCGTTCAGCCAGACAGTTTCCGCGCGCACTCCGCCCGGCCAGGCGGCAATCTTCACAGTCCCGAACTTCGACAGGAATGGAAACGGAGCGGCGGCGTTCGCTTCGAGGTCCAACCGATAGCTGCCGCTGGCTACAGGTGCAGGTTCGGCAGCTCGCGAGACGAGGGCGACTGAAAGGACGAGCAACAGCAGTGCGTTGTTCTTCAACCCAACCCTGAACGAAACGGCAGGCGAGTTGTATTTCGCGTCGAGGTGCCCAATGCGGCCTAACGGGCGAGTCCGAGGAAGTTAGAATAGTGAAGGATCTCCACTCCGGGCGCCCCGTCGCGTTCGGCATTGATCTGCATGGCGCGGCCGAGCTCTTCAACGCGGATCTCGTGATATCGATCTGGCAGCAACGGAGATAACAGAGGAAAAAGACTCTGTGTGAGTCGATCCTGCAAACCGTAACGGATTTCCTTCGTCACCAGGAGACTCGGCCGGAAGAGGCTGGTCCTGCGGATGCCGGCAGCCGCAACAGCAGCTTCGGCACTTCCTTTTACACGGATGTATCGATTGCTGGATTTTGCATTCGCGCCGGCCGAGGATAGCAGTGTGATGTGCTGCGCGCCGGCCACTTGTGCGCCCCTTGCGAACGCACCTGCATAGTCGACATCGACCTTCCAGAATTCTTCGGAGGAGACTTTTCGTGGCTGGCCGATTCCCATTGTGCAGAAGGCCACTTCGCAGCCTCGTCCTGCGCGCGCAGCAGCCGGCTCGAGATCGTTGAAATCGATGACTTGCTGGTTGAGCTTATGACTCAGGTTGGCTGGGAGATGTTGAATCTCTCGCCGGGTCAGCGCGACCACTTCGGTGCAGCGCGCTGAACGTAGAAGCTCAGCCAGCAGAGCGGAGCCAACTGCGCCGGTGGCGCCAATGATCAGTGCCCGGTATGTCTGCATTCCTGGTTCGGTCGTGAAGTGGGCGCTCGTTGCCTGTAGGTTCCTGAGGGCCCTCACCGGGCGCTGGCGCCACCCTCTCGCTCGGGAGATGAGGGCCGCAGCGGTGCTGCGGCCCTCATTGTTCAGAATGTCGAGTCGAGGAAGGGACGAAGTTTTTTGGAGCGGGATGGGTGCCGTAGCTTCCGAAGTGCCTTCGATTCGATCTGACGGATGCGCTCACGCGTCACGTTGAACGAACGGCCGACTTCCTCGAGAGTGTGCTCCGATCCATCTCCTACGCCGAAGCGCATCTTGAGCACCTGCTCTTCACGCGGAGTCAGAGTCCTGAGAACCTTCCCGGTCTGCTCTTTCAGGTTGGCAACGATCACATGATCGATCGGCGATACGACCCCGCGATCCTCGATGAAGTCTCCCAGATGCGAATCTTCCTCTTCCCCAATGGGCGTCTCGAGTGAAATTGGCTCCTGCGCAATCTTCATGATTTTGCGGACCTTGGAGACCGGCATATCCATGCGCTTCGCGATCTCTTCGGCCTGCGGCTCACGTCCAAGTTCCTGAACGAGCGAGCGCGAGGTGCGGGTGAGCTTATTAATCGTCTCGATCATGTGGACCGGGATCCGGATCGTCCGTGCCTGATCGGCGATGGCGCGTGTGATTGCCTGGCGGATCCACCACGTTGCGTAGGTCGAGAATTTGTAGCCTCGACGGTACTCGAACTTCTCGACGGCCTTCATGAGGCCGATGTTGCCTTCCTGGATCAGATCGAGGAACTGCAGTCCACGGTTGGTGTATTTCTTGGCGATCGACACGACGAGGCGGAGGTTCGCGACGATCAACTCCTGCTTTGCCTGATCCGCTTCTTCCTCTCCGGAACGAATCTCCCGGATCGTCTTTTTGATGTCCTCATGAGTCGAGCCGTACGAGGTCTCGAGCTCTACGAGCTTTTCCTGATACTTGACGACGCGGCGGCGGTAGAAATCGCGACGCGCCTTGTCTTTCTCACGCTTCAGCGACTGCTCGTCCTTCCGGATCATCGCAGCCGCCTGTGAGAGCTCGCTGTCGATGGTCCGGAGCTTGTTGATCATACGGTTGCGCGTGGCCGGGTGAAAATCGACGAGCCGCATGTGATTCGCCAGCTCGACTTTCCACTTCTCGAGACTCTTCTCGAGCGCTGCCGCGGCCTTGGGCGACTTCTTCGGATCAGCCAGCTTCTCCCTGGCATCCTTGATTTTCTGGTCGACCGTCATGATCAGCTCGAAGATCGCAAGGATCTCGTTGATCTTTTTGGTTGTGGCGATCGCAGGATTTTGCTCGATCGACGCCGGGTCGATCGCCTCGAGGTCTTCGGCTGTCGCGAGATCCATCATCTCCTTGATCACGCGGGTGTCCTTGCGGGCACTTTCGTTGATCTTGAGGATCTCTTCGAGGATGATCCGGTTCTGCGAGAGCGACTTGTAAACCTTCCGCTCCCCTTTCTCGATCCGCTTGGCGATCTCGACTTCACCCTGGCGATCGAGAAGCTTAACGGTCCCCATCTCCCGGAGGTACATCCGGACGGGATCGTTCGTCTTGTCGATGACGCCAGCGGCGGCTGCAACGATGTCAGCCTGCACTTCTTCACGCTGGTCGACTTCTTTGTCCTCGACGGCCCCGTCGATCGTGATCTCTTTGGGGGCGGTGACCTTCTCCGAATCATCGACGACTTCGATCCCGAGGTCGTTGAGTCGAATGTAGATCTCGTCGAGCTCCTCCGGGAGGCTCGTGACTTCCTCCGGAAGTGTTTCGTAGATTTCGTCGTAAAGAAGAAATCCCTTTTCCTTACCTATGGCGATGAGCTGCTTGACCTCGGGGTACTTGTCTTCAACGCTGACATCGGCGTTGCCGGATTCCATCGTGTCCATCTCGAGATTCGTCGTACGCAGACGTGTCATTCGTGATTTCACTCCTTATTTACAGGGTTCGGTGGCCACACCGCTGTCTCTGACTGCTCAGGCTCGTCCGATCACACTTCGCACCCCTTCCTGCCGGCAGCTCCGGTACGGTTGCTCGCCAGTCGCATTTCAGGGGACAGTTGAGTAATCAATGGAGGACACCAATTATTTCAAATGGCTACGGCTGCGGGAGAGTTCCATCTTCTCCCTCAGGAGTCGGTGCTTTTCGGCATCAAGTGATCGCTCTCGTTCGCTGTCACCTGCACGGGTCACTTGCTGGATCTCCTGCTGGATTTCGCTCAGTCTGCGCTCCGTGAAACGTGCGCGCATGTGGTAGAGCTCTTCAGAGGGTTGCGCCTGATCATCCTCATCCCAGAGTGCCAGCTCGGAGAGTAGCGTCAGCTCCTGATCCCCCCGTAACTGCGAAGCCAGCTCATGAAACCCGATTTGCTGACCTCTCTTCGCTAACTCGCAGACGGCCGAGAAAATTACGCGACACGACGGATCCTCAAAGTACTCGGCCTGCATTCCTTCAATCACCACCGGCGCGGTGCCAGGGTGTAGCAGGAGACGAAGCACCCGCTTCTCTCCCGTCGAGATCGGCGACTGAACTACTTTTTCCGTTCCTCTCGGTCCGCGGCTCCGGACTCTTGACCAGACAGTCTCGAACTGCAGCCCGAAAGCGTCTGCGATCCGTTGGGCGGAATCATTCCTCGTTACAGGATCCGTGATCGACGATACGAGCGGCATCAGAGCATCGACAGCCACACCACGCTCTCGTGAAGTCAGGGATGACGGGTTCGGTGCAATCTCATTGAGCGCGAACGAAATCGCGTCCTTCGCGCTTGCCAGGACCTCGAGGTAGCGGTCGCTCCCTCCGCTGCGTACGAGCGTGTCAGGATCCTCGCCTCGGCCAACATCAATGATGTCCACGGCCAGTCCGGAGGAGTAGAGGATCGGGGCAGCTCTCAAAGCTGCCGCACGTCCTGCATCATCGCCGTCATACGAGATCACCACGCGCGGCGCGTATTTTCTGAGAATGGATGCTTGTCCCGGGGTCAGCGAGGTACCCATCGACGCGACTACTCCGGGTATGCCGGCATGATCGAGCGTGATTGCGTCGAAGTACCCCTCGACGAGAATCGCACGCTCCATCTTTCGCATCTTGTCTTTCGCGCGATTGAGGTTGTAGAGAAGGTGCGACTTGTTGAATACCGAGGACTCGGGGGAGTTGAGGTACTTCGGGTCGCTGCCGTCGAGAGATCGACCTCCGAAACCGATCACGGTCGAGCTCTCGGAGCGGATCGGTACCATCAATCGATTTCGAAATCGGTCGTAGAAGCCGCTGCCGGTTTTTTTCGGCAGGACCAATCCTGCGGCCTCCAGCTTGCTGGTTCCGTACTTGCCTCCGAGCCGCGTGAGCAGGTAGTCCCAGGAGTCCGGGGCGTAGCCGAAGCCATACGTCTCCACGATTTCCTTCGAGACCCCTCGCTCTCTGAGATACGTCTCGGCGACATTCGGAGACCAGTTGATTGCCTGCTTGTAAGCCTCTTCTGCATCGGCAAGCAGCTCGAGCAGATCGTCTTTTTGACCCTCGCGTCCGCTTTGCTTTTTTGTCGGCAGCTCAATGCCGAGCCGATGCGCCACATGCTCCACGGCCTCAGGGAAGGTGAATTTTTCCGAGAGAGTGAGGAACTTGAAGACGTCACCCCCGGTGCCGCAACCGAAGCAGTAGAAGAGCCCTTTGTCCTTGTCGACATGGAAGGAGGGAGTCTTCTCCCGATGAAACGGACAGAGTCCCTTGTGACTTTTCCCTGCCTGCTTGAGAGGGGTGACCTGATTGATGAACTCGACGATGTCGGCCGATTCGCGGACTCGCGAGATCACTGCGTCGTTTAGATCAACGAAGGCCATGGGCGCTCAATGCGAATGCAGGACGCAGGACGTTGAACGTTGAATGGTAAGTGTTGAGTAATGAATGGTGAATGTAGGAGGCGGGACTCGCGTCCCCGAAGGGGGCGAATCCCTCTCCCCGGCGGGGAGAGGGTGGTCGCGTAAGCGACCGGGAGAGGGGCCGCGAGAGATACGAAGACCTCGCCTTTTTCGAAGGAGTGGCGAGACTTTGACGCTCCTCTCCCTGCTTCGCTTCGCTCGCTTCCCTCTCCCCGGGGAGAGGGATACGCCGCTTCGCGGCTCAACGATGTCGGACAGTGAGCCGGTGTCATCCCGAGCCTGGGTGGGCGTGTGGGAGGGGCGAGGGATCTCGCAGGCTTGTACTCTGTTGCAAAGAGACGATTCACCCGGCGATGCGGGAACACCGTCCTTGAATGGCTCACCCTTACACATCGAGAATCGCCACCGTAGCCCCATCGCCCCCCTCGCGCTCATCGCCGGCGCGGTAGGACTTGACTCCGGGATGTCTCCGCAGATGCTCACGGATTGCTTTTCGAAGAGCTCCGGTGCCGAAGCCATGAATGAGGCGGACGGCACCTTTCCCCTGGAGCAGGGACTTGTCGAGAAACTTATCCGATTCCTCGAGCGCTTCCTCCACTCGCTGGCCGACCAGGTTCAACTCCGCTGAAATCTCCGCCTCGCCATCGTCGGACGCAGGAACTGGTCGCGGCAGGTTTACCTTCTTTGCCGGCGCTGCTAGAGCCGTCACGACTGGGATCAGATCCTTCACCTCAACCTCAATCGTGCGCCCGCCAACCTTTAGAGTCCCTTTACGACCATAGATCGCAACGAGCTCACCTTTCAACTTCAACGATCGATGCTCGACTTTCTGTCCAACCGAGACCGGCCCGGAAGGCTCGTCGGAAGAAAGTGCTTCGAGAGGTTTCGTGATCATCTCGAACAGTTTCTCCGGTCGTGTCAGGCCGCGCTCTTTCTTATCGATTTCTTTGAGCCGGCGCAGTTCGTTCTGAAGATTGCGAGACACCGCATCCCTCAGCTGATCCATCTGCCCGCGGTTTGCTGCAGCAAGTTTCTGTCGCTCGGATGTTATCCGGATCGTTGCGGCCTCCAGACTCGTCCGCTGCGACTCGAGCTCGAGCTGGAGCGCGTCGATTGTCTCCTGCTGTTTCGATAGAGAAAGGTTCTTCGCTTGCAGATCGGCGATGAGACTATCGGTCTCGAGGTATTGGTTGCCCAGCTTTTCTCTGGCTGACGCGATCACTGCAGCTGGAAGCCCGATGATTTCCGCTACCTCGATTGCGCGACTGCGTCCCGGGACACCTTGAATCATACGGAACGACGGGCGCCCCGATGCAGAATCGAATTCCATCGACGCGTTCTCGACGCGGGCGTCGCCGACTGCGAAGCTCTTCACCGAAGAAAGGTGAGTGGTCGCAACCAGCAGACATCCTGCCGCGAACAGATGCTCGATCGTGGCAGCAGCAAGCGCAGCACCTTCTTCGGGGTCGGTCCCCGAGCCGAGCTCATCGAGAAGAACCAGAGAGCGTGAGCTGACTGAGGCGAGAACCTCTTTCAAACGAACCAGGTAACTCGAGAATGTCGATAGATGCTCGAGCACGTTCTGATCGTCACCGATCAGCACGTGGAGGGCGTCGACCACGGGTATGAGCGTCCCCTCGCCAGCCGGGACCGGAAGGCCGCTCATTGCCATCGCGATGACGAGTCCCGCAGTTTTCAGGGTGATGGTCTTTCCCCCCGCGTTTGGTCCGCTGATGACCAGTGCGGGCTTCTCGTCGTTGATCGTGAAGGAGACAGGCACCACTTTGCGTGGGTCCTCTGTCTCACCGAATGCCGTAGCCCGCATCGAGGCGAGTCGTTCATCAAGCAGGGGATGGCGGGCTTCTACAAGCACGAGCTCCCGGCCGAGAGTGAAATGCGGACGCACTGCCTCCAGCGTCTCTCCAACGACTCCGCAGGCCTGAATGGCATCAAGCTCGCCGGCGCTCTGGATCGAGTGGAGGATCGAATCGGCTGAGCTGAGCAGAGTCTGCGCAATGAATCGCGCAATGCGTGCAAGCTCTTCACGTTCGCGCATGAGGAGCTCGGCGAGATCATTGTTGAGCTCGATGACAGGCATCGGCTCGACGAAAAGCGTGCTGCCTGAGCCGGAGCGTTCGTGGAGAATCCCGGGGATCGATGACCGCGAGTCCGTCCGGACCGGGACGCAATAGCGATCGCCGCGAATGGTGATGAGTGGTTCCTGGATCGCCGACGATTCGCGATTCATCAGCTCGCTCAGCGTCTTCTGAATTGCGCTGCGGCGCGACTGGACTTTCGTTCGGATTGAACGAAGTTCGGCTGAGGCATCCTCTCGGATCTTTCCGTCCCTCGTGAAGAATTTGCTCACGGCCGATATCACGTCGCCAAGGTCATCAATCGCCTCGGCGATCGACGTCAGGCGGGGATAGGGGTACGTCGAGCGGAGAAACGTCTCGCGAACGGCCTGGGTCGCGCGGACGGCACGAAGCACATTCCAGGAGTCGGGGAGATCGAGTGCTGTCTCGCCGCGCAGCAGTGGTGTGAGATCAGCCAGACCTGATAATGGGAGCAGGCCTTCCCTGAGGTAGAAGGCGCGCATCTCGGCCAGCAGAGCCTGGCCGCGTTCACACTCCTCGATCGAGTCGAGGGGACGGCGACGGGACAGAATCTCCTGACCGATATCGCTTTTCGCTTCGAGTGAGATCAGGGAAAGGACGCGGTGAAATTCGAGCGAGTCGAGTGGGTGGAGCGTCATCGTTCAGGTTCGTGCAACGTGCTCGCCCGGAAGAACCTTCCGGTGTGGGACAGACATTGTCGTCTGTTGTGGGACTGGCACTCTTGTCTGTCGGCGCACCTCCAAACCTGGATGAGAGGACCACCGACAGACAAGAGTGTCTGTCCTGACATTCATCGGGACTGAGAACCGTCAAGAGGGTCTTGTCCCAAATGAAAAAAGGGAGGATTTCTCCTCCCTTTCGTTCAAGTCCATTTCATGCGACTAAGTGCCAGCGCGGCGTTCCTCGGCAAGTTTTCGAAGCACTTTCTTCCGTGCAGCAATCGCTTTCCGTTTCCGTTTCGTGCTCGGCTTTTCGTAATGTTGCCGTTTCTTCAGTTCGGAGAGAATGCCTGACTTCTCACATTTTCTCTTGAAGCGGCGTAGTGCGTTCTCGAATGTTTCGTCTTCTTTGACGTGTACGAGAGGCATCCGGTGAAATCCCCCCCTTTCTTGAATAAGGTCACCCTCCGCGTAGGAGGAAGGTTCATCTTAGGCTCCGTTAGGGAACCGGTCAATGAGTCTAACTACGGACGTCAGGTGCGAGGCGTCCAAACGGTAGCGCTCCCTGCTGAATTCCGGCGATCCGTAATATTACTCAACCGGCTGCAGTCATTGCACTTAGGCAGGTTTAGGGTCTCTAATAACTTCAGGATGCGAGCAGTTGTTCGACCCGCGCCAGAATCGCGTCGAGCGCCACCTGGTTCTCGCCCCCCTCCGGAATGATCAGGTCGGCGTACCTCTTGGACGGCTCCACGAACTCCTCATGCATCGGCCTCACGGTCGTCAGATATTGTTCGACAACCGACTCGAGGCTGCGACCTCGGGTTTTGATATCGCGCATGAGCCGTCGCATGAACCGGATGTCGGGGGGCGTGTCGACAAATAGCTTGATGTCGATTCGTTTTCGCAACTCGATTTCGGCGAGGACCAGAATCCCTTCGACGATCATTACCCCTTTTGGCTGCACCCGATGCGTCTCATCCTTACGGCTGTGAGAGGTGAAGTCATAGATCGGGATCTCTACGGCCGCCCCGCGCATCAGAGCATCAAGATGCCGGACGAGCAGCTCGGTCTCGAGTGAGTCGGGATGGTCGAAGTTGATGTGATGATGTTCACTCGCTCCCAGTCCGCTGAACTCCCGGTAATACGAGTCATGCGAGATCCACTCGATTCGATCCGATCCGACGCGGTCGTAGATCGCACGAGCAACCGTGGTTTTTCCCGACCCGGTGCCGCCGGCGATTCCGATGATGATGGGGGTAGTTTTCATGGTTTAGTTGCGGATTGTCGGTGTCACCTCGTCCCTTCTCTCAAGCACCGCACGTTTGACGTGCATCCGATCGGGATGACCAGAGGAGCACGATCAGCTCTTCCGTTATTGCTCGTCGAACTCCGTTTCCGTCATGAACTCCGCGGGATCGTCGTTGCCACACGCTGCACATATGGCGGCCGTGAGCGTTCCACCTTCCGAATAGTCGAATGAATAGCAAGGCGTCTCACACGAAAGGCAGATCAGGTATTCAGGCTCGCTCAAGATGTCAGAGGATAACCGGGCGGGGCGCCGTAAGCCAGAGATGATCGTTTCCAAAGAGCCGAGTAGCCCGCATTTCTCATAGACCTTTGTCGTGAGACGGCGGAGAGTGGCTTGGATGCGAGGCGCACGGCGATTTTGCGACGAAGGCATAGTCGACACTATGTCGAGGAGCGAAATTGCCGTGCAACGAACGAGACAGGCCGCTATCCGTCGTCTCGCGGCGAAGGTCTGTGAGAAATGCGGGCTAGGAGCCTGCGTGGTAGAACGAGCAGCGGTGCGCTTTGAAGATTGTGATTAGACCATTTGGGAACGATCTTATAACGCTGTCGAGGAGACAGCGAAGTGTCACGGCGGCTTCGAGTGATCGGTAGGGCTGTTTT
>DATLXH010000033.1:0-37992 GCA_035576005.1 Thermoanaerobaculia bacterium | reverse complement strand
TCGAAAAACAGCCCTACCGATCACTCGAAGCCGCCGTGACACTTCGCTGTCTCCTCGACAGCGTTATAAGATCGTTCCCAAATGGTCTAATCACAATCTTCAAAGCGCACCGCTGCTCGTTCTACCACGCAGGCTCCTAGCCCGGCTGAACGGTCGAGAACGACCGAGGAGGTATCGCAGATCGCTCACGCCAAACAAGTCGATCAGGACTCCGCGGTTGCCATCCTGGCTCTGTATGTCGTGAAGCTGAGCGGGATCTGCTGATGCGTACTCGCTCTCCATCTATTCATTCTCTCCGTCGTACACGCAGCCCGAGGTGCATGTCTCTCGAACAATCAGCCGCGAGAGAAGCGGAAGGCCGGGTTTCAATTGGCGCCAGATCCATCTTGCGATCACTTCACTGGTAGGGTTCTCGAGCCCCTCGATCTCGTTCAGGTAGTAGTGGTCGAGTCGTTTCTGAACGGGATCGAACTTCTCCTTGATGTCCGCGAAATCGACGATCCAGCCGGAGTCATCTCCGATTGCTCCGCTCACGAAGACCTCGACTCGAAAAGAGTGTCCGTGCAGCCGCCCACATTTGTGACCCGCTGGAACATTCGGAAGCCGGTGCGCCGCTTCGAAGGTGAATTCCTTGAAAATCTCCATCATCGAATTCCAAGAGCCTTGTGCGTCTGCATGCTCAGTCTCCACTTCGGGTGAGTCATGCAGTACTCGATCGTGCTCGCGATGTTCTGCTCTTTCTCGGGAGAGTCCATCGGCTGAAGGAAGAAGTGGTCGAATGGCCAGGAAGCGAAGCGGTCGGGCATCGCTTCCTGTTGGGGGTATACGAGCTTCAACTCGTTGCCGGCGCGCACGACGATATCCGATGTCCCCTTCGGACTGACGCAGATCCAGTCAATCGTTCGAGGAACAGGCAGTGTGCCGTTCGTCTCAATCGCCACTTCAAAGCCGTGGTGATGCAGTTCACGAATGAGAAGATCATCGACCTGCAACATCGGCTCGCCGCCCGTGAGCACGATAAACTTCCGATCGTCGCCGCCCCAGCGAAGGTCGATTTCCGCAACCAGTTCTTCCGCCGTGGTAAAGCGTCCGCCGTCCGCACCAGTTCCGACGAAATCGGTATCGCAGAAATTGCATATCGCGCTTTGCCGGTCCGATTCCCTGCCTGACCATAGATTGCAGCCGGAGAAACGGCAAAAGACTGCCGCGCGACCCACATTCGCTCCCTCACCCTGAAGAGTAAAGAAGATCTCTCTTACCGAGTAGCTCACGCCATCACCGTTGCGTACCAACGCGAAAGGCGCGAAAGGGGTCGTAGCTTCACCGCGAAGCGAACGCGAGAAGGGGTCATAGTTTCCCTACGGGATTCTCTTTGTTTCAATCGCTATCCTGATGTAGCCGCGGCCCCTGGCATGGCCCTCGTTCTTCTCAGCGCGAAGCTGAGATCGCCCCACCCGTCACGGCAGCGATCGTTGCTGCGAGTTTTTCCGGCCGGACCGGCTTGATCAGGTATCTCTCCGCGCTCCATTGATAGGCAGCGGCAAGATCCTGTTCTTCGCGCGACGACGTCAGGAGAACGACTGGGATGTTGCGCAGAATCAGGATCGCTCTTCATCGCCCTCAACACCTGGAGTCCGCTGACTTTGGGCATCTTGATGTCGAGCAGCAGAACGTCAGGCCTCTCCTCCGAACGCAGCGCGAGCTCCTTGCGACGATCTAGATAGTCCAACGCCTGCTCGCCGTCGCGCACTACCTGAATCGAAGCGTCCACCCCGCTGTTGCGCAGATTTGCAAGAGTGATCTCGACGTCCCTCGCGCTGTCCTCGACCAGAAGAATCTTTGCCATCTTGCCCCTACGGTATCGTGAAATAGAAGGTGGCTCCAACGCCGAGTCTGCCTTCCGCCCACGATCGGCCACCATGCCGTTCGACGATCCGCTTGACCGTTGCCAGTCCGATGCCTGTCCCTTCGAACTCATCGGAAGCATGGAGGCGCTCGAACCCAACCGATAATCAAGACTCCTTTTTCTGAGCCAGCCGGCTGGCCGCCAGAGCGCATGTACCTTTGAGCTGAGGGGTCCACGATCCGGCGTGAGATAATCACCCCATGCTTGACTCGATGAGATCGCCGCTGATCGCTGCAGCAATCCTGCTGACGGCCGTCGCCGCCACCGCTGCCCAGCCGGATGACAAAAACGCGCGGGAGCTGACCGACCGTATGATTGCCGCGCATGGTGGTCTCGAGCGATGGAACAAAGCTCCCACCGTCGCTTTCCGGAAGCTGTCTGGTCCGGCAGGCAAGGAGAAGGAGACGATCGTCGTCGTCGAGCAGGGAAGGCGTCGAACGTACCTCGACTGGCCCGCAGAAAAGAGCCAGCTCGTCAGTGACGGGACGCGCGTCTGGAGCACCAACTGGAAACAGCCCGCTCCCCCGTCATTCATGGCGAACCTCGATTACTACTTTCTTGGTCTGCCGTGGTTCACGCGAGACCCTGGCGTGCGTCTGGCGATGGGGGGCACAGGCAAACTCCCCGGCGGAACGACCGACCACGCGAAAGTGCGTATGTCGTTCGATGCAGGTGTGGGCGATTCGAGCGACGTCTACACGCTGTATATCGACCAGAAGACGAACCTTCTTCGCGGCGTCGAGTATATCGTCACGCATCCCGGCGTCGTCGGGAGCAAGAGCTTCATCGGCCCGTTCTTCAGGATTTACGAAGAGTACCGGAACATCGAGGGCCTGACCGTAGCGACGAAAGCGCTCTCTGTCGATGCCAAAGGGGAAGGACGGGGGACGAACGAGTACCGCGATGTCTCGTTCCGCCGGCCGTTCGATGAGACGCGCATGAAGATGCCTGCCGGCGCAATCATCGACACGCCCACGCGGGAGAAATAACTTCACGTCGCAGAGCCGCTCTGCAATCGCCTCCGTCCTTCGAGCCTGTTTCCGGACCTTCAGAAAACGAGCGAATGACCGCCCGAGCCGCGCGAGGAGATTGGCGAGCACAAAATGTCGACCCTCCGTGATCGCAATCCCGTTCTCCTTGGCAAGCAAAACGCAGAATACGGAGACGATGAAGGACCACGCCACGGCCGTTCACGGAGATTCCGTTGAGGACCGGGTTGCCGAGCGCATTCTCGTCCTCGCTCCGACAGGTGACGATGCTCTACTCGTTTCACGCATCCTCGAAGAGCGCGGTCTCGACACTGTCGTAGTTCCAGACCTCACAGAGCTCACCCGCGAGCTCCTTGCCGGCGCTGGTGCCGTGCTGATCGCCTCCGAAGCGATTGACAACGTGGAATCCTCATCGATCCTGCAGGAGGTATTGGAACGGCAGGACACATGGTCCGAGATGCCGATCCTCCTTTTCGGAGGAAGCGTGGAGGACGCAGCTTCGCGAGCCACCGAGCAGCTTGGAATGCGAGCTCAAATCGTTCTGCTGGAACGTCCGCTTGGAATTGCCACGTTCGTAACCGCAACGGAAGCTGCGCTCAGAAGCCGTCGCCGCCAGTATCTCGTGAAGCACTTGCTCGACGAACTGGCCGCCTCCGCGGTCAAGATCGAACGCGTCCATGATGACGCGAACCGTGCCAAAGACGAATTCATCGCCACCCTGGCCCACGAGCTGCGCTCCCCCATGACGGCGATCCTCGGCTGGATTCAGATGTTGAAGATGGACGACCTCGATCCCGCCGATGCGGCCAGTGCGCTGTCCATGCTCGAATCGGCCACAAAGGTGCAGTCACACATCGTCGAGGATCTGATGGATGTCTCACGGATTCTGGCGGGAAAAGTCATGGTCGAGCCCGAAGTCGTCGAGCTCGGGCCGCTGGTGGAAAACATGGTTGCGACGTTCCGACCGGGCGCAGCCGCCCAGGGAATCGAGCTGACTGCAGATGTCGCTGCAGAACCACTCATGGCGTGGGCTGATGGCTCACGCCTCCAACAGGTGGGCTGGAATCTGATCTCCAATGCAATCAAGTTCACTCCGCACGGAGGATCCGTTCGCGTGTCCCTGGCGCGCGAAGGGGATCAGGGCGTAATCCGCGTCCGCGACAGCGGTCAGGGGCTGCCCCGGGAACTACTCGATCACGTTTTCGAGCGCTATCGTCAGGGTGACGGGGGAGCAAAATCGGCCCGAGGCCTCGGGTTGGGCCTGGCAATCGTGCATCATCTGGTAGTGAGTCACGGAGGAACGGTGGAAGCCTTCAGTGACGGCCCCGGCAAGGGAGCAGAATTCGTCGTCACGCTGCCGCTACATAAACCGTCCGCCGTCTGATGGGCGGCTCAGCCCGCGGGGGGCTAGCGGGGCTTCTCTTCCGTCTTCGGATGGCTACCCGTTTCCGTAGACTGCATACCGGAGAGAATTCCTCGGAACTCCTCTAGCACGGCGCCAACTCGCACTCCATTTGATGTGATCTGGTAGTCGCGGACGGTCTGCTCATGAGCGCTGGTGCGTTTTTTGAGCATGGAGATCGCGCGACGGAAAGCACCACGCGTTTCGTAATAGCGCAGCAGGATCACCGCGTCGGCGAGATAACTGACGTCGACCGGCGAGTGGACCGTGCCGAGTGCGCCATGTTGGGAGACGATGAGGATCGCAGTGGCTCCGGCCTCCGTCAGGTAGCTCAGAAGCTCGTGCAGATGAAGGGTGAGGAAATGCTCTTCAGGCATGGCGTTGAAATAACCGTTCAAGCTGTCTATGACGATGATCGAGCTCTTTTCGATTTCGACCGCAACGCGAACCGCATACGCAAACTCGCCCGACGACATCTCTGCCGGGTCAATCTGATGAACTTTCAGGCTCCCTGCTTCGATGAGTGCTGGCAGATCGTAGCCGAGCGAAGCAGCGCGCTTGAGGAACACCGAACGGTGCTCCTCGAAGATGAAAAATGCGACGCGCTCCCCCGCGGCAGCGCGGGAGGTCGTGAACTCGAGAGCAAGCGAAGACTTGCCGACCCCTGCGGGCCCCATGATCATGGTGGTCGAACCGCGCTCGAGACCTCCTCCGACGAGCGCATCGATCTCGGCGATCCCGCTCTGCACGACCCCTTCCTGGGGAGTGGCGTGATGCTGGCCGGCGCTCAGGCGCGGGAAGACCTTGAGGCCTCCTTTTTCGATGATGAAATCGTGATGGCCGCCGCGGTAGGCGACACCGCGAAGCTTCACGACCTCCAGGCTGCGCTTCGTATTTCCATACATCGGGGCCGACACACTTAGTGTGATCACTCCTTCGGCAAGTCCCTGGACTTCGGAATCACCGGCAGCGACCGTCAAATCATCGAGTACGAGCGCGGTGATGCTCCTTTCGCGGAAGAACTCCTTGAGCAGGAGCAACTGCCTCCTGTAGCGAAGCACACTGTCGGACAGCAGCCGAATCTCCCCGAGGGAGTCGATCACGACCCGATCGGGCTGTCGCTCATCGATTGCGTCGAGAATCGTACGGACCGTCTTGGCCAGCTCGATTTCGGCCGGACGGAAGAGGGTGGTATCGGTCGCGTCACCGGTCTGGAACTGTTCGTAGATGTCGATGCCCTCGAGGTTCCAGCCATGGGAGCGAGCAACGCGTCCCAGATCGCGCGCGGAGGCCGAGAGAGTCACATAGAGGACCTTCTCGCCCAGGCGCACACCTTCGAGGAGGAACTGAAACGACAGCGTCGTCTTTCCCGCCCCGGGGTCCCCCTGAAGGAAATACATCTGGTGCTTCGGTAGTCCGCCGCGAATCACTTCATCGAGCCCGGCGAGGCCGGTAGGCGCCAGTTCGTCAGCCATATTGATGTCCACCCCTCTGATGCTCTTCCCAAGCCGAATGCACTCAGGCTCTCACTCATCCAGTGCAACTTTTCAGCCGCACGCTCACTTGAGGGAACCCGGGGCCAGGAACCTTGGTCAGCCGTTGCCCTTGGGGAAACTTCGAAGAACTTTGGGGTCGTTGAGAGAACTTTGGGGTCGTAGATTCAGGTGGCTGCAAGAGCGGGCTCTCAACCGCCTGAGTGACGACGCCTAAGCCCTACACGGCTCCCTCTCCCGAGGGAGAGGCAGTCGCGTGAGCGACGGCTGAGGGCTCACAAGATTCAAAACGACAACTCGTCAGACAAGCTTCTCCGGCAGCTCACACCACCCGGTTTCGACCATCGCGCTTCGCGCGGTTTTTCCCATTCAGCAGGAGGGGCGAGGTGCAAGCGAAGCGTTGCTGATTACTCCGTCGAGTGCAGGAAGTATCGCATGAATGCGAATGTCAGCAGGCCAGTCATGCCTGCAGTAAGAGTCGCCGCCGGTAGATGGGCGTGACGGCCGTTGCATCGGGCTCCTTGTACGGATCAGCGCCGCCAGCCTGGGGCCGGCGGGCGGCTTATTTACAAACCCTTGAACGAGATCGTCGGGATTCCGGATAGACGACAGGTTACTGAGTGGTGAAATTCTCGCGAACACCTTTAGAATGCGCAACTTGATTTCTTGTCAGTTATTGGCACTCGATCCGCGTTGAGTCAGGGCCGAAAGCCCACAAACATTCAAGAAAGGAGATTTCGACATGAGGTTGATCAGCAGGCTTCTGATGACGTTGCCGGCTCTACTGATGAGCGGTTCGCTGCTCGCGCAAACTACCTCGACACTCACCGGCACCACCACGACCGAAGGTACGACTTTGCCTGGTGTGACAGTCACAATCAGCTCCCCGAACCTGCAGGGAGATCGCACGGCGGTGACGGGGGAGGGCGGCGGTTATAGTTTCTCCGGCATCCCACCGGGACCGTACACAATTAAATTCGATCTCGCGGGTATGCAGACCGTAACGAAGACGTCGATTGTCCCGCTTGGGCAGACCGCACGTGCTGATGCAGATCTTCGTCTCAGTGCCGTGGCCGAGGCGATCACTGTGACGGCCAGTGCGCCGGCAGCACTCGAGACTACGCAGGTCGCCTCCACGTTCACGTATGAAGAGATCGACGAGCTTCCGATCGGCCGGACACCTCTGGCGGCGGCATCGCTTGCTCCCGGCGTCAACCCGAATGCGACGTTCTCGGGGGGACAGTTGTCGATCTCGGGCAGCCCCGGCTACGACAACCTCGTCATGGTGAACGGGGTCGTTGTCACCGAGAACGTGAGAAGCCAGGCGCTCGATCTATTCATTGAAGACGCGATTCAGGAAACCACCGTGCTCACCGGCGCGATCTCCGCGGAGTACGGCCGCTTTACCGGCGGTGTGGTCAACAGCATCACCAAGTCCGGAGGGAATGACTTTTCCGGATCGCTTCGGGACAGCTTCACGAATCCAAAATGGACCAAAACCGAAAAGAACCCTGCCTTTTCCGTCCTGGCGGGCGCCGTCACACCGCGATTTCAACCTGATCCGATCGATATTCTCAATGAGGTTTACGAAGGAACATTGGGTGGCCGCATCATTCGCGACCGGCTCTGGTTCTTCGGCGCGGGACGCTATTTCGAAACGACTGGTGAGGCCTTTACGGGTACGACTCTGATCAAGTATCCGACCGGCGCTGAAGAAACGCGTCTCGAAGGTAAGCTCACAGCCACGATCACGCCACGTCACACAGTCAATGGCTCGTATCTCGAAATCGACAGGACCAGTATCAATGGATCGTTCGGAACGATCCTCGATCTGGCAAGCCTTTCCAACCGGGCGGATCCGCAGACCCTCCTGTCAGGCCATTACAGCGGAATTCTCACGCCGAACCTTCTCATCGAGGGACAGTACTCCGAGCGGAAGTACAACATCGCCGTCGGATCGGGATCGCAGTTCACCGATCTGGTGCGCGGAACCCTGCTGCTCGATCGAAGCCGTGGCAACGCTCGTTTCAATTCGCCTACCTTCTGCGGAGTCTGCGATACCGAGTCTCGTGATAACGATGCCTGGCTCGCCAAAGCGACCTACTTTCTGAGCACCGGCTCCTTCGGCAATCACAACATCATCGCTGGCATCGAAGATTTTTCGGAGCACCGCTACGCAAACAATTTCCAGTCGGGCAGCAACTTCCGCATCTTCGTGGAGAAGGTGAACATTGACGGGAGCGGCAACTTCTTCCCGGTGGCAACGGCAGCGCCCGCGTCCGCAGCCACTCCCGCGCGGACGTTCATTCGGCACACCCCCATTTCCGTAGGCGCGAACGAGAATGACTTCGCGACACAGTCGCTCTTTGTGAACGACAGCTGGGAACTGAATCGTTTTTTCAGTTTTAACCTTGGCGTACGTTATGACCAGAACAACACGGTGAATGGACTCGGAGAGACCGTCTCGGATGACAAAGCCGTCAGCCCCCGCCTCACAGCGATCTGGGATCCCCTGGGCAATGGACGCCACCGGCTCAGTGCCTCTTACAACCAGTACGTTTCCCGCATCGTGGAAGGGCCGGGAACCGCGACCGACTCAGCGGGCCAGCCGGCCACCGTCGATTATGACTACCGCGGCCCCGCCATCAATGCCACGGCGAACACCGTCACCACCCAGCAGTACATCCAGATGGTGTTTGACTGGTTCAACTCTCAAGGCGGAACGAGCAAAGTGAGCCTTCTTCGACCCGGGGGCGCTCGATTCGTCCCAGGTTTCGGTGCCGTCCTCAATCAGTCGCTCGCCTCCCCGGTGACCGACGAGATTCAACTCGGCTACGGCGTTCAGGTCGGTCGAAATGCTTACGCGAAGATCGACCTCATCTCGCGTGACTGGAAGAATTTCTACGCGTCACGCGTGGATCAAAGCACGCCGATGACCACAACTCCCCTCGGGATTCGTTCAGACGCTGAAAGCATCGAGAACAGCAACGAGATCGAGCGCACCTATAAGGCCGTTCAGCTTCAGACCCGTTGGAACCCGACGCTGCTCCGTACAAACTTCAACATGGGGCTGACATACACATGGTCAGAGCTGCGCGGCAATGATGAGGGCGAATCCGCGAACTCCGGTACAGGCACGAATGCACCGCTGTCTTCGTACTACCCCGAATACCTCGGTTATGCGAATCGCTTACCCGTCGGGTATCTCGGCGGCCTTGACCAGACACACCGGGCAAGGGCCTGGGTCGGACTGGATCTTCCGCTTCCCCCGGTGATCGGAACCGTGAATCTGTCCGTTCTTCACAATTTCGATTCCGGTGCCGCCTACTCTCTGGCCGGCACAATCGGGACCACCGGTTACACCGGTGCACCGACCGTTGCCAAGTACGTCAACGCGCCAACGACCGGGACGTACTTTTTCAGTGAGCGCGGAGCGTTCCGTTTCGCTGACATCAACCGTACCGACGTATCGGTGAATTACAACCTGCCGATTTTGGGTCTCAACTTTTTCGTGCAGGGGGACATGCTGAACGTTTTTGGAAATGATGAAATGGTCGCTTTCAACACGCAGATTTTCGCCGCAGGGAATGCAGGAGTCTTCACCGGCCTGGAGCGTTTCAACCCATTTACCGACACACCCAAAGAGTGCAACCCGGTGGCCACCTCCTGTGCTGGACAGGGCGCTCACTTCGTCAAGGGACAACTGTTCGGCCTTCCCACTGGCTTCGGCTCGTACCAGCTTCCCCAGTTGTATCGCTTCTCGGCAGGTTTCCGCTTCTAGTCGTTCCTTCCTTGGGAAGATGCCCCGGGTTCGGCCCGGGGCATCCGCTCACAAAGGTCGCTCGCTTTCCTCCGCCTTACGCCCGAAACCCCTGTGAGCCTTGTTGGGGTCATTCTTGTTGTGTGGGGGTTGGGGTCGGAGGGTTGTGGTTTCGCGCTTCCGGTGGCAGCTGCATGCATGGGTGCAGAGGGTCAGAGGGTTGTGGGGTCAGGCCTTCGACAGTCATTCGAAAAACGGCGTTTTCTCGAGCGCGGTATTGATGCGAGTCACCGATCTCGGCACCGGCGTCACACAACCACCAACGAAGACCAGCACCAGTACTGCAATCGGTCGCATTCGCATCGCTCGAGTATAGGAGCTTTAGTGCCCGTCGTGAGTCACCACCGAGAGATGCCGTGGCGCCTTTTATTCATCTACCAAACGTTTTCGCTACTCAGCAGCAGCGGACAGACTCAGCGACGCTCCGGTGGTGGGCTCGTCGTCGATAGCGTTACATTCACGTCAGCAGGAATCTTCTCGTACATCGCGCCGGTCGCGGCGTCGATCCCCATTCCGATGCCAGCGGGGATGAGGCCGATGACGAACGCCACGGCTGCTACCTCTCCAGGCGAGAAGCAGGGACCGAAGCCGGTGCCGTCGCAGGAGTCGGTGCCCAGCAGTCCTGCGAGACCAAAGACCGGAGACCAGATGAGGTTTCGCCAGAAGAGGCGTGACACCCGACGATCGAACGGAATTGTGAGCGTCTCGTAGCCAGAGCTCGCTAGCGTCACGGCGCATGGCTTCGCTCGGCGACTCAGGCGAACAGTCGCAGGCGTAACCGCCGCGACCTCCGGCGAGTCCGCACATCGGACGGAGATGGCGGCACCGGAAGGCTCCGACCGGACGTCAATCGCTTGATACCGGCCGTTTCTTACTGTCGCGCAACCCGTCCCCACCAGCGCCATGAGTGCGAGCACAAGCCATCGCAAACCTGCCATTTGTCACCTCGCCCGCCGTATTCGTGAGATCGGAATTGTAAGATCGGCTGCTGCTAAACGCAACCGGGGATTCGCCCGCGGGCGTACGACATGAGGTTTGAAGGCCTGACCCTTGTCAGTCTGACCTGCTGTTATGCAGCGTTTGAATCAGATTGCCGCTGCCAATCATCTGCAGGTCAGGGGCCCGGTTGTGTCTTGAGAGCGATGATGGCCGAGACTACATCGCCCTGGAGCAGGGTCGTGTGTTGGGGTTGTGGGGTCAGGCCTCCGATAGTCATTCGCGGCCTCGCAGAACACACTGGTTTCCTGATTATCGAAGGCCCCTATTCTCGTTCGGCTCAACGATTCGCAATCCCTTGAAACGGCGGCGATAAAAGCCCCGATCGCGGGTCAGCAGAGCGTCAGCTTGTAGCAATGCGTGCGCCCCGACCATCAAGTCCGCCACGACCCTCAAGCGGGAGGCGCCTCGCTCGCTCCGCAGGTCTCGCCAGAGGTTGCCTGCCTTCGCGGCGGCATCCTCAGAGATCGACTCGAATCGGATCCCCAGGAGGTCGACTGCCCTGGCAAACGCCGCGTCTGTCGGGAAGTGTGCCCGAACCTCCGCCCATACGATTTCGCACGCTACCAGAGCGCCTGTGTCATAAGCATTTCGCAAAGCCTCGCGCGAGCTCTGGCCATGAACGGGGTCGGCTCCCAGAACATCGAGCAGGACGGACGAGTCGACCGCGACTTTCACCGAGTCCGCGCTGCAGCTTTCTTCCTGCGTTGCGACGGACGGGGTCCTCGCATCTGGTCTACGATCTGGTCAACCGGTTTGCCGAGAGTGAGACTACCGAACAGCTCGTCGACAGGATGATCCTTCGCGGTTCCCTTCCGCATGAGAACAGTCCCCCCGCGAAGCTCGAACTGCACAACGGTTCCTGCCGCGAGCCCAAGCTTCTGGCGCAGCTCCATGGGCACTGTCAGCTGACCCTTTGAAGACATCGTGCTCTTCATCGTCAGTAAAGGATAGCACGCCTTACCGAGATAGTAAGGAATACTCCAGCGCTCCTTCTTGCAGCACGCCTGCAGTCACAGTTTCGCAGTCGAACGAGCTCGCATCGAGCCCGGCCGCCGGCCGTTAGATCCGGGTCGGAGCTTCAGTCGGTGCTCGGGACGGCAGCGCCACGGTTGGAGAATTTTCCACCGGATCAACTTTCTATTCGCGAACAGGCCGGCACCGATGTGATGGCGCCGTTAGCGCTGGATTGCGCGACCACCCAGTCGTAAAATGATCCGCCGAGCGCCAGCGCGTCGTAGACATCTTCGCGCAACAGGTATCGATCCCCGACGAGCTTCAACGTCTCGTCCGCGAGGCGCCCGAGGTAGAGCTCACGGGATGGACGAGCGCTGGGCGGGAACGGCACGACCGAACCGACGAAGCTCGCACGGTACTGCGGAAATCCGACAGCAGGATCGCGAAGATTCCACGGCCTGAATGTGGCGATTGGTACTTTGATCATCGGCATCTGCACGCCGCCGAGGTCGTTGCCGTTCGCATCGGTTGCGGGCACGAGCGCCACGTACCGCGGCTTCTCGTCGAGATACGGGTCGTAGGCGAACGGCACACCCCTCGCGCGGATGAGTGTTCCTTCCGTGATTCGAGGGTACCGACTGGGCGGTGGCTCCGTCCCCTTCTTTACCCATCCGTCAAGTGCATCGATGAGTCCGTGCGTGAGCGGCCAGTAATTCAGGAAGTTCTGCAGCTGCTGTGCATTGCGAGGCTTCATCGGAGGGAAGCCGCCGCCGACGTGGCCATGACCACTCAGCATGTAAATGCGTGACGTACGAGCCGGTTC
The DNA here is from genome assembly GCA_035576005.1 of Thermoanaerobaculia bacterium. GTDB lineage: Bacteria > Acidobacteriota > Thermoanaerobaculia > Gp7-AA8 > Gp7-AA8 > DATLXH01. The sequence continues at coordinate 25,606 of DATLXH010000033.1, read as the reverse complement.
CACATCGCGCGTTCCGTCAGGCGTCGTATGGATCAGCGAGCCGGCACGTGACCAGTACTCGTACGCGGTGTTCATGTAGAAGATCTTCGGAACGACCTTCTGCACGACTGCCCGGTCGAGCAGACCAGCGGTCCTGCCGGTAACCGGATCGGTGGTCGGCAGATCAGTGAACGGGAAAACGTCGACGGGGTAGAACGCCGGAACGATTGGTTGAGCGTCGCGCGAAGGCTGCGCGAAACGATGATTGAAGTTGCCTCGCCCAGCGCCTGCGACATGGACGAGAAGCCCGTCGAACACCTGCCGCCCTTCCTCGTCTGCATTGAAACCCTCGAAGAGCATGTGACGAAGAAAGCGCCCCGATTGAGAGATGCCGAACCCGTACGCCGTCTTCACCGGCGCGATCGCATCTCCCGAGTGTTTGACGTATGAAACGAAATCGCGCACCGCTGCTAGTCCGGTTCCGACGATTGCAGGATTCGAGGCGGTGTAGGTGATCTCGTAAATCCTGCCCGGGACGAAGCGGCCATCGAGGGAGATGGTTGTGTCGCTCGTGAAACGCCACCGCCTGCGCGGAATCGTACGGCGGCGAGACGTCACGTCGTCTCGCTCGGTGAGTGTGGCATCGCGCCGATCGGCGACCGGGTAACCCTTCCCGCCGATCGTGCCCTGGATCTGGTGACCGATCGTATGTTCCGCTGTCGGCTCTTCCACGATGAAGTCGCTGCGAACCTTGCCGCGAATGCCTTTTGCCACCGGCGCATCAAATCTCAGCCGCCCCGCCTCGTCGCGCACGTCGAACTGCCAGCCGAGCCAGGCCAGTGTGTAGCCGCGGTGAAACGGGAACGCATCGCGGGCGGGATCGGAGAAGCGCCCGAGCCCTCCACGGTTCGGCACCTCGAGAAACAGTGTCTCGTTACCGCCATGTTTGGGACGGAGCAGAACAAGGTCCGCAGCGAATTGATGACTGCTCGCATGCTCGAGGTCGGCGATCACCCGGTTGTGCGGATTTGCCGGATCGATCGCAAAGTGCACCTTCGCCTCGATCCGTTCATAGCCATACGCGATGTCCGACCGCGAGGCGACCTCGACGCGAACGACGCGCGCCTCGAGGACCGGCGTGAGTAGCAGCGTGAACAGAAGGACGAGCTGTAATCCACGAGTAAGCATGGACGAATGATAAGGCGACAAGCAACATCATGACGCCCCGAGTAGAACGGGCCTCAGATCCCTCCACGTCGTCAACTATGAATAGGAAATAGAGCTATCGCGGGCAGAGGCAGTCCTGCCTTTTTCGCGTGCCGGCAGAGCTGCCAACCGCTCGCGCGACGGGAACGCACCGTTGCGCAGCAGACGTGCGGGCACTGAGGAGAAAGGCTCGAGGGGCGGTTATGGTCGAATTTGCGTTAGTCCCCAGACTCCCACTCATTCGTGGGGCCTCGGCATTGGCTGAAGGGTTTGAGGTTTGAAGGTTGACCCTTGTCAGCCCGCCTGGATACGCTCTCACCGCGAAATGCGCCGCCTCTATGAAAGCCCAGGCGAGATAGCGGTTCCCGTTCTTCCCGTTGTTCTCCGACTGCTTCTTCCCATTCGACGTGCGCGTAGCGTCGACGCATCGCGCATACGATGCGAAGTCGCCTGCTGAGGCGAAACGCGCAATGCCGGCAGCCTCGTACATGATCGTGAGCGAGAGAATCTCTCCGATGCCCCACACCGTTCGGAGCAGCTCGAACTCCGGACGCAACTTCGCTTTCCGCAGGACTGCTTTCTCGAGAGCATTGATTTGCTCGGTGAGCGCGGTGATGACATTGAGCGTCGTCGTAATCGCCAGAGCGAGATCGTCGTTGTCGTACAGCTCGTGCACTCGCACTGCAGTGAGTTTCTTGACTTCCTTCACTGCGATTTTCGTCCCCCGGTTTCTTGCTCCAGGTTCTGAATGCTCAGGATGTTTGCGGTGCGCTGTTGCACCAGACGGAGTCGCTTCCGAAACAGATCGCGCACGGCGCGCTCCTGCCGCGGCACGATGTGTCCTGTCGGTAGAATACCCAGACGCATCATGTGGGCGAGCGACCACGCGTCGTACTGATCGTCGGTGCGTTTGAGTCCGTTGTACTGTTGAATCGCGGACGTGTTCACCAGCGTCGTCGGAAAGTCATGCGAGATCAGTCCATCGACGAGCCAGTACCAGTTGAACGTCGACTCGATGGCTACCCCTTTCAGCGTGTCGCGAAACGGCGAGAGCTCCTTTACGAATGCGCTCAGTTCGTTGGGAAGCTTCCGTTGCCGCAGAACCATATCGGTCTCGTCAATGATCGTGAGTACTCCGTTGTTCGAGTGAAGATCGATCGCAGCATAAGTATTCATCGCAGGCTCCTTTCGGTGTCGATCGTACGCCGCTCGCGCGAATCGTCGATCGCCTGCTATATGCGTATCAGACCTTGATTCTTGCTTGAGTTATTACAAGCGCCACACTGGTGCAGGCGAACCACCTATAATGAGCCCGCAAGAACTTTTCTGTAGAAACTGATGGACTTGAATCTCATCAAACAACCTATAAGGAGGCGTTATGAGACTTGACGGCCAATTTTTTGCCGTGACTGCGTTGGCCTATCTATTCGCAGGCAACGTTGTATTTGCGCAGGAACACCCGGAGCATCCCAAGAAGCAGGAGCATCCGGCCAAGGAAAACAAAGAACATCCCAAGAAGGCTGAGCACCCGAAGTCCGACGCGGCGAAGAAAGCGTTCACGACGACCGATCTGGAGAATGCGATCAAGACGCAGATTGCGGCGAAGACCAAAGCAGGAAATGGCTTCTTCAAGATCAAAGATTCGGTGACGAAGAAAACCTGGCGATTGAAACTCGACCGGGTTCATTCTGACAAGCTGACCCAGCTCGACCCTGAAACCTATTTTGCGTGCGTTGATTTCAACTCGTCAGACGGGAAGAAGGTCGACGTAGACTTCTTTCTCAAACAGAAGAACGGAAAGCTGGTCATGACCGACACGACCATTCACAAAGTGAACGGAACACCGCGATATACATGGGAGGAGCGTGGGGGCTTTTGGAAGCGCGTTCCGATCAAATCCTGAAAAAAGAGTGCGCATGAATCCCATGGATCATTCACAACTGGGAGACCCCTGAGGGTCAGACCTTGATTTTTGCCTGAGTTATTACAAACTGGTGCGCGATGCGCGCCATCGTCGGACGCACACGAGGGAGTTTCGAAACTCGTAACCGCGGGAACACCCACTGCGAATGAGCCAGGCAAAAATCAAGGTCTGACCGGTCTGACCCTCAGAGTCTCGCCTGTCGCGGTTCCGGCGCCGGAGTCTGACTCCTTCAGACGGCCCGTTGAATCGGACAGGGCGTGACTGGCGCGCCCCGAGGTGGCAATGCCGGTGGTCCTGCCCGCACCGTCCCAGGCAAAGTTCGGTCTCATCCTCGACCCCGAGTTCCATCCGGCGTTCGCGTCTGCCACCGCCAAAAAAAGCAGACAGGTGTAAGCGAACAATAGAAGCTTCCTGGTCATGTGCGTTCAACTCGGCTGGAGATCAGCGCGGCGAGATCGCGCGCGCCATGAATGAAAGCAATTACATGGACCTCCTCGTCCGACTCGATTTTGTAGAGCAGACGGTAACTCCCCACGAACAGTTCCCGCAAATGCTCGTCATCGCGCTCAGGAACAATGCGTCCACGCGTGGCGAACCGAACAACGATTGAGCCGCCGCCTGCGCGTCGCGCTGGAGGACCATTGCGAATCGCGGCGAGTCGCGCGCAATGAACCTCGCCGCCGCCTCAACATCCGCCCACGCGGGCGTGGTCCACCTTACTCGCCAGCCCACTGCACGATCCGCCGCTCGATCTCCTCATCAGAAATAAGTCGCCTCGCTCGGAGGCTTCGAGCCCCAGATCGATCTTGTGCTGGACATAGATGTGGTACTGGATATCTTCGTACGAGGCATTGTCTGGAAGCGTATCCAGAAGCCGTCGCACTTCTTCTTTCGGGATCGGTCTACTCATCGCTTGATCTTATCCCCCTTTCACGCGAATGTGCTTTTGCGTTCGCGCCTTCGGCGGACAGCCGCCGCTTGTGACGCGAACCACGGCATCTTGCTTTCCGAGTCCGTGCTTGAGATCGTCCTCTAACCTCCCTACGCATCCCGTCCAGAAAGGAAATCCACCCTTGCTCTCACCCTCACTGACCGGCTCGCCCGGCGAGCCGGCTATGGACGCGCGTGCTCTGGCTGCACTCGCGAAGAGCCGGAACTTTTGCCCGAAACACCTCGGGCTTCTTCTTCGGATGAAGGAGCTCATTCTCCTTGCCAAAGGTCTGGCCCTCGGTCATTGGCGCGAATCGCGCGATCCTCTCGCGAACAGCTTTGCCGAACATGGCCAGGCTGAGATCATGATTGCCGAGCTGCGCGAGACGCTCGACATCATTCGCGGCCGCATTCTCCGCATGGCTCCGGCCGAGCGGCAGCATTACACACCCGAAGAGCGATTTCGGATTGTGGTCTTCCTGCGCACATACGCCCATACCTATGAGGCGGCGGCCGCCCTGTTCATGGTCGACGCTCAGACGATCGGGCGCTAGACTCGCGAAGCCACTCGTGAACCGGACAAAAACACTGTCGGCTCCCTGCTCAAAGCGACCCCGCCGGTTCGTTCCTTTGACGATGTCACAAGAGAACTCGTCGCGCTTCTCGATCAGATGGGCGTCGGCGGCAGCAAGACGATCGCCCAGATGCTCGTACGAGCCGGCAAGAAACTCAGCACCGAGACCGTGCGCCGGTATCGCAAGAATCCTGTCTTGCTGCCAGCTCCCGCTCCGAGCCAAACTCCAAAACGTGACGAGCCTGGTGTAGTGCTCCGCGCCAAAGAGGCGAACCACATCTGGATGACCGACATCACCGACGTACCGAGCTTCTTGAGAATCTGGATCTTTAAGCTCGTCGTCATTCTCGACGTCTACTCCCGGTTTCCGCTCGCGTTCAAAGTCTTCCCGAAGGAACCGACGAGTGAGGAGATTGCTCTGCTCGTAGAGAACGCCCTTCATCGGTACGGAGCGCCAAAGCACTTCGTCACCGATCGTGGTTCTCAATTCACGGGTCTCTCATTCATGGAGAAGCTCCGCACTCTTGGAATGTTCTCGTCGAACTTGCCTCGAGACGCCCGAAGTGTGCGCGCGCGTCACTCGTTGACCATCAGACACTGGCGAGAGCGTCACAGAAACGCGAATCGCCGCCGGTTTGGCCAGTCTTGGCGCGCAAATCCTCCGAAAAACGCCGCACGCAATTCCCATTGTGGTACTACAGGGCCAATTCTTCGATTCTACCGACTGGAAAATACGACAGGTCACGCATAGTAAGATGTCGCCGATGGACGAGAATGATCTGAAGCGTTTGCTGGGTGCGAGCGCCGCGGAGATGCGCATTCACTTCGATGCGAGCGTGCAACGCGTCGAGCAGAAGATGGACTCAGGCGTGACGGAAGTGCGCCGACATTTCGATGTGACCATTGAGCGTCTCGAGACCAAATTTCCGCTGGTCGCGGAGGCTGTCGTGCAGCTCGAGGAGAAATCTGAACGCGAGCATGACGAAACCCGCCAGGACATGCGCCGCGGTTTCGCCGAAACCCAGGCGATGATCAAGTTCTCCCACGCCGAACTCGATCGCCGGGTGCGCGCGTTGGAGGGTGGCCTGTCCGACCTGCTGGCACGCGTCGAGCGCCTCGAGGGCTCAACGCACTAACCGGCATTCTCACAGCCCCTCATCGCGAGGCGGCGGATAGCGGCCGCGTACCGTATAGTAGATCGCTTACGGAAAGGTATGCGTCATCGCCCGGCGGATCTCCTCATGCACTTTCTGGTAGACCAGCGGCCTCTCGATCGTCGTCGCTGACAGCGCCAGGAGGGCAGCGAAAAGAAGAACTCTTGCCTTCATTTCCGCCATTCATTCGGATTGCGCCTCTGGTCCAGGACGCGCAGCACTCTGACGCGGTGATGGTTCGAATGACCACCGCCAACTCGTCGCCGAACCGCTCACCAAGCCGCGTGGACTGCTGGCTGTACCATTCGTGCGCCATCTGGATGTCCCGCCTCGCGCGCGACCGGATGCGAACTTCAAAACTCATTGCTTGAGGAAGATCTCATCCCGGACATCTTCCCATGAGCGGCCCTCATCGGGATCGCGTTCGTATTCGTCGAGCGCCTCGTCCAGCAGACGCTTGTGCCATTCCGGCACGGGCACATCCCCCGGAGCGAGGCTGTCCCATAACACGTCGATCAGCTCGAGCCGCTGCGCGGCCGAAAGCTCTCCGATTTCCTCTTTCGTCAGTGTTCTGCTCATCGCTTGATTTTATCCCCCTTTCACGCGAATGTGCTTTTGCGTTCGCGCGTGCTCCGGCGAACAGCCGCGGTTTGAGACTCGAACCAGCGGCCTCTTGCTTTCCGAGTGCGTGCTTGAGATCGTCCGCTAACCTCCCTACGCATCCCGTCCAGAAAGGAAATCCACCCTTGCTCTCACCCTCAATGACCGGCTCGCCCGGCGAGCCGGCTATGGGCGCGCGTGCTCTGGCTTCACTCGCGAAGAGCCGGAACTTTTCCCCGCAACACCTCGGGCTTCTTCTTCGAATGAAGGAGCTCATTCTCCTTGCCAAAGGTCTGGCCCTCGCTCGTACGAGCCGGCAAGAAACTCAGCACCGAGACCGTGCGCCGGTATCGCAAGAATCCTGTCTTGCTGCCAGCTCCCGCTACAAAGTCAATCTCCAAACGCGACGAGCTCGGTGTGCTCCGCGCCAAAGAGGCGAACCACATCTGGATGACCGACATCACCGACGTACCGAGCTTCTTGAGAATCTGGATCTTCAAGCTCGTCGTCATTCTCGACGTCTACTCCCGGTTTCCGCTCACGTTCAAAGTTTTCTCGAAGGAACCAACGAGTGAGGAGATTGCCCTGCTCGTAGAGAACGCCGTTCATCGGTACGGAGCGCCCAAGCACTTCGTCACCGATCGGGGTCCTCAATTCACGGGACTTTCATTCGTGGAGAAGCTCCGCACTCTCGGAATCTCTCAGCGATTCGGAGCAATCGGCCGGACCGGCTCGATCGCCATCATCGAGAGACTCTGGAGAACTCTCAAAGAGATGCTCGATCTGAGGTTCCGCCGGCCACTCTCTGCCGGCCACCTCGAAGATACGGTCGCCCTCGGACTCTTCTACTACGCCACTCTCCGCCCGCATCAAGGTCTGAACGGCGACACTCCGGCAGAGATCTACTTCGGGCTCATACCGGCAAGCGTCCACGCCGTCTCACCGCCGCGCGCCAACCGCGAGACCCAGACAAACCGGTCGAGCTGCCATTCGACCTGGTCTACGCCGGCCGGAATCGCCGGCTTCCGTTCCTCATTCCAACCAAGCTCGCCGCTTAACCTTAACCTTAACAAACGCGGAAGCTTTCTCGTCGAACACGGCTCGAGACGCCCGAAGTGTGCGCGCGAGTCACTCGTTGACCATCGGACTCGCGCGAATGCGTCATCGAAACGCAAATCGCCGCCGATTTGGCCAGCCTCCGGCGCACAAATCCTCCGAAAGACCCCACACGCAATTCCCATTGTGGTACTACAGGCATTTGCGCCTACCCCCAAGGCCGCTAGCATCGGGGAGCGGATAGAAACGTTTCTACATTTTCTGTGGCCATCGTTCGTCATCGAACGGCATTCTCAAGCCGTCGCGGTGTGCAGTTATCGCAATCAAGCTACCCGGCAGATACAGATGCCTATCTTCCGTATTGAAGAACTCACCACGCTTAACTTCATGGTCGTACCATTTCTTTAGTCCATGGGCCGAGGTCGCGAACAGATCCCCATCGCCTTTCGTCGTGGCGGAGGCAATGTCTACCCACCTCACGAACTGCTCCCACCTCGACTCTATGTCTTCCCTGCACACATCAACCTGCTGCTGAGGTGATTCGGGAGTTCGCGCAAGCCATTCAATCAATGCCTTCGCAGCATGCTGGCCACAAAGAGCGCCTGCCGCATCGGATGCAGTCGCGTGTAGGGGTCGAGTAAGTACGGCGAGGCTCGCGATGTGCGCAGCAAACTTCCGTGCTTCGTCATGTCGAGAACTCAGAAGGGCAGCACCAAATGCTTGCACATCAAGATAACCGAGCGTTGCGCCGCCCTTCGCACCCTCGCGTGCTTCGACGTAGTGGTCGAATGCGCTACTCAGTGCCTCGGCCACAGCCGAACTCCGTATAGCATATTCATTTGCAGCAATGACTATCCACCGGTGAGTCAGCTTGAATGCAATCTTCGTACTATCACCCTTCTTCCAAGGGAACCGGAGAGCGGCACGATGCTGTTTTTCGAGATCACGAACACTATCGCGAAGCGACTGAATGTAATCCGCTTGCCCTTCGATCGTCATGGGAAGAGCAACCACGTTTTGATCTCATTGATCACAGTTCTGCCAAGTTCTTCCGACGCGAGTCGCCAGAAACTGACCGTCCCTTTCGAGCGATTGTAGGTCGCCTTATACGATTCCAGTTTGCCTGCGTCTTGAATCTTTTGTAGGCGTCGGGCAGCTTCGATGGTCTTCGGACTCGACCGAGCAGGATCAGCTGCTCGTGCAAGGCGGGTCTCGTTGAACATTTCACTACCTTGCTGAATAGCCTGCTTATCTATCCTAAGGTCTGGGCGATGAACGCTCTTGACCTCTACCGCAAGAGTACGATTCGGCGAGACCACATTTGTTCGCCCCGCAATCATGTCCACGCCCTGATTGCATCGCCCAGTTCCACATGCACCCTTGATCTTTACCGAAGGCCCAATCTGAAAGCCACGGCGAACCAGAGCTCGTTGGACAAGCAGCTCGCCTTCCTGTTCCGCTGTTGTGGCCACCTTTAGTTCGCGTTCGATCCTGGCGATGGTCTTTACCTGCGGAACCGTCTGCACACTTTTTATGCCAGCTGAGACAGTGCCTACAGCAGCGAGAATTGTTTCTCCTAAATCTCCCGCCCCTGCAGAAAGAATCATCCCCGTCGAGTAAGCATCCCGGAAACCACCCTCGTCCGTGTAAGTCTGCCCTGTCTTCGTTCCGATATTGAATGAAGAGCTGAATCCCGAGCCGATATCGGAGAGCGTGTTGCCGGTCGCATCGACTACGACCAAGTCACTGCTCGAGTAGTAATTCTTAGCGACTCGAACCTTTTCTTGGAACCACCAATGTACTGCAACCGGATCATATTGCTCACCTCTCGGGTCTCGCCGGTTGATCGGATCGCCACCGGCAAAACTGTAGAGATTTGAACTGTCCTGGTACCCCTCCGGATCAGGAGAGAGCCATGTCCCCGACGCCTTATGCAGCCACCTGGCGCGTACGTAGTCGAGTTGTCCGAGTCGCGACGACATCGGGTGGGCGTGGAAGGTGGCGCTGAGGAGATCGTCGATGTCGCGGTCGCCGTTGGGGCTCGCGAGAAGAGGGAGGCCTTCGGGTTCGTAGAGCGTTAGGGTTTTGTTGGTGGATTTGGGGATGGAGGCGAGAAAGCTGGAGAGGCTTGCCAGCGTGGCGCGGGCTTCGATGGGGAAGGCGCCGGAGGTGTAGACGGGTTGGGTGGCTGCGGCCCAGTCGGGGGCTGGGAGGATGGGCAGGGTGGCGCCCCAGGCGGCTGCTCGCAGGCTGTTGGTGGCGGCGATGGAGAGGAGAGTTGGTTCGGGTGCTGTTGCCGACGTTGAAATGAGGGTTTGCCACTCAGCGGCGGTTAGGGTCCAGCGGACTGCGAAGGGACTGGTTGGGTCGAGCGTGGGAGTTGCGGGCGATTGGCGGACTACGGCGCCAGTCGCGTCGAGGGTCGCGAGGCGGACTCCTGTTGCGACGGTTGCGGCGGAGAGTACCTCGGTGGTTCGGAGGGAGACTTCGATGGAGGCGAGCTCGCCGGCGTCGTTCTTCGTTGCCTTGATTGCGATGCGGTCGGCTGCCGCTCCGCTCAGGGAAAGCGTGTCTGCTCCGTACGGGTCGTTCGGGACGCTGCGTGCGACGATCTCGGCTTCGGAGTTGAGGACGAGCTGAAGGTTTCCCGCTCCTACCTCATCGTAGACCGGATAGAGATGCGTGAGTGGCGGCGTGACGCCTGGCGCAGTCGTCGCCGTCGAGTTGACGCTCGTGACTTCAATTGGATCGTCGTACGAGAGTCCGCCGTGAATGATCTGCTTGAGGAGTCCTCCGTGCGCGTCGCGCGATGGATTCTCGCTCGCGCCGGAGCGAAACACGGATAGAAGCTGATCGGAGATCGGATCCCATACGTAGGTAATCGCAGCTGGGAGACCGCCGACCGCGAGCATGGAGGGGCGGTCTTCGAGCTTCCACTCCCCTTCCGCGGGAAGGGTACCGGCCTGGGTGATCGATGCGTACTCGGCTCGCTCTCCAACGACGCGGTTCTCTCCGTTGTAGTTGTAGACGACGCGGCGGATCGGGAGTGCTGTCGAGACATTCGCGGCGAGCGGGTCCTCCGTCATCCGGATCATGCGACCCCGCTCGTCGAACTCATACAAGTACTCACCGTCCGAGCGGAGCTCTGATCCGTTGTACGAGACGGTACGCCCGCGAGTGCCAAGCGCCATTGTCGCGATCTTGTGACCGGCCGACTCCGTCATTACCAGACTCGGTGGGTCGAGCTTCGCTGGGTCGGTTCCTTTGCTCGCCAGAAGCGCACGCTCGGTCGCGCCCAGTCTCTGCGTTCGCTCAGCTGCTGAGCGGAAGTCTGCGCGCGTGAGCTGCTCGTCGATTCTGCCGGGCGTTGAAGGCGCGGCCGGTTCCGCAGTTGGATCAGTGGTGCCCCACACCGCCGCGTCCAACCGGCTCCGGCTGTCGTAGCGAAAGCGCGAACTTCGCGTGTCGCCCGACACACCGAGCATCTCCGCCGCGGCGATCTGCAGCCCGTCGTATGCGATCTGCGACCCGGCGATCCGGCGGCTTCCCGCTGTCACCTCGAGGCGATTCGCGCGTGCCGTGTCGGTCTCATATCCATAAAGACGCTTGATGCCGGACGTTGCCCCGCTGACTCCCCGAGGAATGACAACTCTCTCGTCCGGCTTGCCTGCACTGCGGTAGCGTGCTGTCAGGAGTGTCGTGCCGGAGGTCGCGGAGCTCGAAGCAACTCGAGAGATGGATGTCGTGTTCCCCACCGCGTCGTACGTCTGGTACAGCCATGAGCTCCAGCCCTCGGCGTTCAAGCCTGGGTACGACGGAAGCTTCACATGCGTTCGCTCGCCATGCTCGTTCCAGACATGCTCCTGCTCGTAGCGGTCGAGGACCTGCGCGGCGCCCACACCCGAGGCATCCTTGAAGCGAATCTGTCGAGTGACAAGCGGGTTGCCGTCGAGGTTAAAGCCTCCGTCTGGCCGCGTCGGATCGCCGTACTCAACTGCCGAGTCTTTGTTCGCCCGGCGGATGAGTCTGCCCGCGGCATCGTAAACAAATCGCTCGTGTGTCACGCCCGAGCCGTCGATCTGCTTAATCTGGCCCTTTGCGTTGTAAATAAAGCTGTGGGTCCTTCCCTGCCGGTCCTTTACGGACTTGACACGGACTCCCTCCCATTCGACTGTCTCGGTTGTCGCATCGGGATACGTACGCAGAATCACGCGACCAATGAGATCGCGCTTCGTGGTTGTCGCCTCGGTAGTCGGATCGACATACGCGCTCGATGCGCCCGTAGCCTGATAGCGATGCTCATTGACAGAGACGCCGTCCTCCAGAGTCTCTTTCTCTAACGCTCCGCGCCCGTCGTACTGATATTTTGCGGCCGGACGTCCTGGCTCGGAGGCCTCGGTGACATTGCCGGCCTCGTCGAACTTCTGGTTCCATTCGAGCTTTCCGACCTTCTGCCGGATCGCGTCGCCCATCGAGTTGAGCTCGAGGGCGATCTCGTATGCGCTGCCGGTTCGTTCCTTTTGCGTGATCTTCTGTGGCAACGCTCCGTCGTGCGAGACGACCTTTGTCTCTTCGAACGTCTCGCTCAGGGTGGCCGCGCTTCCTGCACCTGATTCCGTTCGCCTGAGACGACCTGACGAATCAAAGAGGGAATGGGATGCACGGCCCGATGTAGCCACGCCGGTGGTTCTCCCCGCGCCGTCCCACACGAAGTCGGTCGTCCGCTTCTTTACGGCATCGACGGCCGTGGTGAGCTTGCTGACTCGTCCCGCGTCGCTGTATTCAGCCGCCGTCGATGCGATCGTCTTTCCGTTCGCATCGATCGTCTCGGAGCTGGTTACCCTGTCCCAAGCGTCGTATGCACTGCTCGACTTGGTTCCGTCTGAGTGCAGCGAGCCGGTAAGTCGTCCATCAACATCGAATGCGGCTGCTGACGCGGTCAGCATGTCGGTCGCGAAGACCGGGTTGCCGGCTAAGTCGTAGGCGGAGTGCGCAACGATTGGACTCGAGCCGGTGGACGTCGAGGTCCTCGATGGCCGACCGAAGGTATCCAGATCGACGGTGGTCACGGCCCCACCGGCGTGCGTGGTGGTCACCTTTCTGTTGGCCAAATCGTATGCGGTCGATGTCGCAACCGATGAGCGAGCGCCGTCGACATTGACTCCTTCGGTTGTCACCAAAGTCCGGCGGCCCATGATGTCGTAGCCGTAAGTGGTGCGGACGAGTCCACTCCCCTGCTGCTTGCGGAGGTGCTCGGTCATTCGGCCGGCGGCGTCGTAGACGAAACGCTCGTCGATCTGGAGCGGATCGCCGGGTCGTCCGACGGTGACTTGGACGGGCCTCTCCCATGTATCGAGTTTCGTCGTGGTCTCGACTCCCCGGGAATCCGTGGCGATGACGGTATTCTCGTCGGGATAGCGGAGAGTAGTTTCGAGATCGCCGCTCTTGATCTTCGCCGGCAGTGAGCGCTCGTGCACTGGTGCGCTCTTCGCGGCATAGAGGATTTCGTTGCTGGACCCGGCACCACCAGTATCCGTGCCTCCCGTGGATGTGTTGCTGGTGATCCGGCCGAGCGAGTCAAACACTGCTAGCGATTGAATGCTGTCGTTTGATGTTGAGACAGTGAGTCTGTCGCGATGGGACGCCGGGGCGTCGATCGCCAGGCCGTTTGCCGCGACGGATTGAAGGAAGGTGGTGCCGGGCTGGTAGCTGAACGTTCTTGCGATCGTGGAGGCGACTGCTTTCGAGCCGATTCGCGAGCTGGTTGACGATGGAGAAGCCGAGCATGGGGAGGGGGCGCCCGTCGCAGCCGTTGCGCTGCATCGAAGAAGCATGCCGGGCAGGCCTGAGCCAGCCGGTGTGTAGACGTTCGATACCGTCCGAACACCTGCGAGCGTCCCGGTCTCGAGTAGACCTTCGCTGTTGTACCGGAAGGACCACTCTCGGTCGCGCACGTTGACTGGAGGCGCGGAAGCGGTGATGGCGCCTGGCAGGACGCCGAAATCCGCGTTGAAGACAGGGACTGACTCGGTGAGTTTTGCGACGTGCGGACGATCGGTCGCAGCGGACCCTCCGCTGTCAGGTGTGAGCTCGTAGCGGCGTACCGCACCAAGGATGTCGCGGACGGTGGCGGAGTTGCCGGCGTAAGTGAGGGTTGCACTCTCATTTGTGGCCCACCGCTCAGTGGTCACATGATCGGATGCGTCATAGGTAAGGCTTGTCCGTGCTTTGCCGGTCGCTGCTTCGTTGGGATTGATGATCTCGCGAAGGTTCGTCGCGAGCTCGAGGCGCGACGCGACTGTCGCGGTTTGCGTTTCGTCGTAGCGGTATTGAATCTTTGGACGAGTCTCGCCGCTCGCGGTCGCGACTTGCGGAAGATCGACGCTGGTTAGGAGGGCGTTCGTGTAGCGATAGGTGACTTTCCGGGAACGCCAGTCGGTGATCTCATCGAGGAGGCCCTCGCCGTTGTAGTGGAGTGTTGTGGTTCGATCGTTGGGATCGAGGATCTGGGTGAGCCGGCCGGTGGCGTCGTAGTAGTAGCGGATGGTGTTGCCGCCGGTTCTGCCGTCGAAGAATTCGTCGCTTTCGCTGGTCAAACGGCCGAGGAAGTCGAATTGGGTGATGCGACGTTTCTGGTCGAGGAGCATCCAGCCGTTTTCGGCGGGGACGAGTTTGAGGAAGAGGCCCATTGGGGAGAGGTATGTGGTTTCAGCAGAGGCCCTCACCCCTGGCCCCTCTCCCGCCGGGAGAGGGGGAGGCGGCGGGGTGGCGCTGGCGAGTCCCGCGGAAGTGGTGGCGGTGAAGAGCCAGGTTTCGTTCTGGGCGTCGCGGTATTCGATGTTGCCGTTGGGGAGCGGGCGGAGGCGGCGGAAGATGGAGGAGGTCCAGCCGTGGCCCAGCGGTGTGGCGCCGAGAGTTCGGGAGCGGTAGGTGCGGTCGATCGCTACGTTCCAGCCGGAGCGGCCGCCGGCGTCGAGGTCCATCGCGATGGTCTCGAGCTCGCCGGAATGGAGGTAGATGGTTTCCTGGAGCATGCCGCTCGCGATGGGCGGGTTTTGTGCGGCAACAAGGACGTTGGTCGGGCGGACCGTGTCGGCCATGACGGTCGTGATGCGGACCGGAGCGATCGACGCGAGAAGAGGTGAGGTCGCGGGAGGTGACCCGGACGGACTTCCCACCGGCAAGACAGACAGGGGTGTCTGTCCCACAATCCTCGCTCGAAGCGAGCGGCCGGCGGTGTAGATCTCGTAGACGCCGTCGCTTTCTTTCTTGCCACGGAGATGTGGCGGGCGTTCGCATTTGACGCATCCGAGAGCGGCTTTGGCGGCGGCTGTTGTTCCGGTGGGCCAGAGGTATTGCTCGGAGGCGCGCGGGTCGGCGATGGCGACGATCCAGGGCGAGATGAAGCGGCTTCTTCCGGATTGAAGTCCGAGCGATGCGCGGAGCTCAGGGGAGAGTGGGGGGGTCTGGTTGCGCAGGTAGATCGTCACGGCGCGGGGACCGTCCGGCCGTAGATGCGAGCGTGGAAGGCCTTCCGACGTTTGTGGAGCGAGCGAGCCTTCGACGATCTCACTTTCAATGGCGATGGGGATGCCGTTCTCTCCGAGGGATGCGGCGATCGAGGCGGGAAGGTCGGCCTCGAGGCGGAATGCGGCCAGCGATGCGTTGCAGGTTGCCTCCGTTGGGGGGCACTGGAAAAGATCGTCGGAGTGAGGGATGCCTAACGGGATGCTGCCGCCGATCGCTCGGGTTCCAACCAGATCACCAGTGTCGGCGGTTGCACGAAGCTGCGGCTCGATGGCCGAAATGACGTTCACTTTCGCCCCGAGGACTTCTCCGCTGTAGAGCATTCCAGTGCGCGGGTCGATGACGGGAGCGAGTGTGCCTGTGACGAGATTCGGAACGGACTTCCAGATGACGCGCGGGTCCCATGATCCGACGCCATCTTCCGTGAGCCCTGACCCGAGAGCGGCTTTCGCTGTCGGGAAGAGTCGCGCGTTACAGAGAGCGGACGCGCAGAGAGGGATGGGCCCGAGTCCCTCGCGCTCGTCGATGCGCGAGAGGTCGACCAGAAGAATACGTCCCGCACCGTCGACCACCGTGGCCAGCGTGCTTCCCGCGATTGCCCGCACCGAATACGCGCCTGACGGAATCCAGATGACGTCTGCGAGAGATTCGTCCGTGAGTTGCGCGGACGTGGCTTCGACAACAAGAAGCCCGTATTCGAGCGCAGGAATCAGAAGATAGCTCTTTGCCTCGGGTGCCGACGAAGGCCCATTCGATCGCCGATACGTCGCCACGCCAGTGAACCGGCGGGAGGGTTCGCGATTCGCGGCCTGTTTGAACAGCTGGCGCAACTCAGCGAGGCGTGGATGGTCGATCCGCGTGGGACCGGAAGAGCCGTTGTAGCTCGAAGAGAGTACGAGTCCCTGAGCCGCGCGTTGCGCCTTTCCCGGAACTTTCAATTCTCCTTCGGCTCGGGGTCCGACCAGAGGCGGGGTGACCTGGAAGTCGAGGATGCCTTTGTTCTGCTCGAGCCCGAAGATGGAGAAATGAGCGGTTGACTCGGCAGGAAGAATCGCGGCCTCCGGCGAGAACGTGAGGTCGATGATCGGGCAGCGGATCCCCTGAGGAGCGGCAGCGGACTGGACGCACGGCTCGGCTCCGGTCGCATCGAGTGCTCCCGTTGTGATCGCGACTTTCTCTTCGATCGTTTCGTAACCGGCCGGTTTACTGGCGAAGTCGTTCGACTCGATCGCGTTGAGGTCGTAAACGCCGAGGCCGTAACCGAAAAGGGAGATGACCCCGTAGGTCGTGCGGTTGCGGACGATGCGGATCGTGTCATTGCTTCGAACGAGAACGGCGGGGAACTGCGCGGGCTGCGAAGGGGTCGCATCCGCGGACCATTTCAGATCGAGCGAGGCGTTTTCGATCGTGATTCTCTGCGTGAGATAGGGCTGGGTTCGATCCCATGCAAGTGAGAGTGAGATCAGATCGCCGATCCCTTCGTAGGTTCCAACCTTCACGGCCTTGGGGAGTGCCGAGGCGGGGACGGTCAGGGTGTCGTCCTGAAGCATCACCTGCAACTTTCTCGGAGTCGCCTCGGGCTGCGTCAGGAGCGCGGCGCTTCCGATGGGCATGCTGAGGGCGAGGCCTGGAGCGTAGGAGACGATGGCGTTCGAGACCTGACGGCAGACTGCATGCGGGTCGGACGAGCAGGCCGCCGATGTTGTGTCGCGGGCGGTTAGGAAGTCTTCGACGCGGTAGGAGCGGAGGACGCCGAAGCGATCGGTCAGAGCGGTCGTCCAGAGACGGCCGTGGCGATCGGGAGCCAGTCCCCAGTTCTGCACGCTCGGTCGCGCGGGGTCGTTGCGCGTGTCTCCGGGGACGAACGCGAACGGAGCTGCAGTCAACCCGAGTGCGTCGGGATTGGAGGTGTCGTAGGCGAGGATGCCGCCGTGAAGGGCGGAGACGAAAAGGATGTTGCCGTGGAGGGCGAGGTCGCGCACGACGCCGCGGTTGATGTTGAAGGTGCCGAGAGGGCCTTTCGGCGCGCGGGTGCGGAACTCGATGCGGAGGTCGTCGGCAAGAGCCGGCGATGACGCGGCGCCGGAGAGTACGCGGCCGAGGGTGAGTCCTGGAGTGCTGTTTGCGCCGGAGCGGTCTGCGATGGAGCGGCGCAGCGTTAGGCGGTAGAGGCCGCCCCGCTCGAGCTCACTGGTGGGAGTCACGATGACGCGGCGGCCACCGGAGTCGAGGGTAAAGCGCGCTTGTGATGCGATGGAGGTCCAGCTTCCGCTTTCCGTGCCGCTCTCGAAATCGATGAGGGTATGGAGAACACGATTGATCTCATCAGGCGTTTCGTCCGGGCCCACGAATATCGGTTCGCTGAAGACGACGGAGATCGGCGCGCGCGGGTCGACGCTGGTTTCGCCGATGAGGATCGAGAGCCGGTCGCCGAGGGCGCCTCCGAGGGAGATGCCGCCGCTGAGGTTGTCGTCGTAAAGACCTTTCGTGACGTTGAGTGCAGAGATGCGGCTCTTCGGAAGGTTCGCGTCGGGTGTGACGGTGACGTCGCCCGCTGCGCTGAGGAGAATCTTCACTCCGCGGACGGTCTCGATCTGGCTCCCGGCTACTGTCAGGTCGACGAGCTCGATGCGGAAGGGCGTGCCGAAGACGGGGTAGGGGCCGCTGGTGTTCTCCTCGGGTGAGGGAATCGCGATTGCCCCGCCTGGGCCGCCCGCCGGGATGGGGTCGTAGACCTTCGAGAAACGCTGGAAGCCGGTGAAGCTGTCCACGCCTTCGACGGTGAAGGGTTTGGTGGCGATGACCGGGAGGGCGACGCGGCCTCCGTTGTCGATGAGGACTTCGCGGGAGATGAAGAGGGATTGGAAGGAGTTGGAGAAGTACTCGATGGAGGATGAGGTCGATTCGATGAGTGCCCAGCCGATGCCTGAGGAGGATTTGAGGTCGACTGCGGAGTAGGTGCCGGGGCGGGTGATGCCGGGGAGGTTGCGTTTTGCGGTGGATGTTGCGAGGGGGGTGATCGCTTCAAACGACTCGCGAGTAGCGCTGGAGGTCCCTCGCCCCTCACGCCCTCCCGCCCAAGCTCGGGATGACACGGGGGCGCCGGGAGCCGCGAGTGCAGAGGCGGCGAAGGAGGAAACGGACGCGGAGGAGGCGGAGGACGAGCCGGAGGCGGCGGAGGACGAGGCGGAGGAGGCGACGCCGGATAGGGGGGTTGCGGAGGCGTTGGTGAATCTGTTGGATTCGAGGCGGAGGGTGTCGACGATGGTTAGACGTGGGCCGCGCGAGGATTCGCTGAGACGGGCGAGGAGATAGGTGCGTGCGGGGTCGGTGCCGGAAGGCGCGGGCAGATCAACCGTTATCCCGTTTCTTGCGACGCATGGAGAGGGCACAGCCGGCAAAGTGTTGTCGATGCAGTCGAAGGTCAGGCGGAAGGTGGAGTGGCTGCTCACTTCTGCATCGAGAGACGGGACGCCGGAAAGAGCGGTTTTCGGTTCTGGAGCGATCGCGATGAGGGCCGGCGTGTCGAACGTGCCGGGCGGGACGGTGACGCTGATTCCGTCGCGGCTCGTGAATCGAGTCGGCTGACAGCCCGGCGCTGAACACGATGGCGCGATGAACCCACGACCATCGGCAGAGACGAAGGGTGTGAGCCGGAGGATCGCGGCCACGTTGCCGGCGCTGTTGACTACCTGGAGGTCGATGACGTCGCCGATCGTGATGCGGTCCGCAACCGACGCGCTGCCGGCGTCGAACGCGAAGCTGCCGTCGCTTCCCGCCGAGGCCTGATAGCGAGTCGCGAAATCCACGCCTCTTCGCACCGCGACTCCCTGCCATCCTGAGGGAAGCGCGCCGGCCTGGCCCGAGATGCGTGAGACGCCCCTCGGGTCAGGGATGGTGATGCGAATGCGGTCGAGGTTCACTTCGCCGCTCGTCTGCTGCGTCAACGTTGAAAACGACGAGACGATGCTTCGTGGAACGAGCGCGCCGTTCCCACCACGAAGCGAGGAAGAGACCGTGACGATGTAGCGGCTGTTCGGGGTTAGTTTTGCGGCTGGAGGCATCGTCCAGAGGATCGCCGCGGCTCCGTCGGACTTCGTCGTGCCCTCGACAGTCGCCCCCGTCGAAGCGTTTCTCACGCTGATGGACGAAGGAACGATCGAGCCAGCATCGAGCGCGATGCTGAAGGCTGCGCGGACTGAGGTCGTGAGCGACACCTCAGTGGCACCGTCCGCGGGAGAAAGCGACGTGAGAAGAGGCGGCTGACTGGCGAAGAGGATGTCCCCGAGACGGACGACGGCATCGGAATCCGGTGCAGCACTGGCCGTGTAAGGCGTCCCTTCCCCGTAAGTCGCATGTCGCGGAATGAGAGTGAACGGTGCGGCTGGCTTCGACACGACAGGAAGCGCAAAGATCCCGGAGGACGATGTCTGATCGGAGACGCCGAGTGCGGCAGACGAGATCTTCGCTGCAGACACATGAGGTCCCTGAGCTCCCAGTCGCAGTGAGCCGGTTGCGAACGCGATCGGCTGCTCGGCGGCGAGAAGAAGATAGCGCCCTTCGCGGATGATTCCATCGAGAGGAAGGAGCGCTCGATCGATCGGTCTCGTCGCAACGCGCAGTGTGTCCGCCGGCGTGTTCGAATCCGCTATCGCGCCGAGCTGAGAAGCGAGCCGGACCAGACGCCCATGAGGCGTCGCCTCGAGAACCTCGGCCAGGATCAGCTGGGACCCGGGCGTTGGGAGTTTGGAGCGCTCGACGGCGAACGTCCCGCGTGCGCTTTGCACGAGCTCGACGGGAGCAGGCGCGTCAGGGCGGCCGTCGCCGTCGAAATCGCTCGAGCTGTTCGAAGATCTGGTTAGAGAGAGTGCGAACCCTCCGACCACGCGGAACCCTGCGATCGGTCCGATGGCCGCGATCTCACTGGCCGGGATTGCGGAGGTCGTGACTCGGAGTGGCTCACTCGCCGCGCCTGCCGGAATCTCGAGCGCCACCGCGTCGTCGCCCGGAACGCGTCCTCCCTCACTTCCGATGAGCGTTCCCCGATCGAGCCTGCCGGGATACGGAAGGATACGGATGTGGTCGAAGCCAGAGCTGAGAATGACTTCGGCCGCACGCGCGGTTGGTGCGAGTGCGAAATCCGCGACGGCGTCGTCGCCCGTTAGGGTGCGGTAGAGAAGGAGATCGGTCGCGAACGGCGGATCGAGGATCGTAGTCCCATCCGCGAGACGGAGCTCTTCATCGATGTAAGCCTGCACCGCGGTCCCGCTCGGGTACGTCGCGGCAGCACTTCCTTCGATCGTGAGCGCGGCGACGCTGCGCTCGGTCGGGGCAACGATGGGAGGATTGAGGCTGAAATCTTTCCGGACCAGAATGCAGGCGGCCGGCTCTTTGGCGCAGCGGTTCGTCACGCCGACGAGTGGCAAGCCGGTGCGCGGCGAGGCAGGAGATGCGAGCCGGGGGCCGCGATCGGGGTATACGAGCGCGTAGGTTCCGGTGCTCGAGAGCGGAAGGGTGACACGGCCATCCGCCGGGACACTCACCGCGGCAATGACAACGCGCCATTCATCGCGCTTGTCATCGTAAACAACGAGCGACAGGGTCTGTGCCGAGGTCACAATCGCTGGACCCGGGAGATTGAATGTGATCTGTGCGCCCGCGATTGCTACGGATCCCTCGACGGAAATCTCCGCTGTTGCGAGCGGAGACCATCCCAGAGGAAGGAGGCCGGGAAGCGACTGCGCGGCGATCGCGGTGAGAGACACCTGTTTGCCAGGAGCCACGGCGGAGGCGGGAAGGTTGATCCCGGCTCTGCGCGTGAGCGAAGTCTCGGCACCATGCTCGAGTACGAGAGCAGACGCGGCGCTCGTCGTTCCGCTCGCGCCCGTTGACGTGAGGCGGATGTCGATCGGCACCACGCCGGCACCCGCTGACACGATGATCTGACGCCAGGCGGCGAGACGGCCGGGTGCGGAGATACGCAGCGTATGTGCGCCTTCAGGAAGCCGGAGGGTGTAGCGACCGCGGGCGTCGGAGATTGTGGTGAGGGCAGCGGTCGCGGACGAGGCCAGGAGCGCGCTCCTGCTCCCCTCTCCCGAGGAAGAGGCATTCCCTCTCCCCGACGGGGAGAGGGAAGTGAGCGAAGCGAGCAGGGTGAGGGGTTGTGAAAGGTTCGACGGCTGAACGCTCGAGACCAGTGGCAGCGGATGATCCCTGGAACCCCTCCTGCTTCGTATCTCTCGCGACCCCTCACCCGGTCGCTGGCGCGACCACCCTCTCCCCGCCGGGGAGACGGTGGTCGCGGCTTCGCCGGCATTCGGGACCTCGACGATGATGGTGGCGCCGGCGAGAGGGCGGCCGGTGGTTGCGTCGTAGATCTCGCCGGTGATGAAGCCGGAGCCGTCGCCGGGCACGGATGGGGGCTGGGTGCCGCTGAGAGTGAATTGGCGGGAGAAGGGGGAGATGAGGGCGTTGCCCGATGCGTCCATGACCCCGGTTGTAACGTGGAGTGTGAAGCTCTTCGCGGAAAGATTCTCCGACGGTGAGATCGTCGCCGAGTTCGCCGCGAGAGCGACGGTGCCGCCGACTGAGGCGCTGTCATCCCTGGTTAGGCGGATCGAGCCGGCGGGGCCGACCGACAGTGACGAGCTTCGAAGCGGCTCGGAGAAGTCGATGGTGAGCTTGTTCGTGATTCGATCGAACGAAGCGGCTACGACCTGCGGGCCGCCGCAATCGACGAGGAAAAGCCCTTCAGCCGCAGGAGAGAGTGAGCCGTCCGACCCGACAATCCTTGCGCGCACGACGGCGAAGCCTGACTGCCCGGAAAGAGGAATGGTGACACTGAAGGCGCCGGAAGAATTCGCCTGCGTATTGAGGGTGAGCGTCCCGATGTCGATTTGAAGGCGCGATCCGGATGGGGCGGTACCCTTCACATCTACCGTCTGAGCGCATGCCGATGCAACGACGGGTGCGAGTTGCGGAGGCGTCGACGGAGCCGACGCCGTGACGGTGAAGGAGCGAGTTTCAGACGCAGCAATGGAATTGCCGGCAAGGTCTTTGACGGAGGGCGTGATTGTGAGTGTGTAGCGGCCCGGAAGGAGGAGAGCTGTCGGTGCAAGGGTCACAACATCGCGGTCGACCCGATTGAGCGTTCCGATCGTCGATCCATCAGACGCCTGGAGCGAGAGCGTCGTGGCGGAGACTGTCGTGGAGTTTATCGGCGCCGAGAAAAGGACGAGCAGCAGCGCGCCCGGATCGACTTCCACGGCGTTGTTGAGTGGGAACGTGTCGAGGATTCGAAGCTTCTGGCCGGACATTCCAACATCCGCCGGCGTCGGGAGCACATTCACCCGGATCGTCGTCAGGGCTGCATCTCCGTCGGGCTCCGTGATGCGAGCGACCACGGGCGTTACGCCGCCAGCCGTCGCGAACGGCACTGTGGCCACGAAGCTCAATGCTGAGCCACCCGCGGAAGTCACGCTTGCCGGGACACCATTCACCTCAATCGTCGAGCCGCCACTCCCCGATGCGACGCCGCTCACACTGAACGAAGCGCCCGCGGCGTTGCTGAAGTAGCGATGGTCGCGGGGCTCTGAGATCGAGATCGATGGAGCTGCCGGAATCTGCCTGACGACGATTGATGCGGACGTCTGCACGCCGAGACGGTTCCGTCCCGAGATGACGAAGCTGTTGTCGCCCGCGGCAAGAGGGACCGCTTGAAACGTGAACGTTCCACTCGTGTCGTTCCAGACAGTACTGCTCGCCGCAATCGACGATCCGGACATTGCGAGTGACGTGGCGTCGAGATTTTCAAATGTGCCTGAAAGATCGATCGTGGCCGCACCAGTCTCGCTCGCGGGAGACGGCGATGTGATGACAATGGAAGGAGCATTCGCCAGATAGATCAAGCGACGCGATACCGCTGACACCCGCGATGCAGAGTTCCTCGCATGCGCCACCAGAATGTTGATCCCATTCGTCAGCCGGACTGACGCCACGGACCAGGCTCGCGTGGAATTGACGTCGCCGGGCGCGATCGTCCCGGCAATTCCATTCACATCGACGCTCGTCACTCCCGGTCCAACTGTCCCCGCGACTGCGGCGACCGCCTGGAGCGTGAACGATGCTTCACTCGGGACATCAATGGTGACGGAAGGCTCACCGGTTACGCGGAACAGTGTCAGTTCGAATGCCTGACCAGTGGGTATGCCGGCACCATCGAGGCATCGAATGGCCAGAGAATTCGCTCCCTCGAGAGGCAGCTCAACGACGGCCGTGAACGTTCCCTCTGCCACATCGGCGCGAGTGCCGGCAACGGAAACAGCAGTGGCGTTTCCCGAGCGACCAGTGATCCGCGCGGAACGTCCGAAAATCGTCGCGTTGGCAGCGGGATCGAAGCCGCTCAACTGGCAGCCGCCCGATCCACCGCTCGATCCGATGAAGAAGGTGCGTTCCACACGTGACTCGTTTCCAGCCGCGTCGCGAGCGAGGGCCGACAGGGTGTGGCCACCTTGTGCTGAGATCGTCGCTGGCGGAGCCGACGTTCGGAGCGATCCTGTAGTGGAGGAAGAAGGGGGCGCCTGTTTGACGCCGTCGATCGTCCACTCAACCGTCGTACCTCCTCGGTTGTCCGAGGCCTCGAGCGTGATCGAGGCCTGTTGTGCGAACCTCGAACCTTCAACGAGCGGCTGGCCCGATTCCATCACCTCCAGGCGAGGAGGAGTGAAGTCGGCGATGATCCTCACCGATACGCTCGTGGCGCGACCGGCCGCGTCTCGTGCGTTGACGGCAATGCTGTTTTCACCTTCGAGCAACGGATGGCGGCTGAAACGAAAGGCCCCTGTCGAGTCGGTCGAGGCTGTGTTCGTTCCCATGGTTACGACCACACCGGCTCCAGGAGTGAGGATCCGACCGGTGACGTCGACTACCGGCCGGTTTGTGATCGAACCGTCCGCCGGGGATGTGATGAGAATCCCTGCGGCGAGTGATTCTGATTTCACCGTAACGTCATCACGTCCGCGATTGCCTGCGCGGTCGCGTCCCGCGGCAGTAATGACATTGGCGCCAGGTGTCGTCGAGGAATCGAGCGTGATCGAGGCCGTAAAGGAACCATCGGGGGAAAGAGTCGCGACCGTGCCGTTCACGACGATTTCGATGCTGTCGCCGCCGGTTCCACGGACGTCCAGGCGACCCGCAACCACGGAATCGGAAAGAGGCGACGTGATCTTCACCACGGGTGGCGTACGGTCAATTGAGAAGGATGCTTCGGCGTTGGATGCGTGACCGACAGAGTCGACGACGCGAGCGGTGATCCGGTACGAGCCATCCGCGTTGACGACCGTGCCGGATGTGTATGGGGTGTCGTTGAGTGCCGACACGGCAGCAGTCCCGTCGCTCGAGCGGACCACAATCTGCACCGGCCGATTGAAGAGGGAGCCACTAACAAGGGGCGAACCGCTCTCTGTGATCTCGATCGTTGGCGCAGCGCTCTTCAGAGTGAAACGGTAGTCCGTCGAAGTGCGATTGCCGGCGCGATCGATCAGCACGATTGTTCTCTCGTTCAGTCCTTCACTGAATGTCAGCCCTTCGATGGTGAACGATCCGTCCTGACGAGGTGTTACGACCTGATTCGCGCCCGCAATCTCGATTCGTATGACATCAGGATCGGTGAGGCCCTGCAGAGCAAGCGGCTTCTCTCCGACAACGGCTCCTGAAGCGGGAGTGATGGAACGGAGGATCGGGGAGGTGCGATCGATCTCGAATGAGATCGTCTGTCGAGTTTCAAGACCTCCGCAGTCTGCGGCGATGATCTCGAGACGATGGGCCCCTTCCGTCGAGATGGTTGAACCGGAACTGAAAGGGGCGCCATCCAGCGTGGATGTGAGACGCACATTCGGATCGAGATCCGAGGCTCGAACGAAGGGCGAGACGGGCCTGTTGAGCGTTCCGCCCGTGAAAGGAACACCACCCTCAGAGATCGTGATGGCAGGAGGGGTGCGATCGATGGTGATCGGGGAAGAGACAGAGGTGATATCGGCGCCACGGCGAGCGTTAACTGTGAGGACCTTCTGCCCTTCAGTACCGGCTGGGATCGACGCGGTCCAGGATTCATTCAGTACATCGATGGAGGCGGCCATCGAGGAGCTGTCAAGCGTGACGGTGATCGTATCGAAGGCAATGCCGCTCCACTCTCCGCGCACGGTGACTTGCGGCGCTGCGATGCAGGAGTTCGAAGTTGGGGTCAGGATCGAAAGAGTGGATGACGGTGAGGGTGGGGTGACGGGTGGAGGTGTGACGGGAGGGGTGACTGGTGGAGTTACGGGGGGGGTGACTGGCGGCGTCACGGGTGGCGTGACGGGTGGTGTCACGGGTGGTGTTACGGGTGGTGTTACGGGCGGCGTTACCGGCGGTGTCACGGGCGGCGTCACGGGTGGCGTGACCGGTGGCGTGACCGGTGGCGTTACCGGCGGTGTCACCGGTGGCGTCACGGGCGGAGTCACGGGCGGAGTCACCGGCGGCGTTACCGGCGGTGTCACGGGTGGTGTTACCGGCGGCGTCACGGGCGGCGTGACCGGCGGCGTCACGGGCGGCGTCACGGGCGGCGTCACGGGCGGCGTCACGGGCGGCGTCACGGGCGGCGTCACGGGCGGCGTCACG
>DATLXH010000032.1:0-21988 GCA_035576005.1 Thermoanaerobaculia bacterium | reverse complement strand
GTTAACCCGCATTTCTCACAGACCTTCGCCGCGAGACGACGGATAGCGGCCTGTCTCGTTCGTTACACGGCAATTTCGCTCCTTGACATAGTGTCGACTATGCCTTTCTCGCAAAATCGTCGTGCGCCTCGCATCCAGGCCACTCTCCGCCGTCTCCCGACAAAGGTCTGTGAGAAATGTGGGCTAGACCCGTGGCGGCATCACGCTTCGTATTCGAGGTCCATAGAGAATGCCCTTCCCCGCGGAAGAGTGCTCTACCGAATTGACTGGCCGGAACGCCGGTGCTAGCTTGAATCCATGTCCACCCGATCCGGTTCCGGGGAGCCATTCGGAAACTATCTTCTCTTCAAGAAGCTCGAAACCGATTCTCTGGGCGAGCTATGGCGCGCAGCGCCGGGCGACTCAGTCACGTCGCTCGTCGCTCTCCGGAAGTTCAGCGGTGGGAATCGCGTCGCCTTCTCTCAAAGTGTCGCGACGGCGGCCCGAAACTTCTCCCGAATGTCGGCCAGCGGTTTCGTCAAAGGACAGAGGACCGGCGTCGTCGATGGCGTTCCTTATCTGGTGCACGAATACGCGTCAGGACGCTCGCTACGCTACATCATGGATCACGCCCGCGTCGGGAACCTGAAGCGTCCCAGCCCGCTCCCCACCGACCAGGCGGTTGCGATTGCCGAAAGGATCGCTGCCTCACTCGAAGCGACGTCAAACCTCAAAGGTGACAAGGGGCGCCTGTCGCACGGTGCGTTGATTCCTCAGTTCGTCTGGATCAGCGATGACGGCGATATCAGACTTGCGGGGCAGGGTTTGTCGAGAGCCTTCCTTATTTCGATGGCCGTCCCTGAAGTGAAACAGGAGCTGGGACCGTATTTCGCTCCCGAGCTCGAACGCTCGGGAAGCGAGACCAGCCGGAGTGAGGTGTACTCAGCGGGGGCCATCCTCTTTTTGATGCTGACCGGCGAAGAGCCGCCGTCTGCCGCGTCGGCCAGTCAGACAATCGATCATGCACGTCTCATGTCCGGGGGCGAAGCAATCCCCGAAGATCTTCGGAGAGTCCTCCATAAGTCCCTCACGGAGGATCCGTCCGCACGCTTTGAGACTTCCGGAGAGCTCAGAGAGAGCCTGGGGAAACTGATCCATGGCGGTACCTACGCCCCGACTACGTTCAACCTGGCCTTCTATCTGAGCACCCTTCTCAAGAAAGAATACGAGAGCGAGAGTGCCGAAAGAGAACGGGAGCTCACACCTCAACCCGGCTCGGGTGACGCACCGCCCGCGCAGCCCGTCACCCACATCACCCACCAGCCCGTAATGACGGCCACTCCAGGAAAGGAACGAAAACTTCTGCCCCTTGCTCTTGCATTGGCAGTAGTCGTGATCGCCGGCGGAGGCGCCTTCCTTGCCTGGAATCGGCGGGAGGCACCAGCGCCCGCACCAGTCGCGGCCCCGTTGCCGCCTCCCCTCACGCAATCCATGTCTCCTGCAGTGACCGAAGCAGTTGCTGAACCGATCGTTGCGGAAGTTCCTCCGGGGCAGGAACAAACAGCTCCGGTTCCCACCGACGCAGAGAAGCGCAAAGCGTTCGAGGCCGAGGTTAACAGGAGACTGCAGAAGGAAATGCTCAAGATGCAGACCAGTGCGGACCAGAGGGAGCGGACAATTCCTCAGGCCCCCTCGCCATCCGCTATCGCTGCAGAGCCCACATCTACGGCCCGAAGGACCCCTCCAGCCGAACAGGAACCATCAGCTTCTACTCCGCCTGCAGACACGGCTCGTCGGGAACAGACTCGAGTCGAGCAGCCACCGGCAGCCGCAGTTTCAACGCCTCCACCGAGCGTCGCACCCTCTGCGTCGCAGCGTTCGTCCGTGAGCGAAGGCGACCTCATCGACCTCCTGTCCGTGGATGAGCCGCCGAAACGGACCAGAACCGTTGCCCCTGTCTACCCGCCAATGGCTTTGAGACAGAAGGCCGAAGGAACTTTAATCCTCAGCGCCCTGGTGTCCGAGAGAGGACGCGTGCTCGACGTGAAAATCCTGCGTGGTGATTCCCGTGGACTCGGCCTGAACGAAGCGGCGGAAAGGGCCGTCCGTGCCTGTCAGTTCACCGCGGCAATCAAAGACGGAAAGCGCGTAAAGACGTGGACCCCGGTTCCGATCACGTTCAAGACGCGCTGACAATCCCCAGGCAACGACTTCGCTAGCCCGCATTTCTCACAGACCTTCGCCGTGAGACGACGGACAGCGGCCTGTCTGCTTCGTTGCACGCCAATTTCGCTCCTCGACATAGTGTCGACTATGCCTTCGTCGCAAAATCGCCATGCGCCTCGCATCCAAGCCACTCTCCGCCGTCTCACGACAAAGGTCTGTGAGAAATGCGGGCTAGTCGACAAGCTTCCAGAGCCTCATGTGACGGACATGATCAATGGACCGCCACGATCCGGGAAATCTCCGAAAAAACTCCTTCTCCTCAAAGTCTGAGAGCAGCGCGTACCACTCGTACCGCTCGTTGAACGCATGCGCAGCCAGCGAGGCGTACTGATCGGGCTCGACAAAATCCCACCGAAGAGCGTTTCGATTGTTGTAATAGAGGAGCGACCCGCTCAGCTGCATTGCCACTACGATCGACCGCTCTGGAACGTGTTGCCTGACGAGCGAGGTCGCCTTGACGTAAACGCGCTCCCCTTCCCCGATACCAAGAATCCCCTTCGCGCGGACATGGTAGCTGCCGGTCATGACGACGAGCAGCGTCGCGACTGCAGTCGGAAGACCCTCTGGCAACCTGACCCGGCGAACGAGCCGGCCAGTCTCCGAACCTGCTACACCCCGAACGCGGCGATCGATGTCTTCCAGTACGAGGAGCGCACCGAGAATCAATGAAGGAACTGCAGGGAGGAGGAACCGCGTGTACCACCACGTCTCGTACGGTCCATAGAATGTGTAAAAAAGAAAGAACGGAACAAACCAGCCTGCCAGAACAGCACGGATTCGGAGGGATGCACTTTTCAGAAAGATGACGACGAGGCCCCCCGGCATCACCACGAAACTCATCAGCGCGGCCAGCCAATACAAGTAGTGCCGGAAGCGGATCGGAAAGTTTCCCAGCTCCAGCATCTCGCGGAAGGATCCGTAGCCGGTCACGAGCGGATCGCCGAACGTAACCTGGTTGATCCCCATCATTGTTATCGCGAAGGGAAGCGCTCCCAGTGCGAAGAGAAACAGCTTGCGAGGTTTCCAGCCGAAAGCGATCAGTAGCGGAATCAGCAACAGGATGTTGGTTGGGCGAACCATGACCCCAACGCCGAAGGCGACTCCTGATGTGACTGCCCATCCACGCCTCCTCTCCGAACGCAAGGCAGCGAGGATTGCCAGGATCGCGTAGGTCGAAGCCAGAACATCACTCATCGGCTGAACGGCTTGAAAAATCACGGTCGGGCATATCCCGAACATGAGCCCCCCGCAGAAGGAACTGAGTCTGGACAGCCCCACCTCGCGTGAGAGTGCGTAGAGCAACAGCATCGCCGCGACCGCGGCCAGGGGCGAAATCAGAAACGGGGCCGCCTCTGAGCCAGTGGCGAGGATCGCAAGGGCGTTGTGGAGAGGTAAACCAGGCGGATAGGAGGGGACCATCGTCCCAGGGACCGTACCTCTAACGTACCCAAGCGGGATGAACATCACGGCATGGCTGCTGTCGAGCGCCAGATCCCGAAGAATCGGGATGTCACGAACGATGTGTCCGGATGCGAACCCACGACCGGCGTTCAGATATCCGGAGCTGTCGGCGCCTCCCGCGACATCGGAGAGATGAGAGGTCAACAGCAGCAGGTACGCCAGAAGCAAAACCGTGGCGCCGCAAACGAGCCCGATTGCGCGCCAGCCCGGCCTCATCGAAACCATCGGATGAATGCGCCGCGCAGATAGGTTTTTCTCCCGTCGTTGTCGACGACTTCGACCTGCACGTCGGTGTCCGCGCTCACACCCTTCGGACGTCGCTTCATCTCTAGCAGAAACCCAGGTTTCGGGGTCTTCGGATACCAGGGAAACCTCGCCGTAATTTCCGCTCGTTCCTCGAGCACAGCGGGAACGCTGACCCGTCCTGCCTCGAAAAGGATGTTCACCGACGCCACGCCCGCTGGCGCGAAGGCCCAACCATAAACCGTGAGCGGACCTCGGAGCTCGGCTCCATTCTGTGGCTTCTCGAGGAGGCCGAATGGAATCGAGTTGTAGACCTCACCAGTGGCACTCAAAAAGCGCTCGAGATTCTGTTGAGGCGATTGTCCGGCAGCATCGGCCGTTTCAGATCCCGCCAGACGAATCCACTCTGGCTCCACCCGAGTGATCGCGAAAACGTAATCCCCACTGATGTCGTGATCGAAGCGTCGCACGAACGCAAGACGACCACTTCGAATCTCTCCCTTGAGCCACTGGAGAAGACCGTGCTGAGGCATCAGATTCGCGTGAATAATGAGGAGCGAACAGGAGATCGCTTCGAGACGACTGACAAGCCCGGCCGGAATCGGATCTGCGCTCGTCATTCCGCGAAGCTCGTGGTGGAGCGGCGTCTCGAATCCCGAGGTTCCATTCACCAGCGGCCGATGGTGAGTCGTGGCACGAAGCAGAAACTCGAATGTCAGCCACGAGTCCATCGGAAGCTCGAGCACTGCGCCGCGAATTGGAGCATCAGCGAGCCACTGATAAACCGCTGGGGTAGCGGGGTGCACACGCGTCCAGCCGAGGTCCTCCTGCAGATCCACCCAGCAGAGAAGTCCGAGCAGGCCTCCGATCACGAGTTGAGTTGATCTGGTTTTCCATCGGCGGGTCAGAGCGAGAGCTCCGTATGCGGAAAGGACCGAAAGACCGATACACGCAATGAACGCCCAACGGGACGGTGCGCGGAGGCTGCGAAAGACGGAGAGAGAAAAAAGAGACGAATGAAAAAACGCGTTTAGCCCCAGAGAGCCGACAACTCCGACGACGGTCCAGAGAAGACTCAGCCAGAGGCCGAGAGGTTTGTTCGCACGCTCGAGTGTCGTACGGAGCGAACGCCGCTCATCTCCGCCCCAGCCGAGCGGAAAGCGAAGCGAAAGACGCCAGACGAGGAGAATAAGCGCCAGCACGAAAGGCACCGATCCGCTCACCAGCGAAAAGAAGCGGTCATCCTCACCAGACTGTCCATGTCGCGACACCGCGCCGAAGTAGGAAAGGATCGCAAGAGCGACGATCAGAACGTCGAGAGTCTTGAGGAGCTTTGTAGACGGAGGGGAATGGGCCGTGGTGGCAGGCCGCAGCGCCGGCGTTGCGGCAAGAAGAGTTCCGGCAGCGGCGAGCAGCAACGTCATGAAGCCGGGGAAAAGCTGGCGTTCGGCGTGACGAGCCTCGATGGCAGACAGATCACCGTAATGACGGCTGTAATCCGGTGCAACCAGCCAGTCGCGCCAGGTGGCGGAGTAAAAGCGCGTCTCCGATTTGTCCCGCTTCATCCCGTACAGCTTCGACACAGTCCGATACGGCTGCAGGACCGGAATCATGCACAGGAGCGAGAATCCTCCCGCCAGAATCAGCGGCGTCCAGCGCCGTATACGGATCCCGTCCCTGTCGAAAACAATCATGAGCAACAAGGTCAGCGCCGCGGTGACGGATCCGAAGAGAAACCAATGAACATTCGTCAGTCCATTCATGAACAGCGCGGCTCCAAAGAGAAGCGCGCGTTTCCATCCCGGACGTCGCTGGTAATGAACCAGCGCCGCCAGGAGAACAGGCAACCAGCCGCCCCAGACATGCTGCAGGTGGGGCAGATGACTGAAACGAATCAGCGCAAACCCGTACAGAAACCCGCCGATCATTGCGGGAACCAGGGACCTCACCATCAATCGACAGAGAACGAAACCACCGTACGCCGAGAAAGCAAATCCGAGGAGGATGGCGACGTTGTAGATCTCGAGGGGGGAGAGCCCGAGGGCTCGGAAGGGCGCCATGACGAGAGCGATCCCGAAGAGGTTCTCACTCATCGCAAGCGCGAAGCGGGAGGGGTGAAAGATCGGCGCCTGCCAGATCGAAGCCGATGGGGTCACGGCTGCATGCATCACCCAGTCGAGGATCCAGGTATTGAGAAACGGATCGCCCGCGTCAGAGATCCAGGTTGACAGTCCTCGGGCAAGCGGCCAGGTCGCCTGGATGGCAAGGGTCAGATAGACGAGGAAGACGAACAGGTCCTTCGCCACCTCTCTCCAGAGCGACTGCCGTTGGGACGTCGCGGAGTCGGCAGGAAGAACCGTCATCGTTTTGATCCTTCTGTCATTTTCCGACGGATTCGTCGTGACTCGAGCCGGCATGGTACTTTCGGACTCCGGCGTTATTCGCGCGACTGCGGCTGCCGCGCGGCACTATTCTCGCAAACTTGTCGCCGCCATGCCCAGGAAAGGAGTAGAGCGACGCTGGAACCTCGATCACAACGGGATTCGACGCGTCGGCTCCAAGACCTCAGGCTTCAGATACTCATCAGCCGGCGGAGCCACCATCGCTGACACCCGAACCCTGACCAGGATCAGGAAGCTCCGGATACCGCCTGCCTGGGAGAACGTCCGGATCGCAAAGGGCGACGCTGCTCCCCTTCAGGTTCTGGGAGTCGATAAGAAAGGCCGGACTCAGTATCTGTACCATACCCGCTTTCGACAGCAGCGGGAGGAGGAGAAGTTCCTACGGGTTGTGAGCTTTGGCGAATCGCTGCCGAAGCTCCGGAGCCGGGTACGGCGAGATCTTGCGGGCAGTGTGCTGGACCGCACGAGAGTGCTCGCCTCGATCGTTCGCCTCATCGATCAGGGATTTTTCCGTGTAGGAAATGACAAGAGCGCCAGGTCGGAGTCGACTTACGGGCTCACAACCGTTCACTCGGATCACGTCAAGGTCAACGGCAGTCAGATCTCATTCGACTACGTGGGCAAATGGGGCAAGAAGCAGAAGCAGACAATCCGTGATGCGGAGGTGGCTGCGATTCTGCGTCGCCTCCGTAAGCTCGGCGGAGACGAGCTCTTCAAGTACCTCCAGGGAACAGCCGTTCACGACGTCAAAGATCACCACGTGAACGATTACATCCAGTCGATCATCGGCGGCGAGTACACAGCGAAAGACTTCCGCACCTGGGCGGGAACGCTGCTCTGCTCGATCTCTCTCGGGATCCAGGGGGCGGCCGCCACAAAGACGGAGGCGAAAAAGCGGATTCGGAACGCGATCGTCGCTACTGCCACTTTGCTGGGGAACACCCCGGCAGTTTGCAGATCGTCATACATCTGCCCCCGGGTCCTTCACGAGTTCACGGAAGGACGGACAATGGAGATGCTGCGAAAGCAGCGGACAGGTCGCCCCGTTGCAAGAAACGGCCTCTCGATGGAAGAACGTGCGCTGCTCAAACTGCTGCGCGAGACCATTGCAGACAGGAGAAAACGCAAGCGAGCCGCCTAGCCTGCGTCTATTACAGTCTGCGGGCTAGAACGTCTCTCCAATCCAGAACGTCGTTTGAAATTTCCCGCTGAGATCCTTGAGATTCGTGCGCTTCGCAAAGTCCCAGTGCAACTCGAGTCCGAACAGGTTGAACGCGATTCCATAACCAACCGACGCCTTCCCGTCCACGAGCCGATTGTCCTCCACGAACTTGAAATCGTCGCCGTTGAAAAATGCGCCACCGATGTCGAAGAAGAGCGATCCGCGGACCTGCTGAAATGCGAAGACGGGAGTGGCAAGCAGGTCGATGAGCGGGAACCTGTACTCGAAATTCGCGAAGAACGCCCGATCGCCCACGATGCTTCGGAAGTCATAGCCCCGAAGCGTATTGAGACCGCCGAAGTAATGAAAGTTCGGGAAGTTCCCTTCCGAGATGGCGGCGAACAGCCGCGCCGCCAGAACACTCCGCGAGGTGACCTGACGGTAGTTCCTGAAATCGACAACGAGGTCACCACTGAGCGTTCCGCCCCTTTTGACGTCGGCAGAGTAGGCAGCACTCACCTCATAGCGTCGGCCTGATACGGGCCCGAACTCCTTGAATTGCGCGTTGTCGCCCGTGAAGGTCGACGAGACGATCGGGAAGCTGTCTTTCCTTGGCAGGAACAGCCGGTAGTTTCCCTCTGCGTCTGAGAACAGCTGCGGATAGGCGATCTCGCGCAGCATGTATCCCGCTCCCACGTCGACACGATGATACCGATCGAACGGGTAGCTGAGGATTCCCATCGCGCCGGTCTGCCGGTAGGCCTGCGAGCCACGCTGGAATCCCCTGGTCGCATCAAAATCGGCACGGAAGAACGACCTGTCATCGAAAACGCGGGCCCCCCAGTTCAGACGATTCTTGATGTCGAGGTAAAGGAAATCGAAGTTCGAAAACGTGGAAACCGAATCGAGCGAGGCGATGAACCGTTTATTGCCGAGCATGTCGCTCATCAGGATGACGGAGCGGGAGATAAAGGTCTGGTCCGAGTTCACACCGGCATTGACTTGTATGTCGTCGATGAAGAGCTTGAAGCCTCCGACCTTCTCGACCTTCTCGGCGTCGATCGTCACCTCCACGGGCGCAAGAAACGGCACTCTCTGTTCGGCACGGATCGGCTCAGAAGAAAGCGTGGTTTTCTCCGGTGCCCCGAGCGGGCTGTCGGTCAACGTGGTGTAAAGCTGCCAGCGGCGCTTGTAATACGAAGAGAACACGAGTCGTTCCTTGTTTCCTGCGGCGATGAAGACCGCCGGTGTAAAGCAGCCGCCAACGACGTCGGTGTACTTGAGAAGATCTCCGTTCTCCAGGTTGAGCGAATAGATGTTGTAAGCAGCGCGGTCAGCGGGATTCACCGGGCGCGGACCCGACGACTTCGCGGCCGCCGATTCCCCTCCCGGCGTCTCGATGACCGGAGGGGTATCGACTGGCGCGCTCTCCCGACCGGTCTGGCGGTCCGACGAAAGAAAAACCCGCTTCCCGTCAGGAGAGAAGGTCGCATCGATGTCATTCGAAGACCCGGTCGTTAACTGAAAACGTCGCGACGGCTCCGACACATCGAGACGAAACAGCTTGGCCCAGCCATCGACGATCGAAGAATATACGACCCACTTTCCGTCAGGTGAATAAACCGGGGAGCCATCGAAGAAGACGTCGTTGGTGAGGTTCGTAATGCTCCCGCTCGCCAGATCGTAAACAAAGAGATCGCTCTGATTTCCGACGAATCCGGTGAAGACGATCTTCGAGCCATCGGGAGAGTAGGACGGACTCAGCTGCTGCTCCACGTTAATCAGGACTGACCGGTCGACCCTGCCGGTGAGGGCGTTGATGAGCATCAGATTGCGTCCTCGCTCTTTCTTGACGAACAGCGCAATCTGATCGCCACTGGGACTGAAGGCGAGATCACGACCCATGACAGATCCGGTCGTCAGGCCCTGGACGATCGGATATTCATATCCCTCGGCATATCCTCGGCTCAGATTCTTGAGGAACTTCCGCTCGGGAATGTTGAGAAGCACGATGTCCGCGTCTTCCTTGTAGGTCGTGACAGCCGCGAGCAGATCTCCGGAGGGCGACTGAATGGGAGAGAGCTCGTGGCTCGTGACATCTTTTTCGACGCGGAAGACTTCGCCGTACTCGACAGGCTCGCCCTTCTCGATGAGCGTAGGGAGATACCGTCGTCTCAGCCAGGTTCGAAACTTCGAGTCGAACTCTTCAGGCGTGACTTCGAAAGCTCTCTTGAGTGGCTTTTCGAGTGAGCCCCCCAACGTGTTGCGGTACTCGTAGATGAAATCGCGGAGCCCTTCCCATCCATATTTTTCCTGAATGTATTCGAACACTGCGTGTCCGAAGCGATAGGCGAAGTAGCCCCCGAAGTTCCTGGTAATCGAGGGAACGCTATCGTTTACTACGGCGTCCCGCAGGACCATCCTGTCTTTGGAGTCCTCGTCCTGCGCCATATACGAGGCCAGTCCTTCCATGAACCAGGTCGGCGGGCGCGAGGTGAGCGATTTCCCGAGCTTGCCCTGGAAGAGAATCTCGTACTCGAAGATATGGGTCAGCTCGTGGGTGATGAGTTGAAGAAGTTTCTCGTCCGTCGTGTCGATCGGCAGCACCATCCGGTTACGGACCGGTTCAGCGAACGCCCCAACCCCCTCGGGGATGAACCCGAGATCGACGTTCGTCTGCTCGAAGGCCGAGTGAGTTGCGTAGAAGATCAGGGGGATCTTCTTAGGGATCTGGAAGTTGAACTTGCGCGAAAGATCGTCGTACGCGCTTTCTGCAAAGTTCACAACCTTCTGCAGCGAGCCCTTCTCTTCCTGATAGAAGTAAACGTCGAAATGGGTCGAATGGTAGATCTCCCAATCGAAGCGGTCGTAGGCGATCTTGTTCTTGCCAAAGGCGAAGGCGGTTGAAGGAACAACAAACAACAAAGCAACGAGTAGAGCCACTGCCTGGATCCGCTTCAACCGGGCCTCCCTGGGTGCTGACTGAAAAACAGATGATGCTTCGATCAGTTAGTGAACACGTAGCGAGTCGCTGAGCTCTCCTGCGCGACGAAGAGGCCGAGCAATTGCGTCTCGAGAGCGCGAAGGTTCTCGAAGAGCCCGAGGATCTCGTCGTAATTTCTCTGATCGAATTCCTTGAAATCACGGAAGTTCTCTTCGGCAATCTTCTCTCCCGTGTCGCCATTG
The DNA here is from genome assembly GCA_035576005.1 of Thermoanaerobaculia bacterium. Lineage (GTDB taxonomy): Bacteria > Acidobacteriota > Thermoanaerobaculia > Gp7-AA8 > Gp7-AA8 > DATLXH01. The sequence continues at coordinate 11,329 of DATLXH010000032.1, read as the reverse complement.
AACACTGCCACGACGATGTCGAAGATGAATCCCGTGCTCTCCACGAGCACCTGGCGGTAGTACGTCCTCCCATCCACCTGCGAAACATACTCTTCCGTCTTGTAGCCGGCCTTGTCGCGCACATCGAAGTCAATGACCCCGGTAATGAGCAGGTCCGCACCACTACGCGACGCGAGATCCTTCCAGAAATCCCGATTCGCTTCGAGCAGCTTGATCTCGGTCGATGGAAGTCGGGTCGGTGGGAGATCGACCAGCTTGAGTTTGGTGGACTTGTTGATCTGCTTGCGCAGATAACGGGCAAACTCCGCCTGAAGATCGACCTTCGACGCCCGGTCGGGCCTGCCCTTCTCTTCAGACGCGACGATTACGAACGGGGCGATCGCGATCGTCTCGTCTCCTGTCACATTGAGCTTCGGCTTGATTGGCAGTTTGAGTTTCACTTCGACGACGCCGGCCGACAGGGCGAGGGGAATGAATGCGGTGGCCAGAGCGAGTGCCACTCTCATCGGTTCACCCCGGGCTTTCCACTGGAAGGCGGCACGCTTACCGGTTTCTGCGGTGGTCCGGCCTCAGGGAGTTGCAGAGGAGGCTCTGCCGGCCCGAGAGCTGGGGGGACCACCGAGGCTGCCGGGGAGTCGGGTTTTGAATCATCGAGCGGCTTTGGCGCAGTGACATTCGCTTTCGCGTCGCGCTTTTTATTGCGGGCAGCGAACTCAGTGAAGCGGCTGTAGTTCTTCTGGATGTGGACATTCGTCCGATCCAGTCGCAGTGCCTCCACGTAGGACTCACGCGCCTTGTCGAAGTCGCCTGTCCCCTCGTAGGCCACGGCGAGATTGTTGGCTGCCAGCGCGCTGGTAGGTTCGATCTGGGACGCACGACGGAAGCGGAAGAGCGCTTCCCGCCAGAGGTTCATTCTGGCCGACCTGACTCCGAAGTTCATTTGAGAGGACGCAAGGCTCAAATCATTACGCCCGCTCGAACAGCCGCCCATCAGAGCAACGATTGCCAGTAGCAGAAAGCTGCTGACGGCCCGCGTTTCCAAACGTTTCATTTGAAGCTCCTTTGCGTCGCGAAGCAAAGACGCGAGACAGTCGGTTCAAAGGACGCTCGACAGCGATGCAATCTTCGAGTCGTGGTTGCCCCTTGTTCTGCAACGGTGTCGCAAATTATAATGACGCCCGCGCACCCCCGCACAACGCCCCGGCTCTCTCCCTCCTGCATCACAGATCTCTGATGGACATTGTGCCCGATCGCGTACGCGATCAGATGATCGCGTTGTCGCTGCTGCCGTCCCTGTCACCTTCCCGAACACGTAAGCTCCTCGAGAATTTCGATCCTCTCGACCGACTCGACCATGCCGCTCCAGAGGAAATCTCGGCTCTGCTGCACGTCGATCAAGCGTGCGCCCGAGAGCTCCTGAGCGCGTTCCAATCGGCCACTCACAGCGGAGTGGTGGCAGCGCTGCGCGACAGTGTCATCACCCTCGCAGATAAGGAGTACCCGGCACTCCTGCGCGAGATCCCTGACCCCCCTTTGACGCTCAACGTCGTGGGCGATCGCACGCTGCTCGCCACGCGTGCGATCGCCATCGTGGGCTCGCGGCGCGCCTCCCCTTACGCTCTCAATGTCGCCGCCAGGCTTACTGAAGAGCTTGCGCGGGCTGGAGTGACCATCGTCTCGGGTCTCGCGCGCGGCGTCGATGCTGCGGCGCATCAAGAGGCCCTCGACACGTTCGGCCGGACCATTGCCGTAATCGGTACCGGCATCGACTTGATTTATCCCCGTTCTCATCGGCAACTCTCCCGGCAGATCGAAGAGAGAGGGCTGATTGTCAGCGAGTTTCCAGCCGGCACACCGCCTCTGCCGTCAAATTTTCCGATCCGTAACCGCATCATCTCCGGCCTCACACTTGGAACGCTGATCATCGAGGCGACGGGCAGGAGCGGCTCGCTCATCACTGCGAGAATGGCTTCCGAGCAGGGGCGCGAGGTCTTTGCGGTGCCGGGATCGATCTTTTCAGGCGGTTCTGAAGGCGTTCACCGGCTCATCCAATCTGGCGCGAAGCTCGTTCACGATGTGGAAGATATCTTTGAGGAGCTTCCGCAGCTCCGGAAAGAGCAGGTCACGAGAGTCCCTCGCACTCGGCTCGAGCCGGAGCTCCAACGACTGCTCGAGCTCATCCGATGTGATGAACCGGTCGGCGCAGATGCCATTGCCACCAAACTCAACGTTCCGGTCAATGAGCTGGCTGAAACATTACTCACTCTGGAAGTACGAGGTCTCGTCATGGTCCTGCCCGGAGCACGCTATCTTCGGCGGGCGTGAGAGGGCGGGCCAGGAGAGATTGCGGGCGTTAGTAGAGATCGTCGGCAAGACCCGATGTTTCGGAATCGTGATCCCCGAAACGAGCCTTCGCTACCTTGGCCACGAGCATAAGGGGGATGGCAATCTTGAGCACGCGGGCGAGCTTGTCATTGAGTCCGAATCCAGCGAGGAACCCGACCGCCGCGCCTGCTGCAATCAGCGCCGGTGCGTGAGTGGCAGCTTTCTCCTTGAAGTCGAGTGACTCGCGGAGGTGCCGATCCAGAGCATCCACCTGATCGCCGACACCCTCCCGAGCACGATCGATGGCCAGCTCAATGTGACGTTTCACATGATCCGTTCCCGCTTCGTCGCTCATTCTCGTCCCCTCTTCAGTCTTGAGAAATCTGACTTGATCGTGCTGATATCGCCCTTCACGCTTGCGATCGTCGCCTCGGGGACCAGTTTGATGCTGGAGGCTTTCCCTTTGCCCATCACCGCAAGCAGCCCTGCGAGCGCCAGAGCGATGACCGCGACGATCAAGGTCGCCAGCCATGCCGGCATGATCAGAGCCAGCGCGAGAATCCCGGTGACGAACAACATGGCCAGTCCAAACAGACCGCAGACAAGGGCGCCGAGAAACAAGGCGCCTGCGCCACCAAGGTTCGCCGCCGTTTGCTTGAGCTCGAGTTTCGCCAGGGCGATCTCGCTGCGAAAGAGCGTCGAAAGATCTTCAGTCAGACCGCGAACAATAGACCCAATGGATTTTTCTTCATTTGCTGAATTCATGATTCCTCTCCGGAGCAAAAGCAATGCCCCTCGCGATTGCCCGTCGTGTTGAGCTCCCGGCTGTCGGCTGGGAACGCGCAAAGTAGCACCGATCAGTTCGTTGCGGTGACCTTCAACTTCAACGTCCGATCTTCGTTGGGATTGAGCGCGGGCAGCATGACCAGCACCGTTCCATCCTGCGGTACACCGATCAACGTTGCCTTTCGCCTCAGGATAAAGCTTCCCGCCAGCTTCACATTCTTGACCCGGGCCGGCAGCCAGAGCTTGACCGTCGGATTCTCGATCTTCTTTTTTCCTCGATTGGTCAGCCGGACGGAAAATGTTCCCTCGCCCCGGAGCTTCTCGACGCTGAAAGCAAAACGCTCGGTCCTTGCTGCAAGCCTCGCCTCAGGAGTCAGCGTCCTTGCAGCGGCGGGCGCACCGACGGCTCCGTCGGATACTGGCTGTCCCGCTGCCCAACGAAACGCGGTGCGCAGCAGAAGGTTCAGTTGAACGTCATTCTGGTTGGTCAGCGCCGCAGGGTCGAAGCCGAGCCAGACCACCCTCCCTTCGCCATGCGAATAGTGCGCAACCGCGGCTCGTGAGGTCACCTTCCAGCGAGCATCCACGATCATCTGGGGAGTTTCGTCGATGAACGCAACCGGAGCCGGCCTCGTAAGTAGCTCGTGACCTGGATTCATCCGTGCCATGAGGGGAGATGCCGCTTCCGCCATCTGAATCCGGGTTTCGGACATCCCCGAGTCAGTCGAAACGAGATCGAGAAACGGTGAAGACTGTCGCGGCGGCGCGCCGATGACGACCACCCCGCGGCCATCCTGGACGTACGCGTCGATCTGCCCTGCAACTTTTTCGGGAAGGGTTGCGATGTTCGTGATGACCAGGACGCCCTGGAGTGCATCAACGCGTTCGATTGGCACCAGAGTGGGTGAAAAATCCGCTTTGGTCATCAGTCCGACCCACGAAGAGACGAACTTCGAATCGGGGGAGCCGGTGATTACCATGACCTTGGGAAGAGGCTCCGGGACAATCCCCTGCGCCAGCGTCTGCCGTTCGAAGTACGTGTACAGCACGACGGCGCCCACGCCCAGTACGACCACGCAAACGAGTCCGTAGAACAGCAGGACCCGCCAGTCGACATGATGCTCGTGGTGAGTCATCCCCTACTTAGGCTGATACTGTTCAAAGAACACTTTGACTTCGCCTTCCTGACGGAGCTCGGCCGCCGTCTTGGGCCGTCTTGCTTCACGAACCTTGTAAGCGAAGTAGGAAGCCACCGCGAGGATCATGGTCACAACGATCGAGAACAGGATCACCGCAGCCAGAATCTGAATCCAGTCATATCTCATAGCTCAAAGCACCTCGATTAAAATTCGCCCTTTCCTGGCAAGTTTTCCCCACGACATGTCGAGTCCAAGAAGCTCCTCGAGCGTCGCAAACACCTTACACACGTCGATGATGAGAATGTAAAAGAATCGGTAGAAGAACGAGTAGAAGGCGAGCTTACTACACCAGGCTGGGACGATACGGCAATCATCGTCTCAATCAGGCACACAACATCGGAGGCCAGAGTGGCTATCCTGGCGGCGGCCCCGGCCTCACGATCGACACTGTTTCAACGATTTTCAATCAGCCGATTCACGGCTTCATCAAGCTCGACTTCAAAGCCTTCGAGAAAATCATCGACAGCCTCGGCGGAATCGACATCTACGTGCAGCGGTCGTTCTACGACTATCTTTTCAGAGAAGGCTTCCGGGCTGGCTGGGAGAAAATGAATGGGAGCCGCGCACTCAAGTACGCTCGCTACCGTTACGTGATCGGATTCGAAGGGGACAACTACGCACGGGAGTTGCGCCAGCAGCAGGTGATCTCTGCCGTTCGGGAGAAGCTCAAGAAACGGGATCCAAATGACGTCCTGGGTTTGATCAATACGGTTCGCGCCCTCTCGGCAAACACCGACACGAACCTGTCCACAGGGAATCTCATCTGGCTCTACAGGAACTTCAGCACGGTCCCTCCTGAGCAGATCCGTAACGTTTCACTCAAGCCATTCATGGAGAAATTCACCCTCGAGTCGATGAGCGAGCCGGGCGAGGCCGTCCGCACCAGAACTGGAAACCTTGATGAGCTTCGTCGCATGGCGGGTCCGATCTTTTCCGACATGCGCGAGATCAGGACTCCCGACCAGATCGACGTCAAAGGGACCAGTACCATCCCGGCTGAAGGCCCGACCGCCCCTTCCCCCACATCGACAAAACAGATGGTGCCCTAAACGCGTTGGCGCATTGCGTTGCCGTTTTGAAAAGGGGCCTTGCGAGCATGCACTCGATCAGCGTGTCCTTTCCATCCAGGCATCGATCCTCTGCGAACCGGGTAGATCGCATCAAACGAATCCGTGCGGGCGCGGCGCCTACCAGGCCGCGACTGCGCATAACTAATCGAACGATTCTTCTACTTCTCGTGGCCTGATCGTTGCAAAATGGTGCGCCGTGATCCAAATCACATTACATCTCGCGTAAGAAGGACTACATGAACGGAACTGAACCATCAGTGTCCCAGACCCCGAACCCAGCGGTCGCAGGAACGGCGGCCACGAACACGCGATCTGACCGCCTGATCAGCGGGGTCGACCTCATCGACTACAGCGTGGGCGGCCTCTTCCCGGAAAAGGTGCAGGCCAGCACCGCCACACCGCAACAGCGAGACCGAGAGGTCATCAAGATGTCGGGCAAGAAGACGGAACTGGATCCCGAGTTCAACGAGCGGCTGCAGCGAAACCTTGATACCGTCTCGAAGTTCGACATGAACTACGCTCTCTACTGGATCAAGTCCGATAAAAAAGATAAAGAGCTCAACAAGTCGCTGGCCAAGCTGTGCCGCCAGGAAGACATCCTCTGTCACAATTCCAACGGAGAGTTCGTCGCGATCCTCACCGGAACCGACGAGAACGGTTTGAAGGGATTCGAGACCAGGATCGAGGACCGGCTCGGCAAGCAGCTGGCGGACCCCAAGGTAAAGCGTGGGTATGCGCTCTACCGGCCCGGTGACCCCACGCAGGGGTCTCGTCGAGAAAGCTCTGAACATCTGAAGCTAAGTAACCGAAAGTAATGAAACGGGCGGCCACACGCCGCCCGTTGGTTTTCTACTCCTCCATACCCACTTGAGCCACTCGTTCGATCCGACGCAACTAGCCGATCTCTTACGCTCCCTCTCGCGAAGTGGGGCGAGGTACTCCGACGCCCGGGCAACGACCACAGAGCGTCAGCTTGTTCGTGTCCGCAACCATAGAGTTGACGTCATCTCGTCGACCGTGGATCACGCGGTAGGGGTGCGCGTGCTCGCAGGGAACGGATGGGGCTTCGCCTCGACGAGCGACGCTCGCAACCACGAGGCCCTGGAGATCACCGCGCAGAGAGCGTTGAGTCTGGCGCGTGCGAGCCATCTGATCGGCTCGCCGATCTCGTTTCCGGATTCCGATGCGGTCTCAGCCTCCTGGGCGTCGTCCTACCTGATTGATCCATGGTCGATCTCTCTTGAAATGAAGATCGAATATCTGCTCGCCGCGATCGAGCCGATTGGCACCGACCCTCGAATCCATCAGGCAGTGGGCGAGATCTCATCGTACCGACAACAGAAACTTTTCGTGTCGAGCGCAGGCAGCATCATCCATCAGACAGCAACGGAGATGGGCGGCGGAATCGAGGCGCACGCCATGGCCGGGAATGACTACCAGCGCCGCACCTACCCGAACCCATTCGGCGGAGACTACCAGGCACGAGGATGGGAGTTCATCGAGGGGCTCGACCTGCGCGGGAACGCGTCGCGGATTCGCGACGAGGCGATTGCCCTTCTCGACGCACCGAAGGCACCGGCCGGAACCTTCGACCTCGTCATCGGCTCTTCACAACTCGCTTTGCAGGTTCATGAGTCATGTGGTCATGCTGCCGAACTGGATCGCGCCCTTGGTTACGAGGTCTCTCTTGCAGGAGGATCGTTTCTGGATCCGTCAATGCTGGGGACATTTCATTACGGATCGCCAGGAGTGACAATCGTAGCGGACGCGACAATCGCCGGATCGATCGGATCGTTCGGTTTCGACGACGAAGGAAATAAGGCTCAGCGATTTCCGCTCGTCGAGCGAGGGATCTTCGTCGACTTTCTGACCGGCCGGGAGTCGGCTGCGCGTATCGGTCGAGACGCATCAAACGCGACTGTTCGCGCCGAGAGCGCATCGCGCCTTCCGCTCATCCGGATGACGAACATCAACCTCGAACCGGGCACAGCATCGCTCGACGAGATCATCGCCAGCACGCGGAACGGGATCTTCATCGATACCAACAAGTCGTGGTCGATCGACGACCGCCGCCTCAACTTTCAGTTTGGCTGCGAGGTCGGTTTTGCGATCGAGAACGGCAGGCTGGGACGCCTCCTCAAGAACCCCGTTTACGGAGGATCCACCCCCTCGTTCTGGCGATCCTGCGATCTGGTGGGAGACAGGGCCAGCTGGCAGCTCTGGGGCCTTCCGAATTGCGGGAAGGGGGAGCCTCTTCAAACGATGCGGGTCGCTCATGGCGCGCCCGCAGCGAGATTCCTCGGGGTGGAAATGCGATGATCCTGACGGGCGAACAGAGCGCACGACCGATCGAGCTCGCGACGTCGGAGGCAGGTGATGATCAAATCGATGTCGCCCTCACCTCGATTGACCGGCGGTTGAGTCGCTTTGCCAACTCCGAGCTCCATCAAAACACAGCCGAATCGAGCGCAATGCTGACGGTCCGCGTACTTCTCGCCGATGGACGGCTCGGCACCGCGACGACAAGCTCACTCGCTGAATCCGATATCAGACAGAGCGTCAGGCTTGCCCGATTCGCCGCGAATTCAGCAAGCTCTCTGCCCGGCTTCGCCGGGCATTACAGCAAGCCCGTTGATGTCACCCGGGCCAATCTTTTCGACGATGCAACCGCCTGGCTCGATCCGTCCGAGAAAGCTCGCCTCCTTGGCGACATTTTCGACGAGGCCAGATCAAAGAACATCTCATTCGCCGGGTCGCTCACTGACTCCTGCATCGCAATCGCTACCGGGAACAGCAGTGGAGTGCGGCGGTACGCGGCGACGACACAATGCGACGCCTCGTTCATCGCCGTGAGCGGGAGCAACTCGGGTCACGCAACGCAGACCGCGCGCAGGATCGGAGACCTCGACCTCGTGCAACTCTCCAGCGAAGCAGTCGAACGAGCCGGACGATTCTCGGACAGGCCCCGGCAGTTCGAAGGCGGGCCGTGCGTGGCGATTGTCGAGCCCGCAGGGATCGCCGATCTCTTCGAGTGGATAAACATGATCACGTTCTCCGGCCAGTCCTTCGAAGAAGGTTCGTCGCTGATGCACGGAAAGCTGGGTGAGCAGATCTTCGGAAGCAACGTGACCATAGTCGACGACGCAGCCGATCCCGGGTTTCTCCCTTTCCCGTTCGATATGGAAGGCTTGCCGAAGAAGCGGATCACCGTGATCGACAGAGGGGTTGCTACGACTCCACTCGTTGACTATCTCTACGCCGGGAAACTCGGACTCGAGGCCACCGCCAGTGCTGCCGGACTCGGCTCGGACGATCATGGCTCGGGACTCCACCTCTGTCTCGCGGCCGGTAGCTCATCACGAGAGGAAATGATCCGGGGAACCGAGCGAGGCGTCCTCGTCACGCGATTCCATTACGTCAACGGCCTGCTTGATCCCCGAACCGCGCTCATGACGGGGATGACTCGCGACGGCACGTTCCTCATCGAGCATGGGGAGATTACTGGTCGCCTTCCAAATCTCCGCTGGACTCAGTCGATATCCGAAGCATTCTCCTCGGTGATGGATCTCTCAGCCGCGCGCCGTGCCATCGGAAGCTCGTGGAATCCGATCGGCGGAACTCTCGCGCCCGCTGTGCGGTTCGAGACCTGGAACTTCGATCCCTCGAGGTAGCCCGACGTCCTGAACTTCAGAGCTCAGGCAGAACCTCGAGGGCCGACGCCGTCGGGCCAGGAGTGTCGGACGCTCGTCGAGTTCCTCGATCGGAGGCTACAATCAAAGGCCCACAATCGCGTTGCTCAACACGGGCGGCAATTTTGCAGTCTGGCGATTCAGTCCATCTCAATCACATCGCATGACCCAGTACATCATCAGAAGATTGATCCAGATGATTCCGATCACGCTCGGGATCCTGACGCTCATCTTCTCGCTGATTCACCTGATCCCCGGCGACCCGGCCGTACAGATCGCTGGCGAGAACGCGCGCCCCGAAGACGTGGCGCAGATCCGCAAAGAGCTGGGCCTCGATCAACCGCTGTGGAGACAGTACGTCTCCTACCTCGGCAATCTCGCACGGGGCGACCTTGGTACTTCATTCCGCACGGGCACGAGCGTCGCTCAGGAAATTCGGGAGCGCTATCCGGCCACGATTCAACTCGCGTTCGGCGCCATGCTGATCGCGCTCGCCATTGCGCTACCGCTCGGAATCATTTCGGCCATTTACCGCAATTCGTGGATCGACAACGTCGCCAGGTTCTTTGCGCTGCTCGGCGTGTCGATGCCGAGTTTCTGGCTCGGCCCGCTTCTGATCATCGCTTTCTCGATCCACTTCACCTGGTTCCCCGTTTCCGGACGGGAGGAGGGCTTCAAGTCGATCGTCCTCCCCTCTCTGACGATGGGGATGGCGCTCGCAGCGATCCTGACCAGAATGATCCGGGTCAGTCTGGCTGAAGAGCTCAACCAACTGTACGTCACGACTGCGGTCGCAAAAGGCGTGTCGCGCCGAAAGGCCATCTTCATTCACGCTCTCAAAAATGCGCTCATTCCGGTCATCACGGTCCTGGGATTGCAGTTCGGATCGCTCCTGACAGGAGCGATCATCACGGAACAGATCTTTTCGTGGCCGGGACTGGGCCGTCTTCTCATTCAATCAATCACCACGAGAGACTACCCTCAGGTTCAGGCGTCAATTCTGGTCATCGCCCTGACGTACATCATGATCAACCTCATCTGCGACCTTCTCTACGGGATGGTCGATCCGCGAATCAAATACGACTGATCATGAAAGTCAAAAACTTCACCCGCCTCGTTTTCAGCAATTTCGCTTCGAGTGCCGGAGCAGTGCTGACCGTTCTGATGATCACCATCGCGCTGGCCGCTCCGATCATCGCTCCCTTCGATCCGAGCACGCAGGACACATCGAGACGCCTCGAGGGTCCGTCGAAAGAGCATCTGCTGGGCCTCGATGATCTGGGGCGCGACGTGCTCTCGCGGATCATTTATGGCGCACGTGTCTCCCTCCGCGTCGGCTTCAGTGTCGTGTTTCTCGCCTCCACTGTCGGGATTGCGCTCGGCGCGATCGCCGGCTACTTCGGAGGGAAGATCGATACGCTCGTGATGAGAGTTTCGGACATCCTCCTCGCCTTTCCGGGAATCCTGCTGGCCATCGCTCTGGTCGCGGTGCTCGGACCCAGCCTCAACAACGTGATTCTCGCGCTTTCCACCATAGGCTGGGTAGGCTACGCCCGTCTGGTGCGGGGCCAGGTTCTGAAAGTTCGCGAGATGGAGTTCGTCACCGCTGCAAAAGCGCTGGGCGCGAAATCGCACCGCGTAATTCTCCGCCACGTTCTTCCGAATGTAATCAATCCCGTCATTGTCATGGCGACACTGGGACTGGCCGGGGCCATCCTCGCCGAAGCGGCACTTTCGTTTCTCGGACTCGGTGTGCAACCGCCAACCCCCTCATGGGGAGCGATGCTTACTGCAGGGCGGAGATACCTCGGACTCGCCAACCACCTCGCCATCTATCCAGGCATCGCGATCATGCTAGCCGTCATGGGACTCAACTTTCTTGGCGATGGGCTCATCGACGCGCTCGATCCAAAGTATCGCAAGCTCATGAAGTAAGCCTTGTCGCGACTCGTCTTCGCACCTCTCTCTCTTCCACGAGCTCCAGTGTTCGCCGCGATTGTCGTCCCGGGTTTGGGCGAGTGAGCGGCAGGGCGAGGGACCTCGCAAGCTTGTACTCAGTACCGTTAACCTGGAGGTACACGGCGCAGCAGTGGGACGTTAGAGACCCGAAGCTGCGGCTTAACCCGCATTTCTCACAGACCTTTGTCGTGAGACGGCGGAGAGTGGCTTGGATGCGAGGCGCACGGCGATTTTGCGACGAAGGCATAGTCGACACTATGTCAAGGAGCGAAATTGCCGTGCAACGAAGCAGACAGGCCGC